>CAZHFZ010000060.1:0-17046 GCA_964531455.1 uncultured Bordetella sp.
AAATCGAAAATATTCAGAAACTTGCAGCGCCCTTGCGTTTGCAGGTGCTCGACGGTTTGCGCCGCGCGATCATTGAAGGGCGGTTGGCGCCCGGGGCGCGGCTGACCGAACGCGAACTCACCGAAATGATGGGGGTGTCGCGCACCGTCATTCGCGAAGCGTTGCGCCAGCTCGAAACCGAAGGCCTGATCGCCAATGTGCCGAACAAGGGCCCGGTGGTGCGTGCGCTGTCCCAGGCGGAAGCGAAAGATTTGTACACCATACGCGCTGTGCTGGAAGGACTGGCCGCGCGCCTGTTCGTGCAGAATGCCGGCGATGCGGAACTGAAACGGCTCGCACAGGCGCTGGACGTGGTGGTCGGCGCTTACGAGCGCGGTGATGCGCAGGAAGTGCTGGAAACCAAGAACCGGTTTTATGAAGTACTGTTCGAAGGCGCGGGCAGCGAGACGTTGTCGTCCATGCTCGGCACGCTGCACGCGCGCATCTGGCGCTGGCGTGCGCTGGGGCTGTCACATCCGCAGCGCTCGGACAGCCGTTCCAGGGAAAGCATCAAAGGGCTGCGCGCGATGCTCGCAGCCATTCGCAAACGCGATGACGAAGCCGCTGAGAGGCTGACCCGTGACGAGGCGCATGGTGCTGCCGCCGAGGTGATGCGTTTGATCGAACTCGGCAGCACAACCCGCTGATCGCAAAACCTTGATTGAACTTGGCCATCTGGAGTGGGGTTATTGCGCAGTCGTGCTGGTCGCCAGTTACGCGCTGCGCGGCAGCACCGGCTTTGGCGGTTTTGCCGCAATGCCGCTGCTGGCGCTGGTTATTCCGATGAAGGTGCTGGTCCCGGTGTGGACGCTGTTGACGATTTCTTCTTCGGCTACGCTGTTCGGCAAGGACCGCAAGCACGTGTCGTTCGCGATGATCCTGCGCATCCTGCCGTCGTGCACTTTGGGCATACTGCTCGGTCTCTGGCTGTTCAAGACGCTGGATGCCGCCTGGCTGTCACGCGGTCTGGGTGCGCTGGTGTCGGGTTATGGACTGTATGCGTTGTGGCAAACACGTGGAGGCGGGCCCGGCCGCCCGCCACCGCGCGCGATTGCCACCGCGGCCAGTTTTCTCGCCGGTGCTGTTGGCACAATGTTCGGCACCATGGCGAGCCTGTTTTTCGCGGTTTACATGGACGCCATCCGCGTCACCAAAGACCAGTTCCGCGGCACGCTGGCGGCGCTGATGATGACGCTCGCGGTGATTCGCGGGCTGGGCTACTACGCCGTGGGCGAATTCGGTCGAGAGTCACTGTTGTTGTTTGCCGCGGCATTGCCGTTCATGCTGACCGGCATCTTCATTGGTGATCGCATCCATACCGGGCTCAGCGAAACGGTATTTCGCCGCACGGTGTGTGTCATTCTGATTCTCAGCGGCATTCCGCTGATGCTGAAGTAGTCCCGAGTCGGCAGGTTTATCGGGCTGCGTTGCGCGCGTCCTTGTCGGCATACATGCGTTCATCGGCGACACGCAGAAGCTGATCCATTTTGTTGCCATCGTCAGGTGCCAATGCATAGCCGATGGAAACGCCGACGCTGAGTTCATGGCCGCGGTAATTGACCGGCTTCTCGACGGCATTGCGGATTTTGGCGAAAAGCTCGCTGATCCTGGCGCGGTCAACGTTTTCCATGAAGATCAGAAATTCGTCACCACCCCATCTTCCCACCGTGTCTGCTCCACGAACGGTCGCGTGGATGCGGCTTGCAGCGCTCTTCAGCGCAAAATCGCCGGCGTGATGACCATATTCGTCGTTGACCTGTTTGAAGCGGTCGAGGTCAACAAACATCAACAGGCAGGTCTTGGTGGAATCCCGCTGCAGACTTGTCATCGCCCTATCCACGCGGTCATCCAGCAGCAACCGGTTAGGCAAACCCGTGAGTGCGTCAAACAACGCCAGTCGCGCAAGTTTGGCACGCTGTGACAAGACAATGAATACGCTCCACGCCAGCGCGAGTGCCAGCAGCCAGACCATGCCCTGCAGCAACCACAGCGTTTTTTTGCCTTCATCGATTGTTGTTGATTTGACGGCCATGACCCATTTTCCGCCGGGTACATCGATATCAATCAACTGGACATTCCGGTCTGCGAATAGCCCGGCATTTCCCCAGAACACTTCCCCCTTTATCCCGAGACCATCCACGCCGCGGATGGCGACTTCCAGACCATTGGCCTTGTTATCGGTGAACATCGCATCGAACAGTGATTGGGAGTCGAACACCGAAGACAGCAATCCCCAATAATGTCCGTTGATGAAAATCGGGGCGCGGTAGATCAGACCTTTTCCGCCCTGAACCAGATTGACGGGGCCGAGCAGGGCGGGTTTGCCGGAGTCTATTGTTCTTTTTATGGCATTCCACTGCTCGGGCACATCAGGGTAAAAAAGTCCGAGGGCTTTTTCATTGCCGGTCAGCGGATGGACATAAGTGACGCGGTGGCCGACGGCCACGGCAAAGTTTTTGATGTGTTGCGACTCCCCGTACATCGCGGCGAGGATGTTTTCGATTTCATCGCGTTCAAGAGTCTTCTGGCGCACGACCAGATAACTGCGCAGCCCGCTGGTCAGATACAGAACGCGGTTCAGTTCGCGGTTCATTTGCGACCGGAGAGCGGTGCCCTGGACGACCAGGTCCACCTTGCGCCGGGCATCCCGCTCGCTGGCCTCGAGATTGATCATCCAGGTCCCGACGCAGATCACCGCAAAAAAAACGACGAACGCAATGAACCAATGTCGGGGGTTGGTGGCGGTGATGTCGCGGGCGATCGCGTTGACTTCCGGCCTGAAGGCGAACTTCATGCACTGGCTCCGTTGCTGGCGCGGCACTTGATGCCGCGACCTTTCCGATCATTCTATAGCTCCAGCAACTTTCAGTACCGTGATTTACCGGGCCCTGTTCGGTGATCAGCGCCGGTCAATGCGCTTTGGCGCCTTGCGTGGATTGCGTGAGTTTTTCAGTATAGGCGATCGCCATGGCCGACCCGACAAAAGTCAGGTGGATGATGGTCTGCCACATCAGCGTTTTTTCGTCGTATTGCGTGGCGTTGATGAAGGTTTTCAGCAGGTGGATTGACGAAATGCCGATGATGGCCGTTGCCAGTTTGACTTTAAGCACACCCGCATTGACGTGGGACAACCATTCAGGCTGATCCGGGTGCCCATCAAGGTCAAGGCGCGACACGAACGTTTCCCAGCCGCCGACGATCACCATGACCAGCAGGTTCGAAATCATCACCACGTCGATCAGGCCGAGCACGATCAGCATGATTTCGGTTTCGGTGATGTTCTTTACGCTGAGCATGCTGAGCAGATGAATCAGTTCCCCCCAAAACTGCCAGACATAAACGGCTTGGGCGACGATCAGGCCGATGTAAAGCGGTGCCTGTAACCAGCGGCTCATGAAAATCCAGCGGGGCAGGGGGCGCAGCATTGACGGAGTGGATTTCGGGTGTTCCATATAATTTTTTTTCAGGTTGATCTTGAAACAGCTTGGTATTGAACGTCAGCGGTGCGAGTGTCCGGGACGGGGTCGTCATCGCAAGCCGGCTAGATATAAAAAGTTAATAAAAACAATTACTTGCGAATTTATCCGGCTTGATCAGCGTGTCTGGATGACCACTTTCCCGACCACTTTGCGGTCACGCACGGTGGCCAGCGCATCGCGGTACTGCTCGAGCGGCCAAGCGCCCATCACGTGAGGCTTGATCTTGCCCTGCTCGTACCAGTCAAACAGTGCTTTTTGCACGCGCTGCACTTTTTCCGGCTGACGATCCCGATAGGCGCTGTACTGCAGGCCGATCAGTGAAATGTTTTTAACCAGCAGATGGCCGGCCTTGATCTCGGGAATGCGGCCTTCGGCAAAACCGACAACGATGATGCGTCCCGACCATCCAATGACACGCATGCTGGCGTCGAACACGTCGCCACCGACCGGATCAACAATGATGTCGACGCCGCGTTTTCCCGCCGCAGCCATGACCTGATCGCGGAAGGCGTCCCGCAGATTGGGCACGTCGGTACGAACCACGTGGTCGGCACCGTGTTTTTTTGCCAGATCGGCTTTTTCCGCACTACCGACGCTGGCAATCACCCTGGCGCCCAGCGCCTTGGCGACCTGGATGGTTGCGATGCCGACGCCGCCCGCAGCACCGTTGATCAGCACGGTTTCGCCCGGCTGGTACTGTCCGCGTTCGACCAGAGCAAAGTGGGCGGTGGGGTAGGCGATGCCCATTGCGGCGGCATCGGCGAAGCTCATCGAATCCGGCATCGCGTAACAATTGTTCTGCGGTACTACGCATTTCTGGGCGTAAGCGCCGTATTCGTTCTGCGCGGCGACGCGGTCGCCGGGTTTGCAGGTAGTGACGCCGGCGCCGACCGCAGCGACTACGCCCGCCATATCCTTGCCCGGGCTGAAAGGTCGCTTGGGCAGAATCTGGTAGGTGCCGCCGATCACCAGCAGGTCAGGAAAGTTGACGCTGGCGGCATGTACGTCGACCAGCACCTCGCCTGGACCCGGTGCCGGATCAGGCACTTCTTCCAGCAGCAGGTTTTCGATAGGTCCGTGCTCTCTGACGATCAAGGCTTTCACCGGCGGCGCTCCTGCTTGAATGATTTTTCGAGGCGCGATTGTAACGCGGCCTTTGCCGTCAGGATGGGGGCTGTGACAGGAACACGCTGTAGCCAATAAAAAAGGCGGCCGCGGCCGCCTTTTTTACTCCACCCGGGGAATTATCAATATGGTTGCAGTCCCGCTGATTTCACCACCGGCCCCATCGCCTTGATTTCTGCGTCGACGAACTTGCGGAATTCTTCAGGCGTATTGGTGACCACCTCGGTCATCTGGTTCTCAAACAGCTTGCGGAACTCGGCGTTCTGGGACGTCTTGATGACCATTTCATGCAATTTGGCGAGGACGGGCTTGGGCGTCTTGGCCGGCGCAAGCAGACCGTTCCAGCCGCCGTACTGGTAACCGGGCACGGTTTCGGCAACTGCCGGCAAGTCGCCAAGCAGCGCGGATTTTGTGGCCAGGGTATGTGCGATCGCGCGCAACTTGCCGCCCTTGATCAGACCGGCCACTGCGGGTGCCGGAGTGATGGTCCATTGCGATTCTCCGCCGACTACTGCGGCTACCGATGCGCCGCCGCCCTTGTAAGGCACATGCAACGCTTCGGACTTCGCGAGTTGCATGAACAGAACACCCGCCAGGTGGCTTTGTGAACCGGTACCTGCCGAGGCCATGTTCGCTTTGCCGCCGCGGGATTTGTTGTATTCAATCAGTTCCTTGACCGACTTCACCGGCATCGTCGGATTGACGACAACAATGTTGGGCGTAATGCCGAACAGTGAAATGAAGGCATAGTCCTTCATCGGATCAAACGGCAGTTTTTTGTGGATATGCGGTCCGATGACCATCGCTGCCGTCGAGGCCGACAGCAGCGTGTAACCGTCGGGGATCGCGTCCTTGCCGATTTCCATGCCGATCAGACCGCCGGCGCCGCCGCGATTGTCGACGACAACCTGCTGGCCGGCGACCTGGGTCAAGGTGTTCGCGAAAATTCGACCCAACGTGTCAACTGCCGCGCCCGCCGCATTGGGGATGATCAGTCGTATCGGGCGATTCGGATATTCCTGACTGGCGGCGAAAGCGCTATGCGCGACGCCAAAACCCAGCGCGGCGACGAGCAACAGGGTCAGACTGCGGGTGGTTTTCATGGTGAATCTCCTCGAAAGGCGGTTATGTTTTTAAATGCGCTTGCAAGTTCGATTTTTTACGAATTATTGAACTTCAGCAGACGGTAATTTTGTCGTGTTTGCCCTTGCATGGCAACCATGCTTGACCAATTTGGTTTGCGATTGTCGGTGCGGTCTTCAGGAACCTTGACCGCTGCGGCTGGTCATCTCACACTCAACTGCCATGCATCTGATCGCTAAATCCCTTCTGTTTCCGCTGACCGCACTCCTGCTTGCGGGCTGCGCGACTGCGCCCGTTAACCACACGGCGGCAGATGCACCCTATGCGGCGCCGCTCCAGCGTATTTCAAAGGCGCAGCCCGTGATCGGTCTGGTGCTGGGCGCCGGCGGTTCGCGCGGTTTTGCCCACGTCGGCGTGCTGAAGGCTTTCGAGGAGGCAGGCATTGAGGCCGATGTCATCGTCGGCGTCAGTTCCGGTGCCGTGGTGGCGGCGCTTCACGCCGGGGGCATGCGCGCTGCGGAACTGGAATCCACTGCGCTGGCCATCGAAGACAACGATCTGCTCGACTTCACCCTCTTCGGCCCCGGTGTTATTGAAGGCGGCCGCTTGCAGGCTTATATCAACGACACGCTGCGCAACCGTCCGATCGAAGCGCTGCAGAAACCTTTTGTCGCTGTCGCTGCGGAACGCGAGACCAATCGCATGATCGTATTCAACCGCGGCAATACCGGGTTGGCCGTGCGTGCTTCGGCCAGCGTACCCAAACTGTTCTGGCCGGTGGTAATCCGCGGTACTGAATACGTCGATGGCGGGGTGGCCAGCCGGGTGCCGGCGTCGGTCGCGCGTGCCATGGGTGCAGATATTGTCATTGCCGTGGATGTTTCACGGCGTGGTTCAACGGATGCGCAAGAGGCCGATGTAGTGATCCGTCCGCAGACCATACGTACGCGCATTACCGATTTTTCGCAGAAGATCGCGAACCTTGCCGCTGGTGATGAGGCTGCGCGCGACGTCCTACCGCAGGTGCGTGAACTGCTGGCACGGGTTGCGGAAGAGAAAGCGACACGGCAACCGTTGCAGGTCGGAGCAAGTCGCCTGCGTTAACTTCGTCCAGGCCGTTCGCGCAATGTGAACTGCCGCGCCGGATGAATCCCGCGCCTTGATATGATGCCCGCCTGTTCATCGGAGGAGCGTCATCGTGTCGGATCAAAGAGCATTTTCCGGAGTCAAAGTACTCGACCTCACCCGCGTATTGGCCGGGCCGTTTTGCGCTTATCAGCTTGCATTGCTGGGCGCCGAAGTCATCAAGATCGAACCGCCGGGCAAAGGTGAAACCGTGCGCTGGCGTTCCGAGGCGGCCGACCCTTCCTATGGCCAGCAGGGACTGTCGCTGGGTTTCATGACCCAGTCGTCGAACAAACGTTTCCTGTCACTGGACCTGAACTCAGCCGAAGGCCGCGATATCTTTCTCAAACTTGCTGCTGAATGTGATGTGGTGGTGCAGAACCTGCGCAGCGGCTCTGCAGCCAAACGCGGCATCGATTACGAGGCGGTCAAGAAGGTCAACCCGGAGGTCATCTTCATGTCGATCACCGCCTACGGAAACACCGGTCCGAAACAGAAACATCCGGCCTACGACAGCGTGATCCAGGCCTGGTCCGGTTTCATGAGCGTCACCGGAACAAAAGACAGCGGGCCGCTGAAGGCGGGCCCGCCGATCATTGATTATTCAACGGGACTGGCCGCGGCCTACGCGGTTTCGGCGGCGCTGTATCAAAAGCAGCGCACCGGCAAAGGCCAGTACATTGACCTGTCGATGCTCGACACCAACATCATTCTGATGGCGTCGGTGGTGACTGCGCACATGAACACCGGCGCCATTCCGAAGCAGGGCGGCAACGATGCGGCCAGCCGTTCGCCGGCATCGACCACCTTCAATACCGCAGATGGCCTGATTGCCTTTGCCATCAACGAAGAACACCAGCACCAGGGTCTGCTCAAGGTGCTGGGGCTGACCGCACTGAACGATGACCCGCGCTTTGCGACAGGCGCGGCACGCCGCGACAACATCCCGGCGCTGCGCGCGCTGATGCAGGAAAAACTGATGACGCGCACCGCGGCTGAGTGGGAACCATTGTTCAATGAGGCTGGTGCCCCGGCGGGCCGTGTGCGCACGATTCCCGAGTGCATGGCGGAAGCGCAGACTGAATCACGCGGCCTGTTCCACACTTTTCCGCCGTCAGTCACCGGTTTTGCAAAAGACCTCAAGGTGCCGCTGTCGCCATTCAATTTCGCGCATGATGGACCGCGTGCCGACACGCCGCCGCGGCCGGTGGGTGCGGACAGCGAAACGATCCTCGGCGAGCTCGGTTACGATGCCGGAACCATCGCTGCTCTTAAGGCGAAAAAAGTGATCTGAAAGGCGGTTGCAGTTTATGCCGATTGATCCGCTGGTCCTGACCTTCGCGCTGGGTGTCGCAGCCAGACTGGCCCGCTCGGACCTGCGTTTTCCGGAGCCGGTTTACGAGGCGCTGTCGATCTACCTGCTGCTGGCCATCGGTCTGAAGGGCGGTGTCGAACTCTCGCATCAGCCGCTCTCCCATGTCGCGTTGCCGGCGCTGTTTGCCGTGTTCGCCGGCTTTGCCCTGCCGTTCATCCTGTTTCCGGTGCTGCGGCATGTGGTCGGCCTCGCGCGCAGCGATGCTGCCAGTGTCGCTGCGCACTACGGTTCCGTATCCGTGGTGACTTTTGCCATCGCAACAGCCTATCTGCAGCAGCGCGGCATACCGGCTGAATCGTTCATGCCGGTGCTTCTCGCGCTGATGGAAGCGCCGGGCATCATAGCCGGTGTGATACTGGCCCGTTCCGGCAGCACAGGCGGTACGCCGGTGTTCCGGGAAGTGGCGGCGAATAAAGGGATTGTGCTGCTGGCCGGAGGCATTGTTATCGGCTGGGTTGTAGGCAGCGAGGGTTTTGCACCGCTCAAGCCGCTGTTCGGTGATCTGTTCCGCGGCCTGTTGGCCTTGTATTTGCTGGAACTGGGGCTGGTGGTCGGCGGGCGCTTTTCCGACCTGCGCCGTGCCGGTTTGAAGCTGGTGACCTTCGCCATGATCTCGCCGCTGGTGATGGGGGCAACGGGCGTCGCGCTTGGTCACTGGTTGCTCGGATTGTCCGCAGGCGGGGCGACCCTTTTTGGCGTCCTGCTGGCGAGCGCCTCTTATATTGCCGCGCCGGCCGCCATGCGCATGGCGGTTCCTGAGGCCAATCCGGCGCTGGGCATTTCAGCGGCGCTGGCCGTGACGTTTCCATTCAATGTTTTCATCAACATACCGCTGCTTGTCCTGCTGGGAGGAATGTTATGAACGTGACCACGCATCGCCGTTGCCAGCTGACCATCATTGCTGAATATGTGCTGGAAGAAAAGCTCATTGCACTGGCCGGACAGTTGGGCGTGCACGGCTATACCGTGCACGAAGTACGCGGTGGAAGCTTCTCGGACGATGGCGAGCGCCGGCGTGAAGGCGCCGGTGATACCGACCGCACCATCGAGATCAAGATGATTTGCGAGCGTGCTGTTGCGGAAAATGTTGCCCAGCAGGTTCTGGGGCAGTTCGCAAGGAATTTTTCGGTCAGGGTGCTGCTGTCGGAGGTCGAGGTTTTCAGGCCGGGAATGTATTAGTCAGGCACGGCCTGGATGTGCCGGCGCGGTAATCGCGGCAGTTGCCCACAGTGATACGGCTCTTGGTGAACAAAGTAAATACCGGCAGCGATTGCTGCGGAGTCCGGCGGGATTTGCGCAAATTTCCTGCAGCAGTCAATGGCGGCCAGTGAGCAGTGCGCGCTTCAGGTTATGGTCGACGGGGCTATGGCCCAGCCAGATGCGAAGCAGGGCGCGATAAAGATCACGGCCGGGTATGGGTAGTCCCACGGGCCGCCCGTTCATGACGACCTGCGAGCCCTTCTCCGGCAGGTAGTCGAGCGCAACGGTTTCCCCCTTTTTTGCGATACCCAGCGGTTGCATGGTCGCAGCCAGTGCATCGGCAGAGGCTTTTATTTTTGCAAATTCAGCGTCGCTTGAATTGTCCCGGACACCCTCATGCAGTGCCTCGATCAGTGCCTGTGCCGTGACGTCACGCAGGAAGGTAAGTGAAATTCGCCTCGTTCCAGTAACGTCCGTCACGGCCTCCGCACTGGTTGTACGCTCTGGAACGTAGAGGCCGAGGATGTACACATCAACCATGAATTTCTGCCTGAGTCCGGCTCCGTTCAGTACCAGATTGATGCCGCCGACACGGGCTTCCGGATCAATGCGAATCCCCGCAACCTCGGCACCGTGAACTGCATTGCCGGCAATGGCGGGCAGCAGAAGTATTGAGCAAGCGAGTGCGGCAATGCCCGCCCTGAACCGTGCGGCGGGTTTTGTCTGTGGTAAATCTGGATGCCCCTTCGCTGTTGATAAGCAGTTCATTTTTTTGGCGACTCCTGCTTCGGTTTGAGGGATGGTGCATGGGCCAGCGCGATGCTGATCCACACTGCGACGGTGAAATAAAGGGTCAGCCACGGCACGTCCTCGCGCCAGGCGTTCCAGTGGTGAACGACAATGCAGCGTTCAATCAGCGTGCGCAGTCCTTCATCAAGCGGCAAGCTGCCGTCACCGGCCATCACATTCTGCCAATGCGACAGATACATCGGCACGTCCACGGTGGCCATGAACACAACATAGGTGCCGGCACAGACGCTGGCGGCTTTCAGGAAGCGCGCACCTTCAGCTGTCGCATCCCGTTGCAATGACAGGAACCCGGCAAGTGCGAGCGCAGCGGACACTGTCCACAGCGAGTTCTCGATGGCGTGCAGCAGGTAATTGGAGGTAATGACCGCACCCCACGAGAAGATCTCGGCTGCCACGATCAGCGGCATGATCAGGCGCGCTGCGAATACGGCCGGTCTGCAGCCGCCTCCTCCTTCCCGCAGCAGCAGTGTCCATTGCAGCGCAAAACACAGTTCCGCGACCGTGGCGACGGTGCGGCCGATAAAAATATAGGACAGCCAATGGTGGTGCAGGCACATCCTTTCCACGTCGACCATGGGGAATACGGAGCGAAAGGCGCAGCCCGCGACATAACCGGCGGACAGGAGCAGCAGCCAGCGCCTGGTGGCGAGATGATCGGAAGGATAATGTGCTGAACTGCGCGCAAGCCGCTGTGCCGACCAGATCCAGATCAGGATGTTGGCTGCGGCAGCTGCGCACAGGACCAGCCACCAGGTCAGCAGTTCGCCGTGCATTTCAAGGCAGCCGCATCAGCGGCTCTCCGGCGCGGACAAGGGTGCCCTCACGGATACCCTCATGCAGGGTGAATCCGCGAGGCGCAAAAACCAGGATGGTCGAGCCGTGCTGGAACCAGCCCATTTCCGCACCTTTGTTGTAGCGGGCATCGCAATCGATGACATTGGGTCCGCGGTAACGCAGGTGCAGCAGTGTATTCAGGCAATGCAAGCGCAGGCTGGCGACGAGTACTGCAGCAACCGGAACCAGCAGTACCTCATGGCCGCTGGCATCCAGCCGTGTCCTCAGCAGCGCGCGCTCATTTTTGCAGAACAACTGCTCTACCCGCCGGAGTGCAATGGGGTTGACGTTCCACGTGTCACCCGAGAAATAGGTGACCTGTTCGACGCGGCAGTCATGAGGGGCGTGAAAACGATGGTACATGGTGGATGTGATGCGCAACGTGGCATAAGCCGCATCACGGTAAGCGTGTACCAGCGCGGGATCGCCGAACAGGTCATAGAGCGTGTAAGGAAACCCCTTGGCCTGCAGCACATGGATTCCGTCCAGCCGTCCGCAGGCACCGACGATTGCGTCGCACGGGCTGGTCAGTACCGCGGGATCGGGATTCGTTGGCCGCGCACCGGGTTTGAGTTCCCGGATGAAACAGTCATGCAGGCTGGTAAAGCGTTCCTTTCGGGCCTCTTCCAGTCGCAGATCAGCGAACAGCCGCCACGTGGCAATTGACAGGTCGCGCACCAGCGGCTGCTCGATCTTGCTGAACCAGCCCATGAAACGCGTCATCAATTGCCGTGGAATCCGGTTGGTGAGCAGGAAATTAACGTCCTCCTGCTGGATGATGCGCAGCATTGCGGCACGAACCGTCATGGTTTTGTCATACCTCCGTAGTACACAGCAGCAAAGGAATCCAAATGGAACAAACCACAATCCTGATCGGCATGGGCGCATTGGCAGCAGCGCTTTCTCTGAAGGCGCTGATTACGCGCCTTGAACTGTCCCGGGCCAAGCACCCCTCGCTGACCGGCCATGTGCGCATGGCACGGCGGATCGCTGCGCTGATCCCTTATTACGCCTATGACGAGGAGCGGTTTTTTGACTCCGATGGCGCACCAGCGGAGGTGGTCACCGGTCGTCGCACCGGGTTCGCACGTCTGGCTGCAATTTACCGCCAGAGATTTGCACGCAGCGCGGCGATGACTGCGGAAGCTGAAAGCAAAATCTCCGACCTGCAATTCACCAGCCGCTATCGGGTGCCGTTCCAGTACAGCCGCTACCTGCGCCAGCATCTGAAGGCCGGCACTTTTCTGCAATCGTCCGACGGTGTGCTGCTGACCGACCTCGATGGCAACCGGTTCTATGACCTTGCCGGATCGTATGGCGTCAATGTCTTCGGATACGATTTCTACAAGGCGTGCATCGCAGAGGGCAACCGGCGTGCCGCTGATCTCGGGCCGGTGCTGGGGGCCTACCACCCGGCTGTAGCCGGGAATGCCCGTCGCTTGTGCGAGATTTCCGGTCTGGATGAAGTGTCGTTCCACATGTCCGGAACCGAAGCCGTGATGCAGGCGGTGCGACTGGCACGTTTCCACACAGGGCGCTCCCACCTTGTCCGTTTCTGTGGCGCATATCACGGCTGGTGGGAGGGCGTACAACCGGGCATCGGCAACCCGGTGACGCAGCATCAGACCTACACCTTGCGGGACATGGATGAAGCTGCTCTGCGCGTACTCAGCCGCCGCAGCGATATTGCCTGTGTTCTGGTCAACCCGCTTCAGGCGCTGCATCCGAACATGAATGCGCCGTCTGACGGCTCCCTGGTTGATAGCGCGCGTAACGCGCACTTTGACCGGGAAGCTTATGCCGCCTGGCTGCGCCGTTTGCGCGAAGTCTGTACTGCGCGCGGCATCGTGCTGATATTTGACGAGGTGTTTGTCGGTTTTCGCCTTGCACCGGGTGGCGCGCAGGAATATTTCGGTGTGCGTGCCGACATGGTGACCTACGGCAAGACCCTGGGCGGCGGTTATCCGGTCGGCGTGGTGTGCGGACGCGCGGACCTCATGCGGCGTTACCGCGAGGAGCGGCCCGCCGACATCTGCTTTGCGCGCGGTACGTTCAATGCGCATCCGTATGTGATGACCGCCATGCAGGTTTTTCTCGAGCAGATTGCAACCCCGGAAATCCAGAGTATCTATACCGATCTGGATGAGCGTTGGAATGCCCGCGCGCAAGAAATGAATGCACGGCTGGAGGCCGCCGGATTGCCGGTACGGGTCGCCAATCTCTCCTCGATCTGGACGGTTTGTTATACGCGGCCCTCCCGCTACAACTGGATGCTGCAGTATTACCTGCGTGCCGAAGGTCTTGCCCTGAGCTGGGTCGGAACCGGTCGGCTGATTTTCAGTCTCAATTATTCTGCGGAAGACTTTGCGTCGGTGTGCGTCCGGTTCGTCGCCGCAGCGCAGGCGATGGAGAGGGATGGGTGGTGGTGGTCGGACCCCGCCCTCTCCAACCGCGCAATCAAACGCGGCATCCTGCGCGAGATGATCACGCAACGTTTTTAGCCGCGCTGGCTGTGGAGTGTCGGGTCGATCAATTCGCCGCGCATCAGGGCCAGAGGCGCTTTGTGGTACAGAATCAGGTCGTGGAAGGGATCCGTCAGGATCTTGGTCATCCACACCAGGCCGGTTTGCACGTCCCGGATGAAGAACAGGTGCACTGTGCGGAACAGCAGTCCGCCCACACCGAGAGCCAGCCACAGATTGCCGACCTGCGAAATAAACTCGGCGCTATTTGCTGCAGGCGAAAAAATCCCCAGCAGCGTCGGGTCGACAAGCAGGGCGACCGGCGAGAGCGCCCAGATCGCGAGCAGTACGATCTTGCGTTGCAGGTTGTAGCCGACCTTGATCTCTTCCTTGTATTCGTGGGTCACCTGGTTGACGTGGTCGAAGCCCTTGGGCTCGAAGAAGAAGTGCCCGGCCTGTCGCGTAGTCATCGCCACCAGCCAGCCGATGAGGGCTGCAGCCACCGGATAAAAGTACAGCATGGCGTAAGCGCACAGAAAGCTGGAAGCGCTGACGAAATGCAGGGACTGGTTGATCCGGCTGTGGTGGTAGTAGCGATGATCGTCCCAGCGCTGTGTTTTCAGGGCTTGCAGAAACTCTTTCATCTCGCGTTCTCCTGGTCAGTGCGGGCATGCCCCGCTAAGCACCGAACCGTACGGAGAAATTGTTACAGTCTCGCGATGATTTGGTGAAATTAGGGCTACAGCGCAAGAGCCGCAAAAATTTGCCGCGCTTTCACAATGTCGTCACTTGTGCAGGGCATGCTTACTTGCAATGGATGACACAGCTGACTTCGTAGTGGAACGTTTACCGCGCGCCCGGCGAACACTGCGTATCGCGGTCGTTACCGAGACTTATCCGCCCGAGGTCAACGGAGTCGCGCTGAGCGCGGCGCGATTTCTGGAAGGTCTTCGCAGCCGCGATCATGACATCATGCTGGTGAGGCCGCGCCAGAGCGCAGGTGACGTTGAAACCGTGAAGGGCAGCCTGCGCGAGGTGCTGACCAAAGGTTTGCCCATTCCCCGTTACCCGGGTTTGCGTATGGGGTTGCCAGCAACCCGCGCGCTGGAGTCCTTGTGGCAGCGCTGGCGACCTGATGTGGTGCATGTGTTGACAGAAGGTCCGCTGGGCTGGTCTGCGTTGCGTGCGGCGCGCAAGCTTCAATTGCCGGTGGTGTCAGACTTCCGTACCAATTTTCATTCTTACAGCAGCCACTATGGTGTTGGCTGGCTGGGCAAGCCAATTCTTGCTTACCT
The DNA here is from genome assembly GCA_964531455.1 of uncultured Bordetella sp. Taxonomy (GTDB): domain Bacteria; phylum Pseudomonadota; class Gammaproteobacteria; order Burkholderiales; family SG8-41. The sequence goes on from CAZHFZ010000060.1 coordinate 14,828, forward strand.
GCGCAAATTCCATAACAAGACACTGTGGACTCTGGTTCCGACAGAGTCGCTGCGCCGGGAACTGGAACAGCTCGGATTTCTCAATCTGCGCGTGATCGCCAGGGGCGTCGATACCAAATTATTCAATCCGGCGCGGCGCAGCCCCTTGCTGCGCGCCGACTGGGGGGCCGGGCCGGACGACCCGGTGCTGCTTCACGTCGGCCGTATCGCCGCAGAGAAAAACATGGATGCACTGCAGACGGCCTACGCTGCCGCGCGCGAAAAATCGCCGCGCACCCGTCTGGTCATGGTCGGTGACGGGCCCGCGCGCGACGAAATGCGGGCACTTTGCCCGGATGTGGTCTTTGCAGGCATGCGTCGTGGCGAAGACCTCGCAACACACTACGCCTCGGCCGACGTGTTTCTTTTTCCCAGCCTGACCGAGACCTACGGAAATGTGACGCTGGAGGCTCTGGCGAGCGGACTGGCTGTGGTGGCCTTCGGGTATGCCGCTGCGGCGGAAACCATCCGCAATGACCACAACGGGTGGTTGGCGCCCAAGGGCGATACCTCAGCGTTTGCCGCGCTCGCAGCCGCTGCCGTTGCGGAACGGGTGCGTGCCCGGGTCGTGGGCTCGCGCGCCCGCGAAAGCGCGCTGCAATTGGGCTGGGATCCGGTGGTCCGGCAACTGGAAACTCTGCTCGAAATTGCCGCCTGCGTGACGCCAATGTCCGGGGATCCCGAAACTGCGCACAACGTATCGCCGACTGTTTAGTCGGGTGCCGCCTGTGTGCGGGTGTGCGGGACGCGCGTAATGTCCCATGCGGCAACAGCTTGCGCCCAGAATGCGCGCGTGTCGTCGGGTGCGCAGTCGGTAATGATGACCTGCCCGAGGAATTGCAACACTGCATTTAACGTCAGTACAGGCGCAGCCACGTTAATTGGCGCAGCTAGCGTCTGCTTGGAGAGTTTTTCGCCGAGCACGTTCACTGCTACCGGCAGGTGGGCGTAACGCGGCGTGGCATAGCCCAGCAGCTGCTGCAGATAAATCTGCCGTGTTGTTGAATCCAGCAGGTCGGCGCCGCGCACTACATCGGTAATGCCCTGTGCGGCATCGTCCACCACCACAGCCAGCTGATAAGCGAAATAACCGTCGGCGCGTTTCACCACAAAATCGCCCACCTGGCGCTCCAGGCTGTGCACGACCTTGCCCTGGATAACATCCTTGAGTTCGGTGCGGGTGTTGTCGGTAATCACGCGGTCGGCACGCGCGGCGCGGCCGGCGAGCAGGCCTTTGCGGCAGGTGCCGGGGTAAATCGGACCGTCCAGCCCGCCGACCGCTGAATCGGCGATTTCGCGGCGGCTGCAGGCGCAGGGGTAGATCAGTTTGCGTTTTTTCAGGACTTTCAGCGCTTTTTCGTAAGCCTCGCTGCGGGTGCTTTGATAAACCACGGTCTCATCCCAAGCCATGCCGAGGTTTTCCAGTGAACGCAGGATGAGGTCGGCTGCGCCTGGCACTGTTCTCGACAGGTCAAGATCATCCATGCGTACGAGCCAAGCCCCGCCATGGGATTTGGCGTCGAGATAACTGCCGACTGCAGCGACCAGTGAACCAAAGTGCAACGGACCGGTGGGAGAGGGGGCAAAACGACCGCGGTAATTACGCTTCATGACATAAGTGTAACGCCAATGCAGGCGCTAAAATGGAAGTTCTTCAAAAGACCACATTCCGGGAGCATAACTGATGAAAGTCAAAGCCGCCGTCGCGCACAAGGCCGGCGCACCGCTGGCCATCGAAACCGTCGATCTGGACGGGCCGCGCGCAGGTGAAGTACTGGTCGAAATCAAGGCCACGGGTATCTGCCATACCGACGAGTTCACCCGCTCGGGTGCCGACCCCGAAGGGCTGTTTCCGGCGATCCTCGGCCATGAGGGCGCAGGTGTGGTGGTCGACATCGGGCCGGGCGTCACCAGTCTGAAAAAGGGTGACCATGTCATTCCTTTGTACACTCCGGAATGCCGCCAGTGCGAATACTGCCTCAGCGGCAAGACCAATCTGTGTCAGGCCATCCGCACCACGCAGGGTCAGGGCGTGATGCCTGACGGCAGCAGCCGCTTCTCGGTCGGCGGCGAACGGGTTTTTCATTACATGGGCACTTCGACCTTTGCCAATTACACGGTCGTTCCGGAGATTGCGCTGGCGAAAATCCGCGAGGACGCGCCCTTCGACAAGGTCTGCT
>CAZHFZ010000061.1:0-6033 GCA_964531455.1 uncultured Bordetella sp.
GGCATCGGCCTGTGCACGGCGATGGTGTCGGTGCTGACGGGCATTCCGGTGCGTGCCGATGTGGCGATGACCGGAGAGATCACGTTGCGCGGTGAAGTATTGCCGATTGGCGGCCTCAAGGAGAAGCTGCTGGCGGCGCATCGCGGCGGCATCAAGACCGTGCTGATTCCGGAAGAGAACGTGAAGGATCTGAAAGAGATCCCGGACAACGTCAAGAACAAGCTTGATATTCATCCGGTCAAGTGGATTGACCAGGTTCTTGAGCTGGCGCTGGAGCGTAAACCCGAAGCCTTGCCTGATGAGGCTGCGGTGCCAGTGCCGCCTGCCGGCGAAGCTGCGACGCCAACGGCAATCAAACATTAACGCGCCAAAGCTGGAAATCGGGGCCGGAGTGAGCTACAATCCGGCCCTTTGTTTCGCACGGTTTTTGTAGGTGGAGATGCGGGGTGCTTAGCTCAGCTGGTAGAGCGTCGCCCTTACAAGGCGAATGTCGGCGGTTCGATCCCGTCAGCACCCACCATTAGCATGCAGTAAAGCGGGAAACTGGAGTGGTAGTTCAGTTGGTTAGAATACCGGCCTGTCACGCCGGGGGTCGCGGGTTCGAGTCCCGTCCACTCCGCCAACATTAGAAAAAAGGCGAACCCGGTTCGCCTTTTTTGTTATCTGCGCCACCAACGCGGAGCCTGGAGAGAGCCATGTACAATTTTGTATCCAATAACAAACGCCTGATGCAGGTGATTCTGGCGCTGATCGTGCTGCCGTTTGCATTTTTCGGCATTGACTCCTACTTCAGGTCCGGCAGCGGCGGTGACGTCGTTGCCGTTGTTGGCGATTACAAGATTACCCAGGCCGAGTTTTCGCAATCGATGCGTGAACGTCAGGAATCGCTCCAGCGGATGGCGGGCGGTCGTGTTGATCCGGCAATGCTGGACAGCAATGAACTGCGCTTTGCAGTTCTCGATAATCTGGTGCAGCAACGGCTCATGTTTGAACGTGCTGCACGGGTCGGCCTGGTGATCACCGACCGCCAGATTCAGGAAATCGTGGCCGGCATTGATGCATTCAAGGTCGATGGCAAGTTTTCATATGAGCGTTACGAAGAGTTACTCAAGGCGCAGGGCATGTCTCCGCTTACATTCGAGCAGCGCGTGCGTCAGGACCTGATTACCGATCATGCGGCGCATCCCTATGTTGCATCGACATTCGTGTCACGTTCCGAGGCGGCCGGCCTTTTGCGCATTTCGGAGCAGCAGCGCGAGATCAGTTATTTCACCCTGACGACGGACCGCTTCCTGCCCCAGGTCAAGCTTGATGCGGACGCCGCAAAAAAATACTACGACAGCCATCAGGAAGAGTTCCGCACTCCGGAGCAGGTGCGCATCGAGTTCGTGGTTTTCAGCGGCGAGGGTTTGCTGGCGCAGATTCAACCGCCTGTTGCCGACGTGCGCAAAGCCTATGAAGAAAATCTCAAGCGTTTCGAGGTCAAGGAGGCGCGTCAGGCCAGCCATATTCTGATCATGGCCGACGCTACTGCTGAAAGTAAAAAGAAAGCCAAAGCCAGGGCTGATGAAATTTATGCGCAGGTCAACAAGAATCCGAAGGATTTTGCGGCGTTGGCCAAACAGAATTCACAGGATCCGGGTTCTGCAGCCAACGGCGGCGACCTGGGTTTCTTCGAGCGCGGTTCGATGGTCAAGGCTTTTGATGATGCTGTGTTCTCGATGAAGCCGGGCGACATTTCGCAGCCGGTGGAAACAGAGTTCGGTTATCACATCATTCGCCTGGCCGGCATTCGTGCAGGCAAGGCCAAGTCGTTTGAGGAGGCGCGTCCGGAAATCGAGTCTGAGCTGAAAAAGCAGCTGGCAAGCCGCAAGTACGCTGAACTGGCGGAGAGTTTCAGCAATACTTTGTTTGAGCAATCCGACAGTCTCAAACCGGCGGCTGACCTGATCAAGGCAGCCCCGCAGAAAAGCGGCTGGATCTCGCGCAATGGCGCCGAAAACGCGCTGTTGGGCAATCCGAAATTGCTGCAGGCAGTTTTTTCCGAAGATGTACTCAAGAACAAACGCAACACCGAGGCCATCGAGGTGGCGTCCGGCGTGCTGGTGGCGGCGCGGGTTCTGGAACACAAGCCTTCTGCAGTTCAGCCGTTCGACCAGGTCAGCGCAGCTCTGATCAAGAAGCTGACTCTGCAGCAGGCAGCCCAGTTGGCTGCGCAGGAGGGGCGTGCGCGCCTCACGGCAATACGTGAGGGGAAAGATGCCGGGAAAGATGCGCAGATTGTCTGGAGCGCGCCGCAAATGGCCAGCCGTGGTGATCCCAAGGGTATGCCGGTGGATGCGCTGCGCCAGGCATTCAAGACCGATGTCAGCAAAGTGCCGGCTTACGCCGGGGTGGAAGTGGCCGGCGGCAACTACATGCTGATCCGCATCAGCAAGGTGCAGGAAGCGGCGGAAGGTGCCAAGGACAAGCAGAACGCTATTGCGCAAACGCTGCGCCAGGTGTCCGGGCAGGCTGAACTCGCGGCTTATCTGGCCAGCCTGAAGCTGAAGTCAGATGTGAAAATCCGCAAGGAAATGGTCGAGAAGAAGTCCTGACAAGATTTTGGCTTTCTGATCGTCCAATGAAAAAGGGCGGCTTCGAGCCGCCCTTTTTCATTGTTGCCGGCTGCCTTGTGTGTGTTACTCGCGCATGCTGCCGACGGTGGTATTGAAGCCGCTGTCGACGTAGGTAATCTCGCCGGTAATGCCTGCTGCCATTTCGGAAAGCAGGAACGCGGCTGTATTGCCGACGTCATCAATGGTGACATTGCGGCGCATCGGCGCATTTTCCTCGACATACTTGAGGATTTTGCCGAAATCACCGATGCCGGCTGCGGCCAGGGTCTTGATCGGTCCCGCGGAAATGCCGTTGACTCTGAGGCCCTGCGGACCGAGATTGGTGGCCAGATAACGTACGCAGGCCTCAAGGCTGGCCTTGGCCAAACCCATGACGTTGTAGTGGGGAACGGTACGTATTGCGCCCAGATAGCTCAGTGTCAGCATGGCGCCGGGACGTCCGGCCATCAGCGGTGAGGCGCCCTTGGCCAGCGCAGCAAAGCTGTAGCTGCTGATATCGTGCGCCATCTTGAAAGCATCGCGGGTGAGGCCGTCGAGAAACTCGCCCTTCAGTGCTTCGCGCGGGGCGAAAGCAATGGAATGGACCAGGCCATCCATATGACCCCATTCCTGCTTCAGCGAGGAGAACAGGGCGTCGATCTGATCATCCTGGGTGACATCGCAGGGCAGCACCGGATTTTTACCGAAATCGGCGGCGAGTCTTTCCACGCGTTCACGGATATCCTCGCCTTGGTAGGTAAATGCCAGTTGTGCGCCTTCGCGGTGCGCCGCCCTGGCGATGCCGTAGGCGATGGAGCGGTTGGACAGCAGGCCGGTGATCAGGATTTTTTTGTCTTGCAGAAAAGCCATGGTGTTCCCTTACCGTAACGAATCGTGTCGAATCAGACGAGTCGATTATAACCAGAAGATGCGGGCCTCAATATCGGCTACACTTTTGCGCGATGACTTCGCTCCGTTACGGCTTGCCGCTGATATTGCCGCTGCTTGTACTCGCCGTTGCCGCGGGCTGCAGCGAATCGCCCTGGAATGATCCCTATCCGGCGGCGGAAGCGGACTCCAATACGCTCTATACGTCATTTTCCGAGCGGCCCAAGCACCTCGACCCGGTTCAGTCTTATGCCGAGAACGAGTTTGCGTTCATTGCCAATATTTACCAGCCGCCCCTGCAATATCATTATTTGAAGCGTCCCTTCGAGCTGATCCCCTTTGGCGCCGAGTCCGTGCCTAAGCCGGCTTATCTGGATGTGGCCGGCCGCAGCTTGCCCGACAATGCACCTGCTGAAAAGGTGGCGTTCAGCGAATACGTGATTCATGTGAAGAAAGGCGTGCTGTATCAGCCGCATCCGGCGCTGGCTTTGGATGAGGCGGGCAAACCGCGTTATCACGCGCTGAGCGAAGCAGATCTGCGTGATGTCGATACGCTGGGCGATTTCAAACATAGCGGCACGCGAGAACTGGTCGCCGCCGACTATGTGCACCAGATCAAGCGGCTCGCCCATCCGCGGCTGCATTCGCCGATTCTGCAGTTAATGGGCGAATACGTGGTGGGTTTGAAGGAACTGGCCGGTGAACTGGGCAAGGCGGCGGCGGGGCAGCCTGAGCACGCATTCATCGACCTTGAGCCGCATGCCCTGTCCGGCGTCCGGGTGATCGACCGTCATACCTATGCGGTGCGTGTGCGCGGGAAGTATCCGCAGTTTGCCTACTGGCTGGCGATGCCTTTTTTTGCGCCGGTGCCGCCGGAGGCCGACCGTTTCTACGGCCAGCGGGGACTGGCCCGGAAGAACATCACTCTTGACTGGTATCCCATCGGCTCGGGGCCGTACATGCTCACAGTGAACAACCCGAACCGGCAGATGGTCCTGGAGCGCAATCCGAATTACCGCGGTGAAACTTATCCGGCGGAAGGCGAGCCCGGAGACGCCGAACGCGGGCTGCTCAAGGATGCCGGCAAAGTGCTGCCGTTCATTGACCGCGTGGTTTTCAGTCTGGAAAAAGAGCAGATACCGTACTGGAATAAATTCCTGCAGGGGTATTACGACGCATCGGGAATAGCTTCGGATACCTTTGATCAGGCCGTGCAGTTCTCGGGGCAGGGTGACGTCACGCTTTCAGAAAATATGGCGAAGCGCGGCATCAGCCTGCAGACTTCGCTGGCCACCAGTGTTTTTTACCTTGGATTCAACATGCTGGATCCGCTGGTGGGGGGGCAGGGTGATGAGCAGGCGCGCGAAAAGGCGCGCAAGCTGCGATTGGCGGTGTCAATTGCCGTGGATCAGGAGGAGTTCATTTCGATATTCCGCAATGGCCGCGGAGTTCCTTCGCACGGGCCGGTGCCGCCGGGCATCTTCGGTTACCGCGACGCCGATGCTGCGGGCATCAACCCGTACGTTTATGAATGGCGTAATGACGAAGCCCGGCGCAAGGGCATTGAACAGGCCAAAAAACTGCTCGCCGAGGCCGGTTATCCCAATGGCCGCGATGCCAGAAGCGGCCAGCCGTTGCTGCTGCATCTGGATACGACCTCCAGCGGTGCTGACAGCAAGGCGCGCCTCGACTGGTACATCAACCAGTTCGCCAAACTGGGAATCCAGCTGGTGATCCGCGCCACCGACTTCAACCGGTTGCAGGACAAGCTGCGCCGCGGCACCGCGCAACTGTATTTTCTTGGCTGGAACGCTGATTATCCGGACCCCGAGAATTTCCTGTTCCTGTTTCACGGCCCGCAGTCGCGGGCAAAGACCCAGGGCGAGAACGCTTCCAACTACAGCAATCCCGAATTCGACCGCCTGTTCGAGCGCATGAAACACATGCCGAACGGTCCCGAGCGCCAGGCCATCATCGACCGCATGATTGCTCTGCTGCGCCACGATGCGCCATGGGTTTGGAGTTTTTTTCCGAAGGATTACACCTTGCATCATGGCTGGGTGCACAACCGCAAGCCGAACCAGATTGCCAACAATGGGCTGAAGTACCAGCGGCTTGAACCGGCCCTGCGTGCACAGCAGCGCCGCGCCTGGAACCCGCCGGTGTTATGGCCGCTGGCATTGCTGGCAGGCGTGCTTGCGCTCGGTGCCTGGCCTGCAGTGTCCGCATATCGCCGGCGTGAGCGCCGTACCGCGGTGGCCGGAGAGCGGGCATGACCGGTTACATCATCCGGCGTCTGATTTACGGCGTGTTCGTGCTGATCGGCGTCAATGTGCTGACGTTTGCACTGTTCTTTTTCGTCAATTCGCCGGAAGACATGGCGCGCGCGCAACTGGGGGCGAAGCGTGTGACGCCTGAAGCCGTAGAGAAATGGAAGCTGGAGCGGGGGTACAATAAACCATTGTTTATAAACGAAAAAATGACTGGCCTCGAGAGTGTTACCGAGACCGTTTCTTTCGCCAAGTCGGTGAAGCGATTTGCCTTGGAG
>CAZHFZ010000061.1:6043-16582 GCA_964531455.1 uncultured Bordetella sp.
TCCGACCAGGGACGCAACATCGGCTACGACATCAGTACCCGCATGTGGCCCAGCCTTGCCGTGCAATTGCCTGCTTTTCTGATCGGGCTGCTGGTCTATATCTCGTTTGCACTGATGATGGCTTTTTTCCGCGCAACCGCGCTCGATTTCTGGGGCGTCGTGCTGTGTGTGTTGATGATGTCGGTGTCGACCCTGTTTTACATCATCGGCGGCCAGTTCCTGTTCGGCAAGTTGTGGAACCTGGTGCCGATTTCCGGTTACAACGGCGGCTTTGACGCGATCAAATTTCTCGCGCTGCCGGTGCTGATCGGGGTGATCAGCGGCATCGGCGGAAATGCGCGCTGGTACCGCACGATATTCCTGGAGGAGATCAACAAGGATTATGTGCGCACTGCGCGGGCAAAGGGGCTGTCGGAAACGCGCGTTTTGTTCCGTCACGTATTGCAGAACGCGATGATCCCGATCCTCACTGGCGTGGTTGTGGTGATTCCGCTGCTGTTCATGGGCGCGCTGATTACCGAATCCTTTTTCGGCATCCCGGGCCTTGGCAGTTACACCATAGATGCGATAAGCCAGCAGGATTTTGCGATTGTGCGCGTGATGGTATTCCTCGGCTCGCTGTTGTATGTCATCGGACTGATTCTGACCGACGTGTCTTACACGCTGGTTGATCCGCGGGTACGTTTCTCGTGATGCCGCAGACCCTGTTCCCGTTTCGTTTTGAACTGCTGTGGACCGATGCTCTGGTCTGGCTTCTGGTCGCTGCTGTTGCGGGTTACGCCGCCTATGCCCGGTCTCATCCGCACCTGCGCGCACCGTGGTCGCGGGTCAGTCGCAGTGCGAGCGGCATGGCGGCTGCGGTGATTCTTGCCGCATTCGTTGTGGTGGGTTTGCTCGATTCCATTCATTACCGTCCGGCGTTGCCGCCCCAGGACGGAAAGGCGGCCTATGCCACTGAAGTGCGCAGCCTGCTGGACTGGATCGCCGAGCCGTTGCGCCTCAAACGTGAAAAAACCTATTCAGCACCGCTGGCCACGCATCTGTATGCCAAGGAGACTTTGCAGCTGCCCGATGGCCGAGAAGTGCGCGAATTCCCCCGGCTGCGGCATGGCGGCACACATCTGAAGGATCCGGCGGCGGACTGGGCAGGCGATGTCACGCTGCGCGGATTCCGCGGGTTGGCGGTGGCGTTGTTGCTGTGGTTCACCCTGGCGGTGGCCCTGGGTGCGGTGGTCGCCCAGCGTGCCGGCACCGGCATTGAAACGGCCTGGGGCGACATCTGGCGTGGCCGCACTGCAGTGCCCTGGCGCGCGGTGCTGTGCACACTGGCTGCGCTTGCCGTGCTGCTCGGGCCGGTGCTGGCTCTGGCGCCGCATTACCATGTGTTAGGCACCGACAAGGTCGGGCAGGACGTGTTGTATCAAGCGCTGAAGAGTATCCGCACCGGCATGGTAATCGGCACGCTGGCAACGCTGGTCATGCTGCCTTTTGCGCTGGTGCTGGGGGTGATGGCAGGTTATTTCAAAGGCAGGGTGGACGACATGATCCAGTATCTTTACACGACGCTGTCCTCCATTCCCGGCGTGCTGCTGATAGCGGCGGCGGTGCTGATGATGCAGGTCTATATCGAAAATCACGCCGCGCTGTTCCCGACCACTGAAATCCGCGCCGATGTGCGCCTGATTGCACTGTGCGTGATACTTGGCGTCACCAGCTGGACAGGGCTGTGCCGGTTGCTGCGCGGCGAAGCATTGAAGTTGCGGGAACTCGAGTATATCCAGGCGGCGCATGCTTTCGGCGTGTCGCACTGGCGGATCATGATGCGCCACATCATGCCCAACGTGATGCATATCGTGATGATTGCGCTGGTCATGGACTTCAGCGGCTTGGTGCTGGCGGAAGCTGTGCTGTCCTATGTCGGCGTGGGTGTTGATCCATCAATGATCAGCTTCGGTACGATGATCAACAGCGCGCGCCTGGAAATGGCGCGCGAACCCATGGTGTGGTGGTCACTGGCCGCGGCGTTCGTGTTCATGCTGGCGCTGGTGCTGGCGGCCAACATCTTTGCCGATGCAGTGCGTGACGCATTTGATCCGCGACTGGTGCGTGCGGGAGCCGCAGCATGAGCGCGAAACCGCTGTTGAGCGTGCGGGACCTGCGCACGCAGATTCACGGCGAGGGGCCGCCGGTGCGCGCGGTCGACGGCGTGTCGTTCGACATTGCTCCGGGCGAAACCTTTGCGCTTGTCGGTGAGTCGGGCTGCGGCAAGTCGATGACGGCGTTATCGCTGATGCGCCTGCTGCCTGATGCTGCGACGATTACCGGGGGGGTGGTAGAACTCGACGGCGAGGACCTGCTGGTGTTGCCGGAATCGCAGATGCGCGATGTGCGAGGCCGCCGCATGGCGATGATATTCCAGGAACCGGGGCTGTCGCTGAATCCGGTGATGACCATCGGTGCGCAAATCGCCGAATCGGTGCGCCGGCATACGGCGCTGACTGGTGCAGCCGTCGATGCGCGGGTGATTGAACTGCTCCATGCCGTGCGCATGCCCGACGCCAGTCGCCGCGTCGGTGAATATCCCTTCCAGTTGTCAGGGGGCATGAAACAACGGGTGATGATTGCAATGGCGCTGGCCTGTGATCCGGCGCTGCTGATTGCTGACGAACCGACGACGGCGCTGGATGTCACGGTACAGGCGCAGGTGCTGGAACTGTTGCGTGATCTGCAGCGTTCCCGCGGCATGGCCATGCTGCTGATTACCCATGATCTGGGCGTCGTGGCGCAGATGGCCCAGAACGTTGCCGTAATGTATGCGGGCGAGATCATCGAAACGGCCCCGGTGCAGACATTCTTTAACGGTCCTGCGCATCCGTATTCACGCAAGCTCTTTGAATCCCTTCCCGAACGCGCAGGTCGCAACCGGACGCTCGCGGCGATCCCCGGTGCGGTGCCGCCGCTTAGCAGGCGGTTTACCGGCTGCAGGTTTGCCGAGCGTTGCGAACGTGTGCTGCCGCATTGTGCAGGGACGGTGCCGTCATGGCATGTTGTGGGCGAGCGGCATGAGGCGAAATGCCACCTTCATGATGCTGCGGTTGTGCACGCGGCGAATACGGTTGCGGCGGAACCGGGCAACGGCCGGGAAATTCCGGCACCGCGTGCCGGGGATGCGGGGCAGGCTGCGTTGTTGCAGGTGAAGGATCTGCAGGTGCATTTCCCGATCCGCAAGGGACTGTTTCAGCGGGTTAGCGGGTATGTTCGCGCGGTAGACGGTGTGACCCTCGACATTTCCCCCGGACGGACGCTGGGACTGGTGGGGGAATCGGGTTGCGGCAAGACCACGGTGGGCAAGGGATTGTTGCGACTGGTGGCGCCTACCGGTGGTCAGGTGCTTGTTGGCGGGGCCGATTTTCTTGCGCTCGACCGCAAGGCATTGCGCGCACGCCGTCGTGATGTGCAGATCATTTTTCAGGACCCGTATGCCTCGCTCAACCCGCGCGTGCGCATCGGTGATGCGCTGGAGGAAGGCATGCTGGCATTGGCGATCGGCAATGGAGCCGGTGATCGTCAGTTGCGCATTGATGCCTTGCTTGAGGAGGTTGGCCTGTCGCCGGAGATCAAAGGGCGTTATCCGCACGAGTTTTCAGGCGGGCAACGGCAGCGCATCGCCATTGCCCGTGCACTATCGGTGGAACCGCAACTGATTGTCTGTGATGAACCGACCAGTGCGCTGGATGTTTCGGTGCAGGCGCAGATCCTCAATCTGCTGAAGCGTCTGCAGCGCGAGAAAGGCCTCGCCTATTTGTTCATCAGCCACAACATGTCGGTTATCGATTACATGGCAGACGAGGTTGCGGTGATGTATCTGGGGCGCATTGTCGAGCAAGGCTCGGTTGATGAGGTGCTGCGTGCGCCGCGGCATCCCTATACCCAATCGCTGCTGGCAGCAGTGCCGGTAGCTGACCCTCAGGCTGCACGGCCGGTGTTACGGCTGGCCGGCGACCTGCCTTCCCCGGTGAATCCGCCCGAGGGGTGTCATTTTCATCCCCGTTGCAGCGTTGCCGTGCCGCAATGCGCGACAGCTTATCCGGACGTCAACCGGCTCAGCGCAACGCGGACGGTGCGCTGCCATCTCTGTAAATAGTTTTTAGCGCTGGTTTTGGGAGGCAACAACAGCCGGCTTGGCCGGTGGTTTTGCTTTGCCGGCTTTGACCGGCGTTTGTGCGCGTTTGGCCGGCGAGCGTTTGACTGCCTTGGCCTGGGTGGCGTGTTTGACCGGCTTGGCGCCTTTGACGTGGGTTGTGCGTGCGGCCTGGTAAGCCTTCGACATTGATACCGGAGTGGCCGGCAAGTCAGGCAGGTTGGGGGTGGCGCCGTCTTTCACCGGAACCAGGAGCGGTAATCCCGCGCGGAATTTGTTGCTGGCGCTGATGTTGTTGACCTGCTTCAGTTCAGTGACGCTCATGCCATAGCTGGCGGCGATTTTTTCCGGCTTTTCCCCGGCTTTGACGGTGTGTGCCTGCCACGACACCATAGGCTTGTCGTGGTTTTCAAGGTTGGTCATGAATGCGGACACCCGGTTGCGCGGCAATACTATGGTTTCGGAGCCGTCGGATTTTATGACCGGTTTGTTGTGCGCCGGGTTGAGGAAACGGAATTCGTCCAGCGGCATCCCGGCAAATTTCGCGGCGAGTTTGATGTCGATATGGCGCTTGACGCTGATTACTTCAAAGTACGGTTCGTTGGGAACACTCGCCAGTTTGACGCCGAAGCGGGCAGGGTCCGCAATGATGTTCTTGACTGCGATCAGTTTCGGAAGGTAGTTGCGCGTCTCCGCCGGCATGGTCAGGCTGGCGTAGTCGGTGGGCAGGCCCCTCGCCTGATTGCGCGCGATGGCGCGACTGACGGCGCCTTCGCCCCAGTTGTATGAAGCCAGCGCAAGTTCCCAGTCGTTGAACATTGAATGCAGCTTTTCCAGATAGTCGAGTGCTGCATTGGTAGCGGCAATGACATCGCGCCGGCCGTCATACCACCAGTTCTGGCGCAGGCCGTAATTCTTGCCGGTGGAAGGTATGAACTGCCACAGACCCGATGCATGCGCTTTTGAATACGCCTGCGGGTTATAAGCGGACTCGATCATGGGCAGCAACGCGATCTCCGCAGGCATTTTGCGGCGTTCGATTTCTTCAATAATGTGGAAAAGATAATGTCTGCTGCGATCAACCATGCGCGCGAAGTATTCGGGCTTGGCTGAGTAGAAGCTTTCCCAATGGCGGACCAGGTCGGTATCCATGGGTTTCATGGTGTAGCCGTTGCGGACGCGTTCCCAGACATCTTTGGGTTGCGTCTTGATTCGGGTTTCCGGAATGTTGGTTGCGACTGCCGCCACGGGCGTGCTTACGGGGGCTGGCTGCGCCGCGATTGAGGCGATGGGGTCGGGTGCTGGCGATTGCAGATTTGTTACGCCCTCGCTGGTGGTCATTTCGCCCGGTAACTGCGCACACGCGCTTGCGAGGACAAGGAGACTGAGGAGTGCGCAGCGCGCGGCAATTTTTTTCATGCAGATAGGTCCGGTTGCGGCCGCTTCGGGCGACCTCACAATGGGCGGATGTTAGCCGCCGAAGTGTGAGGTTGTCAAACCAGAATATTCTTCAAAATCAACGTTTTACTGAAAATATCACAAGTGCGGTGTGAATTCCGGCGCAGATGTGTCAGAAATTGTTCTTCCAGTCGCGGATTTCACCCAAAACACTGACCGGATCGCTGAGCGTTTTGCCGGCGCGTGAGCAGGCGCTGTGAATGATTCCGGGTTCGGTGACCCGCACAAACGGGTTGGTGGCTTTTTCCTGGGCGATGGTTGATGGCAAGGTCGGCAGGTCGTCGTCCCGTAGCGCCTGCATGCGCGCTTCGAGCGCCGGCAATTGTGCGTTGTCGGGTTCGGCGGCTCGCGCAAATTTGAGGTTCGACAGCGTGTATTCATGACCGCAATAAACCTGCGTGCTGTCCGGCAGCCGGGTCAGCCGGGTGAGTGAGTCGTGCATCTGCCGCGGCGTGCCCTCAAACAGCCGTCCGCAGCCGGCCGCGAACAGCGTGTCACCGCAAAAAAGCATGCCGCCGCCGAAGAAGGCAATGTGCGAGCGGGTATGTCCGGGGATTTCCAGCGTTTCCATTTCGATGTTGAAATGCGGCAGCCGGAAATGCTGGCCGTCAGCAAGGCGCATGCTGACTTCAGGAATGCGTTCGTCGCGGGGGCCAAATACCGGAACCATGGTGCGCGCCAGCAGTGCAGCGTTGCCGCCCACATGATCGGCGTGGTGATGGGTGTTGAGGATCGCTGCCAGCGTGAGTTTTTCGCGATCAAGATAGTCGATTACCGGTTGTGCATCGCCCGGATCTACTACTACCGCGCAGCGTTCATCGCGTATGGTCCAGATGTAATTGTCAGCGAAGGCGCGCAGCGGCACCACATGAAAGGCGGCCATTTGATGCTCCGTTACAGATGAGCGGCCGATTATGATTTAAACTCGCGTCATGTCAATTGCCGATGAAATGCCTGCAGCGACACCATGGCTGGCGACGCCACCCGGCCAGTATGTGTTTGCGCGCGAGCAGGCGTATTTCGACAATGCCGTTGCCGACATTTTCGGTTATCACGCGTTGCAGCTCGGCATGGAAGAACTGGATCTGCTGCGCACCAGCCGCATTCCGCTGCGGGTGCTGGTCGGGCGTGGCGCAAGTGCAGGTTTGCGAGCCGACTTTCGCGATCTGCCGATTGAATCCAACAGCATCGACCTGATGGTGCTGCCGCACACGCTGGAGTTTTCGGATCATCCGCACCAGATCGTGAGGGAGGTGGCGCGAGCGCTGCGGCCCGAGGGTCAGGTGATCATTGCCGGTTTCAACCCGCTGAGTCTGTGGGGGCTGCGCCGGGGTCTGGGGCGGCGCAAAGAGTTTCCGTGGCAGGGCGGCTTTATCCACTTGCCCCGGGTCAAGGACTGGTTTGCGTTGCTCGGGCTGGAGATCGTCGCCGGGTCGATGGCCTGTTATGTGCCGCCCTGCAATGAACAAAAATGGCTGGACCGGTTTGCCTTCATGGAAAAAGCCGGCGACCGCTGGTGGCCGATTGCCGGCGGAGTTTATTTCCTGCAGGCGATCAAGCGTGTGCGCGGCATCCGCCTGATCATGCCGAAATGGAGTGATCGCGTGGTACCGAAAAAGAGTCTGGCGCCGATGCCTGAGCGGGTGCGGGACAAAGAGGGTCTGGCAGCGAAGGCGCGGGATCAATGAGCGACGTCATTGATATTTATACCGACGGCGCCTGCAAGGGTAATCCCGGTGTTGGCGGATGGGGCGCGCTTTTGCGCAGCGGCGGCCATGCGCGCGAGATCTTTGGCGGCGAACTGCAGACCACCAACAGCCGGATGGAACTGACTGCGGTGATCCGTGCACTGGAAGCGCTGAAACGGCAAAGTCAGATCAGGGTTCATACCGACTCAAAATACGTGCAGCAGGGCATCTCGGAATGGATACACTCGTGGAAAAAGCGCGGCTGGAAGACATCTGACAAGAAACCGGTTAAAAACGAAGACTTGTGGCGGCAGCTTGATGATCTCGCTGCACAGCATCAGATTGAATGGTTGTGGGTGAAGGGGCACGCGGGTCATGATGGCAATGAACGGGCCGATGCGCTGGCCAATCAGGGTGTGGACAGCGTGCAGAATGGAAAGATAGGCTGATGTCGAATCGACAGATCATTCTTGATACCGAAACCACGGGTCTCGAACCCCGGCTCGGTCATCGCATCATCGAGGTGGCTGGCGTAGAGATGGTCAATCGACGTTTGACCGGCCGGCATTTTCACCGCTATCTCAACCCGGGGCGTGACAGTGACGAGGGTGCGTTGCAAGTGCACGGGTTGACCACGGAATTCCTCAGCGACAAGCCGAAGTTTGCCGAGGTCGCCGATGAGTTGCTGGAATACATCACCGGTGCCGAACTGATCATCCACAACGCGCCTTTCGATATCGGCTTTCTTGACGCCGAACTGGCGCTGGTGCGCAAGAAAAAACTCGCGACCTTTTGCCCGGTTGTCATTGACACCCTGCGCATGGCCAAGGATCTGCATCCGGGCAAGCGCAACGGCCTCGATTCATTGTGTGAGCGTTACCAGATCGACAACTCGGCGCGTACCTTGCACGGCGCACTGCTGGATGCCGAACTCCTTGCGGAAGTTTATCTGGCGATGACCCGGGGCCAGGACAGCCTGATCGTCGAAACTGCGGGCGCTCGTGCGGAAACCAGGGTGGCTAAATTCGAGCGTGGCAACCTCAAACTGGCAATTTTGCGGGCGAGCGACGAAGAAATCGCAGCCCATGAATCGCAACTGGCCGATATCGACAAGGCCAGCGGCGGTTCGGTCTGGCGTCGGCTGGCGTCCTGACCGCCGACTCCTGTTCAGGCTGACGTCAGCGCCAGCAGTTGCCGGAAAGAGTCCTCAAACAGCTTCAATCCTTCAACTTGCAGTTGTTCGCCAGCGGCATCGATGTCGATGTCGAGGCGTTTCAAGGCTGCGAACTGATCGTGCGCCGCATGAAGATCGCTGATGAGCGTTTCTTCCACCTTGCCGTGGTCGCGGAATGCTGCCAGTGTCGCATCGGGGACGGTATTGATGGTGTTGGCGCCGATCAGGGATTCGACGTACAGCACGTCGCTATAAGCCGGATTTTTGGTGCCGGTGCTGGCCCATAACATGGTTTGCGCCCGGGCGCCGCGTTTCGCCAGATCACCGAATTTGCCTTCAGAAAAAAATCCCAGCGCATCCTGGTACGCAAGCCGGGCCAGCGCAATTGCAGTGCGTCCGCGCAGTGCCAGCGCCTCTCCGCCCAACGCGTCCAGTCGCTTGTCGATCAGCGTGTCGACGCGGCTGAGGAAGAGACTGGCCACGGATCTGACCTGGCGCGGGTTTCCGCCGGCATCGACCAGTCGCTTGATGCCCCGCAGGTAGGCCTGCGCCACGTCACGCACATGGCGCAGTGAAAACATCAGCGTGACATTCACGGAACAGCCCTGGGCAATGAGTTCCTCGATGGCTGTGAGTCCGGACGGAGTTGCCGGTACTTTGATCAGCAGATTGTTTCTGTCTACTGCCGCTTTCAGGCGCAGGCCTGCGTTAACCGTCGCGGCGGCGTCGTGCGCCAGCGCGGGCGAGACTTCGAGGCTGACAAATCCGTCATCACCGTTGGTTTTATTGTAAAGCGGCTGCAGCAGGTCGCAGGCGCCGCGAATGTCGGCAACCGCCAGTATTTCGTAACGCTGTTCCGCAGTGAGTGATGCATCTGCTTTCAGATTCTGCAGTTCTTCGCGGTAATGCGGGCTTTCGCTGATGGCCTTGTGGAAAATTGACGGGTTGGAGGTCACACCGGCAATGTGGTCTTCGGTAATCAGTTTTTGTAATGTGCCCTCAAGCAGCAGCGTACGCGACAGGTTGTCGAGCCAGATGCGCTGGCCGGTAGCGTGAAGCCGCAGCAACGGGTTCATGTTTGGCATGTTCATTGGAATCGTGTCCTGTAAATAACTTCAGGTGCGACGGGGGTATTTGAGCGCAAGTTGAGCGGCGACGGTGGTGATCAGCCGCCGCGAAATGCTTACGCTGGCAGGCAGATTGGGCAGCGCCTCCACATCAAACCACGCGGCTTCCTCGATCTCGACGCCGTCGGGTTTCACTTCGCTGCCGGCATACTCGGCGGTAAACGCCACCATCAGCGAATGCGGGAACGGCCAGGGCTGGCTGCCGAAATACTGCAGGTTGGTGACTTCAACGCCGACTTCCTCGCGGGTTTCGCGAACGACGGTGTCTTCGAGCATTTCACCCGGTTCGACAAAACCGGCAATGGCGGAATAACGCCCGGCCGGCCATTCCGACTTGCGCGCCAGCAGCAGTTCGCGGCCGCGGGTGATCAGCACCATCACGGCGGGCGACACCGGCGGGTAGCTGGTGAAGCGGCAGGACGGGCAGGCACGGGCACGTTCGTCCGTGCGCGCTTTCATCGGCGTGCCGCAGCGGCTGCAGAACTGATGATTGCGTTCCCAGTCGATGATTTGCAGTGCGCGTCCCGAAAGCGCTGCGACAATTTCATCGACCCTGCCGAACAGGTCGCGCAGCCCCAATGTTGCCCAGCCTTCGGGGAGCGCTTGGCCTTCCTCAATGTCGGCGGCATAACAATGCTGTTCGCCAAGCAGTCCGAGGTAATGGCTGCGCAGCGGGTTCATCCCATGCTCGGCAAGGTCGCAACAAAAGGGCAGTGTGGCGGATGTCATGTCGCAGATGACGATGGATGAGCGCTGGAACGCAAACCATACCGCAGGGACGTCCATTGCCGGTGGTGGTGTTACAAGCGGGGTATATTGGTCAGGCACGATGGCTACTCGAATTGTGATCCGTGAGTATAGCCGCTGGCTGACTTGGAGGCCCTGAATGCAGATGGGAGTGGTGGGCGGTACTGGGATCGAACCAGTGGCTTCCACCGTGTGAAGGTGGCA
>CAZHFZ010000062.1:0-16287 GCA_964531455.1 uncultured Bordetella sp.
ACGCCGCGCTCCCAGTTCGGGTCGTTCATTTGCGGGTCTGCCATTTAATTTCCTTTAATAATCAATAATTTACATTTAATCATTTGCCACATCGGCAGGTGTTGGTTCATGGGCGCGGCAACAGCCACTCACGCAATTCCTGCAGATTATTGACCATGACCAGCGGCTGGCAATTAACCAGTGCCTCGCGTTCATGGGCGCCATGGGTGATTGCAGCGGAAGCGACACCGGCGGCGTTCGCCATGGTCAGGTCGTGCGTGGTGTCGCCGATCATCAGTGCTTTTTCAGAAGGGGTGGCCAGTGTATCCAGAATGGTCATCAGCATGCCGGGATGTGGTTTGGCAAAACCTTCATCCGCACAGCGGGTGGCGTCAAATAAACCACGCAACCCGGTGGCCTCAAGTGCGCGGTCCAGTCCGCGCCGGCTTTTGCCGGTTGCAACGGCCAGCATATAACCGCGTTCACGCAGGTCTTCGATCATTTCCTGCGCTCCGGGAAAAAGTGTAGTGCCGCCATCGCGCCTTAAAAAATGCAAACGGTAACGGTCAACTACCTTCGGATACTCGCTGTCCGGCAAGTCCGGAAGAATATGCCTCATCGCATCAGTCAGCCCCAGTCCAATGACGTAACGGGCCTGAAGAGTCGGCGGCACCGGCAGTCCAAGATCGGCGCACGCCTCCTGGATGGCTTCGGCAATTGCTGCCGTCGAATCCATCAGTGTGCCGTCCCAGTCGAAAATCAGCAGTTCATAAGGGCTACGCATGGCGTCGGGATGCCTCGATGAATTGTTGTAATTCCGGCGGCAATGGCGCTTCCACAACAATTTTCTCCCGGCTTAAAGGGTGGCGCACGGCGAGCAACCGCGCGTGCAGAAACATCCGCTTCAACCCCTGCTTGGCCAGTATCTTGTTCAGTGGAAAATCTCCGTACTTGTCATCGCCGAGTATGGGAAAGCCCAAATGGGCCAGATGCACGCGGATTTGATGGGTGCGGCCCGTTTTAAGTTCAGCATCGAGCAGGCTATAAGGTCCGACGCGGCGATCCAGTCGGAATATGGTAACGGCGTGATCACCGTCGGCATTGACATTGACCCGGCGCTCTCCCGAACCGGCGACATATTTCTCAAGTGCCAAATCGATGATTCGTTTACGTTCAGTCCAAAGCCCTTTGACCAGTGCCAGATAACGCTTCTCGGTTTCACCGGCCTGTAACTGGCGATGTATTTCGACCAGCGCCGTTCGTTTTTTGGCCAGTAACAGGACCCCCGAAGTTTCCCGGTCAAGGCGATGCACCAGTTCGAGGAATTTGGCGTCCGGACGGGCATGCCGCAAGGCTTCGATGACACCAAAACTGACGCCACTGCCGCCATGCACAGCCATGCCCGAGGGCTTGTCGATGGCCAGCAGGGCCTCGTCCTCAAACAGGATGACCGGTCTGAAGCCCGGCCCCGAAGGCATTCGCGGTTCCGATTTCTGGGCCGTCCGCACCGGCGGGATGCGCACCTGATCGCCGGCCTGGAGGCGGTAATCCGGTCCAATCCGGCCACTGTTGACCCGCACTTCCCCGCTGCGCAGGATCCGGTAGACATGGCTTTTCGGGACACCTTTCAGCCTGCGCATCAGGTAGTTGTCGATGCGCTGGCCGACCGAATCCTCGTCAATCGTTTGCCGTAATGTGGAATCTTTACTTAACTTGTTCATTTACTTATACTTCTTGCCAGCGCTGCCCCTGGCGGACGACGCGGAACTTGGGCCAAGCCCGACGCGAAGGAATTCCGCAACTGGTGCGCTCACTGCAATGGATGCTGTCAGTACGCGATTGCGACGACGGCGATGTTGCGCGGCATGTCCACGGCGTCAGCCGTGTTTGAAATTAATACAGGGTTAAAGTCGCTCACCGAAACAAGTAGCGATACTAGACGAATTACGCGCTCAAGGCACTGTTCGATTTTCGGATTCGCGCGAACCGCGCGGATCCCTGCAAGACACAACTGAATAACCAGGACACCAATCACGATCGTTTCATACTGCTGAAAACCAGCTGAACCATCCTGAGTCCCCCGCCTGCGGGCGGTAGCTGTTGTGTCCATCCCGTGCAAATCCTTGAGCGCGGGAGAAGAAGAAATGAAACGCATGTTGTTCAATGCGACGCAAGCCGAAGAGCTGCGCGTCGCCATCGTCGATGGCCAGAAACTGATCGACCTCGACATCGAATCCGCCGGCAAGGAACAGCGCAAGAGCAATATCTACAAGGGCGTCATTACCCGCATCGAGCCCAGCCTCGAAGCCGCTTTTGTCGATTACGGTCATGACCGTCACGGTTTCCTCCCCTTCAAGGAAGTCGCCCGCGCCTACTTCAAGGCCGGTATTGACGTCAGCAAAGCCCGAATTCAGGATGCCCTGCGCGAACGCCAGGAAATCATCGTTCAGGTCGACAAGGATGAGCGCGGCAACAAGGGCGCCGCCCTGACCACCTTCATCAGCCTTGCCGGCCGCTATCTGGTGCTGATGCCGAATAACCCCCGTGGCGGCGGCGTTTCCCGCCGCATCGAAGGCGAAGAGCGCGCCGAACTGAAAGAAACGGTAGCCCAGCTCGACGTGCCGAACGGCATGAGCGTCATTGCCCGCACCGCCGGTATCGGTCGAACGGCCGAAGAACTCAACTGGGATCTGGCTTACCTGCTCCAGCTGTGGCGCGCCATTGAATCTGCGGCAACCCAGCAGGACGGCGCTTTCCTGATTTTCCAGGAATCCAGCCTCGTGATTCGCGCAATCCGCGATTATTTCCATGAAGACATCGGCGAGATCCTGATCGATACCGACTCGATCCATGAACAGGCAGTCCAGTTCATGAGCCACGTGATGCCTAACTACGTCAGCCGCGCAAAGCTCTACCGCGATGACGTGCCGCTGTTTTCCCGCTTCCAGATCGAGCACCAGATTGAATCCGCGTTCTCGCGCAGCGTAAACCTGCCGTCCGGCGGTGCAGTGGTCATCGACCATACCGAAGCGCTGGTCGCCGTTGACGTCAACTCGGCGCGTTCCACGCGTGGTGCCGACATCGAGGAAACCGCTTTCCGCACCAATCTGGAAGCGGCCGATGAAGTCGCCCGCCAGCTCCGTCTGCGTGACTTGGGTGGCCTGATCGTCATCGACTTCATCGACATGGAATCGCAGCGTAACCAGCGTGAAGTCGAAAACCGGCTGCGCGATGCACTGAAATACGACCGTGCCCGCGTCCAGTTGGGCAAGATCTCGCGCTTCGGACTGATGGAATTGTCGCGCCAGCGCCTGCGTCCGTCGCTGGGTGAATCCAGTCACAGCCCCTGCCCGCGTTGCCACGGTGTCGGCCATATCCGCGGCACCGAATCCACCGCCCTGCACATCCTGCGCATCATTCAGGAAGAGTCGATGAAGGACAACACGGCTTCGGTCCATGCACAGGTGCCGGTTGATGTCGCGACTTTCCTGCTTAATGAAAAACGTGTCGATCTGCAATTGCTGGAAGCGCGGCACCGCGTCAATGTGCTGCTGATCCCCAACATCCATATTGAAACCCCCAATTACACGGTGACGCGCCTGCGTCACGACGATCTGAACCAGGGGGAGCCTCTGGCGCCGAGCTACGAAATGGTGGCGATGCCCAGCGAAGAGGAAAAATCCGATGGTGCTGCCGAACCCGCAGCCCCGCGCCCTGAAGCTGCGGTCAAAGGCATCACCATGATGCAGCAGGCTGCGCCCGTTTCTGCGCCAGCCCCCGCGCCGGCAGCACCGGTTGCGGCCGCGCTGCCATCCGCATCGGATGAAGGCATCATCGGCAAAATCATGGGCTGGTTCCGCCGCAAACCTTCTTCCGAAGCCGCTGCACCGGCTGCATCCGAGCCGGCACGTACTGCACGACCGGCCCGGGGCAGCAACGGAAATGGCCGTCCGCAACGCGGCGAACGCGGTTCTGCACGTGGCGAACGCAGTGAACGCGGTGGTGAGCGCGGCGGCCGGGGCGGACGTGGCGAGCGCGGTGAACGCGGCCCGCGTCGTGAACGCGAAGGTAGCGAGCGCAGTGGTGATGATCGGCAGCGTCGGGGCCGTGGCCCTCGTGAAGAGCGTCCGCAGGAGCCGCGCGAGCAACAACGTACACCTGCAGCGCCTGAAGCCGCTGATGTTGACCAGGCCAATCTTGCGAATGCAGCACCGTTGACGCAGGCACCTGACCAGCAAGGCAGTGAAGAACGCAGCGGTCGCCGTCGTCGTGGTCGCCGTGGCGGCGCTGACCGCGGTGAGCGCACGGGTGAACCGGGACAGGAACGTCAGGGCCAGCAGCAACGCGCTGATCGCGTCTGGTATCCGCGCACGCCGTTTGTGCCGAACCCTGAAACGCAAAATGCGATTCCGAACGCTTCTGCGGTTGAACCCGTTGAAGAGGTTGTTCGTGAATCCATGCAAACGGCCGCCCCGCTGACGCCTCCCTCTCCCGTTTACGTTGCTGAAACGGCGCCAGCGCCTGTAACCGCAGCGGTTGTGCATGAAGAACGGCTTGTTGTTCAGCCTGAGCCTGTTGTTGCCGAACCGGTAGCAGCCCAGCCAGTAGCAGCCCAACCAGCTGCAATCGTGCCGGCTGAGGTTGTGCCTGTTGCGCCCGCCGCTGCCCCTGCACCCGCGACTGCGGCACCGCAGCCACTGAAAATGGAGTGGCCTTCGGATCTGCAGCAAGTGGAAACCAATGCTGCGCGTGTTCAGGCTGCACAGGCTGCGGCTGACGACGGTGTTCCGAAACGCATCAAGCGTGTGCGTCCGCCGGTCGAAGCAACCGCCAACGAGCCTTTGCAGCAGGTTGAAACGCGCAACTGACCGGAAATGTGATTCAAGTTATTGTTTTTAAATAACTTTTAGTAAAAACGGCGCAGAATTCTGCGCCGTTTTTATTTTCCTTATGCCGTTCGGCAGTCGCTAAGGTTCCTGAACGTATAAGCCGGGAGCCGTGCAGAGTGCCGGGTAATCTGTGTTGCTGCCCGGCTGCCGCGCCGCCACCAGCGGCCCGCACTGCTTAACCAGCTGCTGCGTCCAGTGTTCCCACCAACTGCCCTTCACTTCTGTGCACTGGTGTTTCCATTCATCCGCGCTTTGTTCGGCACAGGGGCCGCTCCAGTAGCTGCGTTTCGCCGGCGTTACTGGCGGGTTGATGATGCCGAGTATGTGTCCCGAACTGGACAGTGTGTAATGCACCGGTGCGTTCAGCTTGCCGGCAATCTTGAACGTGGCTTTCCATGGCGCGATGTGATCTTCCTCGCAGCCCACTGCATACAGCGGCTGACGGATTCGACCGAGATCAATACCGTGACCGGCGAGTGTCAGGCCGTCCTTCTGCACCAGCTTGTTGTGCAGGTAGAACTCGCGCAGATAAAACGCATGCATCACACGCGGCATACGGGTGACGTCAGTATTCCAGTACAGCACGTCGAAGGCCGGCGGTGTTTCTCCATACAGATAGTTGTGCACGAAATAATGCCATATCAGGCTGTTCGAGCGCAGCAGGCGGAAGGCGCGCGCCATGTCGCGTCCCTCGAGAAATCCCTGTTGCGCCATCATTGCTTCCAGCGAATTGATGGTTTCCTCATTGAGGAATACCTCGATACCGCCGGGTCGTGAAAAATCAGTCAGCGTGGTCAACAATGTCCAGTGCGCCACCGGAACCTTTTTCGCATCCGCATATTCGGCGTTGTACCAGGCCATCATCGCTGCCAGTGCGGTGCCGCCAATGCAGTAGCCCACGGCATGCACGTGGGTGGTTCCGCATATCGCACGCGCGGCATCCACTGCCTCGCGCATGCCCTGCATCAGGTAGTCGTCGAATGTGGTTCCGGACTGCGCTGCAGTCGGGTTGCGCCAGCTGACGACAAAAACAGTAAATCCCTGCGCGACCAGGTAGCGCACGAAACTTTTCTTTTCGTTGAGGTCAAGAATGTAAAACTTGTTGATCCACGGCGGGAATATCACGATCGGAATGGTGCACACCTGAGCAGTGGTCGGTGCGTACTGGATCAGTTCCATCAGGTCATTGCGATACACCACAGCGCCGGGGGTCAGCGCCAGGTTTTTACCGACCGCGAATGCAGAGCGATCAACCATCTGCACATCACCGGTGCGCAGGTCATCAAGCCACTGTTTCAATCCGTGGCTCAGCGTCGTGCCGCCGGATTCCCAGAATTTTTTCAACGCAACCGGGTTGGTAAAAAAGTAATTGTTCGGCGCTATGGTGTTGAGCCACTGCCGCGCCCAGAAAGCCGCATGGCGTCGTTCCTTGGCTGGCGTATCGGGCGCATCAAACAGCGCCTCTTCCAGCCAGTGGGTGTACAGCAGGTAGTATTGCTTGAGCAGCGAGAACGGTGCGGATTCGCTCCAGACCGGATCGATAAAACGTTCGTCGTCCGGTTTCGGGAGCAGCACCGGATCCGGCTTGAGACCGGTCGCGGTCTGCCACGCATTGAGTTGCAAGGTCTGCACGTCGCGAGTCAGTGTTGAAAGCGCAGTGGCCAGTTGCTCAGGATTGGCCAGCCAGCCTTCTGCCACTTTACGGAATGAAGCACCAATACCGAAAGGATCCATCGCGTGATGGATTTTCCCGAATTGCTCGCTCCATTGCGCGGCGCTGCGCTGAATTGCGTCCGGCGCAGGCAAGCTGTCTTTGCGTTTGGCCATGGAAATATCCTACTCCACGACCGTAATCCGGTGTGGACCGGATTTGCGGTTATCTGACCTAAATCAACGCCCCTGCTACGGCGCTACTTCTTCAGCTTGGCAAACGCGAGGGCCATGGCACTTGGCGGGGCAGCTTCCCGCGATTCCCGCTGCGGCCGGGCGTCGTTGCGGTTATTACCGCCGGTGGGCCTGCGATCGCCGGCTGAAACCGGCCCTGAAGACCGCCGCGACCCGCCCTCTGCCGGGGCCTCCAGGCGCATCGTCAACGCAATACGCTGGCGTTTGACGTCCACTTCAATGACCTTGACCTTGACGATCTGCCCGGGTTTCACCACCTCGTGCGGATCCTTGACGAAGCGGTTGGCCAGTGCGGAAACGTGCACCAGGCCATCCTGATGAACGCCGATGTCGACAAATGCGCCAAACGCAGCGACGTTGGTGACCACACCTTCAAGCACCATCTCGGGTTGCAGATCAGTCAGTTTTTCGATGCCCTCGCGGAAGGTCGCCATCTTGAATTCCGGTCGCGGATCCCGTCCCGGCTTTTCCAGTTCGGCAATCACGTCGCGGACCGTGGGCACGCCAAATTGGTCATCGGAAAATTCATTGGCCGACAGGCTTTTCAGCAACTGCGTCTGCCCCATGACTTCAGTAATTTCCTTGCCGATGCGCGCCAGAATGCGTTGCACCAGCGGATACGCCTCTGGGTGTACTGCAGAACGATCCAGCGGGTTGACGCCATTGTTGACTCGCAGGAATCCCGCAGCCTGCTCAAAGGTCTTGTCGCCGAGGCGCGGCACCTTGCGGATCATCTCGCGATCCTTGAATGCACCGTTGGCATCGCGGTAGTCGACAATATTGCGCGCCAGCGTACTGTTCAGCCCGGAAACGCGCGCCAGCAACGCCGCCGATGCGGTGTTGACGTCAACGCCGACCGCGTTCACACAGTCCTCGACGGTAGCATCCAGATTCCGCGCCAATGCACGCTGGTTGACGTCGTGTTGATACTGGCCGACGCCGATGGCCTTGGGTTCAATCTTGACCAGTTCTGCCAGTGGATCCTGAACCCGCCGCGCGATGGATACGGCGCCGCGCAGGCTGACATCCAGATCCGGAAATTCGGCAGCGGCAAACGCTGAGGCGGAGTAAACCGAAGCGCCGGCTTCGCTGACCACGATCTTGGCCATGCGCCTTGGGGGTTTCAGGGCCCCTGCCCGCGTAATCAGTTCGGCAGCCAGTTTGTCGGTTTCACGACTAGCGGTGCCATTACCGATTGAAATCAGGTCCACACCATGCTGCACGCACAAACGGGCCAGCGTAGCCAGCGAGCCGTCCCAGTCATTACGCGGCGCATGGGGATAAATTGTCGCGGTGTCCAGCAGCTTGCCGGTCGCATCCACCACGGCGACCTTGCAGCCGGTGCGCAGTCCGGGGTCCAGACCCAGCACTGCCTTGGGCCCCGCAGGCGCTGCCAACAGCAGTTCACGCAGGTTGCGGCCGAAAATGCGTATGGCTTCGTTCTCCGCGTTTTCCCGCAGTTGCAGCATCAGATCAGCGCTGAGGTGCAGATGCGCCTTGACGCGCCAGGTCCAGTTGCAGACGCCGGCCAGCCATTTGTCTGCCGGACGGCCGCGATCTTCAATGCCGAAATGTGATGCAATCATCGCCGCGCAGGGATGCGGTGCCGCTGCTTCAAGTTCTTCGCCCAGTCCCAGTTGCAGCATCAGCACGCCCAGCGTACGCCCACGGAACAAAGCGAGCGCGCGGTGTGAAGGAATGTTGCGGATCAGTTCGGAGTACGCGTAGTAGTCGCGGAATTTCTCCTCTTCTGCCGCTTCCTGTCCTTTTACGACGGTGGAAGTCAGGATGCCTTCGTTGTGCAAGCGGGTACGAAGT
Organism: uncultured Bordetella sp.; assembly: GCA_964531455.1. Classification (GTDB taxonomy): domain Bacteria; phylum Pseudomonadota; class Gammaproteobacteria; order Burkholderiales; family SG8-41. The sequence goes on from CAZHFZ010000062.1 coordinate 8,592, forward strand.
TTGGCCAGCAGCTCGGCCGTTTCGGCAAAACGCTCAGCGAGGATATCGCGCGCGCCTTCCAGCGCTGCTTTAGCGTCCGGAACATTGATGGCCTCGACGCCTTCCGTTGCGGGTTTGACATTGATATACCCCGCCGCTTCGGTCTCCGGATCGAGCATTGGATTTCCGAGCAACGCATCGGCCAGTGGCTCCAGTCCTGCTTCACGCGCAATCTGCGCTTTGGTGCGTCGCTTGGGTTTAAACGGCAGGTAAAGATCTTCCAGCGTTTGCTTGGTGGCGCCGGCTTCGATCGCCTGGCGCAGCGCGTCAGTCATCTTGCCCTGCTCTTCAATTGACGCAATGATCGCCGCGCGGCGGTCTTCCAGTTCGCGCAGATAGATCAGCCGCTCTTCCAGGGTGCGCAGCTGGGTGTCGTCCAGATTTCCGGTGACTTCCTTGCGGTAACGGGCGATGAACGGAACGGTGGAACCTTCATCGAGAAGCGTTACAGTGGCGGCAACCTGACTGGCGTTGACATTGAGTTCTGCGGCAATGGCTTTGACGATTTTTATCTGTACGGCCGGTATTGCGGTGCTGCTCATGTTCTGGTTTTCTCCCCGCCTAATGCCTTCGTCAGATCCGCCAGCAGCAATGCCAGTTCGCCGGTCATCAGGGCAAAGTCGATTTCAAATTGTTGATCGTCATCTTCAACCTCGGCATCCGCTTCGCGCTTGAGGATATCGAGGAAAGTGACGCGTTTGATCTGCAACTGCTCGGTCAGCACGAAGGAAATACGGTCATTCCAGGTCAATCCGAGCCTGACCACGGTTTTTCCGCCATTGATGTGATCGCGGATTTCCTTGCCTTCGAGGCTGTGCCGCACATAACGTACGGTGGCCTTGCTGCCGTCGGCAGCACGCAACTCCAGATCCTGGTCTATGGTGAATGCGCCGGGCACCTCGCCCTGAATCAGCCACTGTGACATCGCGGAAGCCGGTGACCGTTCGGTCTCAAGACGACGCGCCGGAAAACCCTCATCAGTCCGACGCAATACTTCCATGAACTGTTCAGCCTTGGCCTCGCCGGAGGTGTCGATGACCAGCCAGTTGCTGGCGGAGTCGATCCAGGCATGGGTGGTCCGGCGCCGCACCAGTGCGCGTGGCAGCAGTTCATTCAACACCTGGGCCTTGAGGTCGCGCATCTGCTTGCGGCTGACCGGATGCGCCTGCTGGCGCGCCATGTCATCGGCGCGCGTCTGCGCTTCCTGTCTCACCACTGAAGCCGGCAGCAACTTCTGCTCTTCGCCAAGCCCGAACAGCCACTGGCGATTCTGGCGATGCAGGAATAAACCGTCTTCATGCGGACATACCCAGCCGCGACTTTCCATCTGGAAGCCGCCGCAGGCCTGCAACGCCTCATGCGCGAGCTTGCGATCGAGATCGTCAGCGTCGGCGGACCAACCTTCAGGCAATCGGTAAACAACGAGATTCTTGAACCACATGGCGGGATAAAAAGTCGTGGATTATAAGGCTTAGCCATCCCTGCGCCGCTGTTTTCTCCGCGCCGTTGTTTTCACAGGACTTTCTGTCGTTCCCGGGCAACAGCAGCTAAAATTGCTGCTATTGACAATCAATGCCGGAGTAACTGTTGTGCCTGAAAAAAATCTGCATGAATTGACCGCAACCGAAATCGTCAGCCGTATTGCCACTGGGAAAACCACTGCTGAAGCCGTTGCCCGTGCCTGCCTTGATTACATTGCACAACGCGAGCCCGCAGTGCAGGCTTGGCAATTTCTCGATCCGCAACTCGTCATCAAGCAGGCGCAGGCTCTGGACCGGGTCACTACGCGCGGTCCCCTGCATGGCGTCCCTGTCGGCATGAAAGACATCATCGACACTGCCGACATGCCGACCGAATACGGTACGCCGATTCATGCCGGTCATCGCCCTCATATGGACGCGGCCTGCGTAGCACTGACCCGCCGCGCCGGCGGCATCATCATGGGCAAAACCGTCACGACCGAATTTGCCAATCGCTTTCCCGGCAAGACCATGCATCCGATGGACCCTAAAAGGACGCCGGGCGGCTCTTCCAGCGGCTCAGCGGCGGCAGTCGGCGACCGCATGATTCCCCTTGCCATAGGTACCCAGACCACCGGCTCGACCATCCGTCCCGCCGCCTACAACGGCTGTGTGGGTTATCGTCCGACCTGGGGTGACCTGCGTTTGGCCGGCGTCATGGAAGCCGCAGGGTCCTTCGATACCCTTGGGTTGATTGCGCGTTCTGTCGAAGACATTGCGCTCTACCGCAACGTACTGGTCGGCGTGCCGCTCGAAGCGATGTCATCGACTCCCTGTCAGCCACCGCGGGTGGGGGTCTGCCGCACGCAGTTCTGGGGCGAAACCGATGAGGCGACCAAAAAAGCCATCGAGTCCTGTGCACAAACCATGGCTAAAGCCGGCGCCAAGGTAACCGATCTCCAATTGCCGGCCAGCTTTGATCCGATCGAAGAGATCCATCAGCGGATTTCCAGTTTCGAGTTTGCGCGCAACCGCGCCTGGGAAATCAACCATCACTACGAGGAAATCAGCCAGACGCTGCGCGATAACCGGTTGAAACACGGCCTCGCCTACAGCTTTGAGCAATACCGTGATGCCCGTGCGCAGGCTGAAAAACTGCGCCTGCAACTCGATGATATTTTCCGGGACTACGATGTCATCCTGACGCCTTCAGCACCGGGCGAGCCGCCCGTTGGCCTGAATGCCACCGGTTCGGCCGCCTTCAGCTCGATCTGGACGGCTTGCCACAATCCTTCGATAACCTTGCCTCTGTTCAACGGACCGAATCAGCTGCCCATCGGCGTACAGCTGGTTACACGGCGCGATACTGATCGCTACCTGTTTGAGGTATCCCGTTGGACCTGCGCGCTGTTCGGACGCTGATGGATGAACGGGCGACGCAACAGCGTCGCCCGTAACTCCGGGATTATTCGACGGTGATGCCTGCGTCCTTGATCACTTTCGCCCACTTTGTTGATTCAGCCTTGACGTAGGCAGTGAACCCCTCAGGGCTGCTGGATGTTGCAACAATACCCGCTTCAATCAACCGCTTTTTGACATCCGGCGCAGCCAGTGCCTTGACCACTTCGGCATTCAACTTTGTAACGATGTCTTTTGGTGTTCCGGTCGGCAGGAATATTCCGTACCAGTTGTTGACTTCGAAGCCTTTTAATCCGGCCTCAGCCACGGTCGGCAGTTCAGGCATCAATTCAAAGCGCTGATTCCCGGTCATTGCCAGCGGCCGGACGCGTTTGGATTCCATTGCGGCGATAGCCGTGCTGACGGTCGAAAACACGACCTGCACATTGCCGGCGACCAGATCCAGCATTGCTGGCGCTCCTCCCTTGTAGGGTACATGCACCATCTTTACGCCTGCCAGTACATTGAACAGTTCCCCGGCAAGATGATCAGTGGCGCCGGGGCCTGAAGAACCGTAATTCATCTGGTTGGGGCGTGCTTTCGCAATGGCAATCATTTCCTTGACGTTTTTGGCTGGCAGAGACGGGTGCACAACCAGGACGTTCAAGGCATTGGCTGTTTGCGAAACCGGGATCAGGTCGCGTATCGGGTCGTAAGTCATTTTTTTGTAGAGACTCGGATTGATCGCAATCGGTCCGATGGTTCCCATCACCATCGTGTAGCCGTCTGCGGGGGCTTTGGTGGCAACATCAACGCCGATCATGCCACCTGCGCCCCCGCGGTTTTCCACCACCACCTGCTGTCCGAGCGAAGTTGACAGCCTCTGTGCAACCGCCCGGGATGTGATGTCAGCACCACCACCCGGCGCAAACGGACTGATCAAACGCACTGGCCGTGTGGGCCAGCTTTGGGCTTCGGCGAAAGACGGCGCCAGGGCCGTAGCAAAAAGCGTAACGAATACAGCAGTTGCACGCATAATCTGATTCTCCGGAAGTAAAAAATTCGATGTTGAAGCGGTGGGCTTTCAGCCGCCGGCAGCCTTGAATATGGCTTTCAGCTTTTCATTTTGATTGGTGCTGGCCAATGCAACCATGAGCAGGATCCGTGACTTGATGCCGCTCAGATAACCTGAGGAAATCGCCCCCTTGGCCAGCAGACTCTGAAATGAACCCGGGTAACCCTTGCCAAGATGTGGCGAGCCTGAAGTAAGGCGCAGACCGGCGATTACCGGTATGCCTGCATCGAGTGCCGCGCAGGCGCCTGCATAAAAAGGTCCATTGACGTTGCCGCCACCGCTCCCTTCAATGACGATGCCATCCACTTTTCCGGCAATGCAGGCACGGAACAGAAGGTCATTGCCACCCTGTCCCATCTTGATGATGTGCACGTTGTCGCGGACATGATCAACCTCAAGATGAATCCGCCGCTGCGGCATTGAAAAAAATGATGCGCCATATCTGGATACGGCGCCGATGGGGCCGCCATCACGGGCGCCAAAACAGGTCAGCACTTCGGGATTGATCTTGGTGACATCGCGCGCGGCATGAATCTGGCTGCCGAGCGCAACCATGACCCCGCGCCCGCGTGCTTCGGGATCAGAGGCGATCATCGCTGCATAGAGGATGTTTCTCGGGCCATCCGGATCTTTTTCATCAGCATTGCGCTGCGCACCGGTAAACACGATGGGCTTGTCGCTGCCTACGGTCAGGTCCATCAGATAGGCGGACTCTTCCAGCGTGGCCGTACCATGCGTCACCACAGCCCCGGCGACGCTGTCATCCGCGAGAACCCGGCGCAGCGTATCGCGCAAGCCAAAAGCCGTCGGCGTATCCATCAAGGCGCTGTTGATGTTGGAATGCTCGACCACTTCGATATCTGCGATCTCGGACAACTCGGGAACGGCGGCAACCAGATCCTGCGCCGTCGCTGCCGATACATGACCGCCGATTTTTTGGTCATAACGTGAAGCAATCGTGCCCCCGGTGCCCACCACACAGATTTTGGGTTTAGCCACAGGTGCCAATTCCTCTGCAGTTTTCCATTGTTGATGACATCGTCTTAATCAATCTTGATATTGGCGGCCTTGACCACCGTAGCCCATCGTTTGACTTCTTCTTCAATCATTTTCCTGAATTCCTCAGGCGAACTGCCAATGACATCAAGCCCCATCGCATCGAAGCGTGCTTCCACCGCCGGCTCTTTCAGAATGGAACGTATTTCGCCTGAAAGTTTGTCTGCGATCGGTTTCGATACCCCCTTGGGTGCCAGCAAGCCCTGCCAGTCGAGCACGGCGATCTCACCGACCCCGGCTTCCTTCATCGTCTGGACATCGGGCAACTGACGGGCGCGTGTTTTGGCCGCTACGGCCAAAGGACGCAGGCGGTTGCTCTTGATATGCGGCAATGCCGAGGTCAGTGATGCAAAACTCATGGTCACGCTGCCGGCCAGCAGGTCGATGATGGCCGGGCCGCCGCCCTTGTAGGCAATGTGCTGCAGCTTGGTTCCAGTCTGCATCGCAAAAAATTCACCGGCCAAGTGCGGCGCTCCGCCAATGCCGGAAGATGCGAAGGTCAGTTGGCCCGGCTTTTCCTTGGCCTGTGCAACAAGTTCCTTGACGGTCTGGAGTGTCGATTTTGAGTTAACGACCAGTACGTTGCCGACGGCGGCAGTCATGGTCAGCTGAGTAAAATCCTTGACGGTGTCAAACGGCACTTTAAGCAGGCTTGGATTGACCGCAAAACGCAGGGATACCATGCCGATGGTGTATCCGTCTGGCAGTGCCTGCGCGACTGTGCCGGCACCCAGAATGCCGCCGGCGCCACCCCGGTTATCGATGACAACCTGCTGCCCCCACTTCTCGCCAAGACGCTGGGCGATGACGCGTGCTGCGCCATCGCTGCTGCCGCCAGGCGCTGCAGATACAACCAGCCGCACCGGTCGATTCGGATAATCGGCACCAGCTTTGACCGCCTGTGCGGCAACCGGCTGAATGGTGGTGCATGCCAGCAGCGTCGCAGCCGACAGTGCCCAGTAACGATGATTCTTCATAACTATTTGATTCCTTTGATATATTTACTTTAGAGGTGAATTTTGTATCAATGCGGTGCGTTACATCACAAGCTGCATGATTTACAGAGCAATGTTCTTGCCAGCTGCAACCTGACTAAATTCAGTCGAAATCTTCTCTTGGGAATACCGGAGGCAACGGTTCTACCGCATCCATCTCTGCCCCCAGTTCGGCTTCCATCCGGGCCATCGACGCCAGCAATGCCGATGTACGCAAAGTCACGCTATCAAGATCAGCATCGGGGATATCCAGCCCCACCGTGGCGGCAAGAGTGCGTGTTTGTTCGCGGGTCAGTTTCATTTGGTCTTTATTCCTGAATCCAGTTTTTCAAGGCCGGGATGACGAGTATGCCATACCGTTGATTGCTCATAGGCGTGTGCGATGTTGAAAACGGTTGCTTCAGCGTATGGTTTCGCCGCGATCTGCAAGGACAGCGGCAATCCGTTGGCAGTAAAACCCATCGGCAACGCCAGTGCCGGAATATTGGCCATGCTGAACGGGTAAGTGCTGATACGTCGCAGCAGTACTTTCTTCTCCATTGCCTCTTCGGAGTCTACATTTTCCTTGACTGCCTCGATGAGACCCGGCGGATGTAAATTGGTCGGGCAGATCAGCGCATCGACGCCACCCAGCACATCAAGCACCTCGCGCCGCACCAACGCCCTTCCGCGCATTGCACGATGGTAGATGGCGGCCGGAATCAGGCAACCGGCGGCCAGCCGCGTACGGGTACCGACATCCATAACATGCCAGTTTGTGCGTAGCCATTTGCGCAGCATCATCGTCGCAATGTCCGAGTCCGAAGTCAGCAACTGCAGCGGCACCGCATACTTGGCGCGGGCGAGCGATACTTCGCGAATCGTTGCGCCCAGACTTTCAAAAACACGAATGGCTTCCTTCATCGCAGCAACCACTTCGGCATTTGCGCCATCCGGCCAGCTCAGTTCGCGAACCACGCCCAGAGTCATGCCGCGCACCCCGTTCTTCAGCGCTGCCGCATAGTCCGGCACCGGTCGTGTGCTTGACAGAGGATCTTCAGAATCGTGACCGGCGATCGCCTGAAGAAACAACGCGTTGTCCTCAACCGTGCGTGTCAGCGGTCCGATGGTGTCCGCGGTCCAGCCGTACATGATGCCGCCATTACGGCTGACACGCCCGAAGGTCGGTCGCAGGCCCACAATGCCGTTCGCAGCGGCCGGGCTGCGCACCGATCCGCCGGTGTCTTCACCCAGAGAGCCCGACGAAAATCCCGCTGCGACCGCAATGCCCGAGCCGCTGGAGGAACCGGCGGGGTTATGCGCAGGGTTCCATGGATTTCGCGGCTGGCCATAGGGGAAATCCACGGTACCGCCCTTGCCGAATTCGTGCAGATTTTCCTTGCCGATGAGGATTGCGCCTGCGGCTTTCAAGCGCTGAATGAACGCTGCATCACGATCTGGCATGTTGGTGGACATCACCCTGGAGCCCAATGTCGTCAGCACCCCTTTGGTGTTGAGCTGGTCTTTTACGCCAAACGGCAACCCGTGCAGCGGGCCGCGCCACTGTCCGGCAGCAATCTCACGCTCGGCAACACGCGCCGCATCCAGCGCGGCATCGGCGCAAACAGTGATATAGGCGCGGAGCAGCGGATCCCAGCGTTCGATGCGTGCAAGACAGGCCTGCATCAGTTCCA
>CAZHFZ010000063.1:0-16045 GCA_964531455.1 uncultured Bordetella sp.
GGTGAAGCTGTCGGGGTATCAGCCGGAGTAGTGATGGGATTTACTGCGCAGTCACCCGCAGTTTTACGCGTGTTTTCTTTTGCAGGGCGCTGACAATCCCGAAAAAATTCTCGGTGCTGGGATTACCGCTTGGGCCCAGCATGCGATGCAGGCTCTTGCTGGGCGCGCCCATTTCCACAGCCAGCCCCTCGAAACCAACAGTTGCGTTGACCAGATCGCGCAGCATGGCCTTGCCGGTGCTGGTGTCGCCCGCAAGGTAAGCATTGATCGCCTCGGTAAACAGGGCCTGACGAAATTTGACGTCGCTCTGCGCACGCGCAAATACGGTTTCCTTGAAATCCCGGGTCAGTGCCATCGTTACCTCGCTTAACGTTGTTCGTTTTTGCGGCGCTTGCAGTCAATCCATGCCTGCGTGGCAAACGTTATTGCCTGCTGCTGACGTTGCTTGGTGCTGCCGCCCAGCAGAATCACCACAGTGTCGCCGTCCTTGCCGAAATAAATCCGGTAACCCGGACCGAAATCGATTCGGTATTCAAATACGCCACCACCCACGCCTTTTACGTTTGAGAAGTTGCCCTGCCCCATTCGATACAGCGCGGTCGTCACCCTCGCCGCCGCCTCGGCATTGAGATCGTCAAACCAGCGGGCAAACAGCGATTGACCGCGTGCATCCAAGTATTCAACGACTTTGATGGCAGGCATTTTATAGTAACTTTTATGTTACTTAAAGTCCGAACGCAGCTACTGAGCGGATGACTCACTGCGTGTTGATAGGAAGCAATTACTCACGGAATATAAAAATAATTATTAAAAACAAATACTTAATTAATATCACCGGAAGTTTCTTATTGTTCTCATAATGGCTACAATCGAAGCAATTATGAGAACATCAATATCCACCGTCAAGATCGTCAACTTTCTGCTGGGCAACACCCGCGCCGCGGTCTTGCGGACTTTGCTGCTGGAACCCGACGCCGCCTTGCATGTACGCGAGCTCGCGCGGGTGACCGGTGCGTCACCGGGCTCACTGCACCGGGATCTGCGCACGCTGACGGATCTGGGTTTATTGCTGCGTGAGGAAGTCGGCCGCCAGGTGCATTACCGCGCCAACCGCGAATGCGGCAGCTTCAATGCGCTGGTTGATCTGTTGAGCAACGCCGATGCGGCAACAACCACGCAAAGCCGGCAACCCGCTGTCGCACCGGTTCTGCACAGCCCGCAGGCCGAGTATCACGTCGTGCCGCATACCAAACTGCATATTCCGCGCGGTCGTCTCGCAGCACTCTGTCGCAAATACAAAATTCACAAGCTGAGTCTGTTCGGCTCGGCAGCGCGCAACGAACTCACGCCCGAAAGCGATATTGATTTGCTGGTTGAGTTCTCGCCGCAGAGCGATGTGTCACTACTGGTCATACCTGCGCTGCAGGAAGAACTCTCCGCATTGTTCGGCGGACGCACAGTTGATGTGGCTACGCCCGAAATCCTCGACAACCCGTTCCGACGCGATGCGATCCTGGCGGAATTGCGAACGCTCTATGCCGCCTGATTCGCGCGATGCCGAACATATCTAAGAGACGTGATTGCCATCGCGCGTGAGGACAGCAGAATGATCTAAGGCCTGACCCCGTATTTCGGCCGCATGCCCACATCGGCCTGCAATCGCGGCTGCATCGCCTTGATGAAGCGGCACAGGTAAGCGCGGGTATCTCGGGGGTCGATCAGGTCTTCCACAGCGAAGGCTTCGGCGCTGAGGAAGGGCGAGGTGATCCGCTTCAGTTCGGCCTCGATCTCTTTTTCGCGTTTTGCGGGGTCCGGCGCGCTTTCGATTTCGCGTTTGTATTGCGCCCGCACGCCGCCTTCAACGGCCAGTGAACCCCATTCACCCGAAGGCCAGGCAATCTTGAAGTCGAGCCCGTATTTATCGATGCCGACGCCGCCGCCGGCGTCATCGCCCGTGCGGGCGACCACCGAGATCAGCGGCACGGTGGCCTGGCATTTGGCGTGGATCGCGCGCGCACCTTCGCGCAGGATCGCGGCCTCTTCGGATTCCTTGCCGATCATGAAGCCGGGCACATCCAGGAAAAACACGATCGGGATATGAAAGCAGTCGCACAGTTCGATGAAGTGCGCCTGCTTGCGTGCGGATTTGACGTCGATGCGGCCGCCGACCATCGGGTTGTTGCCGATCACGCCGACGGGGTAGCCGTTCAGTCGCGCCAGTGCGGTGATGGCCGAGCGTCCGTAGGTGCCCTGGATTTCGAACATCGAGCCGCGATCAACAATCATCTCGATGACACGCTTCATGCTGTAGGGCTTGCGCGGGTCGCGCGGCACGATGCGGATGAGTTCTTCTTCACGGCGGTTGACCGGGTCGTCGGTGGGCACCACCGGCGGCATTTGCCAGACATTGGTGGGCATGTATGACAGAAAGCGCCGGATCAGCTGGAAACATTCCTCTTCGCTGCTCGCGACGTTGTCGATGGTGCCGGCCTTGTCGACAGCAACCTGGGGGCCGCCGAGTTCGGCCTTGGTGAGTTTCTGGCCGAGCCCGCGCTCGACAATGGGCGGCCCCGAGGCAAAGATGGTGCTGTTCTTGACCATCACCGACCAGTGCGACATCACGGCGCGCTGCGCCGGGCCGCCGGCGGCGATGCCGAGCACGGCACTCACGACCGGCACCACACCCAGCAGTTCGGCCACATTGACGCCGGGATCATTGGTGTGACCGGGGAACACGGTGAAGCCCCGCTTGGCAGAAGCAACACCGCCGCCGTAACCATCGATCAGGCGGATCAGCGGGATGCGGTAATGGTAGGCGAGGTCGTCGATGAAGCCGCCCTGCCCGCCCTTGCGCCGTCCGTGGCCCCAGCTGGTGCCGCCGCGAACGGTGGTGTCTTCACCGCCGATGGCCACCGGCCGGCCATCGACTTCGGCGATGCCCATCACATAGGGCGCGGGCGTGACCTTGATGACGCGTCCCTGCTCGTCATATTGGCCTTTACCGGTGAGCTTGCCGACCTCCTGGAAGCTGTCAGGGTCGGCGATGCCGGCGATGCGCTCGCGCACCGTGAGAAATCCTTTTTCGTGGCGCAGGCGTACGGCCTCTTCGCCACCCATTGCTTCGGCCCAGCCGTAGCGTTGGCGGATTTCGTCGGCCTCGGGTGCCCAGCCTTCGGCCTGTTCTGGTTGATCTGGCATTTGAGTCCTTGTTGTCTTGTGGTGTTGATTGATCGCGTTTTAACGTTTTTAACGTTTGGCGAGGCCGAGTTCCGTCAGGCCTTCTTCCAGTTCCTTGTACTGCGCGTCCCAGTAGGCGTTGGAGTCACGGCCATTAAGGAAGTGATTCACGCGGTAGTTCTTGTCGATGTCGGCTTTCCACTCGTCGGTCTGGCTCAGTGCGAGGAAAGCGGCTTCCCAGTATTTGACCTGTGCTTCGCTGATGCCCTTGGTACCGACAATGCCGCGCCAACTATCAAACACGGCGTTGGCACCCTGCTCTTTCCAGGTCGGAATGGTGGCCAGCGCGCCGCCCATGCGCTGCGGCGCACTGACGCCGACGATGCGCAGGCTGCCGGCGGTGACGTGCGGCAGTACCGCGGCAAATGTCGCCGCTGCGACTTCAATGTGGCCGCCGAGCACAGCGGTGAGCGACTGGCCCGAGGATTTGAACGCCACCACTTTCATTTTTTTGATGTCGACGCCGGCGGCCTTCATCGGCAATGCGATGCCCATGTGAATGTGATTGCCGACAGCGGTTGCAACGCCAACGCTGAGGCTGTCGGGCGACTCCTTGAAGCGCCGTATCAGATCAACCCCGCTTTTAAGCGGCGATTCCGCCTTGACGACGGTGAAGATGTATTCGTTGAACAACATCGCGATCGGGGTGAAGTCGCGATGCGTGAACTGGCCGACGCCCATGATCCTGGAGGTCATCATCGTCGGCGCGAGAATCAGCAGTTGCGAGGGGTCTTTCGTGCGCTGGCTCATGTGGGTATAGGCAATCGCACCGCCGCCACCGGGCTTGTTGATGACGTTTACCGGGGAGAGGATCTTGCGTTCCTGCCAGATCGACTGGATGGTGCGCGCAGTGATGTCCTGGTTGCCGCCGGGCGCGACGCTGACGATCAGTTCGGTCATCCGGTCGGGCTTCCACTGCGCCAGCGCGGACGGCGTTGCCCCCACGGCGAGCGCGGCGGCCAATCCGGCTGCGATGCAATAGCGGCCGGGGATTCGGATCATGCCGCGAGCCTTGCTGTGGGTGATGAGACGGATCGAGTGGCAAATCGTGTCGTGAGTCATTTCGAAAATCATTTTTTTTGCCCTCCTGCGTTGCTGTTTTCCGCAGCGAAGCTGACGATTCCCTTGTTGACCAGATCGTCGAACTCGCCGTCCGTGATACCCAGCTCTTCACGCAGCACCGCCACGGTGTCGCGTCCGATACGCCCGCCGCTGCTGCGGATGCTGCCGGGCGTCGCTGACAATCTCGGCACCGGCGCCGCCATCGCAATGCTGCCCAGTTCTTCGTCGGGCACGTCGCGGATCATTTCACGCGCCTTGAAATGCGGGTCGCGGAAAATATCGGCCATGGTGTAGATGCGCGTGAACACGACATCCTCCGCCGAAAGCGCAGTTTCGACCTCGGCATAGTCACGCGCGCCGACCCAGTCCTGAACGATCGCGTCCATTTCATCGCCGTGTTTGACGCGTTCAAGGCGGGTGTTGAATTTCGGGTTGTCGAGAATGTCAGCACGCCCCATCGCGAGGCAGAGACGGCGGAAACTGTTGGTCTGCGAGCCCTGGATGTGTACGTAATCGCCGTCGCGGGTCTTGAACAGGTTGTTGACCACACTGCCGGAATGACCTGCACCTTCGCGCCCGACGACGTAGCCGAGCTTTTCATAGGAGGCGACATGGGCATCCATGAAGCTGAACGCGCATTCGTAGAGCGCTGTGTCGACGACCTGGCCGCGTCCGGTGAGGTCGCGGTGGCGCAGCGCCATCATCGTGCCGAATGCCGCATAAAGACCGGTGATGCAGTCGGTGAGGCCGATGTTGGCGCGCGCCGGCGGGCGGTCGGCATCGCCGGTGATGTGGCGCAGCCCACCGACGGCCTCGCACACCACGCCATAGCCCGGCCGCTGGCTATAGGGACCGCTTTGGCCATAGCCGGAGACCCGGACCAGGATGAGCCCGGGATTGATCGCGGACAGTGCGTCGTATCCGAGATTCCATTTCTCCAGCGTGCCGGGCCGGAAGTTCTCAACCAGCACGTCAACTTTCGCAACCAGCCGGCGGATCAGGGCCTGCCCCTCGGGCTTGCGTAAATCGACGACGATCAGGCGCTTGTTGCGCATCAGGGTTGCGGCGTAAAGGGGTTTGTCCTTGTAGCGCTTGCCGGAGACGCGCGAGGGATCACCTTCGGCCGGTTCGACCTTGATCACTTCAGCGCCGAAATCGGCCAGCAGGCGCGCGCAGAACGGTCCGGCGATGGTGGTGCCCAGTTCGAGCACTTTCACGCCGGCCATCGCCTGCATGTTCGCGGGGTTGGGCATTTTGTTCTCCATCAGGTTGCAAGGCCCCGGTTGGTCATTTGGCCATCAGTTCACGGACGACGTCGCGCATTTCATCGTATTGCTCGGCGAAGTAGACCTTGCTCTCGGCGCTGCCGAGGTAATTGCTTACCCAGTGGTTGGATTGGACGTCGGCCTTCCATTCCGCGGTGTTCACCAGCGCTTGCAGCGACTGGTCCCACCAGGCGATCTGCGCGGCGCTCATGGCCTTGGGTCCGATCACCGCGCGCCAGTTGGAGACCACGATGTCCGCCCCCTGCTCCTTCCAGGTCGGCACGGCAGCCAGTGCGCCGGTCATGCGCTGGGGCGCGGCAATGCCGAGGATGCGCAACTGTCCGTTCGCAACATGGGGCGCGGCGTTGGCTGCTGCTGTCGATACCACATCAATGTGTCCGCCCAGCACCTGCGAAATCGATTCGCCGCCGGAGTTGAATACAACGATGCGCATTTTTCTGAAATCGGCGCCGACCGCCTTGGCCAGGCGCGCAACCGCGATGTGCTGCATGCCGCCGCGGGCAGTGGCGACCGCGGCACTGACCGTGGAGGGGTCAGCCTTCAACCGGCGCACAAGGTCGGCGCCGCTTTTCAGCGGTGATTCGGTCCTGACAGCGATGACGATGTATTCACCGAACAACCGTGCCAGCGGCGTGATGTCGGTATGCGACACCTGGCCAGTGCCGGCGATGTGATTGATCAGGAATGTGGGTGACCCCACGGCAATGTGCCGTCCTTCACCACCCTGCTGGTTGAGGAAGGCCAGGCTCAACGCACCGCCGCCACCCGGTTTGTTGGAAACGTTGACGGGCACGGTGATGATTTTCCGTTCCTGCCAGATTTTCTGCATGGTTCTTGCGGTGCGATCCTGTGCACCGCCTGCGCCTGACCCGGCGACGATCTCGACGAAACGGTCTGGCACCCATTTATCTGCGGCTTGTGACCAGGAAGCAAAGCCACCACAGCACAGCGCGACCATTATTGCCAGCACTCGTGTCATACCGGACCTCTCACTCGATGCATTGATCGGGCAGCCGCACGCAGAACATAGACCAGGCCGGCTGCAATACATCCTCCTCCAGAGGATTGCGTCGTATCGCCGTGTTGTCGTTTAAGTACTTGTCGGGCAATAGACCCGAAGACACTAGGTATTTTCAGAACAAAACACAAGCGGGGTTTCAATATGTGTGAAACCTTCCGCACTAGGTGTGATCCGATATCCGAAATCCGCTCACGATGCGAACGCCGCCGCAAATCAGATTCGCTGCCGCAACGGATTTACCGGCAGGGCACCGACCGCCTGAAGGCGTTTGCTTGCGGGGAGGAGGTGAGGCGGTTTTCGGACAGGGGAACACCTGGGGTGAAATTGGCGGGCGTACAGCCGGATTAAGCGCCGCGCGATATGATCCTGAAAGGATTAAAAACGCTGTATGCCACCTGAATAGCGCATCACTGACCGGTATAGAATGCTTCGTAAGCTATCAAATTTTGAGGTACAAACCATGCATCAATCCATCGACAATTTGCTCGAACAGGCCAAGAAATTGAGCACCGAAGACCGTGCTCTCCTGATCAATGCGCTGTATGACTTGAACGCACCGCATGACCTGGAATGGGAAGCCGCCTGGCTCAAGGAGTGCGAGGACAGGATCGCCGCCATTGATCGTGGCGAAATGAAAACCTACGATTTTGATGAAGTCATGGTGGAGGCTCGCGCGCGGCTGAAATACGCATGAAACTGCGCTTTGCCGCAGCAGCACAACGTGAACTGAACGACGCAGCTGTTTGGCTGGAGTTGCAGGAAGCGGGTTTGGGTGAACGGTTTCTGCTGGAAATCGCACAGGCGCGACAGTTGATCCTTGAATTTCCGGACGCATGGCATCCGATGAGCCAGTCGCTACGCCGCTGCCACCTCAAACGCTTTCAATATGGACTGATTTATCGCGTTAATGGCGATGTCATCGAAATTGTTGCCGTTGCGCATGACCGACAGAAGCCTGAATACTGGCGAACCCGCAAAACAGAGTCCTGAAGTATCCAATGGATTGCAACCTTAGGCGTTCGCCCAATGATCTTCAGTTTTTGCAGTACGCTCATGCCGCCGATCAATCAATCAATCGATAACGGCGCAAAAGTCTATGCCGCACACGAGGTGCATGCCTGGCTGATGCAAATGGCACTTCAAAGTAACACCACCGACCGTCCGAACCCCTGCGATCCACCGAAATCCCCTTCTATATGAATATTCCTTTATCTCGACTCTTGTTGATCGTGTTGGCCGCCCTGCTGGCCTCCTGCACAACCACCACCTATGAATTTGTGGTGCCCGCCTCCGATGCCGGCAAGATCTGTGTGACGCAGTGCGCGGGCATCCGCGAGCAGTGCCGTGGCAATGAGATGCAGCGCGCGCAAAGCGACAAGGCCTTCTGCGAGCGCAACGCCGAATCCGGCTATCGCGCCTGTCTGTCGGCAGCGACCGCCAACAAGACGGACCCGGGAAAATGCCAGCGCCGGAGTTGTTATTCCTCGGAGAACACCTATCGCTGCGACAATGACTACCAGCAGTGTTTTGTGAATTGCGGCGGGCAGGTCATTCCGCACACGACTAAATATTAATAAAATCATATACTTATAATCATGACTTCCTCTATCCCGTTTTCCCAGCACGCCGGCATCGTTACCCGTTCGATTGCGTGGTTTGTATTGGTGGTGTTGTTCCTCTGCGGGTTGCCGGTGGTGCTGGTGTGGCCGGGCAGTTTTTTCCTCGGGCTGCTGGTGGCAGCGCTGCTGCTGGCCTTGCCGGTGCTGGGGCTGTGGTGGCTGGTGTGCCGCAAGAATCCGCATTTCAAAACACTGCGTCAGTACCTGAAGATCAGCATCGCCACGCTGATGCTGATGGTGGTGCTGATCAGCCTGCCGGTGTATTACCTGTCATTCGAGGTCAACGCACATCCGTCGGCGATTCCGCAAGTCACGCTCACCAACGGCAGCAAGACCGTGGTGTTCCAGGGCATGGTGCATGTCGGCAGCGAGCCCTTCTACAAATCCGTGGTCTACGACCTGGAAAAGGCGCTCTCCGACGGTTACACGCTGTTTTACGAGGGCGTGCAGCCCTCGCCCGGCGAGGGGGACGACTGGTTCCGCGACAATCTCGCCGGCGGCGGCGACCTCTCCGACAATTACAAGATGCTCAGTTCGGTGTGCGGGATGCAGTTCCAACTGGATTATTTCAGCCTGCTCGCGAAAGACATGAAGGTGCATCCGGACCGCCATGTCACGGCGGACGTCACCACGCTGGACATGAAGCGCGAGTTCGACCGCCTCGCCAAAGCCGATCCGAAATTTGCCGCAGCCGTGCAGAAAAAGCCGGCCAAACCGGGCGACACCAAAAGCGACGATGCCGGCCCGGTGGATTTCATGATCGATTACGCCAAGGACGGCACGCCCGCACAGAAAAACATCCTCGGCATCCTTTGCCGCGGGGCCATCAACGCCTCGATGAGTTCGCTGGGCGATACCAGCGGCCCGCTGGCGCCGGTGATCCTTGATTACCGCAACCGCCATCTGGCGCAGCAGATCATCACCCACCACAGCAAAAAGATTTACATCACCTATGGCGCAGCCCATCTGCCCGGGGTCTTGGCGCTGTTGAAAGAAAAAGATCCGAAGTGGCGCGTGGTGTCGACGAAGTGGATGCGGGCAGTGGGTGCACCGGAGCATCTGACGGGCGTGCTGCCGCCGGTGCCGCAAAGCCCGGCAAAATAAATCCGCGGGCAGGAGCACATTCAGCTATTCCGCAACTACCGTTTCTGACAGGACACTCATGAGTAGCCCCGATCTGCATTACCTATCAATTGCCGACGCCGCACGACTGATTCAGTCCGGAAAACTCTCGCCGGTGGAACTGACGCAGGCGCTGCTGTCACGCATCGGTCAGATGGATCACCGGGTGCAGGCCTTCATCACGCTGACGACGGATCGCGCGCTCGCCGCTGCGCGCACTGCCGAACAGGAGATTCAACGCGGGCAGTATCGCGGACCGCTGCACGGCATTCCCTTCGGCCTTAAAGACATCTACAACACGGCGGGCCTGCTTACTTCGGGCGGCTCGGCGGTGTGCGCGGACAATTTCCCGGCGCAGGATGCGACCGCCACGCGCAAATTGCTGGAAGCGGGCGCGATTCTGCTCGGCAAACTGCAGACGCATGAATTCGCACATGGCGGCCCTTCGTTTGATTTGCCGTGGCCGCCGTCACGCAACCCCTGGGATCTGTCGCGTTTCACCGGCGGTTCATCGAGCGGCTCCGGCGCGGCGCTGGCGGCAGGCTTCATGCCGGCGGCAATGGGTTCCGATACCGGCGGCTCGATCCGCGGACCTGCATCGTTCTGCGGAATCACGGGGCTGATGCCGACTTACGGGCTGGTCAGTCGCGCGGGGGTGATTCCCAATTCATTCACCTTTGATCACTGCGGACCGATGGCACGCAGCGCCGAGGACTGCGCGATCCTGTTGCAGGCCATCGCCGGCTACGACGCTGCTGATCACGGCAGCATCCGCTACCCGGATGTTGATTTCCACAGCGCACTCGGCCGGCCGGTGCGCGGCCTGCGCGTCGGCGTGTTGCGCCATTACTGGGAAGAAGACATTCCGGCGGTTCCGGAACATGCGCGTGCGCTGGAAGACGCGGTGAAGGTGTTTGAATCACTGGGCGCCACGGTAAGCCCCTGCCGCATTCGCCCGGTGCAGGACGGTTTCGACATCAAGGTGGTGATCGCCGAAAGCGAAATCTTTTCGATTCACCAGGAAAACCTGATCCGCAGTCCGGAGAAATTCGGCCGCGATTTCCTCGGCCGTGCGCTACCGGCCTGCCTGTTCCAGTCCGCTGATTATGTGCAGGCGCTGCGCGAGCACCGGCGCTACCTCGCAGACATGCGCCCGGTGTTTGAACGTTTTGATGTGCTGCTGGCCAGCGGCTTTGGACCTGCGCCGCGTTTCGAGGATTACCGCTCTGAAAATTTCTGGCTCAAAAGCAATGTCTGCACGCCCGCCAACACCGGCCGTACGCCGGCGCTGGCACTGCCCTGCGGTTACACCAGCGGCGGTTTGCCGCTGGGCATGCAGTTGATCGGCCGGCCGGGGGATGACGCGCGTGTATTGCAGGCGGGTCATGCCTTCCAGCAGGCCACCAACTGGCATCTGCGCCGCGCGCCGCTGACCGACGGCGAAGCCCTGCCCGCACCGGATCTGCAGGGCAATGAACCCAAGCCCTCAACACTCAGCGCCACCGAGCACTCGCATGTTGAACAGATGGCGCTGCAGGCAGGCCTCAAACTCGATTCGAGGCAGATGATGATCCTGCTGGAAAACGCGCCGCATGCACTGGCAATGGCTGCGCGCATGCGCAAGCCGCGCGACCGCATGGAGCAGCCGTCGCTGGTGTTTCGCTTTGATGAGTAAGGGGCTGCGGGTCGGACTGCGGTTCGTTCAGCCCGCAGACAGCACGGCCTCGGCCCAGGCGGCATCGCGATAAAGCCCGATGTCATTGCCGCAGGCGGCAACGAGTTGCACACCCACCGGCAGTCCGGACTGCCCGACACCGCAGGGCAGCGTCATGCACGGCATCTGCAGCAGGGTCCACATCAGACCGAAGGTGGGCTCACCGGTGCCGGCGATGTCCGGCGCTTCAGTCGGCGCGCTCGGCGCCATCAGCAGTTCATAACCAGCCATCTCTTTTTCCATCCAGCGCTGGCAGCGTTTCATCAGCGCGACTGCGGCTTCGTATTGCTGCCGCGTGACCTGGCCGCCGACGGCGATGCGTTGGGTCAGGCTGGCGGAGATCAACTTCGGATGACGGATTCGTTCGTGGCTGAGCGCGCGGAAAAATTCATAGGCGCTCAAACGGATCTGCACGTCATTCAATTCAGAAAATTCGGGCGGCAGTTCGATTTCATCCACCGTGGCCCCCGCTTTGCGAAAGCGTTCGGCGCATTGCAGCAGCGACTGCTGCACCGACGGCGAGGCTTCGCGCCACCATGGCGTTCGGCACAGACCGATGCGCGGCGCCTTGCCGCCCTTGAACGAATCGGGACCGACGGGCAAGCCGGATAACACCGCTGCAAGCATGCCGGCATCGGTGACGGTGCGCGACAGGATGCCGATGGTGTCGAGCGATTCCGCCAGAAACTTCATACCGGCGCGGTTGATCAGGCCGAAACCCGGCTTGTAACCGACAACGCCGCAATAGGCCGCGGGCCGGATCACCGAAGACGAAGTTTGCGTGCCCAGTGCCAGCGGCACCATGAAATCGGCGACGGCAGCGCCGGAACCGCTCGATGAACCGCCCGGCGTTTGCGTGAGGCGATGCGGGTTGCGGGTCTTGTTGGGATGGCGTGTGGCGAATTCCGTAGATACGGTTTTGCCGAGGATCACGCCACCGAGTTCGCGGATCTGCGCAACACAGGCGGCATCGGCCACCGGCTGATGACCCTGATAAATCGGCGAGCCGTAACCGGTGGGCATGTCGCAGGTGTCGATGACATCCTTGATGCCGACTGGAATGCCGTGCAACCAGGATCGCTTCGGTTCACGGTCGCGCGCCCGCGCCTGTGCCAACGCCAGCTCGGGATCAATGAAGGCCCAGGCCTGCACATCGCCTTCGCGTTCGGCGATGCGTTCGAGGCAGGCCGAGACCAGCGCCTCCGAAGTCAGCGTACCAGCGTGAATGGCAGCGCTGGCTGCGGTGGCGGACAGCAGGGCATGCCCGGTTTGCGGAGGGATCAGATCGGATGCGCCAGGCATGGGGTTCCTTGCGTGCTTATTCGCCGGTGATGTTTGCAGTCTTGATGACCTTGGCCCACTTCTCCTGCTCGGTCGCCATGATCTTCGCAAACTCCGCACTCGACATTTTAGTGAGGTCCACGCCCTGTTCATTCAGGCGCTTGACGGTGTCGGCATTGTCCATCGCGGCGCCGACGCCGCCATGCATCGCCGAAACAATGGCGGCAGGCGTCGCCTTCGGCGCAAACACGCCGAACCAGATCTGCGACACATAGCCGGGCACTCCGGATTCACTGATGGTCGGCAGGCCCGGCAATGAAGGATGGGGCTTGGGGCCGCCCACGGCAATGGCCTTGAGTCGCTTGGCGCGGATCTGGCCGATCACCGTCGGGATCGAGCCGAGCTGCAGCTGCGTGTTGCCGGCTGCGGTATCGGCAATGGCCGGGCCGCCACCTTTGAACGGCACGTGTGTGAGGTTGACGCCGGCCATCAGTTTGAACAGTTCGGTACTCATGTGCGGAAAGCCGCCCACACCGGACGACGAATAGAGCAGCTCGCCGGGACGTTTTTTGGCCAGCGCAATGAACTCCTTCACCGTGTTCACCGGCAGATGCGGATGAATGACCAGTGCGCTGTCGGAGAACCCGATCATCGCCACCGAGGCAAAGGAATTGACGAGGTCGACGTTCGAGCCTTTGTTGATGAGGAAGCCGTAACCGGTCGAGGTCAGCATGAACACCGAACCATCGGGCGGTTGCTGTGCGGTGAACTGCATGCCGACGATGGCGCCAGCACCTGCACGGTTCTCGACGATGAACTGCTGGCCGAGGCGCTTGGTCAGGTCGGCTGCGAGTATGCGCGTGACGATGTCGGTGCTGCCGCCCGGCGCCCACGGCACGATGATGCGCACGGGCCGCTCGGGCCATGCCGCACTGGCGCTCATGGTGGTCAAGGAAACCGCTGCCGCAACCAGAACTGCAACCGCCAACCTGCCTTTTGCAACTGCTTTCATGGAGTCTCCGTTTTTATCCAGTATTGCATTGGGGCTTACACCTTGCTGCTCTTTGCAAGAATCAGACCTGCCGGAACCTGTTGCGTGATTAATATATTGTTTTATCGTTAATAACTGGTTTTCCGGGCCGGCTCAGGCCGGCAGCACCGGATGTTTTGCCGTCCACGCCGTTGCCGCCTCGTAGGCCGCACCAACTCGATACACGGTTGCCTCATTGTAGGGCGCGCCGACGATTTGTATACCTAACGGCAACCCTTCCTTACTGAAGCCGGCGGGTACCGCAATGGCCGGGCTGCCGGTGACATTAAACGGGGCGCGCGCCTGGCGGCTGTAGATGAATTCGCAGGCTTCCTGGTCATCGATGCGGCAGGCCGGGTCGTGTGCGCTCGCGGTGACGATGACATTAACATCATTAAACAGCGCATGGAAGTCGGTGGTGAACTTGCTGCGCATGCGCAGCGCGTTGATGTAATCGCTGGCGCTGTACATCGCGCCATAGAGGAAACGCTGGCGCGTGATATCGCCGTAATCCTGCGGCCGTTCGCGCAGCCATTTCTGGTGGATGGCGTAGGACTCCGAGCCCATGATGATGCGGTTGCAGGCCTGGAACTGGCTGAGCGGAATGGTTTTGACTTCGGTGACCTGCGCGCCGAGTTCCTGCATTTTCAGCACTGCGGCATCAACGGCGGCAGCCATCTGCGGGTCGGCCTTGATGTCATCGTGATAAAAATGTCGCAGCCATCCGATGCGTACACCCTTCAACCCTTTTTGGGTCAAAGCGGTGTAATCAACGCCGGGCCGCGCGACGCTGCCGGGGTCGAGGCCATCATGTCCCGCCAGCACGTTGAGTACGGTCGCGTTGTCATGGACAGTACGCGTCAGCGGTCCGACATGGTCGAGCGAAAACGCCAGCGGAAACACGCCGCGGCGGCTGACCAGCCCATAGGTCGGCTTGATGCCGGTGACGCCACACATGGTGGAAGGGTTGCGCACGGAGCCGCCGGTGTCGGTGCCGATGGCGAAAGGAACAAAGCCGGCCGCAGTGGCAACACCGGAACCGCTGGAGGAGCCGCCGCAGAAGTAGTCGCGGTTCCACGGGTTGCGCGCCGGCGGCCATGGCAAATCAAAACACGGCCCGCCAATGGCGAATTCGTGGGTCGAGAGTTTGCCCATGAACACGGCGCCGGCCGCGCGCAGCCGCTGGGTGACAAAAGCATCGGCGGTCGCGATGTTGTCTTTGAGGATCGCGGAGTGCGCGGTGGTCGGCAGTCCGGCGTAATCAATGATGTCTTTCAGGCCGTAGGGCACGCCATGCAGTGGGCCGCGCCAGTTGCCGGCGCTGATCTCGGCTTCGGCACGCCGCGCGTCAGCGAGCGCGATCTCCGGCATGAAACGCAGGAAGGCATTGAACTGGCCGTCGTGGCGCTCGACCCGGGCGATCAACGCCTGAGTCCATTCAACGGGAGAGAGTTTTTTTGCGCGGATCAGCGCAGAGGCTTCCGCAATGGTGAGATAAGCGAGATCGCTCACAGCGATTGCCCCGTGGCCGGAAGACGTAACACCAGCGCCGGCTCGTCGGCCGGCGTCAGTCCGGAAATATCGAGCGCATCACGCCGCATGTCGGCTACCCGCGCGGCATTGAGCAGCTTGACCAGATCGTGATCGGATAATTTACGCAGACCCAGTTGGTCTGCGAGCCTTCGCGCCTCGAGCGCATCTTCTGCAGAAAGTTTTTCCATTGACCTGTCTTTGATCGTTTGTAGAAAGCCCGCTGAAGTGTCTCGGACCACAGTAAGTATACCAAGCAAGCATACCGGGCAAGAATACTCCGCTGTAACAGCGGCTGCACGATGGTATCGCGCATTTTCGACGCAAATGCCAGTGAATTGAAGCAACGCTGCATATTGTGAACGGCGACGGGTGACATGGCTTCGCATATGATCACTCGTGCGAGAATTCACGGGTCAGCAAACCGAACATCCATTCACGACAAGCGTTTATTCCAAATGATCAATCAGGGAGTTTCTGCATGAACGGAAAAATCCGCCGCGTCATAACCGGCCACGATAAAAACGGCAAAGCCATCGTCATTGAAGACGGCCTGGCGCCCGCAGTGCGCACCAACCCGCTGCGCCCGGGACATATATCAGTCGATATGTGGAAAACGGCCGCGACGCCGCACATCCTGCATGCGACCGAGCCGGATCCGACCGGCGGCCCGAAGCAGATTCATCCGCTGCCCGGCGGCACGGTATTCCGCATCAGCGAAATCGCGCCGGAAACCGAAGCGATCCGCAACATCAGCCCCGAGCAATCGAAGGCGGTGTTCGAAGCGATGGGCAATAAAAACGCCACCACTGCGGGCACCGAAAAAGGCCGTCACCCCTTCATGCATCGCACGCAAACCATTGATTATGCAGTAGTTTTAAAGGGCGAGATCACCATGCTGCTGGATGATCAGGATGTCGTACTGAAGGAAGGCGATGTCGTGATCCAGCGCGGCACCAACCACGCGTGGAGCAATCGCTCGGACAAACCGGCGCTGATGTTGTACGTGCTGATCGACGGCAAATTTGATGAGGAACTGCAGGGGCATTTCGGTTCCGGCGGACACTGACCCGCAGAACTGCGGCTAGAGGGTGATCACCTTGGCGGCGCGCTGCTGCGCCAGCAGGATGTCACCCATGCCGC
>CAZHFZ010000064.1:0-1305 GCA_964531455.1 uncultured Bordetella sp.
GCGTGCAGATTGTAAGCCGCCGGACTCGCTTTTAAAGACGACACGCCGACCTGACGGCCTTCAAGATCATATTTGACCAGATTCGACGCCGTCACCTGCTCCATCAGGACGTTGTCAGCCTTGATCAGAAAATGCCCGGGTTCGCCCGGCACCCGTACCGAGATGTGGTTGTAGGTCAGGTCGACAAACACAAAATGCGCCACCAGCCGGTGGGCGGCGGCAAGCTCACATCGCGCCTGCCACTCAGCCGCAGAAATCCGCGCCTTTGACACCCGTGGCCGCGCGGTTCGTGTCGTGGCATGTTTCTTTTTGCTGCGCGTACTCATCGCGGATCAGTCGAGCTTGGCGCCGGAAATACGCACGACTTTCTCGTACTTTTCCATGTCGCGTTTCACAAAAGCAATGAACTCCTCGACCGTGCTGCCCACCGGGTCAGCACCGAGTGCGATGAACTGTGCCTGCAGTTCCTGTGACTTCACGGTTTTTACCAGCGCACCGTTCACGCGATTGATGATCGCACGCGGTGTTTTGGCCGGTGCAAAAAGGCCGAACCAGTTTACGGCCTCGAAACCGGGCACACCGGACTCGCTGATGGTCGGCAGGTCCGGCAGCTGCGGCGAGCGCTGCAGACTGGCGATTCCGAGAACGCGGATCTTGCCGGACTTGATGTGCGCCACAATCGGCGCCACCGAGTTGAACATCATGTTCATGTGGCCGGCCAACACGTCAGTGACGGCCTGAGGCGCGCCTTTGTACGGCACGTGAACGATATCGACACCCGCCATCTGTTTGAACAGTTCGCCCGCCAGATGATTGGCAACCCCGTTGCCGGCCGACGCGTAGTTGAGTTTGCCCGGCTGCGCCTTTGCCAGCGCAATCAATTCCCTGATGTTCCTGGCCGGCACTGACGGATGCGTCATCAGCACAAAAGGCCCGATTGAAATCAGACTGACTGGCGCAAAATCGCGGATGGTGTCGTACGGAATGCCCTTGCGCATGTGCGGCAGTATCGTCAGCGCGCCAGGGCTGCTGATGAACAGGGTGTAACCGTCGGGCGCGGATTTCGCGGCAATTTCAGCGCCGATCACGCCGCCGCCTCCGGCACGATTGTCTGCGACGAGAGAGACGCCCAGTTGCTGCGACAGCCCCGGGAATACCAGCCTTGCGGTGACGTCCGGCGTTGCGCCGGCAGGCACCGAGAGAATGACGCGGATCGGCTTGTCCGGCCATTCAGCAGCCGGCACGGACTGCGCGGTGATGACCATTGCGGCCAGCATTCCTGTTTTGAGCATTATTTTCATCAAA
>CAZHFZ010000064.1:1405-16014 GCA_964531455.1 uncultured Bordetella sp.
CGCCAAGAGCGCCAAAAAAATGAATGACAGGATATTGCGGTGCCAATACGACGGATCCGAGCTTGATTCTTGATTGCTTCCTGAGCCTTTTGGCTGCTGTTCTTGTGGTGTGATCCGTTGTTGCAGTTCTTGGCGCTCTTGGCGTCTTGGCGGTGATCGGATTCCAGCTTTAAGCCGTCACTTCATGCATGAACTGCAAGCGCGCCAGATGGGCATACAACCCGTCGGCGCGCAGCAGTTCGTCATGGGTGCCGGTGGAGTGCAACTGGCCGCGATCGAGCACCAGGATGCGGTCGGCATTGCGCACGGTCGCCAAACGATGCGCAATTACCAGTGTGGTGCGGCCGCGGGACAGGCTTTCCAGTGCTGCTGCTACCTGGCGCTCGCTTTCGGCATCGAGTGAACTGGTCGCTTCATCCAGCAGCAGGATGGGCCGGTCGGCGAGCAGGGCCCGCGCAATCGACAGGCGCTGGCGCTGGCCACCGGACAGACGCACACCGCGCTCACCCAGATCGGTGTCGAAACCCTGCGGCAAACGTTCAATGAATTCAATGGCATGCGCAGCCTCGCAGGCGGCGCGCACTTCATCCATCGTCGCCTCCGGCCGCCCGAAGCGCACGTTCTCGCTGACGCTGGCGGCGAAAATTACCGGGTCTTGCGACACCAGCGCGACCGCGCGGCGCAGCGCCAGCGGATCGCAATGGCGCAGGTCGGCGTCGTCGATCAGCACGCGCCCCGACAGCGGATCATAAAAACGCAGCAGCAGCGCAAACAGCGTGGTCTTGCCTGCGCCTGACGGCCCCACCAGCGCAACCCGTTCGCCGGGGCTGACCGCAAACGACAAGCCGGTGAGCGCCTGCACATCGGGACGTGTCGGATAGGAAAACGCCACCTGCTCAAAACGGATGTCGCCGCGGGCGCGCCCGGGCAGCACACTGCGCGGTTCGGCAATCGTCAATGCCGATTGCGCGTCCAGCAATTCCATCACCCGCTCGGTCGCACCCGCCGCGCGCTGGATCTCGCCCCATACTTCCGAAACGGTTCCGGCACCGCTCGCCACAATGCCCGCGTAGAACACAAACGCCGACAACTGGCCCGCGGTCAGTCGGCCGTCGAGCACATCATGGCCACCAATCCACAAGATCACGCCGACCGCGCAGAACGCAATCAGCATCACCGATGAAATCAGCCAGGCCTTGATGCGCACGCGCTCCACACCCGAAGCGCAGGCCGCCTCGGTCGCGGCATCGAACGCCGCGCGCGTGCGCGGCTCGTGTCCATAAGCCTGCACCGTGCGGATTTCATGCATCGCTTCGTCCACCTGCGATGACACTTCAGCGACGCGGTCCTGATTGCTGCGCGACAAGCGCCGCACATATCGGCCCAGCAGCAGGATCGGGATCAGTGTCGCCGGAACACCCAGTACGATCAGGAAGGCCAGCCGTGGACTGGTGGTGAACAGCAGCACCAACGCGCCGATCATCATCAAGCCGTTGCGCAGGAACATTGACAGGCCAAAACCGATCACCTGGCGCAACTGCTCACTGTCATTGGTCACCCGCGACACGATATCGCCGGTGCGCGACGTATCAAAAAACGCCGGCGACAATGTCAGCACATGCGCGAACACCGTACGCCGCAGGTCGGCAATGACGCGTTCGCCGATGCTCATCATCAGGTAGAAGCGCACATAGGTCGCGCCGGCCAGCACGACCGCAATCGCGATGATGCCCGCCAGTGCGCTATTGAGCATCGCCGGATTGCCGCTGCCGAATCCGGAATCGATGACAAAACGCAGCCCCTGCCCCAATGCCAGCACGGAGCCCGAAGCAATCAGCAGCGCCGCCATTGCAATGACAACGCGGGTACGGTACGGCAAAAGGAAACGCAGCAGGCGGCGCAACTGCGCTACGTCCCCCTTCGGAGCTTGGTCAGGCGTGGTCAATGAAAAATCCTGTCAGGACTGCGGACGCGGCACTTTCATGCGAACGCCGAGATGCGGTGACTCAAGAGTAACCGCGGCGGGCTTTTGGGCGGAAATGACGACTTCATATTCACCGTCTGCAGGCACATCCATCAGCAGCAGCGTATGCACCAGTGCAGTTGGCGGCGGTGAAGACGAGGTGTTCGGCTTCTCCGGGCTGTTCACCTGGATGTCGCGGGTCGCAATGACCTTGTCGCCGCTACGCAGCACAACCCGGTAATCATTCCACAGGCCCGCCTGGTCGCGACCGCCCCAGGGAAAATCCGCAAGCAGTGTCAGTGCAACCGGATTCATGTCGGTGCGCAACATGATGCGCACCGGTTCGTAACTGCCGTCCGCAGCAGGCTGCAACGGAATGCGCGCAACCTCCTCGCCGCCGATCATGCCCTCGCAGCCTGCAAGGCAAAGCGCCAGCGCGGCGGTTGCGAACATCCGCGCCAGCATCAGCGCGATACCTTGGCGAGGAACAACAGCAGCGCCGTATTGAATGCTTCGGGCTGCTCGACATTGGACAGGTGTGCGGCCGACGGAATGATCAGCAGTTCCGAGCCGCGCAGGTTGGCGTGGATCTGCCGCGCCATTTCCGGCGGCGTGCCGTGATCCTGATCGCCGACAATCACCAGCGACGGGCAGTTGATTTCCTTCAGTTGATCCAGCACATCGATATTGGCAATGGCATCACAGCAACCGGCAAATCCGTCTACCGGGGTATTACGAATGTCGTTGCCGATCTTCGCCATCACTGCCGGCTGCGCATTGCGATAGGGTTCGGTGAACCAGCGCGCCAGCGTGCCTTCGACCAGCGCATCCATACCTTTGGCGCGCGCCATGCTCACCCGCTCGCCCCACATCTGCCCGGCATTGGGCGGACGCCGGCTGGTGGTGTCAGCCAACACCATGCTCTGAAACACGCCGGGGTATTTCAGCGCAAACACTTCGCCGATCATGCCGCCCATCGACAACCCCACCCAATGCGACTGGCGGATGCCCAGTGAAACATAAAGCCCGTGCAGGTCATCGGCCATCTGTTCCAGCGTGTAGGCGCCCTCGGGGGCATCGCTGGCGCCGTGCCCGCGGGTGTCGAAGCGCAGCACCTTGTAGCCGTTATCGACCAGCAGCTTCGCCTGCACGTCCCACATCGACAGATTGCAGGCCAGCGAGTGTGACATCGTCACCCACGGGCCGTCGCCCTCGATGACACAGTTGATTTCAATGCCGTTGGTTTTGATTTTCATATTTATCTCCTCACTTTGCTTTGACTCATTGCGCCTTGATATTGCCGGCCTTGGCCAGCCGGGTGAACGTTGCGATGTCTGCGGCGATCAGTTTGTCGAAACCTTCGGGCGTGGTCGGTGACGGCTCGAGGCCGATCGGCGCCCAGCGCCGCTTCACTTCGTCGTCGCTGAGGATGCGTTTGATTTCACGATTGAGGTCTGCGATCACCGGTTGCGGCGTTTTGGCCGCGGTCACCAGACCGAACCACAGCACGGCGTCGTAACCCGGCACACCGGAATCGGCGATGGTCGGTACATCCGGTAAAAGCGCGTCGCGCTTCAGCGACGACACGCCCAGCGCGGTCAGTTTACCGTCACGAATCTGCGGAACGGCATTGGCGATCGGCGACATGAAAAAATGCACGCGGCCGGCCATCGCTTCGGCCATCGCTTCGGGGATTCCCTTCAGCGGGATGTGCACCACATCGATTTTCGCCATGCTTTTCAGCAGTTCACCGGCGAAATGCGTACCGCTGCCGATACCCGCTGAAGAATAGTTCAGCGAACCCGGCTTGCTGCGAGCCGCAGTCAGCAGGTCCTTGATTGAACGGAAGCCGGACGGCGAAGACACCAGTACGTATTTCGATACCGCGGACAAGGACACGCCCATCAGATCGCGCCGCGCATCGTAGGGAAGCTTGTCGTAAATCGCAGGTGCAACGGCGTGCGCAGATGACACTGACAGCAGTGTGTGTCCGTCGGGATTTGCAGTCGCCGCCATGCTGGCGGCAATGGTGCCGCCCGCGCCGGGACGGTTGTCAACGATCACCTGCTGCTTGAACTCTTCAGTGAGTTTCTGCGCGAGGTAACGCGCCGTGATGTCGGGACCGCCTCCCGGGGTGAAGCCGACGAGGATGCGGACCGGCTTGGTCGGGTACTCGCCCGCCGGCGCAGGCCCGCCCTTTTGAGCGGCTTGCGCCACCAGGCCGATGCCCGTCAGCGCGACTATCATCATTGTGTGCAACAACCTCATGATGCCTCCGGATGTTTATTTGAATTTTTCCTGCCCTAGCGCAGGGCGGAGACTATACCAGTCGCGGCCTGTCTACACAGCATGTGGACGAACAATCACCGGCGGTCGCAAGGCCTGGCGTTCCCCGTTATGCTTGCGGCTCTTTTTGCAGTTCGGAGCCGGTAAATGAGCATGAGCACAGCAAATGAACTCGCGGGCAAGGTCGCGCTGATCACCGGCGCTGCGAAAAACCTCGGCCGCGCCATTGCACTGGAACTGGCTGCCGCCGGCGCCACCGTCGCCATCAACACCCGCGCCTCCCGCGCCGAAGCCGATACCGTTGCCGCAGAAATCAGCGCTGCCGGCGGCAAAGCTGCGGTTTATATGGCTGACATCGCGGACGCCTCAGCCGTGCAGCGCATGCACGCTGCCGTCTCCAGTGAACTCGGCCCGGTCGATATTCTGGTACTGAACGCGTCCGTGCGCCGCGAGATTCCGTTCATGAAGATGAGCTTTGAAGAATGGCGGCAGGTCATGGGCATTTCACTCGACGGCTCATTCCATTGCATCCAGGCGGTGCTTCCAGGGATGCTCAAGGCGGGGCGCGGCGACGTCATCACGCTCGGCGGCGACACCGCGCTCAACGGCGCTGTCGGCAAGGTGCACAGCTCCGCGGGTAAAAGCGGCCTTGCCGGCATGACGCGCGCACTGGCGCGCGAGTTTGGCCCGCAGGGCATCCGTTTTAACTGCGTATCGCCGGGACACTTCAATACCGTACGCGTCGGCAACCGTGCCGCACGTCCCGCCGCAACCGAGCATATTCCGCTGAGCCGTTACGGCGAACCGAACGAGATTGCCGCAACGGTCCGGTTTCTGTGCAGCCCCGGCGCCGGCTTCATCACCGGACAGACGCTGCACGTCAATGGTGGCCAGTGGATGTACTAGCAGCATCATGGATTAAGCAACTCCAGCGGCATCGTAAAATTATTCAATAAAAACATATACTTAATGAGGATACCCGGATGACCCTCCCAAAAACCGAACGTTTCCCCGCCATTGCACCCGAGCAATGGAATGAAGAACAGAAAAAAGTTGCAGCCATCATCGCGGCAGGACCACGCGGCGAAGTACGCGGACCGTTTCTTGCGCTATTGCGCAGTCCCGGTCTCGCACACACCGTGCAACAGGTCGGCGAATACCTGCGATTCAAATGCCCGCTGGAGCGGCGCATTGCGGAAATGTCGACGCTGATGGCAGCGCGCCACTGGACGCAGCAATACGAATGGCAGTCGCATTACAAACATGCCATGAAAGCCGGCCTGAGCCCCGCCATTGCCCAGGCCATCGCCGAAGGCCGCCGCCCCACGGGCATGGCTGCAGACGAAGAAGCCCTCTACGACATGCTCACCGAAGTGCTGCACAACCAGAGCGTTTGCGATGCCACCTACGCTCGCGCCCTTGGCGTATTCGGTGAACAGGGCGTGATTGAACTCGTGGCCATCGCCGGTTATTACGCAATGCTGGCGATGATCCTCAACGTCGGACGCAAAGCGCTGCCTGCCGGTCAGGAACCGCAACTACCCTGGTTCCCCAACTAAAGTACGGCATGCTGCAGTTCCTGTTGCTGCCGGCATTGCTGGCGGGACACTCCTTTGCGTCGATGGCGGTGCTGGTGCTGCCGGCGGTCGCGCCGGCGGTTGCTCTCGACTACGGCTTCGATCCATCACTGATCGGTTACCAGATCAGTCTGGTCAGCCTCGGCATGGTGGTGACGCTGACGCTCCTCGGCAGCACCACGCGCCGTTACGGCGCGGCACGCACCAACCAGCTGGGACATGCGCTCGTCGCCACCGGAATGCTGGTGCTGCTGATTCCCTCCAGCGTGTTCCTGATCTTCGGTTCGCTGGTGATCGGCTTGGGCTACGGCATGATTACGCCATCTGCCTCGCACCTGCTGATGCGCTACACACCGGCGCACCGGCGCAGCACGGTGTTCTCGATTCACCAGACCGGCATACCCGCAGGCGGCATGCTCGCAGCACTCATCGCGCCGACAATTACCATTTTTGCCGGCTGGCGCTGGGCCGTCATTCTCAGCGCGATCCTGCTCATCGGCGTGGTCATGCTGATGCAAAGCGGACGCCGCACCTGGGACGATGATCGCGACCGCAATGCCCCGGCGGTGACACCCAACCCCTTCGCCGGCGCCATCGCAATCTGGCGGCAGCGCGAACTGCGGCTGATCACCATCGCCGGCAGCTGCTTTTCATGGGCGCAGTTCTGCGCCGCAACCTTTGCCGTGGTTGCCTGCGTCGAAACCCTGGGCATGAGTCTGGTGGCGGCAGGCACGGTGTTGACGGTGGTACAGATCGCCAGCGCATCGGGGCGCGTGCTGATCGGCTGGATCACCGATCGCGTCGGCGATACTGCGCGCGTGCTGGCGTGGAATGCCGGATTACTGACCGTGTTCACGCTCGGCGGACTTGCGCTGAATGCGGAAACGCCGCTGCCGCTGGTGTATCTGTTGTTTGCGATCCTCGGCGCAACCTCGGGCTGCTGGCCCGGCGCCATCCTCGCCGAAGTCGGAAGGTTGGCGCCGCAGGGGCAGGTCAGTCTGGCGATCAGCGGCTCGCTGGTGATCACCAATGTGGGCAAGTTCATCGGCCCGATCATTTTCGCCAACGTCTATGCACTGACGCGCAGCTATGGCATGGCGTTTGTATCGCTGATGGTGCCCGCAGCCATCGCCCTGTACTGCCTGCTCGCTGCACGCAGCAGCGCGCGCTGAACCGTTCAAGCCAGTATCTGGCTGACCTGTTCCTGGCGCAGCAATTCGTAGACAAAAGCCTCAAGCTCAGGCCCCAGCGCGTCTCGCACCGACAACATGCCGATGGGCCAGCCGTCCTTGACTACCGGCAGGTGGCGGAATCGCCCGTCATGCATGACCGTCAGGGCATATGCAAACGACTGATCGGGTGTAATGCATTTGGGATTGGCGGTCATCACCACGCTCAACGGTGTGGTTTTGCTGTCGAGTCCGGCAGCCACCACCCGAAACAAGGCATCGCGTTCGGTAAACACCCCGACCAGACGCCCGTTGTCGACCACCATCATTGCGCCGACGTTGCGCTGCTTCATCTGCCGCGCAGCTTCAGCCACGGTCATGCTACCCGGCGCGGTGAGCAGCTTCTGTCCGGCAATGATGTCGTTGATTGTGCGTTCGGCCATTTGAACCTCCGTGCGCTTCAGTCGGGAAAATTTCCGGGCACTTCGTTTCCGGGTAATCTGAATACCACAGGGCGCCCTGAATACTTTAC
This sequence comes from uncultured Bordetella sp., assembly GCA_964531455.1. Lineage (GTDB taxonomy): Bacteria > Pseudomonadota > Gammaproteobacteria > Burkholderiales > SG8-41. The sequence continues at coordinate 8,933 of CAZHFZ010000064.1, forward strand.
TTAAGCAACTTGCAGGAACACCGGAAAGGGCATCGCTGCAAAACCATGCTACGCCGCGGCCAGGGCAGGGTCAAACAGCGGAACAACCTTCACGCATGTAGACCGGCAGGTCCATTTGGGGCGGCCGGCAGCCGGGAATGTCATAAATCATCTGAGCGACGTAACCGCGGTGATAATTGGTGTGCATCACCACGTGCAGCAGGATTTCGCCGCGCGTCATCGCGCCACGATTGCCGCCGATCAGCGTGTAATTGACGGTTTCGGCCAGGCTTTGCGCCGATTGCCGGTCTGCCCAGTCAACATACCAGGCATCTACGGTCTGCTGCAGCGACCATAAGCCGGGCAACGGCGGGTGATCCTTGGTATTCCGCGCATCGAAGCCGTGATCGCGCCCTTCAAGGTGCGCCTGCCAGATGCAATCGATCACATAGATATGGTTCAGCGTATGCACCATGTTTTTAAACAGCGACGGCCGGGGTTTTGCAATCTCGTCCGCAGGCAATGCCGCAACAGCGTCAAACATGACTTTGTTCGACCACTGCTTGTAACGCGCCATCATTTTTACGCTGGCCACATCCATGCTTTATTGCCCCTTGAAATATGTGCTCAGGCGGCGATGCCAATCTTGCGCTGCAGGTCAGAGATCACCTGAGTCCACGAGCGCTTGCGCCAGCGCACCCGTTCGCCAATCGGCTTGTTTTCAATGTCGGCATGTACCTTCAGTGCAACAAACACCGGACCGGGTTTGCCCAAAATCTCGGGCAGCGCGGCAACCGCCGCGTCAAGCTCGGTGAACGAGTACGCGCGCGGATAACCCGCACCCTTCGCCAGCATTTCGTAGTTGACGTTTTTGGCGTTCGGCACCGGTTGACCACCTGTGGTCGCGTAACACTCATTGTCGAGCATGAAGTGGTAAAAATTTGCCGGCTTCTGTTCGGCGATGGTCAGCAGGATACCCAGCCCCATCTGCACGTCGCCTTCGGAATCGAACAGCACCACCCTGTGTTTGGGCTGCGCCAAAGCCAGACCGAACGCGAATGCCGCGTGACCACCCATCGCCGGATCACCCATCGGCAGGTCGAGTTCCGGCTGGTCGCTGATCTTGACCCAGTGTTTGCCGCCACGGCCGGGTACCACGATGGCGTCGCCGCGATGGAATTTAAATGCCTTGAGAAATTCTTCGGTATGAAACATGTGGGCTCCTAGCCGTTGAACTGATACTCGTCGCCGACGAGGACCGCAACCGGGCGTCTGGTTTTTTTCGATTCGTTGAATGCGAGGCTGATGCGATCCGCATCGGCATCGCTTTCCACGAGGTAATAGTTGATGCGGAAGGCATTGAGGAAAGGTTCGGTATACACCGACGCGGTATCCGCAGTCGGTGCGCCGTGACGGCTCCACCCGCGCATGCCGACAACAAACACCACCGGAATTTCCAGACCGAACAGCCAGCCGCGAATCGAATCTCCGGACTCCATCAGGCCGGTGTTCTGGATGAGGATCACCGGCACTGCGCCTCCGGCCGATAGCCCCGCGGCCACCGAGCAGGCCAGGCCCTCGCGCGGCACAGCAACCAGCGTCAGCGACGGTTCCGCTTTCATCAGAAGGTATAACCAGTTGGTTTCGCTGTCGGGCAACCACACGACATGGGTCACACCATGCTTTTTCAATTGATTCAGAACAATTTCGGGGCTGAGATGAACCTTGGATGCGTCATTCATTTCCGTTTCTTTCAATTATTTTTTCCATCATTATTCCATCCATTATTGTCATGGGGAGCCCTGCGTCGGATCAATCGCCCTCAAGCTTGGCCTCGGCCACCACCTTGGTCCACTTGGCGATTTCGGCTTTGACATGCGCAGCAAACTGGTCCGGCGTCTTGGCGGTGATCGTTACACCTTGCTCTTCAAGCCGCCTGCGCAGCGGCCCGGCCAACACCTTGTTTGCATCCGCATGCAGTTTGTCCAGAATCGGCTGCGGCACCTTGGACTGCGTGCAGAGCCCGTACCATCCGGTGACATCGTAACCAGGCACGCCGGATTCCGCGAAAGTCGGCACAGCAGGCAACTGAGCGCTGCGTTCGGCTGAGGTCACCGCAAGCCCGCGCAAACGACCCGATTTCACTGCAGCCAGAGGCGCGCCGGCCAGGTTGCCGACGGAGGACTCCATATGGCCGCTGATCACATCCGCAAGCGCCTGCGATGCGCCCTTGTAGGGCACGTGAATGATGTTGATCTTGGTCATCGACTTCAGCAGTTCAATCGACAAATGCGGAGAGGCGCCGACTCCCGACGAACCGTAGTTCAGCTTGCCGGGATTCTTGCGCGCATAGTCGATGTACTGCTGGAGACTCCTTATCGGCAGCGAAGGATGCACCATGAACAGGTTCGGCACGCCACCGATCCACACCGGAAAGGCAAAATCGCCGATCGGATCGTAAGTCAGCCGTTTGGCAAAACGCGCCGGGGTGACCGAATGCGACCCGATGTTGCACAAGACCATGGTGTAGCCGTCGGGCGGCGCCTTGGCCGTGGCTTCAGTGGCAATGTTGCCTGCGGCGCCGGGCCGGTTTTCCACCAGCACTGTGCCACCCCACAACTCGCCGAGCGCCTGCGCCATCATTCGTGCCGCGGTATCGACACCACCGCCCGGCGTGTAACCGACCAGGATGCGTACGGGCCGGTTACCCGGATAATTCTGCGCCTGGACCACGCCGGCCGTGAGCAGCACAGCCGTCAGGATGGTGAGTGCAACATTTCTCATAAGGCTCTCCTCTTCTGATTGCCCTTGTGATCAGGGCTTGGTGTTGTTGATGCCGCACATGTCTTTACGGTTAACTCAGTCGATCTTTGCCCCGGCCCTGCGAATCACTTCTGCCCATTTCGTGTAATCCGTGCGCACCAGTGCCCAGAATTCTTCCGGGGTGCCGGTCAGCGGTTCCGAACCGAGGGCGACAATACGTTCGGTAGCGGTTGAAGAATTCACCGCCTTGTTAAGCCGGGCGTTAAGCACAGTAACAATCGCCTTGGACGTGCCGGCCGGCACGACCACGCCGTGCCATGTGGTCGCCTCGTAACCGGCAACACCGGATTCAATCAGGGTAGGCACATCGGGAAAGACCGGGGAGCGTTTGACGCCGGTGACCGCCAGTCCGCGCACACGGCCGGCCTTGACGTGGCCGCTGGCGGAATTGAGGCCTTCCATCATCAGCTGCACCTGGCCGGACATCAGATCTGCAATCGCCGCCGGACCACCTTTATAAGGCACATGCACGATCTGCACACCGGTCATGTTTTTCAGTAATTCGAAACCGATATGCCCCGGCGAGCCGTTGCTCGATGACGCATTGAACAGCTTGCCGGGATTCTGTTTCGCGTAGTCGATCACTTCGCGCATGTTGCGAAACGGCGACTTCGGGCTCTCCAGCACCATCATGTGCCCGGTGATTGTCTGGCCGACCGGGGCGAGTTCGCGCAGTGCATCAACGGTGCGCTTCGACACCAGGTGGGGGCCAATCGCCAGGGCGCCGATCGGTGCATAACCAATGGTGTAACCGTCAGGCGTGGATTTCGCAGTCATTTCCATGCCGAGCTGCAGTGCGCCGCCCGGCCGGTTGTCGACGACCACCTGCTGACCCAATTCGCGTGCCAGTTCGGTGGCGACAATCCGCGCAACATTGTCCGTGGAAGCCCCGACCGCCTGCGGTACGATCATGCGTACCGGGCGTTCGGGATAAGCAGACCATGCCGGGGACGCCAGCATCAGCGACATCAGCAACCAGCCTTTGCAACCGTACTGAAACGCCGTGGTGCCCTGCATGATCGCCTCCTGCTGTTAGTCAGTTACCGCTGGTGATGCCCGCAGCCTTGACCGTCTTGGTCCATTTCTCCAGTTCCGCGTGAATGAACTTGCGCGCCTCCGCGGTGCTGTTACCGACCGGCACGGCACCCAGCCGCGCAACACGCTCTTTGACATCCGGCAGCGCCAGCAGGCGCACTGATTCGGCATTCAGCTTTTCGACTGCAGGCGCCGGGATTTTCGCCGGCCCCATCATTACCACCCAGGACGTCGATTCATAACCAGGCACGGAATCGGCAATGGGCGCCACATCAGGCAGTTCCGCCGAGCGCGTCTTGGAGGTGATGCCGAGAACCTTCAGGCGGCCGCCTTTGATGTGCGGCAAAGTCGCAATCAGCGTATCGAACATGACGTTGACCCGGCCCGCAAACAGGTCGGGGTGCGCCGCGGTACTGCCCTTGTACGGCACATGGAGCATCTTCACGCCGGTCATCAGTTTGAACAGCTCTGCACTCATGTGCGGCGAAGTGCCGGTGCCGCTGGACGCAAAACTCACGCTGTCGGGTTTGGCCTTGGCAAGGTCGATCAACTCCTTCACCGACTTCACCTGGAACTGGGGATTGCTCACCAGCACCAGCGGATTGGATGCGGCAATGGTCACAAAGGTGAAATCACGATCGGAATCGTACGGCAACTTGTGAATCGCCGGGTTGATCGCAAAACTCAGCGCAACCATGCCCAGCGTGTAACCATCGGCCGCGGCCTTGGCCACAATATCGGTGCCGATGATGCCGGAAGCGCCGGTGCGGTTGTCGACCACCGCGGTCACGCCCCAGGTTTGCGCGAATTTGTCGGCAAACATGCGCGCGATGACATCGGAAGCCCCGCCGGGCGGGAACGGCACGATGATGCGGATCGGCCGCTCGGGATATGCAGCGACAGCCGGTGCGGAAAACGAAACCAGCGAAACCGCCGCCAGCAGGGACAAAGCAACTGCAGCGCGCAGGCAATAGGCCGGCGCGGTCACGCGTGAAACCAGGGTCATGTCATCTCCTCCAGATGAAGGGGACATTGTGGCTCAAGCCGCACCTGTCGGGGAAGCCTTATGCGACGCCGGCCTCATGCTGCGATGCACCTCCCTGCATGAACCAAAAAATACTTTCTTATCAATTATTTATAATTTCCCGAAAGATCAGCGACCGCAAAATCAACAAGTTCCGTGCGACGGCATAGCGCCCAATTTGGCCGTGGGCCAGAATAGCGGCCTCGCGCGCGTCGCGAATGTTCAAAAATATCCAGGCAATCCTATTGGGGGAGTACATGAAAGCAGGCCAGCAGGGCACCAAAGACCGAGCCGCCATCCTTGCATCACTGCCGATGCGTGCTGACGAAGATCCGTTTGTTGTTGCCATCGGCGGTTTTTACCGTCGCTGGTTCAATCTGATCGACGATCTGCAGTTGCTGATCAACACCGTCGCCAAAATCAAAAGTACCGAGGACGAAGACTGGGTGCCGGTGTGGAGCGCAGTCGGCACCGAATATGAAAAAAAGGGCGACGCACTGCTTGCGCGCAAGGACAGACTTGGCGCGCGCCAGGCCTATGTGCAGGCCAAGACCTATTACAGCCTCGCGCGTTTCCCGTCGCCATACTGGTCCGGCTCGTCGATCTGCCCACCGGACATGAGCCCGATGAAAGCGCAGTCCTATGAAGACTACCTGCGCTGCTATCGCAAGTCGGCCGCACTCTTACCGGATCAGCCGGAAGTCATCACCGTCACCAAGAATGGCATGAAGGCCACCGGCTACCTGCGCCTGCCCAAGGGCGCGTCGAAAACCAACAAGGTTCCCGCGGTATTGGTGATGTGCGGCGCCGACATGTACAAGGAAGACCGCGAGAAATACGCCGAAGGCGCGTTATCGCAGGGCATGGCTGCGCTGGTTGTCGATGCACCGGGCACAGGTGAAACGACATTCCCGCATGCACCGGAATCGGTGGTCGCATGGCAGGCCGCACTGGATGTATTGCAAAAGCGCCCTGAAATCGACGGCAACCGCATCGGCGCCTTCGGCGTCAGCCGCGGCGGCCTGTGGGTGATCCGCCTCGCCGCGCACGATTCACGCATCAAGGGCCTGATCGCCTGCGCCCCCGGCGGCGCCGGTTACTGGGGCTCACCGGAAGAACGCGCCGAATGGCGCGCTGCCGCTTACGAACGTGCCAAGACCAACTGGTTCGGCCCGCGTGGCACACGACCGCCGCTCAAGGAAATTACCGAAGAAGAACAACGCAAGGATTTCCTGCGCTGGTCGCTGAAAGACCAGGACCTGCTGAAAAACCTGACCATGCCGATGTATCTGGTCAACGGCAAGATCGACCACCTGACGCCCATCGGCAATCTCTACATGCTGCTGGAATCCGGCCCTGCCGACGGTCGCGTTGCCCGGGTGTATCCGGATGACGGCCATATTGCCGCTAAGAACGAACGCGAGTGGGGCCCCGCGTCATGGGCATGGCTGCGTGGCGTACTCACCAAAGGCATGACCCCGGCCAAACCCCAGCGCGTGATCACCTTCACCATCGGCAAGCTGGAGAAACAAAAAGTCGCGGCAAAAAAGAAGGTTGCAGCGAAGAAAAAGGTCGACGTGAAAAAGACTGCGGTGAAAAAAGCGGTGAAAAAGAAGTAAAACTGCTTTCAGTCAATAAAAACGGCGCATCGGAAACGGTGCGCCGTTTTTTATTTGAGTAAATCCGCGCAGAGCAGGTAGTGCCGCTTTTCGGCTTGTACGCCCTGCGGGGCTACTGCCTCGTAACAAGATCCCCGATGGCACGCCACGAGTCACACTCACTGGCCCCGCGCGCACGGTTGTCCCTGACAATTTTCTCCGCTCGGTCTGTTACCTCTCGCGCACCCTGTCTGTCGCGTTCCGTACGCATCGGTACTGATTTCATCGACTGCAGCATGCCATTCACCATTTCGCGGCACTGCGCTTCGGTCGGCGTTTTGTGCTGCGCCATCGCCGGCATCGATGCAATCATTGCCACGCAAAAAGGTATTACCCTGACTGTATTCATGCTTTTCCCCACCTTAACTTGATACATCCGCGCCACAAATCCGCGGCAACACCTCGCCAATCGGCAAGCGCACCACAGCATCCGCGACACCATCAAACTGGGTCGCTTCGGCATTGATGATCACCACCCGCGCGCCGGCATCGAGGGCTTTGGGCAAGGCTCCAGCAACCGGGTAAACCTGCAGCGTGGTGCCGATGGCGATGAACAGGTCGCC
>CAZHFZ010000065.1:0-15442 GCA_964531455.1 uncultured Bordetella sp.
CTCCAGCATGACCTCGAGTTTTCCGCTGGCCTCGCCGCTGGCAATCAGATGGGTCAGCGATGGCGGGAACACGTTTTCTGCCGCCAATGCGCGCGCCAGCGACGAGCCTTCGCGCACGCGGCCGATGGCGGTCTCCACAGCGCCGCGAAGCACGAGGTTGGTCATCACGCCGGCAGCGGATTGCAGCGCTTTCAGCAAGGGCACGCCACCGCCCACCAGTATCGCAAGTGTGCTGGCAAAGCGCGCCGTGTTGACCCCGCGGATCAGGGCGCCCAGTCCGGGTAATCCCAGCAGCAGCTGGTGCCATTGACGACGTAGCGCGTCCCGTTGCAAGGCCAGCCGTATGACAAACCAGCCGCCGACGGCCAAGGCAGTCAGCCAGGGCCAGGCCACGCTCAGGAAATCGCTCAAGCCGATCAAGCCGCGGGTCAACAAGGGCAGTGTCTGCCGTGACTGCTGAAACACCTGCACCACCTGCGGCACCACAAAAGCCAGCAGCCCGCCCACGATCAGGATCGCGACCACGCTGACCAGAACGGGATACAGCAGCGCCAAGGTTGTTTTCTGCTGCAGCGCCTGACGGGCATCCAGATAACCGGCGAGGTGCAGCAACACCCGCGGCAAGGCGCCGGATTCCTCTCCGCCGCGCACCAGCGCCCGGTAAAAATCCGGAAAACTGCGTTCATAGCTGTCCAGCGCGCCCGCCAGCGGCAATCCGGCCATGACTTCGGCCTTGATGCCGGCCAGCGTGTCCCGGGTAACCGGTTGCGTGCTTTGCTCGATCAGCGCATTCAGGGCCTGTTCCACGGTCAGGCCGGAATCCAGCAGCGTCGCCAGTTGTTGGGTCAGCAGGCTCAGTTCCGCCGCTGAAATCCGCGGCCCCCAGGAACGCTGCGCCGGCCTTGAACTGACCGCATCCACAGCGGACGGCAACAGCCCCTGCGCACGCAGCAAGGCTCGCGCCTGGCGCGGCGTATCCGCCTGCAGGACTCCCGAGACCGCCTGCCCCCCGGCATCCAGCGCTTCGTAACGAAAGGCCGCCATACTGCCGTCAGTCCCGTGTCACGCGCACGATTTCCTCAAGGCTGGTCACACCCCGGGCCGCCCAGCGCATGCCATCCTGCCGCAGAGAGCGCATGCCCTGTGCCGTGACATGGCTGCGAAGTTGCTGTTCGGATGCCCGGTCGTGAATCAGCCGCCGCAGACCATCATCCACCGTCACCAGTTCGTAAATACCGGTGCGTCCGCGGTAACCCGAATGATTGCACTCGGAACAACCTTGCGGACCATAGAGGGTTCCGTCTACCGGGGTCAGTCCCAATGCATGCAATTGCGCCGCGTCGGCATGGAATGGTTTGCGGCAGGCCGGGCACAGTTGCCGCACCAGACGCTGCGCACCCACGCCGATCAGGCTGGACGCCAGCAGGAAAGGCTCAACACCCATGTCGCTGAGCCTGGTCACCGCGCTGACCGCATCATTGGTATGCAGGGTTGCAAACACCAGATGTCCGGTCAGGCTGGCCTGCACGGCAATCTGCGCGGTTTCAAGGTCGCGGATTTCACCAATCATCACGACGTCCGGGTCCTGGCGCAGGATCGTCCGCAGCGCTCGCGCAAAACTCATGTCAATGCGCGCGTTGACCTGGGTCTGGCTGATGCCGTCGAGGTCATATTCGATCGGATCTTCGACCGTCATGATGTTCAGTGACTTTGCATCCAGTCGCGACAACGCAGAGTAAAGTGTAGTGGTCTTGCCAGAACCGGTTGGCCCGGTAACCAGCACAATGCCGTGGGGTTCACGGATCAGCCGGTCCACTTGGGCCAGAGTGTCGTCATCCATACCCAGCCGGGTCAGGTCAAGCCGTCCGGCCTGTTTGTCCAGCAGACGCAGCACGACACGTTCGCCATGACCGGTCGGAATGGTGGATACGCGTACATCAATCGGCTTGCCCGCAACGCGCAAGGTGATGCGGCCATCCTGCGGCAGGCGTTTCTCGGCAATATCAAGCTGGGCCATGATCTTCACCCGCGACACGATCGCCGCATGAAGCGCACGTGCCGGCTCGAGCAGGTCGCGCAGCATGCCGTCAATGCGCAGACGAACAACCGAACGCGTTTCGAAAGGTTCGATGTGTATATCAGATGCACCCTCGCGCAATGCCTGCGTAAACAAGGCATTTATCAGGCGAATCACCGGCGCGTCATCCTGACTTTCCAGCAAATCCTCGATACGCGGGATTTCCTGTAAAAGTCTTGATAAATCAATGTCTTGCGCGATATCCAGCGCCAGGGCCGCAGCCCCCTGACCAACGCCGTTATAGCGTGCCGACAGCAGTTGCTCGAATTCGACGACATCGACGACTTCGGCCTGCAGCGGCACACCAAGCACACGGCGAACCTCTGCGATGGCTTGGGCCTTTGCGCCCGCGCGCACGGCCACTTTCGCTGCACCATCCACCAAGGCAGTCACCACCACCCCGTTGGCCTGGGCAAAACTGTAGGGAATTGTTGTCAGTGACATAGGCGCTATCGGGTAACCGCAATCACGGAGAAGATGCTGCGGATAAACCGGTCGCTCAATTTCACAGGGATTACCGCAGCCATGGGTTTCACTTTTAATGGCAACACATCCTGCCTCCGGTTCAGGGCTTGATTTCCCCGGAGGCCTTGGACGGATCCAAAGGTGGAAGCACGGGTGAGTCCATATGCGGCAGATTCGAAGACGGGTTTGCTTTGACTTTGCCTTGCTCGCCGATGATGTATTTATAGCGGTCATTGGTCAGCGTGTTGGCACTGGCGCCGTCGCGCAACACCGTCGGCCGCAGGAAAATCATCAGATTGGTCTTGTTGCGTGAACGCGAACTGTAGCGGAACAAAGAACCGATCAGCGGTATGTCACCCAATACCGGGACTTTCTCGGTGCTGTCCCGGAATGAATCCTGAATCAACCCGCCTATCACCACGATCTGGCCGTCATCGACCAGCACCGTTGACTCCACGGCGCGCTTGTTGGTGACAACACCGGCCGGATTAAGGATACGGTCCTGCACGCTGGAGACTTCCTGGTAAATCTGCATCCGCACCGTGCCGCCTTCGGAAATCTGCGGCTTGACCCGCAGCGTCAGTCCCACATCCTTGCGTTCGATGGTTTGAAAGGGTGTCGGCGTGGTGGCTCCCCCGGACAGCGCGTATTGGCCCGTGATGAACGGCACGTTTTCGCCGATGATGATCCGTGCTTCTTCATTGTCCAAAGTCAGCAATGTCGGAGTCGACAGGATATTGGCGTTCCCGTCGTTCTCCAATGCGCGAACCAGAAGATTGAGGTTCAGCACCGTGCCGACGCCGGGAATATTGACCGTGCCGTTGATTACGCCGAGGTTGAGCCCACTGCCGGCGACTGCGGGATTTTGGGCGATCCCCAGAATGTTCTGCCCTGCCCCGCCAAAGTTTGTCCCGCCGAATCCCTGTGCATTGTTGCTGTTGAGTCCACCAAAACTTTGCCATTGCACACCGAACTCTGCAGCCTTGTCCGCCGACAACTCCGCGATCAGCGCTTCGACGTAAACCTGGGCGCGGCGCACATCAAGCTTGTCGAGAACCGCACGCAGATTTTTGTAGATGGCATCCGGGGCGGTGATGATGATCGAGTTGGTCGCGGCATCGGCCTGGATGATGCCGCCGGGCGCGGTGGAAATGGATGTTGCCGACAGCCCCGGACTCAGCGGTGTCGTCGCAGCTGGCGACAAACCTTGCGTCTGCCCCTGCATCGGTGCAGTGGGCGTTGCCGTCGGCTGCGCAGCAGTCGGGGCCGACCGGCCGGCGGACGGCGCAGCGTCGGTCTGATAAATGGCGCGCAGCGTCTCTGCCACTTTGACGGCTTCCGCGTTCTTCAGGTGGACGACATGGATATTGCCGCCGACACTGGTCGGCGAATCCAGCATCGCCACCAGACTGCGCAGGCGGGCCAGCCGCGATGGATTGTCTGAGCGCGCAAGCAGGCTGTTGGAGCGGGTGTCGGCAACAATCATCATGCGCTGATTGGATTCAGCGCCCTGTGCCGTTTCTGCGAACAGGCGGTTGACCGTTTGCGCCACGTCCAGCGCAGATGCATGGCGCAGGGGGATCAGTATGGGATCGGTGCCGCTCGGCTGATCGATCGAATCGATAATTTTCTCAAGCCGCTGCAGGTTGTTGGCGTAATCGGTAATCACCAGCGTGTTGTTGTTCGGGTACGCCGTAATCGTATTGTTGGGTGCAATCAACGGCCGCAGGATCGGAACCATCTGTGCGGCCGATTCATATTTCAGGGTAAACACCTGCGTCTGGATCTGGTCGCCACGCGCGCGACCTTTGTCCTGTGGCCCCAGCATCGGACCCGACTGCAGTTTGGCGTCGCTCTCCGGCAGGATTTTCACAATGCCGCGCTCCTCGATCGCGGCAAAGCCCTGCAGGCGCAATGCGGAAAGGAACACCTCGTACACCAGGGAGCGCGTCATCGGTCGAGCCGATACGATATTGACGGTGCCCTTGACCCTTGGATCAAGCAGGAAATTGCGACCGGTGATCTCACCAACCGCTTTGACGACGCCTTCTATGTCGGCATTGACGAAATTAAGTGTCACAACATCGGGATCTGCAGCACGCGTCTGCGCTGATGCAGGCGCAGCCGTCCGCTCGGCCGAATACAGCGGCCCGGCCCAGACTGCGACCACAGAAAATGCCATTGCCAGCAGAAATCGCGAATAACTCATTGGATGATGATCGAGTTGTGTAAAAAGAAAAAACAAGAAAACACCTTCAAACCCAAAACCTTATGTCAGTGTCAGCACTGATTGGACTCAAGGGCCGCCCCCAGAGCATGCAGTAGTTGGAGTTTAGGTCCTTCCGGCACGAATGAAAGACATTTGCGACGGATTGTGCAATCTGCCGGATCCCCCGCTTCATTTGCGGGGCAATGCCAGTTTTTCACGGATTCCGCTACGATCCAGGACCACATGATCAGGCCTCACCTCGGCCAGAGTAATCCCGGGCAGCACCTCCTCTCCCTCACGTACTGCCAAAACCCGTTTACCATCAGTCTGTAACACCGCATGCCCGTAACGGTCGCCGGATGCTGCGGCCACCCCGAGCAACTTGACACTCGTGCTGGATTGCGCGATGCCGCCTGCTTTTGCAGGAGCGCTTCCGAACAAGCTGTCGGCTTCAGACGGCTTGATGGAAATCACAGTTCCATTGGAAGCCCGCGGTTGTGGCGCAGGCGCCAGCCATTGCCATGTCCAGTACGCCAGCAGGAAACCCAAAAGCGTCAGCGCCGCAAGGTTCACCAAGCGAATAGTCAAATTCTGGACAGCGTTTGATCGCACGCCATTACCAGTCATGTTTATTCAGACCCTTTGCCAACACTGGGCAAAATAAATTAAAAAAATTTCCGTAAGGCTTGGCGGCCCTCAACCGAAGGTCTTTTAAATCCAAGGCTGGAATCAAGAGAGTATTCGCCTGCGACCGCTTGCGCCGGGTCAGCGGTCATAGATGATATGCTATATTTCTACCCGCGGAAACAATCGACAACCGTCAAAAATCAGAGAGTTAGCAGGGCAAAATGGAACAAAAGCCCGGATCGCGCGGTTTCACCCTGCTCGAAGTCATGGTCGTCGTCGTTATCCTTGGCATTCTCGCCGCACTGGTGGTTCCAAAAGTCATCAGCCGCCCGGATGAAGCACGCATCATCGCGGCCAAGCAGGACATCGCCAGCCTGATGCAAGCACTCAAACTTTATCGCCTCGACAATCAGCGCTATCCCACTACCGAACAGGGTTTACAGGCTCTGGTCGTGAAACCAACTACCAATCCGATCCCTCCCAACTGGAAGTCCGGCGGTTACCTGGAAAGGCTGGCCCGGGATCCCTGGGGAAACCCCTATCAGTTCCTCAATCCGGGACTGCGCGGAGAAATCGACGTTTTCACCATGGGAGCCGACGGCGCTCCTGGCGGAGAAGGCCATGACGCCGATATCGGCTCGTGGAACCTGTAATGGCCCCTGCCGGTGGTTATTGATATTGTCCCGAGCCGTCGGTATCCGGCTACGCCAGCGCGCAGTTGTGGCTATACGCTGGTAGAGATGCTTGTTGTCCTGATGGTCATGGGTCTGCTGATCGGCACCATCAGCGTTATTGCACACCCCTCGTCAAAAGACACGCTGCAACTCGAAGCACGGCGACTCGCACAGCTGCTGAACCTTGCAGCGGCTGAGTCGCGCACTTCCGGCAAAAGTTTTCGCTGGACTTCGGATGGCTCCGGTTACCGTTTCTTGCGCTGGCAGAACAACAACTGGGTTGAAATCCGCGACAACGACCTGCTGCGGCCGCGAGTACTGCCGTCGGGAATGACCATCAGCAGTCTGCGTATCGAGAATGTTCGCAGACAGGGACTGATGCAAATAGATTTCACTCCACACGGCCTGCTGCTGGGATACACCATCGAGTTGGCGTCCGGTGACGAACGCCATGCCGTTATCGCGTCCCCTGTCGGCGAGGCTCAAGCAGTTATTCGCCCGAACACAGAATATGCCGAAGTCGCATCACGCTGATCGGGCGGGGTTTACGCTGATCGAAGTACTGATCGCCCTGGCCATCGTTTCCATCGCATTGATGGCGGCGCTGCGCGCGTCCGGACAAGGCGCATCCAATGTCAGCGAATTACGCGCACGACTGCTGGCCGGATGGGTTGCAGAAAACCGGCTCGCCGAACATCGGGCGCGCGGGGAATGGCTCTCACCCGGGATTCGTCGCGGTACGGAGCGCCAGGCCGGCATTGATTTCTCCTGGCGTGAAGAGATCACGAACACGCCGAATCCATCATTTCGCAGGGTGGATATCTATATCCATGCGACACCGTCAGAGCCTCATGTTCTGGCCCATCTCACGGGATTTGTCGTACAGCCGACGCAGGCCGCCCGATGAATCAGCGCACCTGCGGCGGCTTCACGCTGATTGAGTTGATGGCGGCAATGCTGATCCTGGCACTGCTCGCACTGATGTCGCACCGCGGTCTCGCAAGCGTTCTCGATACGCGCGATCACGTTCGCCTGGAAACAGAGAAATGGCATCGCGTGACAGCTTTTCTCCAACGCTTTGAAAGCGACATCATGCTGGCCGCGCCCCGGTCGGTGCGTACGGCAAATGGTTCAGCGCCATCGTGGCGCGGTCAGGCTGCGTCTTTGACCGAAAACGGACCGCAAATCGAATTCAGCCGGTTCGCATCCACCGACAACATGGATGTCGCCCGGCGGCTCGCCTATCATCTTAACGGCCAGGGCGAGGTCGAACTATGGATTTGGCCGGCGCTGGATGTCGCGCCGGAGTCCGCGCCGGGCCGTTATGCCGTGTTGAGCAATGTCACCCGGTTTGAGGTGCATTACCTGGGGGCAGCCCTGAACTGGGAAGACCAATGGCCTGTCGCCGGAATCGCCGCGGAAATACCCAAGGCTGTTCGCCTGCGCCTGGTTCTGGCCAGCGGAGAAGAAATCATTCGTATTTACGCACTGTATTCATGATCAACCATAGCCAAAAGCGATTTCAGAGCGGTGTTGCAGTTGTGCTCGCCATGGGCGTCGTCGCGTTGGCTGCCATGGCCGCAGCAGCGCTGCTGGTCAGCCAGAATACCTGGGCTCGGCATAACGAACTGGCGGCACAGCGCACGCAGGCGCTTCTAGTGGTGAAAGCCGGGATTGACTGGGGCCGCGCCGTGCTCAAGGATGACCGCCGCACCAGCAGTGTTGATCACCTTGGTGAACCATGGGCCTTGCGTCTGCCCCCCCTGCCGGTTGATAACGGAAAATTGAACGGATATCTCGAGGATCAAAATGGCCGTTTCAACCTGAATAATCTGGTCAGGAACGGACAGGTCGACACAGTGCAGCTCGAGCACTTTCAACGGCTGCTGTCGATCCTGGAATTGCCCCACACTCTGGCCTACGCGCTTGCGGACTGGCTGGATGCCGACGGCGAGTCCTACTCAAAAGGCGGCGCCGAAGACAGCTACTATAGGGTCTTGGATACCCCCTACCTGGCCGCAAATCGGCCAATGACCGATGTCTCTGAACTGGCTTTGGTCAGCGGATTTGAAGAGAGCATGCGCACCCGCTTGCTCCCCTACGTCACTGCGCTACCCCGTTTCACGCCGGTCAACGTCAATACTGCTGCGCCTGAAGTGCTGGCGGCCATTGTGGAAGGTCTGAGCCTGGCAGAGGCAAGTATCGTCGTCACGCGGCGCGAACGCACATACGCCAGGAATCCTGCGGACTTTCGCCTGATGCTGCCCAAAGACACGAAGTTTGCGGAAAACGACATCACTGTAAACAGCGAGTATTTTGTTGCTCGCATTCACGTGGTCATCGGTGGCGCCGAAGCTCATGGCGCCGCTTTGCTGGCTCGACAGGGCAGCGATTGGCCGACAGTGATCTGGCGTAAATCGTTATGAGCGTGTTGCGCATCTATCTGCCCCTTGCAGGGTCTGTGGAACGTTGCTCTTGGGCCCTGATTGAAAATGGGCGTGATCCGGTCACCGGTGAAGGACTTCTTGCTGACCTGCCCAAGCATGCCGCCGGAACCGAGTTGATCATTCCGGCAACGGATGTATTGCTGACGCGTACCTTATTGCCTGCCGGCTTGAAAAAACCGTCCGGACAGGTGCTGGCGTTTGCTCTTGAAGAGCAAACCGCAACAGAACCGGACAACAATCTGGTGATCCGCCTTGGTACGGTTGAAGATGATGTGGCGCTGGCCGTACTCGATAAAGTTGCGATGGCGCGCTGGCATGCGGCACTGGGTGCCGTTGGCATTTCTACTTATGGCGTGTACTGCGAAACGTTGATGCTGCCGCTCCAGGACAACGAATGGAGCGTCTTCTGGAACGGGCAGCAGGGGTTTGTCCGGACAGCGCAGTTCGAAGGCAGTGCAACCGACAGTGGTAACCGCTCCACCCCACCGGTATCGCTATCGCTGATGCTGGAGTCCACGCGCAGCAACGCAGCTCTTCCTGGAAAAATCACCGTTTACCCGTCGAGCGCTGACGCGGGCCCTGACGCAGCGCAATGGCAACTTCAGCTCGGCGTTCCTGTAACCGTCAGCGCACCGCTGGATTGGCGCATCACTGCTACAAACACAGAATCCCGATTGATCCAGACGCAGCGTCGATGGAACACTGACACTGCGCTCCGGGCACGACTGAGACCTGCAGGCTGGATCGTTCTGGCCGCAATTGCAGTTCATTTGATCGCATCCGGCGTTGACTGGATGCTGCTCGCGGGGTCCCAGCGGGCGCTGCGCAACGACATGGAAAATCGTTTTCGTGCACTGTTTCCGGATGCGGTAGCCGTTGTCGATCCGGCGTTACAGATGCGCCGGAAACTGACCGAGGCGCGCCATGCCGCCGGTGAGGCCGACAGCACCGATTATCTTCCGCTGCTGGATAAAGCCGCACCCGCTTTGAAGCTGCTGCCCAGCGATGCACTCCGGGTCATGACTTATGACCGGGGACGCCTGACGGTCGAGTTGCGTGTTCAGGATGCGGGTTCAATACAGCGCTTCATCAATGAACTGCAGCGCGCAGGGCTGACCGTCGAAAAACCCGCCAATGCATCGAAAACGGTTTCACCGACGACCATTATTTCGATGCGGGAATCATGAAAAAGAAAATCCTCGAAATTTGGTCATCACGCTCACCTGCCGAGAGAACCATGGCCGCGGGATTGGCCATCGTGATTGGAACGCTGCTTTGCCTCTGGTTCATTCATGTCGCGGGACAGCAACGCGACCGGTTGAAATTGAGCGTATCGGCATTGAAATCTCAATCCGCCGCAATGGAGCAACAAGCCTCAGAGTTTAGCCGGCTGCAGTCAGCACCAGCGGGCAAGGTATCCCCTGCAATCAAAGATCTTCGCGGAGCCATGCAAAGCATGATCGACAGTGCGGGACTTTCAAGCGCCCTGATCAAGATGGACGCACCGGATGCCGGGACTGTGCAAATCAGTTTCAGCGCCCTTTCATTTGCAGACTGGCTCGCATTCGCGCGCAACCTTCAGGCGCACCAAATCCGAATCGAGACCTGCCGGATAGAAGCCCTGACTACAGCCGGACGCGTCAGCATTACCGCGACAGTGTCGAGTGAACTCGCCCGCTAATGTCGCGTAACAACCAGAGCAATATCGCAGGTTTTTTTATTGGCGGCGCTGCCACATTTGCGGTCGGGCTGATCTGTCTGCTTCCCGCATCCCTGATTGACGGCCTTTTAAAAACAAACACGGGCGGAATCGTTCGTCTTGCCGATGCCCATGGCACAGTCTGGGCTGGTGAAGGTTACGTAGAACTTCAGGATAACGGAACACCGGCAGCACCTCCGCAACATGTGACTTGGCGTTTTTCACCCAACTCTGTGTTGGATGGCCACCTCCAGTTCACGCTGACTCTGAATCATTCCGCCCAACTCGCCTCAGTTTTGATCGGCATTTCCAGCATCTCACTGCGCAACGCAACCCTTCAATTACCCGCTGCAACACTCTCTCTGGCAATACCCAAACTTGCCCCACTGGGGCTTCAAGGGGATTTGTCGATAGTCATTGATGATGTGCGGTTCGCCGAAAACCAGACTGCAGGAAATGCGCGATTGAAATGGATGCGCGCCGGCTCAACGATGACCAACATCAGCCCTCTAGGCAACTATCAGGCGGAGCTTTTGACCCAGGGATCCATGGTCAGCGTCGCCCTGAGCACTGTAGAGGGTCCTCTGCAACTGGATGGGGAGGGATCATGGGCGATCCGAGCAGACCCGAGTTTCTCGGGGACGGCTCGAGTACCTTCTTCACTGCAACAGCAGCTAAACCCAATATTGCGTCTGATTGCGACTGAACGTGTACCTGGAGAATTCGAAATTCAGATCCGGTAGCAGCGCTGGTAAATCACCGCCCAAATGGGTTAGAACTTGACCACAAGCCCAGCGGTATAAAGATCGATGTTGCCGACGTTTCCTGCTGTGTCCGAAATCTGATAGCGTTCCACCTCGCCACGTAAGCCGACTGCCTTGGACAAGTCATACTGGATTCCCAACCCGAATTTTGCGCTGGTGTCTGATTTGCCGGGATTCGGATAGGGCACGACCACACCACCGGTGCCTGTCAGCGTGTCCCGGACCGATGTGTAGACCACCCCAATCCTGCCCAGTGCGGAGAAAGAATTGGTAATCGGTAGCGTACCGACCAGATCTACACTCGCCCCCTGACGCCGCATTTTGCCTTCCAGAACACCGGCCGGGGCCGTGGTGGTCGCGACATAGGTATATCGGCCCAAATCAACGTAACCGGCTTCAACAGCAAAATTGCGGTGGAATTGGTAACCGGCAAACAGTCGGCCTCCACTATGATTGTCATCGGCAGTGACCGTGCCGACCGTAAACCCGGCACCTGTTAATTCCCGACCAATTCGTCCTGTGTCTATCGACGCTTTGGAAAATCCGGCATTAGCACCGACATACCAGCCGGAATCTGCGGCAGTGGCCCAAGGTGCAGCCGCTACCCCATACAACAATCCTGCAATCACGACTATTTTGGCTGCTTTCATTGAATCCCCTGAAATTGTCTACGCTGCCAATTAATTCATAAGGTTACAGTGTCTTTTTATAGTAGATTATCGCATTGCTGTCAAAATGACATTGTTTTACAACACAATAAATCACTCCATTGTTGCCATAAAAACAACAACCCTGGAAATTCCGCCTTTCCTCGAAGGCAACAAGCTGACATAACCCTCCAGTTGCCTACAGAAACGCAGTCGTTATCAACTATATTATTGATTTATAAGACTTGTTATATTCAACTGCAGGCTGGTTAGTGATGGAGGGTTTCAATTTTGAAATTTGCGCTCTGTCATCCCTTTAAGTCTCCAGCGTGACCGATACCATTTGGTCACGCAATATTCTTTTTGAGCCAGTAATATCGCCTATCTCTGAAAGCTAACTTTATGTTTGCCAACCGAATTGCCTTGCTTATTGCAGCCCTGATGATTTCCGCCAGTGTGGGCGCCATCGTGTTGCGACCGGACCAGAAAGTCGCCCAAATATCGGCCATTTCCCTGGAAACAATGATTCCCAAGGACTTCGGCGACTGGAAAGAAGAGCCGCAACGCAATCTGCAGGTCGTGAATCCGCAAACGCAGGCCCTGCTCGACAAGCTTTACAGCCAGATTCTGGCAAGGGTCTACATCAACAAGGACGGCTACCGCGTGATGCTGTCATTGGCCTATGGCTCCGACCAGCGTGGCGCCCTGCAAGCGCATAAACCGGAGGTTTGTTATCCGGCACAAGGATTCACGTTGCACAGCAGCAAAAATTCGCCTCTGAACACCCCGTTCGGCGAGATCCCGGCACAACGCTTGCATACCTCTCTTGGGCCCCGCCAGGAACCGGTGACTTACTGGTTTACGGTCGGCGACACCGCCGTGCAGAGCAAATTGCAAAAGCGTCTGATCGACATTCGCTACGGTCTTACGGGACAAATACCGGACGGTTTGCTATTCCGTATTTCATCAATTGATGAAAATCAGATCCGTGCCAACCAATTACAAGATCAATTCGTCAATCAATTGCTTCAAGCAATCACTCCGGAAGATCGCAAACGGTTAAGCGGTCTTGGAAAGCCATAGCTCCAAGTCAATGACAAAAGCGTACTAATCGATTCTTTCAATTCAGAATTCAAAACAATCAACCGAATTCGTTTAACAAAGTTAGGGAGCAAAAATTGCAGGCCACCAAAAACAATACAAAAATCCAGCTAATTAACCGAATTCAGGATAAGAAGGCGGTGATCGGCATTATTGGATTAGGCTATGTTGGCCTCCCGCTTGCCATTCGATTTTCAGAAGCAGGATTTAAAGTCGTAGGTTTTGATATTGATGAGAAAAAATCTACCGCAATCAACTCCGGAAAAAGTTACTTCGTTCACATTTCAGACGAAGCAGTAGCAGGCGCACGCAAATCAGGGCTTGAGGGCACCACTGATTTTTCACGTGCATCAGAGGTTGATGCTTTAATTATTTGCGTTCCGACCCCGCTAACACCATCGAGGGAACCGGACCTTACTTTCATCATCAATACAGTTGAAACAATACTTCCGCATCTGCGCCCCCAGCAGATTGTATCGTTGGAAAGCACTACTTATCCCGGAACAACCGAGGAAGAACTCAAAACGCGTATCGAAGGCCGTGATCTTATAGTTGGCGAAGATATTTTCCTATGTTTCTCACCTGAGCGAGAAGACCCGGGCAATCCTAACTTTACGACACGCACAATTCCCAAGGTGTGCGGTGGCACTACCCCTGCTTGCCTTGAAGTGGGCGTCGCACTGTACAGCCAAGCCGTTGATAAAGTTGTCCCCGTCAGTTCGACACGAGCAGCCGAAATGGCAAAACTTTTAGAAAACATACACAGAGCCGTAAATATTGGATTAGTTAATGAGATGAAAATCATTGCGGATCGAATGGACATCGACATCCACGAAGTTATCCGCGCGGCGGCTACCAAACCCTTTGGGTTTGTCCCCTACTTCCCCGGGCCAGGACTTGGAGGACATTGCATTCCCATTGATCCGTTTTACTTGACTTGGAAAGCACATCAATACGGAGTACACACCCGTTTTATCGAACTTGCCGGTGAAATTAATAGCTCAATGCCTCACTGGGTTGTTGGCAAAGTCGTTGACGCCCTCAACAATCAAAAAAAATCAGTCAAGGGCAGTCGCATATTAGTACTGGGAATTGCCTACAAGAAAAATATTGACGATATGCGTGAATCGCCGTCAGTTGAACTCATGGAGTTACTCGCCGCTAAAGGGGCAGACATTAGTTACTCAGACCCTCATGTTCCAATGTTTCCAAAAATGCGCAAATACCACTTCGACTTGAAAAGCGTGGAAATTAATCCGCAGACATTGGCCTCATACGATTTGATACTTATCGCAACAAATCATGACGTATTTGACTACGACCTTATTCAAAAAAACTCAAAACTGATTGTGGATACGCGCGGAATATATACAGCCAGCTTGCCTAATGTAATGAAAGCTTGATGATAGGGCTGTGAAGTATTCCGAAACCCCAAGATACTCAAATGAGCCGAAAAACCAATAAGTCATCACTAAACGGATCTCGGTTGCATTAAATCGCATGACGAGTAGGTGATGATTTTCTACTTAATATGAATGGCCGAAGCCACACACATGATTCTATTAACTGGAGGCACTGGTTACATTGGCTCACATACCGCGGTAGAACTGATTTCCGCGGGATATTCCGTCCATATCATAGACAATTTATGTAACAGCAAATTATCGGCACTTGATCGTATTGAAAAAATATCCGGAAAGCGACCTGGATTTTCAAACATCGACATTCGTGACCGTACTGCATTGTGCAAGCTCTTTTCTGAGAATCCCGTTAGTGCGGTAGTTCACTTTGCCGGCCTCAAGGCTGTTGGTGAATCTGTTTCAAAACCCTTGGATTACTACGATAACAACGTTGCAGGAAGTTTGACGCTATTCGAGTGCATGGCAGAAGCCGGCCTGAAAAACTTGGTTTTCTCGTCGTCTGCCACGGTATACGGTGACCCAGCATCCGTCCCGATTCATGAGGCTTTTCCACTATCTGCAACCAATCCCTACGGCCGAACCAAGCTAATCATTGAAGAAATGCTCCGGGATATTGCACTTAGCGACCCCCGATGGCGCATTGCTTTGTTACGGTATTTCAATCCAGTTGGCGCACATAAATCCGGACTCCTGGGCGAAGATCCGAATGGCACCCCAAACAACCTTATGCCTTACATCGCACAAGTTGCTGCCGGGAAACGCCGGGAACTACCTGTTTATGGGTCAGACTATCCGACTCCTGATGGAACTGGCATTAGAGATTACATCCATGTTGTCGACCTCGCCCGTGGACATCTCGCGGCAATCAACAAGATTCAAAATACTTCGGGTATTACGACTGTAAATCTCGGGACTGGTAGAGGTTACAGTGTGCTTGAGATGATTAATGCCTTTGCAAACGCCAGCGGAAGAGAAATTCCCTACAAAATTGTAGGCAGGCGGGCGGGCGATATTGCGAAATGTTTTGCCGATCCTACACTCGCACAAAAACTGCTAGGCTGGGAAGCGACTCTGGGAATCAATGAAATGTGTGAGGACACCTGGCGCTGGCAACAATGGGCATCAACAAATCTTTCGCAGTAATAAATATAGAGAAATCAAGAATTTTGGCTTGGTGCCGGAATGGGGAATGAAAATTGAGAGTTACGATAATCGGTTCGGGTTATGTTGGTCTCGTTACAGGCGCTTGTCTGGCAGAAGTCGGCAATGACGTCATGTGCCTTGATGTGGACGAAAAAAAAATACAAGGTC
>CAZHFZ010000066.1:0-6842 GCA_964531455.1 uncultured Bordetella sp.
CTTCAGGCCGAGCTTCTGCAGCGCGAACAGGAAGGGCGGCTCGACGACGTCGATGCCGATCGGCATGTCGGCAACACCTTCCTGCTTGAGGATGTCGTAAATCTCTTTGGCAGCGGCTTCGAACAGACCGACTTTCGGCGACACCGCACCGCGCAACCCGGCAAGACCCGGAATGTTGTGGTTCTTCGGCAGCCACGGCGCGTAGAGTTTGTGATGACGTACGGCGGAACCGAAGTCCCACACCCAGGGTTCACCGTTGCCGGTGAGCAGTCACCAGCGCGTCAGTTTGTCGCGCGCCCATTCGCCGATCACCGTGCTCGAGATGTAGCGCATGTTGATCTGGTCGAACACCAGCAACGCGCCGAGTTTGGATTTTTTCAGCGCGTTGCGCGTGCGTGCGAGGCGGTATTCATGCAGGCGCTGGAAGTTGACGCGCTCCTCGAAGTCGACCTGCATGCGGCCCGGTGCCTGCAGCGGGCGCTCCCAGCGATGGCCCGGATCGGCCGGATCAAACAGCACATCGGGCGCTGACGACACGCCCTTGTCCGGATTGATGCTGGCAGTCTTGATGAGTTTCGGCTCGACCGGTTTTTTCTTCCGCGCCATTAAAATTTCTCCAATTTAATCAAATACTTATAAATTCCCGCAGAAACCGCATTCAGTCCGCCTTGATGCCGGCGGCCTTGATGATCGGCGTCCACTTGTCCAGTTCGCTTTTGACGAAGGCCTGCAGTTCCGCCGGCGTCGATGGGGAGGCAATCGCACCCCGCTGCAGCAGGCCGTCACGTACCTCCTGGGTATTGAGGATGCCGGTGATTTCACGATTCAGCTTGTCGACGATCGGCTTGGGCACGCCGGCGGTCGTGAACAGGCCGAACCACAGCTCGGCCACCATGCCTGGAATGCCCGCTTCGGTGGCGCTGGGAATGTCCGGCGCACCGGGGAAGCGATCTTTACCCGACACCGCCAGCGCACGCACCTTGCCCGACTTCAGCTGAGCGTGTGCCGTGATCGGCGACAGAAAGGAAACCTGCGTTTCGCCCGACAGGATCGAAGTCAGCGCAAAGCCGGCGCTCTTGTACGGGATGTGCTGAATGTCGACCTTGGCCACCTGCTTGAACAGCTCACCGGTCAGGTGGCTGATGGTGCCATTTCCTGCCGATGCGAAGGTCAGCGGCTTCTGCTTCGCCAGCGCAATCAGTTCCTGCACGTTCTTCGCCGGCACCGACGGATGAAGCACCAGTACGGTGACGCCGGTGGTGGTCTTGGTGATCGGCGAAAAATCCTTCAGCGGATCGTAGCCGCGGTTGGGATACAGCGGAACCGCACTCACCATCGGTCCGGCATGGCCCATCACCAGCGAGTAACCGTCGGGCGCAGCCTTGGCCACGACCTCGGCAGACAGCGTGCCGCCGGCGCCCGCGCGGTTGTCGACCACCACGGCCTGCCCCCAGCGTTCGGTGAGTTTCTGTCCGATATAGCGCGACAGATAGTCGGCCGTGCTGCCGACGCCCTGGCCCATGACGCGAATCGGTCGCGACGGATATTTCTCAGCGGGTTCTGCAGCAAGCGCCGACAAACTGATCAGTGCTGCACCCAACACCATCCCGTTTAATGCGTATCCGATGTGTTTCATGTTGCCCCTCCGTGGGTTCGATTATTCAATGAACTTGTTATGGATTAACCGCGATACCAATAAAGTCAAACGCCTGCACGCTGCTGATACGACATGTCCATGTATTTGCCCGGCTCGCCTTTGGGCACAGTCAGCCCCTCAGCCTGCCAGTAGACATCAATCACCTGACGCAGCCCTGTTGCTTCAATTGACGGAAGCGCACGCGCGACAAACGCATCAAAAGCCTTGCTGGCCAATTCCGGGGCGATATGCAGACGCTCCGGCAACAGCTTGATGGCTTCGGCCTTGTTGGCCGGATCCTTCAGCCAGTGACAGGCGCCGCGGAACGCGCGGATAAATGCCACCAGACGATCGCCGTTCAGCGCAGCCCATGACCGGCGCGCCGCCGCGATGGAGCCCGGGTATTCGGGAAAAAACTGCATTGTTGTGCCGAGCGACGCAAAGCCCGCAGCGAAAAGATTGCGGTCGAACGGCGGATTAAGCCAGCTCGCCACACATTGCCCTGACTTCAGCGCATCAAAGCGCTCCTGCGAACCGCCAATCTCAACAAAGCGGTAATCGGATTTGGCGAGGCCGCTTTCAGCGAGCAGCTTGCGCAGCAACAGCGCATAACCGGTATTGGCGCCATCAACAGCAATGTCGCGCCCTTTAAGATCGGCAATGCTCTTGATGTTGGCGGCAACCACAAGTGACAGTTCCGGCGCGTGGCCCTGCGCCATGACGATGCACAGATCACTGCCGGTCTCGACCGCGCGCACCACATGGTCGGACTGCTGGAAACCAATGTCGTAACCGCCGCTGCGCAACTGCTCCAGTTGATGGTTGGATGAGCCGGTCAGCGTCACATCAACAACAACGCCTTCTTTCTCAAACAGCTTGCGGCCCTGGGCTACATACAATGGCCAGGCGTTGACGCCTTCGGAAATGATCGCCAGTTTTACCGGCGCTGCAGCGGCTGCGGACATGTCCCCTCGCGGATTTATTGGAATGGTTGCGTATTGTCGTTGAACAACCGCTGCCGGCATACGCAGCGTCCAGACCACGATCCGGCAATGGCTAAAACACCCGCTGACAGCGCCCGAAACTCTAGCCTTGGTTCAACCAATAGTCAATCATTGAGCCAAATTGGTTGAAGTCAGCAGCAACAACAAATTTCCACTCTGCCGCACCGCACAAGAGTGAATAATCCTCGCAACCCGGCTTTACCTACAAGCCTGATGGTTGCCAATTGGTATATTTTAATGAACCAATTGACCAAATTGGTGAGTCACTGCACAATCCGCCGGAATCAGGAACAGCAATGACCACTACGATCCGACGCACCGAGCCCGAAATCCGCCGCAGCAGCAAACGCGACGGCGTGCAGGAAATTCGTGCCTACATTCTGGAAACCGTAGCCCAAGGCGCACTCGGCCCCGGCGGCAAGTTGCCGACCGAACGCGAACTGTCGACGCGCTTTGCATTGCCGCGCAATACCGTACGCAAGACGCTGGCCCAGCTTGAAGCCGAAGGTGCAATCACCCGCCATGTCGGCCGCGGCACCTTCCTCGCTGACAGTGGCGGCTTTCCGGCAGGCAGCATCACCCACACCAGCCCCGCCGAATTGATGGAAGCCCGGTTGCGGCTGGAACCGACGATGGCCGAACTGATTGTCATCAACGCCACGCCTGCTGATTTCGAACGCATGGAAACCTGCCTTGATCGCGCCGAACGCGGCACATCACTCGACGATTTCGAGGTCTGGGACGCAGCGCTGCATCAGGCTCTGGCCGCAGCCACCCACAACCGCTTCATGATTCGCGTCTTCGACATGGCTACCGCAGTACGTCACCAGACCGAATGGGGCAAGCTGAAGGATCGCGTGGTCACCGCCGAGCGCCGGCTCAAATACCAGGAAGAACACCGCGCCATTGTCGAGGCGCTTAAAGCGCGCGACGCCGACCGCGCCCGCGCGGCCATCCTTGCCCACCTTCAACACGCGCGAAGCAACCTGTTCGGCTTTTGACAGACCGTCCGCGGTAAACTGACCGCATGGATGTCTCCTTTACCTCGACTCTGGTCGTATTGCTGCTGGTCATGGATCCGATCGGCAACATACCGGTATTTTCGGCGCTGCTGCGCAACCTCGACCCGGCGCGACGCCGCCTGGTCATCTTGCGCGAATGCACGATTGCTTTCGGACTGCTGCTGTTTTTCGTGTTTTTCGGCCGCACCATCCTCGACCTGTTCGGACTGTCCGATTCCTCGCTGAACATCGCCGGCGGCGTCATCCTGTTCCTGATCGCACTGCGACTGATTTTCCAGCATCCCGAAGGCGCATTCGGCAATGACCCCATTGAATCCGAACCCTTCATCGTACCGTTGGCGATTCCGTCAATCGCCGGCCCCTCGGCCATCGCCACCATCGTGCTGATCGTGTCTCGCTCCCCGGAACGCATCACCGACTGGATCATGGCCCTGGCCATCGCCAGCACCATCACCCTGCTGTTGCTGCTGGCCGCAGACCGCATCGCCCGCCACATCGGCCGCCGCGGCCTGAGCGCACTGGACCGGATGATGGGCCTGGTCCTGACCGCCATCGCCGTGGAAATGCTGCTCAAAGGTATCGAGAGTTTTGTCCGCGGACTGTAAGTCCCTGAAAAACAACGGCATCAAAAGCCTTGACAGCCTGAAATCGGCACATGTTGATATCTCTGGCTCGGCGCGCCGCGCAATCGGCTACAAAACTCTGTTGCCAGTGTCAATAACTGACCCGCATGCGAAAACGTACAAGGGGCAAACACTCGCTAAGTCTTTGACCTGCATACGCTTTTACTACGGTTTTTTGACATCACACAAACCATTGATTTAATTAACAAAATTGGCATCTTCCTAGTGCGGATTTCTGGCGGAATTATTTTTTGCGCCGATCTGCTTTGACGCAAGGCCAGGATCATGACTGCAGTTCTCCCTGTTCCGGTGCATGAACCAAAAAAGCATGCACATTTTCTGTGGATATCTCTGTGAACAACCCCAAAAATGCAGGGCCGGGACTGCGCCACGCCGGGACGAAACCTAGGTTGCCTAAATTTTGATCAATCCCGCCACCATTTGCCCAATGACCTTGGGAAAAGCCCTGCGGAAGGCACTTCCTCTCACGGCGATCGCCTTGGCTACGACCGTAAGCGCAAACGAACCGCTGCGACTCCGCTTAGAACAACGCACAAGCATCAGCGACTTGACTGCGCCTGCAATTCCATCGCACACGCTGGAGCTGCGCGCAATCAATCTCGGCGACTGGCCAGAGCCGGAAATGCGTTCAGCCATGCGCAGGGCCGCAGAAATCCTCGCGCAATGCGGCATCCACACCACCCGCATCGATGTATTGCAAGTCACGGCACCCGAAACCCACCGGTATTTCGATACACCACGCTCGCGTGAACTGGCCCGTATGCTTGATTTGCCGCGTCCCGCGGTTTTTTTCGCAGCAGGAACCCGCCAGATACCGGCCTTTGACGCCGAAGCCATTGGTCGCGGCAACAGCCGCACCCGCCCCGAGCTCTCCGGCACGGTATGGATCGCGCGTGGTGCGCGCGACCTCGGCATTGTCGTCGCCCATGAACTGGCACATGTATTGATGGACAGCGGGGAACACGACAACACGCCACTCAATCTGATGGCGGAATCCACCACACCGGACAATACCCGGCTCACCGCAGCGCAGTGCGAACGCCTCAACATCACCGGCCAACGACAGGGCCTGCTGCGCAGCGTAGACTGAACGCGGGAGGCCCCATGCACGAACCGCAGCAACACCCGCATTCCGCAACGCTCCTGGAAGGCCCATGGAATCCGGGACTGCAATCGCAGATCCCTGCTGATCTGCTGCCGCTGGCCACGATCTACCGGCCCGATTACGTGCGCACCACGCTGCAGCAGGCGCGTGAACTCGCCGACCTCACCGGACTGCCGATGGAAGACCTGGTGGTGTTCCGCGCCGAGCGACTGGTGGTGCACGAACTGCTGGCACACGTCACCGCTGATTTCACCGTTGAAGACGGCCGGAAAACCGAAGACCTCGGCATCAACTTCCGGCGCATGACCGACACCCTGCTCCAGCACTACATCGCGCCGCATATGGCTGAAATCACCGCGGCGCATGAACTGCTGTGCATGCGCCTGCATGACGCTGTCTTCGCCGAACTGGATCACGCACTGCAGGAAGAACCCGCCCCCGCTGTTGCACCGCGCAGCTTCTGGAGCCGGCTGCTGGGAAATAAAAGAACAGTGGCGCCGATTGATGAAAGTGAAACCGCCGACGTGCGCGCAATCCGGCGCTGGGAAACCCTGGCCCAAACGCACACAGACCCGCTGGTTTGCGCCGCTGCCGCAGCGCTGGCCCGCGTCGCCACCGCAATGCTCAACCGCCACGGCCGGCTGTGGCGCGACCGTGCGCTGATCGCCAACGTCGCCGCCGGCCTCGCCGGCAACGAATATGGCAGCGAGGAAATCGGCCGCATGATCGAGCCCTTGATCCAGCGCGGCGCCGAAACCGAAGGTTTCCGCCGCTTGCCGGTGCAAGCTCAGCCGGTGGTGATGAACACCAAGGGCGCTTCTGCTGCCGGCAAAAGTACCTTGCGTCCGTTGCAGCGTGCGCTCGCCGCGCGCATCGGCGTCAGCTGGCAGGATTTCGCGCTGATCAGCCCCGACATTTTCCGCAAGTACCTGCTCGACTACAGCTCACTCGGCGACGCATACAAATATGCCGGTTCGTTCAGTGGCCACGAATTGCAGATTGTCGATCACAAGCTCGACCGCACCATGGCGCGCAAAGCCGAACGCGGATTGATGTCGCATCTGCTGATCGACCGCTTCCGCTTTGATACCTTCGCCCCCGCATCGGATGTGGCCGGCAGCAATCTGCTGACGCGTTTTGGCAGCCTCGTTTATCTGTTTTTCATGATCACCCCGCCGGACGCCACCGTCGAACGCGCCTGGTATCGCGGACTGGAAGTCGGCCGCTACAAGGCCGTCGATGATCTGCTCGCGCACAACGTCGAAGCCTTCTCCGGCGTACCCGAGGTGTTTTTCACCTGGGCGCTGGCCGCCGACAAGAAGGTGCATTACGAATTCCTCGACAACAGCGTCCCGCTCGGGCAGACGCCGCGCAACGTCGCCTTCGGCTGGAACGGCGAGATGCATGTCCTCGATGTCGGCGGCATGCTCG
>CAZHFZ010000066.1:6852-13875 GCA_964531455.1 uncultured Bordetella sp.
TCGACATTGAGCGTTACCGCAAGATCCATATCGAAGCGCGCACGCCGCGCGAGGTTTATCCCGGCGCTGCGGAAATGACGCCGGAGAACAACACGCAGTTTCTCGCGCAATGCATCCGCCGCCTGCCCATCGTCAATTTCGCCGACCGCAGCAGCCAGCGCATCTGGCTGCGCATGGAACAAGGCAAACCGGCGTGGTTCGATCCCGCCGCGCTGGCACTTGCCATCACCGATCCCGAAACCCGCGCAGGTATCGCCGCGATTGCACCGGAAGCCCTGAGCGGCAACAGCCTGCCCGAAGCCACCGCGCGCATCCTCGACAGCGAACGCCTGCATACGCTGGGCAACTGGGGCCATGCGTGCGAAGATGTCGCCAAAAATTCCTGAATAAAAACATCACGCTATGAATATCCTGCTGCCCGGCGCCGATGGCGCCCTCAAGCCCTACACACTGCGCGGTCCCGGCGCCTTTGAAACCGCCAAGGCGCCATTCAACCGCGTCGCCTACGCCGCCGCCCATGTTGTTGCCGACCCGCGCGCCGCAATCAATCCCTGGCAGCAGACCGCCGTCGACTGGGACACCACGATGGCGTACCGGAAATATCTTTGGAGCCTCGGCTTCGGCGTTGCCGAAGCGATGGACACCGCGCAGCGCGGCATGGGCATGGACTGGCCCGCCTCACTGGAACTGATACAGCGCGTCGCTGACGCCGCGAGTGATGTGCCCGGCGCCTTGCTCGCTTCAGGCTGCGGCACCGACCAACTCGCCGTCGAAGATGCCAGAACAATCGACGACGTGATCCGCGCCTATGAAGAACAGATGGCCGCGATCGAACGCGCCGGCGGCAGACTGATCCTGATGGCCAGCCGCGCGCTGGTGCGCGTCGCGCGCAGCCCCGCCGATTACGAAAAGGTTTACGACCGCCTGCTGCGCGAGGCCCGCGAACCGGTGATCCTGCACTGGCTGGGCGGCATGTTCGACCCGGCACTGGAAGGATACTGGGGCAGCCTCGAACTGCCGGGCGCGATCAACACCGCGCTGGGTGTGATCAATGCCAATGCCAGCAAAGTCGACGGCATCAAGATGTCATTGCTCGACAAGGACATCGAAATCGCGATGCGCCGCCGCCTGCCCGCGGGTGTACGCATGTACACCGGCGACGACTTTAACTACGCCGAGCTGATTGCCGGCGATGGTGAAGGTTCGCTGCCCAACCACGGCCACAGCGATGCGCTGCTCGGGATTTTCGACACCATTGCGCCGGCCGCCAGCGCCGCGCTCGGGAAACTCGCACAAGGCGACACCGCAGCATTCCACCGAATTCTTGAATCGACAGTGCCGCTGTCACGCCACATGTTCCAGGCGCCGACCTGGCATTACAAAACCGGCGTGGTGTTCATGGCCTGGCTCAACGGCCATCAGGATCATTTCGTGATGGTCGGCGGCCAGCAAAGTGCGCGGTCGCTGATGCATTTTGTTGAACTGTTCAAGCTGGCGGATGCCGCGGGGTTGTTGCTGAAGCCGGAGCTGGCGGTGGCGAGAATGAAGACGCTGCTGAAGTTGCACGGCCTCAGTCAGTAACAAATATATCTGAGTTGAGAATAAGCCACACAAAGTCACAGAAGTCCGACGGAGCCAAAAAATAGGTGCAATGGCGTGCGTCCGCTTTCGACCCAAAGCGCACGGTCACGAGTACTAATTTAGGGACTCAGTTCGAGCCTATGTCGGGGAGGCGAGGAGTAATCATTCTTTTGAAGAAATGCCCCTTAATTAAGCGCAATATAAATTTCGGCTCTTCAGGTAATCGAGTGGGTGATTTTGGAGCATTTTAGAGGGCTGTCAACAATAATCTCCGGTCGCCTGGTCCGTTATTAGGGCCATCTAACTCCGGACGGATTTAGCAACAAACCAGCAGCCTGGCCGACGACCGCTTATTCCACTCACCAATTATGCAATATCGTTTTTTCCGGCAACCGTGGAATGGGCAACTTCGGTTTTGTGTTGGCTATCATGTGGTTGCAGTTGCAACACCGCTTTGAGCTTCTTTGACGGTCGGAAAGTAACAACACGTCGGGCAGAAATCGGGGTCATTTCCCCGTTTTTGGGATTACGGCCCGGACGCTGGGTCTTATCTCTCAGTTTGAAGTTTCCAAAACCCGGAAGTTTGACTTCCCTGCCGTTTTCAAGCGCTGCACTCATCGCATCGAAGAATGATTCCACCAATTCCTTGGCTTCACGCTTGTTGAAAACGACTTGTCCATTCAGCAGTTCAGCAAGTTCCGCTTTAGTTAACGTCCTCATGATTACACCCCCTAAAGCGTCGCCTTTGACTTTTCCAGCAACGACCGCTTTAAATGCCTTGCCTTGGATTTTTCGTAGCCTTCTGTTAAGCCTGCAGCTTCGCAGAATCAACACTTTCTGTTTGCTTATCGCCTTGAATCAGGCAATCGATGAAACATGCATAGGAAATCGCGCCCCCGTAATCCCGCTGCTTTATTTGATTATTTGCAACTGTGAGGCGTTAAATTTCCTGACCAGTGTCAGAAACTCCTTGGCAGAGGGGATGATCATCATTGTTTCCGAGCTCTGTTTGTCTATTACAAAATATCCGACTCGTTCGGAATAACGGATCACCATGCCGTGATTCCCGAGCTCTTGGCGAAGAAGTTCCAATGCCAGGTCTTCTTCCATATGGGAATTCATTTCTGGATTTTTCCAGTTACGCTCCGTGAATTTCATGCTGTTGATCGCACTCATCATTTAAGTTTGTTGCTACTCATACTTAGGTTATGGCTGACGCTTGAGAAGAAACCGTGGAATATTTCGCGACTCCACCTCAATCACGGCCAGCACCATGCAACCGGGATGTATTTGACGTAACTCGTCCAAAGCGGCACTTCTGTTCACGGCGAGCACCGGCACACCCCGCAAGGCCACGCGGCCCCGCGTTTTGATATCGAACCGGTATTCATGAACTTCACCCATCCAAATCTAGGCCCTTTATTACTAGCCACCTGAGCATCAAATTGCCGCCACAGATAAAAAACGCAGCCAGCAAGCTGGCTCGCACACATGGCGTTCTATATAATTCTAGGGGCATGTCGATGATCTCAATACGTCCTTAAGTGCATACTGTTGCGATCGGTGACCGCCAGCATCGACACATCAGAGAAGCCTATTGCATGCTCCCGGCATAACGGAAAATATCGTTGAAATCCCAGCACACCATACTGATTGTTGATGACGACGCCAGCACCCGAAACGCGCTGGCGCGCGTCTTGAATCATCATGGTTATATCGTCAGGATGTTCGATGATCCGACACGTTTTATCGAATCCATCGACCCGTCATACGGACGCGCCCACTGCGCGATCCTGGATATGCGCATGCAAGGCCTGCGCGGACTGGATATGCAACGCGCCCTCATTGAACGCGGCGTGCCGATACCGGTTATTTTTCTCTCCGGCGAAAGTGAAATGACCGAGGTCATCTCTGCTTTAAAAAATGGGGCTGCTGATTTTTTATTGAAACCGGTAGACACCGATGAACTGCTCAACGCCATCACCCGCGCCCTCGCCTCCGGAACAGCCGACACCGATCCAAAAGCCGCCTTACTGAAAAAGCTCAGCCGGCGTGAAGCCGAAATACTGGAACTGGTGGCCAAGGGTATGCGCAGCCAGCCGATTGCCGACGCGCTGGGCATCAGCCTGCGCACGGTAAAAATGCATCGCGGAAACCTCATGGCAAAGCTCGGGGTTTCAAACGTCACCGAGCTGCTTGCCCTTTTTCACAACTGAAACATCAGTGCCCGCAGCAACCGCCCTAACCCCTAAAAACCGGTAGCTCGACAATAAACCGGGCGCCGCCCGCAGGCAGGTTTTCGCATCTCAGGATGCCCTTGTTTCTCTCGACGATATTTTTGCTCAACCATAGCCCCAGACCCATGCCTTCAGGGCGGTTGGTTTTGAAAATATCAAAAATGCGGTCCTTCAACGCGGCATCAATGCCCGGGCCGTTGTCTGTAACGCTGAGTTGCAATTTATTGTCCTGCACACGCATTTTCACCATGATTTCCCGGCCGTGCTTCTCAAGCCCGTTGAGCGCGTTGATTGCGTTGTTAATCAAATTGAGTATCACCTGACGGAACTCATTCGGATTCAAAGCGACATTTACACCTGGCTCCAGATCGAGCCTGATGGCGATGCCCATCCTTCTGGCGTGCAAGTCGACCATCTCACAAACAGGTTCAATCAACTGATTCAAATCCAGAGTCTCGAACCCGACCTTATCCTTATAAAAAAGGGTCTTCAGGAAGTCGTGTGGTTCAATTGTGGGGGTAAATCGAGCGTTTGCCGAGTGAAGAAGGATGTTTCCTGGGTGGCTCGAAACTGAGATGATTTCCGGATGGCCAATTCAACGAAGCGACAGCGGCGGCTGTGGGATGCATACGCCTTCCCCGGGTTCCGTCCGCAAAGCACGGTACGCGGTGTGCTCGGTGATCCGAAAGCGCGGGTCATCAGCCTTGTACGGCGCTCAAAAAAACGCTCTGCGGTGGCTGCGGACCGGCGCACATGGGTTGGTACGACCGGCGCACGCGCCGCACGCGAGATCTGTCCTGCGGCGATGCGCGCATCTACCTCGAATTCGAGGTGCGGCGCGTACAGTGCAAGAGCTGCGGCAAAGTGAAGCGCGAGCGCCTGGAGTTTCTCGCCGACAACCCGTTCTAAACCAAACGCTTCGCGCACTATGTGGGCCGGCGCTGCCGCTCGAGTTCGATCAAGGACATCGCCCAGGAGTTGAACCTCGACTGGGATACGGTCAAGGCTCTGGAGAAGCAATACATGACAGCGCAATTGGCTCGCGCGGGCAGGCCCGGACCCAAGGTGATCGGCATCGACGAGATCTCGATCCGCAAGGGCCATACCTATCGGATTGTGGTGAGTGACCTGATTCGTGCTCGCCCGATCTGGTTTGGTGGCGAGGATCGTTCGGAGAAGAGCATGGCGATGTTCTACGACTGGCTCAGGGAGAAAAAGAGCCGCGGCATTCGTCTGGCGGTGATGGATATGTGGAAGCCGTTTCGCAATGCAACCCTCGTGCGTGCGCCACAGGCGGCGATCCTCTTTGACAAGTTCCACATCATGCGTCACCTCGGAGAAGCGCTCGACAAGGTACGCAAGGCCGAATATGCGCGGCTCAGCGGTCGCGACCGCCGCTACATCAAGGGCCAGAAATACACGCTACTCTCGCATCGGGAGAACCTGACTCTGGAGGGCCGGCAGTCCCTCAAAACGCTGCTGGCGGCCAACAAGCGCTTGAACACGGCCTACCTGCTCAAGGAGTCCTTCGGGCAGCTCTGGGACTACGAGCGTGAAGGCTGGGCGCGGCGCTTCTTTGAGAGCTGGCGCGCGAGCTTGAGGTGGCAGCGGCTCGAACCCTATGAGAAATTTGCTGAGATGATCGATCGGCATTGGGATGGTATCGCTGCCTACTGCAAGCCAGAGAACAAGGTCTCACTCGGATTCGTCGAGGGCTTGAACAACAAAATTCGTGTCATCCAGCGACGTGCATATGGGCTGCGCGACGAAGAATACCTGCGGCTAAAAATCCTCACTTGCATGTTGCCAGCCCTCTAAAATGCTCCAAAATCACCCACTCGATTACCTGAAGAGCCTGTTTTGGAATAAAAACTTCATCGTTTTTAGCATTTATTGTTGTTACCCCAGAATGCTGTCTCTCCACATTGCTCAACTCAACATCCAATGCTTTCGCATAAACCTCGGTATTACTTAAAGTATTCTCTGGTACTTGTTTGAATCCCAGCAACTCACCATTTTCGATTCGCACCAATTCAAAAATTGCCAACCCACAAAATCCTGCAATCGCAGGCAATGTCAGTCCAAGCGGCTCTCGCGCATTACGAAGGCGCCTACCGATCTGCCTAAAAGATTGAATTTCTGCCAAGTTCATAAAGGCCCATATAAATATATGGCTTTTATATTCTGCCTCGTGGAGGCGCTAGTCAATTAGCTTAGGGGCTAACTAGATGGCAATTCAATAACAAACTGGGCGCCGCCGCCAACCACATCCTCATGATGGATCGAGCCACCATATCTAGTGACAATATACCTACAAAGCCATAGACCTAGCCCCATTCCAGCCTGCTTGGTAGTGCTTAATAACTCAAAAAGCTGGGGCTTGAATTCAGGGGGAACGCCTCTGCCATTATCAGAAACACTTAATTGAACTGACTTGCCAGTTCTAATAGCCTCTATTGAAATTCTGCGAGCCAAGCCAACTGAGTTCGAAAGGGATTGAATCGCGTTATTCAACAGATTTAACATGACTTGCTGGATTTCAGAAGAATTTGCCAAAATCCTCAAGTCATCATCAACTCGAAGTTGAATTTGGATGTTCTTAGACTTCAGTTCTGGCTTAACAATATCAAGAACCTTTAATATCAATTCGCCTAATTCAACTTCTTCAGCGCTCGAATCAGCCACAGTGAAGATTGATCTTAAAGATTTAACAATCGTAGCCGCCCTCTTATTGTCTTCTTCGAGGGAATCTAAGATCTCTCGACCTAATTGAGGATTGAGCACTCCATTTTCCAATTTCATTTTCAGAAACTGAATATTGAGATTGGATGCTCCGAGAGGCTGATTAAGTTCGTGAGCAATAGAGGCCGATATAGCGCCAGTAGCCACAGTCTTGTTGGCCTTTAAAAGTGAGCCAACTATGCGCTCGCGTTCATCCAATAATGCTTGAATTCGTGCTTTATCTTTTTTCAGGCGTTTATTCCAAAGCCAAAAAATAATAAGCCCCAATAATAGTGCCACGGCGAAAACCAATGTATAGATTGCAAAAGTACGCCAATAGCCGTAATCCAATCGTACTGAAAACCACTTTGCTCTTAGGTTTTGCTTTTCCTGCTCAGTTAATGCGTCGAGAACCTTATTGATTAAAGCGACGAACTCAGGCCAATCCTTTCTAACCATCATAGACTCACCCTGAATGGGAAAG
>CAZHFZ010000067.1:0-13507 GCA_964531455.1 uncultured Bordetella sp.
CAACGACCGCATCGGCCTGCTCGCGCCGCTGGTCGTGAATCGCAAGGGTTATTACACCGACCTCGCGAAGTGGGCCGCAGGCAAGGGTCACACCCATCTGCGGGTCGATGGCGAATTCATACCGACCTCGCCATGGCCGCGTCTGGCACGTTTCCAGGAACACAGCATCGAGCTACCGGTTGCCGACATCCGCGTCAAACCGGAAAACGAAGCGGCGCTGCGTGCAGGCCTCGCTGCCGCACTGGAGCATGGCAAGGGCGTGGTGCATGTGCTGGGCGGCCTCGATACGCTGGCCGACGCGATGGCGAAAAAGGATGCTAAACGCATCCAGTTCACCGAGACGGTTTATTCGATCAAACGCGCCTGCCCCTGCTGCAACAAGAGTTTCCCCGAACTCGATCCGCGGCTGTTTTCGTACAACTCCAAACACGGTTGCTGCGCGACCTGTTTCGGCACCGGGCTGTCGCTGGAAAAAGTGGACTGGGACGAGGAACGCGAAAAAACCGGCACCGAAGAACATGTGCTGGATTCGTGGCTGAACTGGCTGGAAGTCGATGAGCCCTGCCCGAGCTGCAGCGGCAAACGGCTGAACCCGACCGCTCTGGCAGTGCGTTACCGCAAACGTTCGATCGCCGAACTCGCGGCATTGCCGGTGGCAAAACTGGCGGGCGAATTCACCGATGTCTCGTTCAGCGGCCGAGAAGCGGCGATTGCGCGCGACATCGTCACCGAAATCCGCAGCCGGCTGAGTTTTCTCGATGAAGTCGGCCTCGGTTATCTCGCGCTTGATCGCGCCGCGCCGACGCTGTCCGGCGGCGAAGCCCAGCGCATCCGCCTCGCCGCGCAACTCGGCTCCAATCTGCGCGGCGTCGCCTACATTCTTGATGAACCGACCATCGGTCTGCATCCGCGCGACAACCAGATCCTGCTTAACACGCTGGCCAAGCTGCAGACCAAGGGCAATACGCTGATCGTGGTCGAACATGACGAAGACACCATCCGTCGCGCCGACCATGTGATCGATCTCGGCCCCGGTGCGGGGCGACTCGGCGGCTACGTCGTGGCAGCAGGCACCGCCGCCGAACTGCAGGCCAATCCGCAATCGGTCACCGGCCGTCTGCTGGCGAAACCGCTGCAGCATCCGCTATATCCGCCGCGCAAGGTCGATGCCAAAACACCGTCACTCCTCGTGCGCGACGCGCAACTGCACAACCTGCAGCGCGTGCAAGCGCGCGTGCCGCTCGGCCGGCTGACGGTGGTCACCGGTGTTTCGGGCTCGGGCAAATCGACGCTGGCGCGCGACGTGCTGCACGCCAATCTCGTGCGCCTGGTCAACAACAAGACAAAATCCGCAATTAAAACAACAGGCTGCAAGGAGATTGCAGGTTGGGATGCGGTAGGCCGCGTGCTCGAAGTCGACCAGACACCCATCGGCAAGACGCCGCGCTCCTGCCCGGCGACCTATGTCGGGTTCTGGGACACCATCCGCCGCCTTTATGCCGAAGCGCCTGAAGCACGTATGCGCGGTTACACCGCAAGCCGCTTCTCCTTCAACACCAAGGGCGGCCGCTGCGAAGCCTGCGAAGGCCAGGGCGTGCAGAAAATCGAAATGAGTTTCCTGCCCGACGTGAAGGTGCCCTGCGATGTCTGCGGCGGCAAACGTTTTGATGCGGAAACCCTGTCAGTGAAGTTCAAGGACAAATCCATCGGCGACATCCTCGCGCTGAGCATCGACGAAGCAGTCGATTTCTTCGCCGCGCATCCGCAGATCCATCACACGCTGCGCCTGCTGCAGGATGTCGGCCTCGGTTACCTGACGCTGGGCCAGCAGAGCCCGACGCTGTCTGGCGGCGAAGCGCAGCGCATCAAGCTGGTCACCGAACTGGCCAAGGTGCGCACGAACAGCAGCGACGATGCGGCTGCCCGTCCGGGCCGCGCCGGTGCTCAGCGCCACACGCTGTATGTGCTTGATGAACCGACGGTGGGCCTGCACATGGCGGATGTCGAGAAACTGATCCATGTGCTGCACCGGCTGGTCGATGCCGGCAATTCGGTGGTGGTGATTGAACACAACCTCGACGTGATGGCCGAAGCCGACTGGATCATCGACCTCGGCCCGGAGGGCGGCGACGGCGGCGGCAGCATTGTTGCCGAAGGGCCTCCGGCAGAGATTGTCAAAAAAGCCGCGCGCTCGCACACTGCGCGCATTCTGGAGGAGTTCCTGCAGGAGCGAAGTGTATGAATAGACGCATTCTTCTCGCTGCGCTGTTAATGCTCGCAGCATCGGCATGGGCGCAAACGCCGGAACGCGATCAGGCGCTGATCGCAGCCTCCGGACGCGGTGACACCGCCATAGTGCAGCAGTTACTGAAGGAAGGCGCCTCGCTGCTGGCACGCGATGGCGCAGGCCGCACCGCGCTGGTCGCGGCGGCCTACGGCAACCATGTCGACACCGCGCGCATTCTGCTGGAAGCCGGTGCCAGTCCGAATGTTCGTGACACTGTGGGCCGCACCGCTTTCATGGTCGCCGCGGTCTACGGCCATACCGAACTGCTGCGCCTGACCCTTAAACACGGCGCCGAAGTTCATACACTGAACCAATACGGCGGCACCGCACTGATTCCGGCATCACACTACGGTCATGTCGAAGTCGTGCGCGAACTGTTGAAGACCAAGGTCAACGTCAACCATGTCAACCGCTTCGGCTGGACCGCGCTGACTGAGGCGGTGATTCTCGGGGACGGCGGACCCAGGCATACCGAAATCGTGCGCCTGCTGCTGACGCACGCTGCGGACCCCGGCATCGCCGACCGTGACGGCGTGACGCCGCTGGCGCAT
Source organism: uncultured Bordetella sp. (assembly GCA_964531455.1). Taxonomy (GTDB): domain Bacteria; phylum Pseudomonadota; class Gammaproteobacteria; order Burkholderiales; family SG8-41. The sequence continues at coordinate 2,839 of CAZHFZ010000067.1, forward strand.
GCGCGCCGGCACGGCTATACCGAAATCATCCGGCTGCTCGAAAAAAGCGGCGCGCGCTGAGACCGGCTAGCTGCCGTGCCGGCCGTCGCCGTGCTTTCCAATTTCCCAACCGAGTTTGGCGAGGTGTTTTTCGCCGACTTCGACCGGTTCCTCTTCAAGAGGGGTGGCCATTGAATCATTCCAGCGGTTCAGGAAACCGAACATCGCCACGCAACCGACGATTTCGACGATCTGGTTTTCGCTCCAGTGTTTGAACGCACGATCCATCAGCTCGTCAGTGACATCGTTGGGTTGTGAGGCCGCGGCCAGCGCCAGGTCCAGCGCGACACGCTCGGCTTCACTGAACAAGGGGCTGCTGCGGTATTCCCATACCGCTTCCATTTTCTGCTCATCCACGCCCAGCCGGAGCGCCGCCCCGGCAGTGTGCGCCATTCAATAACTGCAGCCGTGCGCCTTGCTCGCGATATGCGCAATCAGCCGCTTCAGGCTGACCGGCACTTCACCTTCCGGATCCCAGACCGCAGCCGCCATGGCCGCCAATGCCTTCACCAGCTTGGGTTTACGCTGCAGGATCAGCACGCTGTTGGGTACAAATCCCAGCGCCTTGAGATACACCTTCCATGAATCCGCGAGTTCGGGAACGGCATCAATCGGTAACGGCTGCAAACGGGCCATGAATGTCCTCCTTTGGTTTCAGGTTCGGTCATTATAGACAGCGCGGTCAGCCGTCTATAATCAACAACACTCCGGATTCAGAGCCGCCTACATCATTGTGATCAGCCAAATCCTTCAGGCGCATACCAAAGACCTCGGCGACGGTTTTGAAGTCAGGCGTCTTTTGCCGGCTGCGGGGCGTCGCACCATTGGTCCGTTCATTTTTTTCGATCATATGGGTCCGGTTCGCTTCAAGCCGGGGCAAGCGGTCGATGTGCGCCCGCATCCGCATATCGGGCTGGCCACGGTGACCTATCTGTTTGAGGGCGCGCTGATGCACCGCGACAGCCTCGGATTCGTACAGCGCATTGCGCCCGGTGATGTGAACTGGATGACCGCCGGACACGGTATCGTGCATTCGGAACGCAGTCCCGATGACGAACGCAATACCGCACGCAGCCTGCATGGCATCCAGGTATGGATTGCGCTGCCTGAAACACATGAACAGACCGAACCGGCATTCACGCACCACCCGGGAAACACCCTGCCGCTGGTCGAATGGCCCGGCGCGACCTTGCGATTGATCGCCGGGAGCGGCTGGGGCTTGCGCGCGCCGGTGCAAACTTTTTCCCCGATGTTTTATGCCGCCATAGAAACCGGCGGCTCCACGCAGATTGAACTGCCGGGGGAATATGCTGAACGGGCAATTTACGTGGTGGATGGCGACGTCAACGTCGCGGGCAGACGTATTGAGCCGCGCACCGTGGCGATATTCGACGAGGATGCCCCCGTTACCGTCAGCACCGGCGGCACCGCGCGCATCCTGGCTTTTGGCGGAGCGCCACTCGACGGTGAACGCCACATTTCATGGAATTTTGTCGCCAGCAACCGTGCTTTGATCGACGATGCACGTGCGCGCTGGCGCGAACAGCAGGTTCCCGCAGTACCGGGTGAAACAGAGTTCATCCCGCTGCCCGAGCGGTAAAATCAGTCAAATCCATCATTCACGGAGTCATCTTGAACATAGCCTCACTGCGCCAGGATTACATGGGCGAGAGCCTCAACGAGGCCGATGTCTCAGCCGACCCATACACCCAGTTCCAGCGCTGGTTTGACGAGGCCCTGCGTGCGGAATTACCCATGGTCAATGCGATGACACTGGCCACGGTCGGCGCAGACGGTGCGCCGTCAGCTCGCATCGTCCTGCTCAAGGGCATTGACCACAACGGCTTTGTTTTTTATACCAATTACATGAGCCGCAAAGGTCGCGAACTGGCCGGCAATCCTCGCGCAGCGCTGGTCTTTCACTGGACTGACCTTGAACGCGAAGTGCGCATTGACGGCTGCGTCGAAAAAGTAACCGCTGCCGAATCCGATGAATATTTTGCCAGCCGGCCGCTCGGCAGCCGTCATGCCGCAATCGCATCTCCGCAAAGTGAGGTGGTCGCCAGCCGCGCTGTGCTGGAAGCGCGATTTAACGCCGCGGCCGCCGATCATGGCGAAGCCGCACCACGGCCAACACACTGGGGCGGTTACCGGGTATTACCAACCAGCATCGAGTTCTGGCAGGGGCGTCCCAGCCGACTTCACGACCGTCTGCTTTATACGCGGCAAGGTGACCGCTGGACAATTGTCCGGCTCGCACCCTGAGCTGCGGCACCCACGTCTTGCCCGCTCCGCTTTCTGCACGCAGCTGGGAATCCCTGCTCGCCTGGTATTTCGTTGCGATCTGGGGTTCCGGCTTTCTCGCGACCAAGATCGGTCTGCAGCACGCTGCACCATTCACCTTCCTGTCGCTGCGCTTCGCTTTCGGCATCGTCTGCCTGACGGCGATGGCGCTTGTGCTGAGGCCACGATGGCCGTCCTCAGGCCGCGAACTGGGGCACGTGATCGTTGCCGGTCTGCTGATGCATACAGTGCATCTCGGGGGCAGTCACTATTCGCAGTATCTCGGCCTCTCTGCGGGCATTACCGCTGTGCTGCTGTCGGTTCAGCCGCTGCTGACGGCTGTTTTTGCAGGACGGTGGATGCGTGAACACTTGAGCCCCGCCCAATGGGCCGGGATCACCATCGGACTGGCCGGTGTCACATTGATCGTCTGGCACAAGATTGATGTTCGCGAGGCGACTTTGGGCGCGCTGATGGCGGTAACCATTGCGCTGGCGGGAGTCACCGTCGGCACGCTTTACCAGCGCCTGCATTGCCCTTCGGTCGATCTGCGGGCCGCTTCACTGATACAGTTTGTCAGTAATTTCATCGTGCTGGCGCCACTGGCATGGTTCATCGAAGGTGCTGAGGTGCGCTGGTCGTGGTCGCTGGCCGGCTCTATCGTGTTTCTGGTAATCGGCGCATCCATACTCGCGGTCAATGCCTTCCACACATTGATGCGGCGAGGCCACGCGACGCGGGTGACCAGCCTGATCTATCTGACGCCGATTTTTGCAGTCGCACTGGAGCTGTTGATGTTCGATGTTGTTCCCTCCACGATCTCACTTGCAGGCATTGCGATCACCTGTCTCGGTGTGGCGATGGTGTCGTGGGCACGCACACCAAGGGCTGGCGCATGAATATCCGCTTCATCCTGCTGTTGACGGTGTTGCTGCATCTGGCGTTTTCCGGCAGCCGGGTCACGCTGTCACTGCTGGCGCTGCACCTGGATGCCACGCCGCTGGTGGTCGGCATCCTGATTTCACTGCTTGCGGCGGTACCACTGGTATTCGCCGTCGGCTGGGGCCGCACCATTGATCGTGTCGGTGTGCGCAAACCGTTGATGATCGGCGCATGCCTTGCGCTGGGCGCGCTGCTGCTCGCCGCGGCGGTACCTCGCATTGAGCTGCTGTTTGTCGTCAGCGCCGTAATCGGCAGCGGGTTCATGCTGGTGCATATCTGCGTCAACCAGGTCGCTGGGTTGCTCGGTACACCGGAGCAGCGCTCGCGAAATTTCAGCCTGCTGGCACTGGCGTTTTCAACATCCGGTTTCCTCGGGCCGACGATATCGGGATTTGCCATTGACCTGATCGGCCACCGGATGACCTTCCTGCTGCTCGGTGCCAGCACCTTGGTCGCCATCGTATTGATGTTGCTGCACCCGGTGAGCCTGCCGGCACATCCAGCCTCTACTGCAGATCAAGGCAGCAAACGGGTCGGTGATCTGTTTCACATCCGCGATCTGCGCCGCGCCTTTGTTGCCAGTGCCGTGCTGTCGATGGCCTGGGACCTGTTCACCTTTGTCACGCCGATTCACGGCACGCGGCTGGGATTGTCGGCTTCGGTGATCGGATTGATTCTTGGTTCGTTCGGCGCAGCCATCTTCCTGGTGCGTCTGGTATTGCCTGCAATCGTTCATCGCCTCAGCGAATGGCCACTGCTGATTGGCGGCATGTTCGCCACCGGTGCGGCAATGGCGGTATTTCCATTGATCGAAAGCGTGTCATTGCTGATGACCGTTGCGTTCGTGCTCGGACTGGCCATCGGCGGGACACAACCGATGATCATGTCCCTGCTCTACAACACGGCGCCGCCGGGACGCGGCGGCGAGGTGGTCGGCGTGCGCACCTTTTTGCTGAACGTGACACAGGCGGGCATTCCGTTGCTGTTCGGCATCGTCGGCAGCACGATGGGCATGACGCCGGTGTTCTGGACCATGGCAGCAGTGCTGTTGCTGGGCGGCATTTACACCAGCCGCGGCAACGCCGCGCACAAGACATAAAACAAAAAAATCGGGGCGCCGCAGCGCCCCGGTTCTCATAGCTAAAAACCGCTTATTTCAGGTGCTTGTTGACCAGTTTGGTCATTTCAAACATCGACACCTGTTTCTTGCCGCCGAAAACTTCTTTCAGTTTCTCGTCGGCATTGATGTTGCGGCGGTTCTTGCTGTCTTGCAGGTCGTGTTTCTTGATGTAGGCCCAGATTTTTTTGGTGACTTCGGTACGCGGTTGCGCGCCGCTGCCGATCACCGCACCGAGCGCTGCGCTCGGCTGCATCGGCTTCATGAATGCGGCATTGGGTTTACGCTTCGCTGCGACTTTCTTTTTCTTAGCAGCAGGTTTCTTGGTAGCAGGTTTCTTGGTCGCTTTTTTCTTTGCAGCCATCGATGGATCTCCCGTTAGGTGACTGAATATAAGTTCAGAGTTCAGGTTAGTCTGCTTTGCCGTGTATTGCACGGTGTCGAGAGAATGCCGAGGGAAAATGCCTTTGTCAACGCTTTTCCAGAGGGAAAACACGACAATGCCATAGGGAAAATGTCAGTGCGTACCAACCAAAATGCCGTCAGAATCCCGTCAGGATGTAATTCGTTTGAATCTGCGCGCGACTCGCCGCACAATAACAAAGCCCCCGCCGGCTGATCCTGACACCATGGCTGCGGTGCAAGAGCGGAAACAAATCAATGACCTAGTGGGGGAACTTGAATTGTCTGTCTGCATCATTCGCGACCCATGCATACGCCGCGTTGCGTCGCCGCACGGTGACACCACAGGGCACCAACCCGGGTAAATCCGCATCCTATGGCAAAACAACTCTCACTTTTTGAGGGTGCGCGTCCAGGCGCGCCTCGCGCTGCCACCATCGTTGCAGCAGAACCTTCCCCGGAGGCGCGCGACCTCGCGCGGCAGCTTCCGCCAGGCGTGCGTCTTGGCACATCGTCGTGGCATTTCCCCGGCTGGCGCGGAATCGTATGGACGGACACCGTGGCACCAGGCGATCTGTCGCGGCAGGGGCTGACTGCCTATTCGCAGCATCCTCTGTTCAGTACGGTCGGTGTAGACCGTTCGTTTTATGCACCGCTGTCATCGCGGCAATATGCGACCTATGCCGAACAGGTTCCTGATAATTTCCGCTTCGTCGTCAAGGCTCCCAGCCTGCTCACCAGCCAGTGGTTGCCGGGCGACAGTGGTTTCCGCGGCGCCGCCAATCCGCAGTTCCTTGACGCAGCTTATGCGCTTGAACAGTTTGTTGGTCCGGTGTGCGAAGGTCTGGGTGCAAAAATGGGAACATTACTGTTCCAGTTTCCGCCTTTGGGCCGCATGCTGACGCGCGCGCCGGAACGTTTCATTGCTCAGCTGCAGGAATTTCTCCATCGCCTGCCGCAGGGGCCCATGTATGCCATCGAGGTTCGCGATGACCGCGTGATCACCCGGCGTTTTTTTGCCTCGCTGAAGGAAGTCGGTGTGCGTTATTGCGTCGGCATACATCCGCGAATGCCGCCGGTTGCAGCGCAGGCCGCCGCCATGTCGGGATTCGGCTCCGGGCCCCTGTTGATCCGCTGGAACCTGAAGGCAGGCTATACCTACGAAGAGGCGCGCACACGCTTCACGCCGTTCGACCAGCTGGTTGATGAAGACAGCGCAACGCGTGATTCCATTGCGCAACTGTGCATGGCCACCATCAGCGCCGGGCATGAATGCACAATCATCGCCAACAACAAGGCGGAGGGTTCGGCGCCACTGACGCTGGTCAAGCTGGCGCAGGCCATCGTGGCTGCGGCGCGCCACCGCGCACAGGCGGGCTGAGCGCCTCTTTACTTCGCTTCTTTACTTCTTCACGCGCTCGGCAAATTTGGCGCGGAACTTGGCCACCTTGGGCGCCACCACATACTGGCAATAGGGCTGCCGCGGGTTGTTTTCAAAATATTCCTGGTGGTAGGGCTCGGCCACGTAAAAGTGCGGCGCCGGCGTCACCTCGGTGACGATCGGGCGCGGGAAGACGCGGGCGTCTGCCATATTTCTGATGGCCGCCTCTGCGGTTGTTTTCTGCTGCGGCGTGTGAAAAAAGATCACCGAGCGGTATTGCGTGCCGATGTCGTTGCCCTGCGCATTCAGCGTGGTCGGATCGTGAATGACAAAAAACACCTCCAGCAGATCGGCAAAACTGACCACTGCAGGATCGAAGGTGATACGCACCACCTCGGCATGGCCGGTATCACCGCCGCAGATATCATCGTAGGTCGGATTTTCGAGATGTCCGCCGCTGTAGCCCGACTCAACGGCATCAACACCGGCCAGAACGTCGAATACTGCTTCCAGGCACCAGAAGCAGCCTCCGCCCAGCGTCGCCACCTCGCGCACCCCTGCCTTGCCCGTTTCAGCCGTCATTGCACATCTCTCCGCCATGGTTGAATCATCAGTCGCAGCAACGGCCGAAACCTGACAGGAACTTACCCGCCCTTGTGATAACCGGTCACCCGTTCCACTTCGTTGCGCGATCCGAGGATCACGCCGACGCGTTGATGCAGCTTGGTCGGCTGCACATCGAGGATGCGCTGCGTGCCATTGGTTGCGGCACCACCGGCCTGCTCGACGATCATCGCCATCGGATTGGCTTCGTACATCAAACGCAGGCGGCCTTCCTTGTGCTTGGCATCCTGCGGATACATGAAAATGCCGCCGCGCGACAGGATGCGGTAGACGTCGGCGACCATTGAAGCCACCCAGCGCATGTTGTAGTCCTTGTCCCGCGGCCCGGTCTTGCCGGCCAGGCATTCGTCAATGTAGCGGATGATCGGTGCACCCCAGTTGCGGCGATTCGACATGTTGATGGCAAATTCGGCGGTATCTGCGGGAATTTCGATTTTCGGTTGGGTCAGCACCCAGCTGCCGAGTTCGCGGTCAAGGGTGAAACCGGCAACACCGTTGCCGACGGTGAGCACGAGTATGGTCGAAGGGCCATAGACGGCAAATCCAGCCGCCACCTGCTTCGATCCGGGCTGCAGAAATGCCTGTTCATCGGGAGTGATGCCTTCAGGGCAGCGCAGCACTGAAAAAATGGTGCCGATGGAAACATTGACGTCGATGTTGGACGATCCGTCGAGCGGATCCATCAGCAGCAGGTATTCGCCGCGCGGATAACGGTTGGGAATCTGGTGGGGATGTTCCATTTCCTCGGAGGCCATCGCCGCGAGGTGGCCGCCCCACTCATTGGCTTCGAGCAGCACCTCGTTGGAAATGACATCGAGCTTTTTCTGGGCCTCGCCCTGAACGTTGTCACTGCCGGCATTGCCCAGGATACCGGTCAGCGCACCCTTGCTGACGGCATTGCTGATCGATTTACAGGCGCGGGCGACGACTTCGACGAGCAGGCGCAATTCTGCGGAAACAACGCCTTTTTCGCGCTGCTGTTCAACTAAATACTGGGTGAGTGTAATGCGACGCATGTTTTCTCCACTAATGAGCAACCACCCGGTGCGCCGGGCGGGCGAGGCGGAATTATCCGATATACTGGTTTTCTTCGGGAGACATCAACGATGTATATGATTTTGAAAGCGATTTTTCAGCGCCTGGCGTTGTCCCTGCTGCTCTGCGCGCCGTTGCTGGCAGCGGCGCAAGCGACCGTGCCAGTTCCAGTGACTGCAAAAGCCACGTTCGGTGGCGGCTGTTTCTGGTGCGTCGAAGAAGCCTTCGACAAAGTGCCCGGTGTAATTTCGACTACGTCCGGCTACATGGGCGGACATCTGAAAAATCCGACTTACCCACAGGTTTCTGCCGGCAACACAGGACACAATGAGGTGGTGCAGGTGGTCTACGACCCGTCAAAAGTCACTTACGCACAGTTGCTTGATACCTTTTGGCGCAACATTGATCCGACCCAGGCCAACGGCCAGTTCTGCGATCACGGCCCGCAGTACCGCAGCGAAATCTTTGTTCACGACGATGCCCAGCGCAAAGCTGCGGAGGCTTCGAAAAACACCCTGCAGAAAACCAAACCCTTTGCCGGAGAGATCCGCACGCTGATCACGCGCGCCGCCGAATTTTATGCGGCCGAGGAGTACCACCAGGATTACTACAAAAAAAATCCGATCCGCTACAACTATTACAAAACCAGTTGCGGGCGCCAGGCGCGACTGCAAGAGGTCTGGAAAACGCAGTAATCCGGCAATGCCCAAACACCTGCTGCTGATCGGCGGCGGCCACAGTCATGTCGAGGTGATCCGCCGCTGGGGAATTGCACCTGAACCGGACGTCAATGTCACACTAATCAGCCCTGATCGCCATACGCCCTACTCAGGCATGTTGCCGGGTTATATCGCAGGGCACTACAGCCACGCCGAATGCCATATTGATCTGGATACCCTGTGCGCTCAGGCCGGCATTACACGCATCGAGGCCAGCGTCGGTGAAATCGATTTCACCGCTCGCATGGCACGTTGCGGCCATGCACCCGACCAATCCTTTGATGTCACTTCCATCGACACCGGCTCAACACCTGTACTCGCTCCAATTCCTGGCTCCGGGAAGTATGGCATTGCAATAAAACCTGTCTCACAATTCATCGAACACTGGACACAACTGCGTGAGGCCGCAAAAACGGCGCCGCGGCCGCTGCAGGTTATCGTGGTCGGCGCTGGCGCAGCTGGCGTTGAAGTCGTGCTGGCCATGCGGCACTGCATTTCCGGTGATGGCGGACGTGCGACATTCACGCTGATCGGTGACGGACCGACGATCCTCGGCGTGCATCCGCCCGGAGTGCATCAACAATTCATGGGCATACTTCAGAATCAGGGCATCACCGTATGCTTGGATACTGCGGTTGAACGCGCCTCACCGGGAACTTTATTGCTGCGAGGCGGCGAACAGATCGCTTTCGATGAAGTCATCTGGGTCACTGGCGCCGCGGCACCGGCATGGCCACGGGCCAGCGGCTTGCAGACTGATTCAGCGGGTTTCATTGCCGTGGACAAGCACCTGCAATCGCTGTCACATCCGGGCGTTTTTGCGACCGGTGATATCGCGACGATGGTGGATGCACCGCGGCCGAAATCCGGGGTATACGCGGTGCGCCAGGGTCCGCCGCTGACGGAAAACCTGCGTCGCACGTTACGCGGCGAACCCTTGGTTGAGTATCGCCCGCAATCGCGGGCACTGGCGTTGATCAGTGCGGGCGAGCGTTATGCCGTCGCTTCGTACGGACCGTTTGCTTTAAGCGGTGCATGGGTCTGGCGCTGGAAGGATCGCATCGACAGAACGTTCATGCAGCGTTACCGCGCCACTGCCTGAGACCGTCTGAAATAAAAAATAAGTTATTGATTTTATTTACTATTTTTAGCTGACACTGACGCGTGCGAACTTGCGCTTGCCAACCTGCAACACGACACGGCTTCCGCGCGCGAGTGTCACCGATTTGTCGGTGATTTTTTCGCCGTCCATTTTGACGCCGCCCTGTGCCAGCATGCGCAACGCATCCGAGGTACTCGCCGTCAGTCCTGCCTGCTTCAGCACGGCAGCAATCTGCAGTCCGTCACCTTCCGCCGTCAGCGTGACTTCCGGCATGTCGGCAGGAATTTCATCGCGGCGGAAACGGGCTTCGAAGTCGGCCAGCGCAGCCGTTGCCGCATCAGCGCCATGGAATCGCGCAACGATTTCCTGCGCAAAACCGACCTTGATGTCACGCGGATTGCGTCCGGCCTTCACTGCTTCGCGCCAGCCGCGGATGGTTTCCAGCGGTTCGAAGGACAGCAACTCAATGTAACGCCACATCAACTCGTCGGAGATCGACATCAGTTTGCCGAAGATTTCATTCGGAGCCTCCTGGATGCCGACGTAATTGCCCAGCGACTTCGACATCTTGTTGACGCCGTCCAGCCCTTCAAGCAGCGGCATGGTGAGAATGCACTGGACCGGTTGGCCGTGGTGTTTCTGCAATTCACGCCCCATCAGCAGGTTGAATTTCTGGTCTGTGCCGCCGAGTTCGATGTCGGCCTTCAGCGCGACCGAGTCGTAGCCCTGTACCAGCGGATACATGAATTCATGAATGGCGATGGGCTGGTTGCCGCGGTAACGCTTGGAAAAATCGTCGCGCTCGAGCATGCGCGCCACGGTATGGGTAGCCGCGAGCTTGATCATGTCGACCGCACTCATCTTGTCCATCCAGGTCGAATTGAACACGACCTCGGTGCGTGAACGGTCCAGGATCTTGAAGACCTGTTCGGTGTAGGTCTGGGCGTTGCGGGCGACTTCTTCGCGGGTCAGCGGCGGGCGGGTGGCGTTTTTTCCGGTCGGGTCGCCGATCATGCCGGTGAAAT
>CAZHFZ010000068.1:0-13314 GCA_964531455.1 uncultured Bordetella sp.
ATCCAAGCGAACCCCGTACCGAAGTAATCGCCTGCGCATCTGCCTCCTCAGCGCCTGCGCCGGCACAACGCTTCTTGCGTATAAAAACAGGATTCGTGACACAGGCATTTCCTGTCAATTACCCGCGCAGCATTCCCGAAAACCACGTGCTGCCCGACATATGCACTCTTGAAATCGGGAAGACCACCCCAAGCTGGAATCAGTCGTTTAAATCCTTCCGGAGTTACCTCCATGCTGTCGTTATTCAGCCCGATCCAGTTCGGCGCCATCACTGCGCCCAATCGAATTTTCATGGCACCAATGACCCGTTGCCGCGCCGACGCCAACCATGTACCGACCGACATCATGGTCGAGCATTACGCCCAGCGCGCCAGTGGCGGCCTGCTGATCGCCGAGGCGACGATGGCAATGGAAGGCAACTCGTCGTTCTGGATGGAGCCCGGCATTTATTCCGCGGCACAGGTCGCCGGCTGGAAAAAAGTCACCGATGCCGTGCACGCCAAAGGCGGCAGGATTTTCCTGCAGATCTGGCACGGCGGCCGTGCCTGCCACCCGCTGCTCAACAACGGCGCGCGGCCGGTGGCACCAAGCGCCATTCCGATCACCGGCGATGAAGTGCGTACGCCGGAAGGCAAGAAGCCTTATGTCGAGCCGCACGCGCTGCGCGACGATGAACTGCCGGGCATTGTCGCCGGATTCAAAAAGGCGGCTGAAAACGCCAAGGCTGCCGGATTCGACGGCGTTGAAGTGCATGGCGCCAACGGCTATCTGATCGATGAATTCCTGCGCGACGGTGCGAACAAACGCAGCGGTCCCTACGGCGGTTCGATCGAGAACCGTGCGCGCCTGCTGTGCGAAATCGTTGAAGCGGTATGCGGCGTCTGGGGCAGCGGCCGCGTTGGCGTGCGCCTGTCGCCGCTGAACAGCTACAACAGCATGATCGACAGTGATCCGGTGGCACTGATTTCAACTGTTGCAGCCATGCTCAACCGCTACAACCTCGCCTACCTGCATGTGATGCGCGGTGATTTTTTACAGCAGCAGAAAGGCGATGTGCTGACACCGGCACGTGCAAACTTCAAAGGTACGCTGATCGCAAACATGGGATACAGCGCGGACGAAGCAGACAAGGCGATTGCCGGCGGCAAAATCGATGCGGTGGCCTTCGGTACGCACTTCCTCGCCAATCCCGACTTGCCGGCGCGCTTCAGTTCCAGGGCGCCGCTGAATGCACCGGATGCAGCGACGTTCTACACGCCGGGCCCCAAGGGATACACGGATTACCCGGCGCTGGCTGCAGCTTGATCCGGGATGTAAACGTAAGTCATTGATTTAAATAAACTTACTTAGCCTTTGCCGCAGTGGCGTGGTGTTCAACGGTTGCGCGCGCAATTCGCGCACCAGTTGCCAGGCCAGCCAGCCATATTGCAAGACTTTGACCGTGCGGCGTGGTCGCCATACGGCGAGCAACAGTGCCGCGCCCGCAAGCAGCAGCGGGTGACGACCCGCCGTGCGAACAACGGATATGCCCTTGTCCGCCACAGCCATGCGCTCACGCCAGGGCTGCATCTGATGCGCAAATTCGACGCGTTGCATCGCAACCTTTGCGATCAGGCGCTGGCGTTTAGTCGCCAGATCTTCGGAGCGGTAACTCATGATCGCGAGTTCAGCTCCTGACGATCCTTCACCAGTTCGCTGATGCTGGCGTCAAACGGACGCGGCTGGCTGCGCAACTTCTTGTGCACAAACCACCCGAGCAGCGCGCCGGACATCATGAAAAATACGATCATGCCGACCAGTGCGTACACGCGGTTCGACTCCCACAACGCAACGACAACGAGGATCGCCAGCAGCACGATACCGACGCCGATGCTGAACAGCGCCGCCAGCGCGAGCACCACCAGAGTGATGATGCGCTCGCGCTCTTCCGCAATGTCCGTCGACAGCAGCTCAAGCCGCGTCTGGACGATGCCGAGCAGGTTGGACGACAACGCTTTCAGCGAGCCGAACAGACCGTCCCCGGCGCCCCCGTCTTTTTCAGCCATCAGCGATTAACGCCGGCCGATCAGCAGACCGATCACCAGACCCACGCCGGCGGCGACGCCGACTGCATGCCATGGATGCTCGTGCACATATTCGTCAGTGGCTGCAGCAGCCGCTTTCGCCTTCTCCAGCGCCAGTTCCTCCACTTCAGTCAGTTTCACTTTCGCAACCGCCAGCGATTCACCGACTTTGGCGCGCATCGCGGCAACCGCTTCACCGCTTTGCCCGGCAGTCGCTTTCAGCAGGGATTCGGCATCGGCCACCAGAATTTTGAAATCCCGAACCAGTTGTTCCTTCGACACATCTACCGCAGAGGGCGTGTTACTCATGATTCACTTCCTTTCAATGTTGATGAAAAACCATCCGGACCGCAGTAAGGCCGGTCTTTACAGAAGCATGATACCAAGTGTGCCGCGACAGCTTGACCTAAATCAACGGGATTTTTGACCTGCGCATCACTGCCAGCCGGCCAAGCCCGAATTGCGTGAATGCCAGCCCTGCAAGCACCGGAACCGCCAGATTGACCAGCGGCACGTAAAGCAGCAGGGACAGCAGGATACCCAGCACGAAAAACTCTTTCCGCGAACTACTCACGACATCCGCGAATTCCTCACGACTGGCGTGATCCGCCAGCGCGTCATAGCGGAACAGGCGCTGATTGAGCCAGGCCGAAGTCAGCACCGGTGCCAGCACGGCACCAAAACCGGTCAGCCACAGCGGCAGCGTAACCACCCACAACACGGCAAAAATCAAGATGGCAACCACAGCATTGGCAATGCTGCCCGCAACCGATCCGCCAAATGCGTGCCCGAGTTCAGGATAATAACGATCAGCAACAAAACGCACGATCACCGGCATTGCCACGATTTCGGTAATCACCAATGCGGTGACCAGCATCGCCGGCAGCACCGCGATCAGCACGGCCAGCACTGCCGCATAGTCGATGACCCAGACCGCACTCCAGTTCTGCAACCAGCCGGCCACCATCGTAGTGCCCAGCATGCCCGAGACAAAACCGGTCCATGCGTCCCAGAACACCCAGGTCAGGATCGCCCAAAGCATGAAACTGCCCAATACCGGCAACAGCAGCAACGCAAGAATGCGCGGCTCCAGCAGATTGCCACCTGCACGCAGCAGCGCCTGAATAACGGCGCTCATGCCATTCGCCTCATGGCCGGAAAATTTGCAATATCAGACATGTATTATTGTTCCCGCCGACTATGACAATATTGTAAACGCGGTGGTTCACCGCCCCGTCACGTTAGAATCGCTGATCATGACCTCACCCGCCTCACTGATACGTTCGCCGGCCTGGAGGGCCCTGCTGGCCCATCGTGGCCACTGGAACAGTCGCCTGCTGCGCGATCTGTTCACCGCCGATCCCGCCCGCTTCAGCACGTTTTCGCTGGAGGCAGCGGGACTGTTCCTTGATTACTCAAAAAACCTGATTACCGCTGAAACGCGCGATCTGCTGGTCGAGCTTGCCCACGACCGCGATGTCCCGGCGCGCATTGGCGCATTGATCGCGGGCGAACGCGTCAACGTCACCGAAAAGCGCGCCGCCTGGCATACCGCGCTGCGCGCCGGTGCTGCGGCGCCGGCGGAAGTCCGGCGTACGCTTGCAGACATGCATGCATTCGCCCATGCCCTGCGGGCCGGCCAGATGCACGGCATCAGCGGCGCCGCCATCACCGACGTGGTCAGCCTCGGCATCGGCGGCTCGGCCTTGGGCCCTGCGCTGGTGGTCGACGCCTGCGCACCGGGCGCCGTCAATCCGCGCGTGCATTTCATCACCGCGCCGGGAGAATCGCTGCTGCGACTGCTGGCCACACTGAATCCGGCCACCACGCTGTTTGTGCTGCAGTCAAAAAGTTTTACCACAATGGAAACCACGCGCAACGCACAGGATGCGCGGTCGTGGCTTCAGGCGGGCCTGCACACTGCGGATGTCGGCGCACACTTTGCCGCTGTCACCGCCAATGTGGAGGCCGCAACCGCCTTCGGCATTGCCAAGGCACGGCTGTTCCCGATGTGGGACTGGGTAGGCGGGCGTTATTCGGTATGGTCCGCGGTAGGCTTGCCGGCAATGATCGCAATGGGCCCGGATGCATTCGACGAACTGCTCGCGGGCGCTGCGGCGATGGACAAACACTTTGCCGACGCCCCGCCAGAGCGCAACATGCCGATACTCCTCGCCTTGATCGGCCTCTGGAACAGCAACTTTTTCGGCGCCGGGTCGCGCGCCGTGATCTCCTACGAACCCGGACTCGCACTGTTGCCGACTTATCTGCAGCAGCTTGAAATGGAAAGCCTGGGCAAAAGCGTCACCCAGCGCGGCAAGGCACTGCGCACCGACAGCAGCACGGTGGTATGGGGCGGGCTCGGCATGGATGCACAACATGCCTACATGCAGGCGCTGCACCAGGGCACACAACCGGTACCCGTCGACTACATCGCCAGCTGCACACCGCGGCTTGGTGACGCCGATACACACGCCGTGATGCTCGCCAACTGTTTTGCACAATCGGCCCAGCTGATGCGCGGCATGACACCCGAAGAACTGCAAAAGCAACTGATCGCCAAAGGTAGCCCCGTACGCGAAGCGGCGCGACTGGCGACACACCAGGCCCTGCCCGGCAACCGCCCCAGCAACACGCTGCTGGTGGACATGCTGACACCCCGCCGCCTTGGCGCACTGCTGGCGCTTTATGAACACCGCACCTTTGTGCAATCCGCGGTTCTCGACATCAATGCCTTCGACCAGTACGGCGTCGAACACGGCAAAAAACTCGCCGGCACCCTGCTGCCCGAATTCTCATCGTCCACGGCTTCTGCGGTCCATGACGCATCGACCAACGGACTGGTCAATTACGCAAAGACGAAAAAAACCTGAACCCCTTAAACCCTTGCCACAGAGGTCACAGAGAATTCAAAACCAGAAAGCGGATTGGTTTTCTCTGTGACCTCTGTGCCCTCTGTGGCTAAGTTTTTGACTTTTTTGGAGACCGTACCATGAACGACGAAGCCCTGAACATGAGCATCCGCAAGTTTCTCAAAACCGTTGGCGTCAATTCGCAACTGACCATCGAGAAGGCCGTGCGCAAGGCGATCGAGGACGGCAAACTCAAAGGCAGCGAATCACTGCCGGTGGCCATGACGCTGAAAGTCGGCGGCCTCGACGTCAACGTCACCTTCGACGGCGAATTGAACCTGAACTGAACCAGATACGGGGACTGACGCAGCCCCGCTTCACATCGTCCTGATCAGATTTTCATGATCTGCGCGCGGTAGTAGCGCAGCTCTTCGATCGATTCGTGAATGTCGGCCAGCGCTTCGTGCTTGCCGTGTTTGACCATGCCGCCCAGCACATCCGGCTTCCAGCGCCGCGCCAGTTCCTTCAGCGTACTGACATCGATCAGCCGGTAATGGAAATAAGCGTCCAGCTTGGGCATGTACTTCACCAGAAACCGGCGATCCTGATGTACCGAGTTGCCGCAGATCGGCGACGCTCCGGCCGGCACGTATTGGGCAAGAAATTCGATCATGCGGTTTTCGACGTCGGCATCGCTCAGCGTGGAAGCCTTGACGCGGTCGATCAGGCCGGACTTTTTGTGCGTCGACTTGTTCCAGTTGTCCATCGCGTCCAGAACCGGGTCCGGCTGATGCACCACCAGCGCCGGCGACTCGGCGACCGTGTTCAGCTGCGCATCGGTGATGACGATGGCGACCTCGAGCACGCGGTCGGTTTCGGGGTTCAGCCCGCTCATCTCCATGTCGATCCAGATGAGGGCGTTGGGATCCTGTGCCATAATGATTTGGACGCTCTAAAAATGCCAGCTGTCGGGAATTTACAGACGCGCATTGTGTCATAAGCCCGGACTCCTCAATACTTGAAAATATGCATACCTTTGGCCTGATATTCCTTGCAGCCCTGTCACTGACCGTTGTTTTACGGCTGTGGCTGGCAAACCGCCACGCCGCCCATGTCGCCGCCCACCGCGGCGCGGTGCCGGCCCAGTTCTCCTCCGTGATCACCCTCGACGCCCACCAGCGAGCAGCAGACTACACCTGCGCCAAGACCCGCTTCGCGATGATCGACCTGCTCGCCGGCACCGTGGTCACTCTGGTGTTCACCTTCAGCGGCGGCCTGCAGGCCCTGCACGAACTGACTGCGGCCTGGCTGGAACCGGGGCTGCTCCGCGGCCTGGCGCTGATCGGCGGATTCATGCTGGTGACCATGATCATCGACATCCCGTTCAGCCTTTACCGCACCTTTGTCATCGAAGAAAAATTCGGTTTCAACAAGATCACGCCGAAACTGTTCTGGATCGACCTGATCAAGGGCCTGCTGCTCGGCGCCGTGCTGGGCCTGCCGCTGGCCGCCACCGTACTGTGGCTGATGGAGCGCATGGGCGAGCTGTGGTGGCTTTATGCCTGGGTCACGTGGATGGCATTCAACATCGTCATGCTTGCGGTTTATCCGACCTGGATCGCACCGCTGTTCAACAAGTTCTCGCCGCTGACCGACGCCGCCATGAAAGAACGCGTCGAACGCCTGCTCGACCGCTGCGGCTTCAAGGTCAAAGGACTGATGGTGATGGACGGTTCGCGCCGCTCCAGCCACGGCAACGCCTACTTCACCGGTTTCGGCAAAACCAAACGCATCGTGTTTTTCGACACGCTGCTGTCGCGCCTTGAACCACAGGAAGTCGAAGCCGTGCTGGCGCATGAACTCGGGCACTTCAAGCTCAAGCATGTGATCAAGCGCATTGCATGGATTTTCACCGCCAGCCTGGGCTTTCTGTGGCTGCTCGGCGTCGTGCTCCATGCGCCGTGGTTCTACAGCGGCCTGGGCGTCGAAACCCCGTCCACCGCAATGGCGCTGCTGCTGTTCTCTATCGTGGTACCGGTGTTCACCTTCCTGTTCCAGCCGTTCAGCGCAATGTATTCGCGCAAACATGAATTCGAAGCCGACGCCTTTGCCGCGCAATACACGCCGGCCTCCGACCTGATCGCGGCGCTGGTCAAGCTCTACAAGGACAACGCTTCGACGCTGACGCCGGACCCGCTGCATTCCGCGTTCTATGACTCGCACCCGCCGGCCACACTGCGTATCGCGCGCCTGCAACAGGCGATGACCGGCGCAAATTGACCAACAGATCATGAATACGCTGGCTCAAAAAAAATGCGTACCCTGCGAAGGCGGCGTCGCGCCGCTGACCGCGGGTGAAGCCGCGAGCCTGATCAAGGCACTCAAGGGCTGGGCGCTGATCGACGGCAAGCTCAGCAAATCGTATGCATTCCGCAACTATCACGAAACCATGGCCTTCGTGAATGCAACGGCATGGGTTTCACACCGCGAAGACCATCACCCCGATCTGCTGGTCGGCTACAACCAGTGCCGGGTCGACTACATCACCCACGCCATCGGCGGACTGTCAGAGAACGACTTCATCTGCGCTGCCAAGATCGACGCCCTGCTTGACCTCTGACGGCATCATCCGCGGCCTGATCGTCGCAGCGTACGGCCGCCGCTTTCTGGTCGAATGCGCTGACGGCATCACGCGCGACTGCGTGACTCGCGGCAAACGCACCGACTTTGCCTGCGGCGACGATGTCGCCATTGCCGTGCAGAATGAAACCCAGGGCGCGATCAACGACTGCGCATCGCGCAAGAGCCTGCTCTACCGCTCGGATCAGTGGAAACAGAAACTGATCGCCGCCAATGTCACGCAGGCGGTCATCGTCGTTGCACCAGTGCCCTCGTTTGATCTGAATGTGCTCGACTGCTGCCTCGCCGCGGCCGGACACGCCGGCATCAAACCGCTGATCGTGCTGAACAAGGCGGAGTTGCCGGAGGCGGCGACGTCCGAGCCCATACTCGCGCAATACGTCGCGCTGGGTTATCCATTGCTGAAACTGGTGGCCCGCGACAACATTGATCCGCTGCGCCCGCTGCTCGACGGCGAACGCAGCGTACTGGTCGGCGAATCGGGCATGGGCAAGTCCACCATCCTCAATCAGTTGATCCCGCTGGCGGCGGCACAGACCCGCGAGGTATCTGCCTCGCTGGGCACCGGCAAACACACCACCACGCACGCCAGACTTCATCACCTCGACGATCACAGCGACCTGATCGACACCCCGGGCGTGCAGGCCTTCGGTGTGCATCATCTCGGGGTGGATGATCTCGCAGGCGCTTTTATCGAATTTCAGCCGCTGCTGGGGCAATGCCGCTTTCGCGACTGCCGGCATCTGGCTGAACCCGGCTGTGCGATTGCGGCTGCGGAAGCCGCGGGCACAATCAGTACGCGAAGGCTGGCCTCATACCGCCGGCTGGCGGAAGACAATCTGCGGCTGAAACGTCCGGACTGGGAATAAGGCTTCGGGGAGCATAGACCCCTGCGTGTGAACCGCGAAACGGGCCCGCCACTACGGTCAGCCGAAGACTTTGGCGATCGAAACAATTAACAGCAGCACCAGCCACAGCACCAGCGCACGCCAGATCAGGCCGACCACGCTGCGCAGATCCTCGACATCGACATCCTCGCCGATGCCCAGTTCCGGCCGCTGGTTCAGCATGCCGTCCTCGCGCAAGGCTCCGCCCAGCTTGATGCCCAACGCACCCGCGCCACTGGCCAGCACCACGCCTTCGGCATTGCGGTTCCATGACGCAGCCTGTGTGCGCCAGCAATAGGCGGCATCTTCGAAATTGCCGGCAATCGCAAAACTGGCTGCAGTCACCCGCGCCGGCAACCAGTCAATCCAGAAAAACGCGCGCTCGGCAAACAAGGCAAAAATCCGCTTCTCCGGCTCCACCTGTTTACCCCAGGATTCGGCCAGCAGATCGGCAGCCCGGTAAATCACCGGCCCGACCGGACCGATGATGACAAACCAGAAAATCGGCCCCAGCACGTAACGATGCGCCTGCAACAAACCCAGTTCGATGGATACGCGCGCGACTTCCGCGGCATTCAGTTCATCAGCCGGCACGCCGCGCCAGCGCCCGAGCACGTCACGCGCATTGTTGACGTTCTGTTCACGCAAGGCCTGTGCAATGTCGGTGAAGCAATGGCTGAAACGGCGAAAGCCCATCGCCACATACAACACGCCGACGCTCCAGGCGATGGCCAGGAACACGTTGAGCTCGCGCATCAGCGCTTCGACAATCAGGGTCAGCAGCGCGAGCGGCAATACCGCAACAAGCCAGGCAATTGCACCGTGACTGGCCTGCAAGCCATTGAACTGGCGCTCGAGAAAATCGGCATAACGGTCGAATGCCGCGTACAGGCGATTGTTCCGGCGCAGCGGCCAAGCCTGCTCCAGCGCCAGGGCCAGCACCAATGCGATGAATTTCATGCCCGCGTTAATTGACCTGAATAATCAATAAAATCAATTACTTGCATTACTTCCGATATTCAATGGCAACGACTTCGACATCAGTCTCTCCCGCAGGACGCCGCCATTTGACCGTCTCGCCAACCTTGGCGCCGATCAGCGACCGCGCCAGCGGCGAACCCCAACTGATCCTGCCGACCGCGACATCGGCTTCATCGTCACCGACGATGTGGAAGGTCTCAACGCGTCCATCGGCTTCTTCAACTTTGACCGTGGCGCCGAAACGCACCTCGCCCGGCGGATGACCGGCAGGGTCCACCACTTCGGCACGCTCCAGCTGCGCATTGAAATAACGCTGGTCACGCTCGACTTCGCGCAGCTTGCGTTTAGCCTCTGAATCATCGTCGGCAATCGCCTTGAGCTGCTCATGCTGATCCGACAGATCGCGCACACGCATGCGCAACTGCTCCATGCCGTGCGGTGTCACGTAATTGGCATGCTCGGGCACCGGACGCTCCGGCAATTCACCGGCGGTCAGGTCGTCATCACTTTCTTTTACAAAGGCGCGGCTCATGTTCACTCTCGTCGCTCATACGGAGCGTCAGTATTTACGGTTTGGAATCGGGGGCTGAATATCGCCTCCGCGGAACCTTTTGCCCTGCACTGCTGTGCTGCTTCAGTTTGTTTATACCGGCTGTTTCCATCACTGGCAACCGCCTTTGGTCAAAGAATGTGCCGCCAGATCAGCATACGATTATTGGTTGGCATGGCATGGTCGCCGGTCAGCGACAATCCCTGCTGTTTGGCCAGTTCATCCACAGCCTGCCAGTCGCGCACACCGCTCAAAGGATCGCGGGCGCGCAGGAAAGCATCGAAACGGGCATTGGATTCGGCGGTGTGGCGGCCGTTATCGCTGAACGGCCCGTAAATGGCCAACACCCCGCCGGTCAGCAACACGCGCCCGATGCCGTCAAAAAAACGGCATACCGATGCCCACGACATGATGTGCAGCGTATTGGATGTGAACACGGCATCAACATCGGCGACCGGCCACTCGCCGGCATCCACATCCAGTTCCAGCGGCGCGCGCAGATTGGGCAGCGCAACAAAATCGCGCCACGCCGCAATGCCCGGCAGATGCGCGGCCACATCGGTGGGCTGCCACACCAGATGCGGCAGCAGCCCGGCAAAAAATGCCGCGTGTTCCCCGGTGCCGGCGCCGACCTCCAGCACCTGTGTCGATGCAGAGAACGTGCCGCGCAGCACCTCGAAGATGGGACCGCGGTTGCGCGCGCAGGCTTCGGAGGACTGCCGCAGATCCTTCATCGCGGTCCATGTCCGAGAAAGGCCAGCAGGTCATCGCGCTGCGCCATGGTATCGGCATAACCGAGCCGGATCAGCGCACGGCAGAACGCCTTCTCGAACAGCAGGTACGACACCAGATTGGAGCCGGTACGTTTCATTGCGCCGACGGTCTGCAACAGGCCGCGGATCACACGCGGCAAGTCGTGCGCGTACTGCGCGGCGATCTGGCTCAGCGGCACACTGGGCGTGATCACCCGGAAATCGACCGCGCGCAGCGGATAGTTCACCTTCGCCAGCGTCTCCGGCGGCACGATCGCCAGCGTGCGGTTGATGCGCTGCAGGCGCTCCAGGTCAACCTCCAGCGAATCGAGAAAGATGCTGTCGAGCGCATGACCGGCGATCTGCGCCAGCGGCGGGTAACCGTCGGCGGGCTGGCGCACCGCCGGCTGCGAGGCCTGACGGCCGACGCCGATTACCAGCAGGCGTTCAGCGCCGAGGTGCAGCGCCGGGCTCACCGGCGCGATCTGGCGCATCGAACCGTCACCGAAATATTCGCGGCTGATCTGCACCGGCGGAAAAATGAAAGGCAGCGCACTTGACGCCATCAGGTGCGGCAACCCGATCGGCATCGCAATCCCGATGCGGCGCGCACGCGCCCAGTCGGTGTGCCTGGCATGTCCTTCATAGAAAGTCACCGACTGTCCGCTGGTATAACCCGAGCAGGTCACCGCAAAGGCATCCAGATGGCCGGCCTGGATGTTGCGGCCAATCGCCGCAAAATCAATGTGCCGTTCAAGCAGGCGCGCCAGCGGACTGTTATCGAGCAGCGAGACCGGATCATTCAGACGTCCGCCGGACAGCGCCATGAACAGCCAGCGCGCGCTGTTGGCCAGCGCCCCCAGCGTATCCGCGCGATACACCTGATCGACATGGAAATTTTTCCAGACCATCATCAGCCGGCGCACGCCGCGACGGAAATTATTGGCATCCGTCGCCAGCACCGCGGCATTGATCGCGCCCGCCGACGTGCCGCAGATGATCGGAAAGGGATTGGTCACGCCGTGCGGCAGCATGTCGTGCAGCGCGCGCATCACGCCCACCTGATAAGCCGCACGCGCCCCGCCCCCGGTCATGATCAGACCGACAACCGGTTTGGCTGCAGTGGATGCGCTGGACATGGCTGTTGTTTCCCTGCGCCAGTGTGCCTGAAACACGGCCGTTGTGGACTCAGCCTTCGATCGCCACGGTCACCGGTTCAGGCTGGAGCAGCGTGACCAGCGCCTGCGGCTGCAGGCTCACCAGAAAGCCGCGGCTGCCGCCGTTGATGTACAAGCGCGGCAGCTCCAGGATGCTCTGCTCCAGATACACCGGCATCTTGCGCCGCGTGCCGAAGGGCGAAGTGCCGCCGACCCGATAACCGGTATGGCGCTCCGCGACTTCCGGCTTGCACGGTTCGATACGTTTGACGCCGAGGTGCCGCGCCAGCGCCTTCGCCGACACCTGACGGTCGCCATGCATCAGCACCACACAGGGTTTCGCCGCCTCGTCCTGCATGATCAGCGTCTTCACCACCGCATGTTCATCGACGCCAAGTTCGCGTGAAGACACCGCCGTGCCGCCGCGATCTTCATAGTTGTAAAAATGCGGCGTGAACTCGACCTTGGCGGCGCGCAGCGCCAACACTGCCGGCGTCGAAGGCATTTTCGGCGCGCTCATGATCCGCTCACTGGCCCGCTCATTGTCCAGTCATCAGCCGGCACAGGCTGTACAACATCCCCGCCGTAGCGCCCCAGATATAACGGCCCTCGTAGGGAATCGCCAGGTAATGACGATGGCGCCCGCGGAAATGGTATTCACGGCGCTGGTAATTCGCCGGATCCAGAAAATGCGTCAGCGGCGCCTCAAAAATATCCGCCACCTCGAAGTCATCCGGCTTCAGATCAAACGGCGGCTCAACCCAGCCCACTACCGGCACGATACGAAAGCCCGACGGAATCTCATAACCGGGCAAACGCCCGAGCAGCGCGATGCGCTCGCGCGCGAGTCCGATCTCTTCCTCGGTTTCACGCAGCGCGGTGAATTCGCGGTCCGGATCCTCCGGTTCGACGCGACCGCCGGGGAAACTGATCTGTCCCGCGTGGTCGCGCAGATGCGCGGTGCGCTGCGTCAGCAACACTTGCACCCCGCCGTCACGATTGACCAGCGGCACCAGCACTGCGGCCTCCGTGACCTTGGTGCCCTCGCGCAGCGAGATCATGTGCAGGTCGTTCTCTTCCGGCGGTGGCGCAGGTCGCGACAATCCGCGCCGGATATCCTCCAGCGTCACGCTTAATGCCATATTGCGATTGAGATTCGACATGACGAAAGATTCTACCTGCAACAGCACTCCCTTTCCCCGCCTCCTGGCAGGGATACAAGGGAACACTTGGAGCGCAGCCGACGTGCCCCCGCATCACATTGCAACCACCGCGGAATTGTCACTCAGGTAGCAGATTCTTGCGTGCTACTGCGATACTGTTGCCATGTCCGGCCTTTCACGCTAATGGAAAAGTTAACGACCGGCCCGGAACGGTAAGTTGAACAACAATCGCATGCGGCCCGTGAAATCACCTTACGGTCCAGCATCCG
>CAZHFZ010000069.1:0-13209 GCA_964531455.1 uncultured Bordetella sp.
ATCAGCTGCGCAAATTCGCCCTGTTACCGCAAAAATGAAAAAAAAGTTTCCGCTCATCGTTGAAGCCGTCATGATCGATCTTGACGGTACGTTGCTCGACACCATTCCCGATCTTGCCGAGGCAACCAACCTGATGCTGAATGCACTGGGTGAGGCGGTGCTGCCTCTGGATACGGTGCGCAATTATGTCGGCAAGGGCATTTCCCGGCTGGTCGAGCGTGCTTTGGCTCGCGATATCGACGGCAAAACCAGTGCCGAAGCCATGGCGCGGGCGATGCCGGTGTTCGAGCGGTTTTATACCGAGGTCAACGGTCGCCACACGACGATGTATCCCGGTGTGCGTGAGGGACTTGAACAGATGCGGGATGCCGGTTTCCGGCTGGCTTGTGTAACCAACAAGGCGGGGGCATACACAGTGCCGCTGCTTGAACGTATGGGGCTTGCGCATTTTTTTGAGCAAACGGTTTCCGGCGACACTCTGGCGCGTAAGAAACCCGACCCGATGCAACTTTTGCACGTGTGCGAGCAGTTCGGCATTGCCCCTGCGCGCATGTTGATGGTTGGCGATTCGGGCAATGATGCACTGGCAGCGCGTGCGGCCGGCTGTCCGGTGTTCTGCGTGCCTTATGGTTACAACGAGGGGCACGACGTGCAGAGCCTTGATGTTGATGCTATAGTAGGCGCGCTGACTGATTGTATCCCGTTGATTAGAAAGCCTTAATCATGTTGCTCTCGATGAAGTGCGAAACCCGGACCGGAGCCTGGCGCTGGCGTTGCTGAACACGCTTTTGTCGCCGGACCGCCCTTTCGTACTTTTTTCGTGGAGCAAGACATGACCGAATCAGAATTCAATCGCCTCGCCGCAGCGGGATACAACCGCGTGCCGCTGGTACTCGAGACTTACGCCGATCTCGACACCCCCCTGTCGATCTATCTCAAACTCGCCAACCAGCCGCAGACCTATCTGCTGGAGTCAGTGGTTGGCGGCGAACGTCACGGCCGTTATTCCTTCATCGGACTGGCCGCGCGCACCCGCATCGAAGTGCGGGGATATGACTGCACGGAAATCACCGATGGCCGCGAAGTGCTGCGCGAGCGCGCCGAAGATCCGCTGACCTTTGTCGAGAAGTATCTGCAGCGTTTCAAGGTGGCTACCGATCCGCGGCTACCGCGTTTCTGCGGCGGGCTGGTCGGTTATTTCGGTTACGACACCGTGCGTTATATCGAGAAACGCCTGGCTGCCGGCGCGAACAAGCGCGATGAGCTGGGCACGCCGGACATCATGCTGCTGGTGTCGGAAGAAATCGCCATTGTCGACAACCTGTCGGGAAAACTCTCGCTGGTGGTTTACGCCGAACCGGGCAAGCCCGGCGCCTACGCCGCCGCGCGCCAGCGGCTTTCCGATTTGCTGGCCAGGCTGCGTGCACCGGTAAAACTGCCGGAAAGCCTGCCGACGAAGTCTGAGCCGGCCGTATCCGGATTCGGTGAGGCGGCGTATTACAAAGCCGTAGACCGCGCGAAGCATTACATTTTTGAGGGCGACATCATGCAGGTGGTGCCGTCGCAACGCATGAGCAAGCCTTTTCATGCGACGCCGCTGTCGCTGTATCGTGCGCTGCGTACGCTGAATCCCTCGCCTTACATGTTCTATTTCGACTGCGGCGACTTCAACGTCGTCGGCGCCTCACCCGAAATCCTTGCGCGGCTGGAAGGCGACACCGTGACGGTGCGGCCGATTGCCGGAACCCGCCGCCGCGGCGCGACGCCGGAAGAAGATGCAGCGCTCGCCGAAGAGCTGCTGGCGGATGCCAAAGAACGCGCCGAACACATCATGCTGGTCGATCTCGGCCGCAACGATGCCGGTCGCGTGGCACAGACCGGCAGCGTGCGTGTCACCGAGCAGATGGTCATCGAACGCTACTCGCATGTGATGCACATCGTCTCCAACGTCGAGGCGCGGCTGAAGCCCGGGCTGAATGCGATCGACGTACTGCGTGCGACTTTCCCGGCCGGTACCGTGTCCGGTGCGCCGAAAGTGCGCGCGATGGAGATCATCGACGAATTGGAACCGGTGAAACGCTGCATCTATGCCGGCGCCGTCGGTTATCTCGGCTTCCACGGCAATATGGATGTGGCCATCGCCTTGCGCACCGCGGTGGTAAAGGACGGGAAATTGCATGTGCAGGCGGGTGGCGGCGTGGTTGCAGATTCTCAGCCCGAAGCCGAATGGCAGGAAACGCAGAACAAGGCGCGGGCGCTGCTGCGGGCGGCGGAAATGGCCGAAGCCGGTCTCGATACGCGTCTGGATTGAGGGGATCGCCATGCTTCTGATGATTGATAATTACGATTCCTTCACCTACAACCTCGTCCAGTATTTCGGCGAACTCGGCGAAGAAGTCGCAGTACATCGGAATGACGAGATTTCGGTCGACGACATCGCGCGCATGAAGCCGGCGCGCATCGTGGTGTCGCCGGGTCCGTGTACGCCCAACGAGGCGGGCGTATCGGTACCGGCGATCAAGGCCTTTGCCGGCAAGATTCCGATCCTCGGGGTCTGCCTCGGCCACCAGAGCATCGGTCAGGCTTTCGGCGGCAAAATCATTCACGCCAAACAGTTGATGCACGGGAAAACATCGTTGATTCAACACGAGAATGCCGGTGTTTTCCGTGGGCTGCCGCAGCCGTTTTCGGCGACGCGTTATCACTCGCTGGTGATTGAGCGCGCCAGCATCCCTGATTGTCTGGAAGTGACGGCGTGGACCGATGACGGCGAAATAATGGGCGTGCGCCACAAGACGCTGGCGGTCGAAGGTGTTCAGTTCCACCCCGAATCAATCCTCACCGAACACGGCCATCAGATGCTGAAAAATTTCCTGGAGGACGCCCCGCGATGAAACCGCAGGAAGCGCTGACGCGCATCATCGAACACCGCGAGATATTTCACGATGAAATGCTGTCGCTGATGAGGCAGATCATGAGCGGTGAAGTCTCGCCGGTGCTGATCGCGGCGCTGGTGTCCGGGCTGCGCGTCAAAAAGGAAACCATCGGCGAAATCGCTGCGGCGGCAACGGTGATGCGCGAGTTCGCAACCCAGGTGCCAGTCCCTGATACGCAGGAACTGATCGACACCTGTGGCACAGGTGGTGATTCCGCACATACATTCAATGTTTCAACGGCGGCAATGTTTGTTGCAGCGGCAGCGGGTGCAAAAATCGCCAAACACGGCGGACGATCGGTCTCCAGCAAATCGGGCAGCGCCGATGTGCTGGAACTGCTGGGCGTCAATATCAACCTGAAACCCGAAGCGGTAGCGCAGTCTATTGCCGAAACCGGCATCGGTTTCATGTTTGCACCGAATCACCACAGCGCGATGAAACATGCGGCGCCGGTGCGCCGCGAACTGGGTGTGAAAACGATCTTCAATATCCTTGGCCCGCTGACCAATCCTGCCGGTGCCAAACAGCAGGTGATGGGCGTGTTCCATGCGGATCTGGTCGGCATCCAGGCGCGCGTGCTGCAGCGGCTGGGCAGCCGCCGGGTGATGATCGTGCATGGACTGGAAGGGCTTGACGAATTGTCGATCAGCGGCCCAACGGCGGTTGGCGAATTGAAAGACGGTGCTGTACGTGAATACATGGTGGCGCCGGCGGATGTCGGTCTGAAGACCCATAACAATGCCGCGATCCGCGTCGACGGCGTCGAGCAGTCACGCGACATGATGCTGGCCGCGCTGGACAACACGGAAGGTGCGGCGCGGGACATCGTCGCTTTGAATGCCGGTGCCAGCATTTACATCGCCGGCAAGGCACCGACGCTGGTGGATGGAGTGCAGCAGGCGCTGGCCGTGCTGGCCAGCGGGGCTGCGCGCAAGAAGCTTGATCAGTTCGTTTCCTTTACGCAAAGCCATGGCTGACATCCTGCAGCGGATCATGGCCGTCAAGGCCGAGGAAGTCGCCGCAGCGCAGGCGCAACTGCCGCTGGCGCAGGTGCAGGCGGCAGCCCGTGCCGCTGAACCTGCCCGGGATTTTGCCGGCGCAATCCGCGCAAGAATCACCGCTGGCCGGTCTGCTGTGATTGCAGAGGTCAAGAAGGCGAGTCCGAGCAAGGGTGTGCTGCGCGAGCAGTTTGACCCGGCAGCGATTGCCGCCAGCTACGAGCGCCACGGTGCGGCCTGCCTGTCGGTGCTGACCGACCGCCAGTTTTTCCAGGGCAAGCTCGATGACCTGAAGGCGGCGCGTGGGGCCTGCAGCCTGCCGGTGCTGCGCAAGGACTTCATGATGGATCCGTACCAGATCTATGAAGCCCGGGCCGCCGGCGCTGACTGCATTCTGCTCATCGTCGCGGCGCTGACCGCAGAAAAACTTCACGAACTCGAGGCCGCTGCGATCGAACTCGGCTTGTCAGTGCTGGTCGAAGTGCATGATGGTGCAGAACTGGAAACCGCGCTGCAGTTGAAGTCGCCGCTGATCGGCATCAACAACCGCAACCTGCGCACGTTTGAAACTACGCTGGAAACGACGCTCGGTTTGCTGTCCCGGGTTCCCGGAGACCGCTTGGTGATTACCGAAAGCGGTATCCTGAAGCCTGAAGACGTGACGCGAATGCGTGCCCACCAGGTGCATGGCTTCCTGGTCGGTGAAGCGTTCATGCGCGCTCCTGATCCTGGTGTTGAACTTGAACGGTTATTCGGGAAATGAACCAAAAAGAGGTGGCCTGAGATGCTGCGTATCGACGATCTGATCATCGGTTTCGACAAGGGCCTGCGCACGGTGTTTGCGCAGGCGCGCAGCGTGCGGCCGGTCCCCGGTGAAACCCTGCCCGAAGCGGAACTGGATGCCGCCCAGCGCGCGCAGGCCGCAGCACTGATGCGTGTCAACCACAGCGGTGAAATCTGTGCGCAGGCGCTGTACCAGGGACAGGCGATGACCGCGCGCGACAGCGGTGCACGCGCTGCGCTGGAGCAGGCTGCGCGGGAAGAGACTGAACATCTGGCATGGACGGAGCGCCGCATCAATGAATTGGGTGGCCGAAAAAGCCTGCTCAACCCGCTCTGGTATGCCGGATCATTTGCAATTGGTGCCGCGGCAGGCCTGCTCGGTGACAAATGGAATCTGGGTTTTCTCGCTGAGACCGAGCGTCAGGTGGGGCGACATCTGGAGGAACATCTCGCCCGTTTGCCTGCGGCTGACGAAAAAAGCCGCGCGATTGTCGAACAGATGCGCGATGACGAGGCGCGTCATGCAGCCACCGCGCTTGAGCATGGCGGCGCCGAACTTCCGGCACCGGTCAAGGCGGCCATGCAGGCCTCATCAAAAGTGATGACCGGAGCCGCCTACTTACTGTAGCGGCCCTTTGCGGCGGGTGCTCAGGCGCCCGCTTCGCGAATTTCGAAATCGTGGGTGATGGCGGCGGTCTTGCCGAGCATGATCGAGGCCGAGCAGTATTTTTCTGCCGTTAAATGAACTGCTCGTTCAACCTGCGCCGGTTTCAACCCGTTGCCGGTCACGATGAAATGAAAATGGATTTTGGTGAAAACCTTGGGGTCTTCCTCGGCACGTTCGGCGTCGATTTCGACTACGCAGTCTGTGACCGGCGCGCGTGATTTGCGCAGGATGTGCACCACGTCATAGGCAGTGCAACCGCCGGTGCCCATCAGCACCACTTCCATCGGCCGCGGACCCATATTGCGGCCGCCGCCTTCCGGTGCGCCGTCCATCAGAAAGGCATGGCCGCTGCCGGATTCGGCGATGAATGAAACATTTTCAACCCACTTGATGCGTGCTTTCATGAAATCTCCCGTCAGGCTCGCGCCAGCAGGCGCAAACGATACCAGACTGTACCGATCACTTCGCGAAAGAACAACGCGCTGTCGAGCAGCGCCGATGCGTCGGGCAGGAAATGCTGTAATGAGAGCGGGTGGCGCGTGGCGTGGGCGGTTGGTGCGGCGATCACCTCAAAGCCGGTGTGCTCAAAAGCCAGTCGTGCGCGCGGCATATGCCAGGCATGGGTGACCAGGCCGATGCGCCGGATGCCTTCCTTGTCGAGCAGTTCACGAGTGAGCCGCGCATTTTCCAGAGTATTGGCCGAACGGCCTTCGCTCCAGCGTACGGGTATTGCAAATTCCTGTTCCAATGCGCGGCGCATGGTCTGCGCCTCGTCGGTGGCGCTGCCTTCGGGACTGCCGCCGCTGACCAGAACCGGCAAACCGGTACTGCGCTGCAGTACTGCTGCATAGCGCAGGCGGACAAGACCCATGGTGGCCACAGTATCGCCGCCATATTCCGGGGCCTGCGCATACTTGCCGCCGCCGAGCACGACGATGGCCTGAACGTTTTTTAACTGTCCGGCTTCAAGCGGAGGCGCTTCCCACTGTTGCAGCAGAAAGGTCGCGGTGATCGGCATGGCCAGCAGGTAAAGGCCGGCGGTGGCGGTAATCAGCAGTGTACGGCCGGTCCGCGGGCGGCTGTGCAGGAGTGCCAAACCGGCACAGAGGCCGACAATCAGCACGCCGGGAGGAATCAGCAGCGCGGTCAGCGTATTGATCAGTTGCCAAGACAGCATATTCAATTACTTGTTTTTAAAGGAATTTTAGTGCAACTTCGGGGCTGCTTCCCCGCATTTGCTGCAGTACAGCAGTTTGACACAGACGCTTGATTTCCCATAGAATTCGCGGTTTCCCTGAAACGCCAAGAACACGCAGGAACAAGCATGAAGACCTATTCCGCAAAACCGAGCGAAGTTAAACGCGACTGGTACGTCGTCGATGCATCCGACAAGGTGCTGGGCCGTCTCGCCGCCGAAATCGCACACCGCCTGCGTGGCAAGCACAAGCCTGAGTTCACGCGTCACATCGACACCGGTGATTTCATCGTCGTGGTCAATGTCGAGAAACTGCGTGTCACCGGCAACAAAGCCAAGGACAAGCTGTATAACCGTCACAGCGGTTATCCCGGCGGTCTCTACACGACCAACTTCGAGAAAATGCAGGCCAAACACCCGGCCCGCGTGCTTGAAAAGGCGGTCAAAGGCATGCTGCCCAAGGGTCCCCTTGGTTATGCAATGCTGAAAAAGATGAAGGCCTATGCCGGTACGGATCATCCGCATACCGCGCAGCAGCCCAAGACCCTCGAAATCTAGGACTAGACAACATGGCAGCTGTTCAAAAGAACTACGGCACCGGCCGGCGCAAAAGCGCAGTAGCCCGCGTGTTCCTGAAGCCCGGCAAGGGCAGTATCGTCGTCAACGGCAAACCGGTTGACGAGTTTTTCTCGCGCGAAACCGGCCGCATGGTTGTGCGTCAGCCGCTTGCGCTGATCGAGAAACTCGACAGTTTTGATATTGCCGTCAACGTGACCGGTGGTGGTGAGTCCGGTCAGGCTGGCGCTGTTCGTCATGGCATTACCCGTGCCCTGATTGATTATGATGAAACGCTGAAACCTGTCCTGCGTAAAGCCGGTCTGGTTACGCGCGATGCCCGTGAAGTGGAGCGCAAAAAAGTCGGTTTGCGCAAAGCTCGGCGGCGCAAGCAGTTCTCCAAGCGTTAACGCGTACTGGAAGAACCGAAGTTCGGACAAGGCCGCCTCAGGGCGGCTTTGTTGTCTCTGGCGGTATCGTTGCCAAAGAGCGACGATCAATTTGGCGTTTTGACCGGTTGAGGAGTTGCCACGCATGACTGGGAAGATCATCAAGGTTGGTATCGTAGGGGGCACTGGTTATACCGGTGTCGAATTGCTGAGACTGTTGTCGCAGCACCCCCACACAGAGCTGCGCGCGATTACATCGCGCAAGGAAGCGGGCATGGCAGTGACGGAAATGTTTCCGAACCTGCGCGGTCATGTTGGCCTGAAATTCAGCGAACCGGCAGCGGCAGGCCTTGAAAACTGTGACGTCGTTTTTTTTGCCACACCCAATGGTGTGGCGATGCAGGAAGCACGCGCGCTGGTAGATGCCGGCGTGCGCATTGTCGATCTGGCCGCTGATTTTCGCATCCGCGATGTTGCGGTGTGGGAGCAATGGTACAAGATGAAACATGCTTGCCCGGAGCTGGTGTCGGAGGCTGTTTATGCCTTGCCTGAAGTCAATCGCGAACAGATCCGCAAGGCGCGGGTCATTGCCAACCCTGGTTGTTATCCGACCGCGGTCCAACTCGGATTCCTTCCGCTGATCGAGGCGGGTTGCATAGATCTCGCGCACCTCATTGCCGATGCAAAATCCGGTGTGTCAGGGGCAGGGCGCAAAGCGGAGACTCATATTCTCCATGCCGAGGCTGCCGATAATTTCAAGGCCTACGGTGTGTCGGGGCATCGCCACCATCCCGAAATTTCCCAGGGGCTGGCGCGTGCTGCCGGTCGCGACGTCAATCTGGTATTTGTGCCGCATCTGACGCCGATGATCCGCGGCATACATGCAACGCTGTATGCGCAATTGACCAAAG
Organism: uncultured Bordetella sp.; assembly: GCA_964531455.1. GTDB lineage: Bacteria > Pseudomonadota > Gammaproteobacteria > Burkholderiales > SG8-41. The sequence continues at coordinate 8,435 of CAZHFZ010000069.1, forward strand.
ATGTCGATCTGCAGTCGCTGTACGAAAAACGTTATGCCGGCGAAGCCTTTGTCGACGTAATGCCCGCAGGCAGCCATCCGGAAACGCGTTCCGTGCGCGGTGCCAATCTTTGTCGTATTGCCGTGCATCGCCCTCAGGGCGGCAACACCGTGGTCGTGCTGTCGGTGATCGACAACCTGGTCAAGGGCGCTGCCGGTCAGGCCGTGCAGAACATGAATCTGATGTTCGGTCTGGCGGAAGACGCCGGCCTCAAGCAGGTTGCGCTGCTGCCGTAACAGCATGAAACGCAAACTCAAGATGTTTGCGCGTCGCTTCGGCATCGATGCGCCGCAGCTCTCGGTGCGTCCCCACATGCCCTGGTACTGGAGGTGGCTGGGCATGGCGGCCATAGTTGCAGCGACCTGCGGCGTTGCCTGGTTTACTTACGACTTTGGTCTTGAATATGCCGGTTTCCGTAAGGGCGAGGCAACGAAACTGCGCGAAAAGCTCGATGAAACCGTGCGGCTGCAGCAGGTGGAACTGAACGAGTTGAACGCCCGTACAGCGGCGGCTGAACGGCAATTGCAGATCGAGCGTGCCACCTACGGTGATCTGGCCAAACAGGTCAAGGCGCTGGAGCAGGAAAACGCGACCCTGAAAGAAGATCTCGCGTTTTTTCAGTCGCTGACCGCGACTGGCAAGGAGGGCGCAATCAGCGTCAACCGTTTCCGCATGGTTCCGGACTCGTTGCCAGGCGAATACCGCTACCAGCTGCTGCTGGTTCAGGCGGGAGAGCGGGCCAAGGAGTTTCACGGCCGCCTGCAGTTTGTGTTGAACCTGCAGCAGGATGGTCGTAAAGTGACCCTGATGATTCCTGAGTCAGGGCGCGCTGATGCCAAAGAGTATCAGGTCAACTTCAAGCTGTTCCAGCGGGTCGAAGGATTGTTCCGGATCGCACCGAATGCCACCGTAAAGGGGTTGCAGGTCCGGATCTTTGAAGGCAATTCCGATACACCGAAGTTGACACATAACGTCAACATTTCCTAGTTGGAGGTTTACATGTTTGGCAACAAGAACAAACCGAACAAGCCCCAGAACCGCATCGATTGCCTGATTGGTGCCGGTACCGAAATCAAGGGTGACATGACTTTCGATGGCGGGTTACGCGTTGATGGCCGCGTTCACGGAAATGTTGTTTCCGTCGAAGGCAAACCCGGAACCCTGGTACTTTCGGAAGCGGCGCGAATCGAAGGCGAAATCCGTGTTTCGCACGTGGTTATCAACGGCACGGTGGTCGGGCCGGTGCACGCCGCCGATTACGTGGAACTCCAGAGCAAAGCCAATGTCACTGGTGATGTCTATTACCGCACCCTGGAAATGCATCTGGGTGCAGTCGTGCAGGGCCGGCTGGTTTATCAGGATGGCAACAAGACCGACAAGGTTGTTCAGTTCAAACCCGCATCGGCAGATTGACCCGCAGTCACGACGGCGGTGATAATGATCGTCGTCAGCATTTCCGAATCAGGAGCAAGCCATGAATGCAGTCTCTGAAGTTGTGATGCCCGAACCTCTGGTGTTTACCGATAACGCCGCGGCAAAAGTCCGGCAGTTGATCGATGAGGAGGGCAATACCGAACTCAAGCTGCGCGTATTCGTCACGGGCGGCGGCTGTTCAGGTTTCCAGTACGGCTTTACCTTTGATGAAACCGTTAATGATGACGATACGTCACTGAACAAGGGCGGCGTCACGCTGCTGATTGATCCGATGAGCCTGCAATACCTCACCGGGGCCGAGATCGATTATCAGGAAAATGTCGAGGGCGCGCAGTTCGTCATCAAGAATCCGAACGCCAGCTCCACCTGCGGTTGTGGTTCGTCGTTTTCCGCATAAGTAGCACATTCAGATTTGAAACAACGGGGGCGCGAGCCCCCGTTTTGTTTTCTGAATCAGGCTGGGTAGATCGCCCCCAGTATGCGAAGTCCACGTGCACCGGTGACCCGGGGCAGGTTGCCGGGTTCGCGCGCGATTGCGCGTGCCGCCAGCCACGCAAATGCAGCCGCTTCTACGGCTTCAGCGGCAATACCGAGGTTGTCGGTGAGCGCAATGCGGCGTCCCGGTAACTGTGCGGCAATTCGTGCCAACAACTCTTCATTACGAGCGCCGCCGCCGCAGACATAAATTTCCATGGCATCCGCGCAATGACTTTCGATTGCGACAGAGATGCCTGCTGCCGTCAGTTCGCAGAGTGTTGCTTGCACGTCTTCCGGGAGCTCATGACCGGACAATGCACTGCGCACCCAATCCAGATTGAAAATTTCGCGACCCGTACTTTTGGGTGGAAGCCGGGTAAAAAAATCGTGGGCCAGCAGGCGCTGAGCCAGTTCAGGCAATACACGGCCGCTGGCCGCCCAAGCGCCGCCGGCGTCGTAAGGCTGGTTGCGATGAGCCATGATCCACGCGTCCATCAGCGCGTTGCCGGGTCCGCAATCAAACCCGGTGACTTCACCGTTCACCGGCAGATAGCTGATGTTGGCGATGCCGCCAATGTTCACGATCGCGCGGGAAAACTGTGATGAGGCGAAAACTGATTGGTGAAACGCAGGCACCAGCGGAGCACCTTCACCACCGGCAGCAATGTCACGGCTGCGGAAATCACACACGACGCTGATACCGGTAAGTTCGACGAGAAGCGCGCCGTTGACCAACTGCGTGGTGTAACCACTCTTCGGTTGATGGCGCACGGTCTGTCCATGGCAGCCGATGGCAACGATGTCATTTGCAGCGACGCTTGTTTGTGCGAGCAGTGTCTGCACGATGGCGGCATAGCCCAGCGACAGCGCATTGGCAGCCTGTGCTGCGCGATGCAGTTCGTTTTCACCGGTTTGATTAAGGGCCATCAGCGTTTCGCGCAATTGCGGCGGGAAAGGCTGATGAACCAGCGCACGCAGGGCAGGGGCAGCGCCGAGATCAACCAGCGCGGCGTCGATGCCATCCATGCTGGTGCCCGACATCAACCCGATGTACAGACCGGGCGTCACGGCAGGAATTATTGTGCGGCGGTAGTGCGCACTTGCCGTACAAGGGCAAGGCGCTCGGCCAGCGGTCTGGCGGTTTCTTCAAAAGCCATGCGATGCTGCGGGGCCAGCGGAGGAGCTGGCGGCATCGCGACCCGCAGCGGATCCTGGTGGACGTCGTTGATGCGGAATTCGTAATGGAGGTGCGGGCCGGTGGCCACGCCGGTACTGCCGACAAAGCCGATGACATCACCTTGAGTCACACGCTTGCCTTTTTGCATCCCCTGCGCAAAGCCCGACAGATGTCCATACCAAGTCGTGTATTTGGACTGGTGACGCAACACGACCAGATTGCCGTAGCCGCCTTGCCGGCCGACGAATTCGACGATGCCGTCGCCAGTGGCCTTGACCCGGGTTCCGGTCGGGGCAGCGTAATCGACGCCTTTGTGCGCACGCCATGTCTGCAACACGGGATGGAAACGTGACATCGAGAAGCCCGAGCTCACTCGGGAGAATTCCAGCGGTGAACGCAGGAAAGCCTTGCGGATGTTCTTGCCGTCAGGCGTGTAGTAGCCACCTTCGCCGTCGGGATTCTGGAACCACACGGCCTGGAAGGTCTTGCCGTTGTTGACGAATTCGGCGGACAGCAGGCGCCCGGTCTTGACCGGCTCGCCCTGATGATATTGCACTTCATACACTGCCGCGAAACGGTCGCCCTTGCGCAGGTCGCGGTGGAAGTCGATATCAGTGGAAAACACTTCGGCAATCTGCACGGCCACGGCGTCCGACATGCCTGCTGCATCGGTGGCAGCAAACAATGACGAGCGGATTTCGCCGGAGCGCATGTGGATGCGGGTTTCGACTTCAGCTGCACCCTCGGAAATCACCAGCGCGTCACCCTCGCGGTCGATTTTCAGCAAGTGCGTGCCGTTCAGGTAGCGCAGGGACAGCAACTGGCCGGCAGCTGTAGTTTGAGCCCGGATAGTGCGCCCCGGGATCAGGCGGTACAGAGCGCGGGCTTCGGACGTGCGCTGCATGATCTGGGCAGCGCTGCTGTCGTCGATCTGCAGTCGCTGCAAAACGGAAGCAATGGTATCGCCGCGTTCAATGCGCGCTTCGCGCCAGTAGCTTTCCATTCCGTCGCTGGTGATTGACAGCGACGGAAGGGTGATCTGTTCGACGACACTGGTGCGTTCAATGGTGTCGGTAGAGGTATCGGGGGCAATACCGAAGGCGGCCATGATGCCGACGAACGGCAGGAGAAGCGCCAGCAAGACGCGACGCAAAGCGCTGCCATGAAGCAAGGCGCTGAGCTTTTGCGTTAAAATCGCGAATCGCACGTTTGGCATGCGCTTCCTTGTTGATTTGCAACGGATTTAGGCCGGATTCATGGCCGGGATTTGCAGCGGAAATCAGCGCGAAGCTTAGCAGAAACCCCGCCGCGGGAAAACCCGTTTTTTGCCTGATCGCAGTCCTGAAAAACCCCGGAAAAAGTCCCTGAAAACCATGATTACCATTGACGGCCAGATCGAGATCATCCGCCGCGGCTGTGACGAATTGCTGCGCGAACCGGAATTACGTGAAAAGCTGGCGACCGGCCGGCCGTTGCGCGTCAAGGCGGGCTTTGATCCGACGGCACCGGATTTGCACATTGGCCACACGGTATTGATCAATAAGCTGCGCCAGTTCCAGGAATTGGGGCATCACGTGTTGTTCCTGATCGGCGATTTCACCGGCATGATCGGCGACCCGACCGGAAAAAACGCCACCCGCCCGCCGCT
>CAZHFZ010000070.1:0-13173 GCA_964531455.1 uncultured Bordetella sp.
TGCCCAGTCGGCGGACAGTTTTCTCTTCGAGCAGCTTCAGAAGCTTGCCCTGCAGACCGAATTCAATATCGCCGATTTCGTCAAGAAACAGGGTGCCTCCGTCCGCAGCCTCGACCAAGCCCAGCTTGCGGCCCCTCGCATCAGTAAATGCACCGCGTTCGAAACCGAATAACTCGGATTCCAGCAACTGGGTGGGAATTGACGCGCAGTTAAGCTCGATAAACGGACGCTCACGCCGGTCACTGTCGAAATGCAATGCGCGTGCGACCAGTTCCTTGCCGGTGCCGGTGTCGCCGACAATCAGCACTGCCGGCACCGTTCCCTCTTCAAGCTGCCGTTCTGAATTCAGAAGCTGCTCAATGGTAGCGCGCAGCGCGCGCATCGGTGCTGAATCGCCGATCAGCTTTTGCAGTCCACCTGACCGGGCGGCGCGTTCCTGGTAATAGGTCAGCGTCTGCTCCATCCGGTTCTGCCCCAGGATTTTTTCGATACGCAGCCGCAACTCACTGAGAATGACCGGCTTGCTGAGATAATCAGACGCGCCAGCCTTCATCGCATCAACAGCCATCTGGATGCTGCTGTTTCCCGTGATCATGATCGTGCGTATCCGCGAATCAAGTTCGGAAATTCTTGCCAGCGCCTGCATCCCGTCCATACCGGGCAGGTGAAAATCCAGCAGTACGATATCGGGCTTGAAGGTTTCAAGCTGCGCAAGTCCGTCCTCGGCGGTGGCGGCTGTACGCGCCTCGTAGCCGTGACGATCAAGAAAACTCTTGATGTTTTTCGCGAGCGTCGCTTCGTCCTCAATAATCAGTACGGCATGACCCATATTCCGTCCGTCAAATGGTAAGCAGCTTCATGTGCACCGTCGTGCCAGCCCCCGGCCTGCTGGTTATGGCAATGGTCCCGCCCAAACGATCAATTATCCGCCGCGCCAGCGGCAGGCCCAGACCAAGCCCCTTGGCTTTGGTCGTATGAAACGGCCTGAATATCTTATCTAGATCTTCAGGCTGGATTCCGCTGCCGGTATCAGTAATGCGGATGTCGACCGATGCTCCATCCGCCGCAGTCTGGCTGATGACCGTGAGTCGGCCCGCGCGTGCCATCGCATCCAGTGCATTGGCAATCAGACTGCTGAAAACCTGTCCGAGCAATGCAGCATCCCCCTTCACCGCGGGCAAACGTTCATCAAGACTGAGCACGACTTCGATACCCCGTGCGCTGATCTCTCGCATGCAGGCCGTAAGGGTCTTTCCGATGATGACATTCGGTTCCACACTCTCAAATCGCGCGTTGGGCGGACGTGAATAAGTCAGCAATTCGCGCACAGACTGCTCTATCAGGTCAACTTCGGCAGTAATGTCCTCAGCCTGCTCACGGGATAGTGCAGAGTCTGAATCCAGCGCCAGTTCGGCTGATGTACGTATCGCCGACAAGGGATTGCGGATCGCATGTGCCACTGCCCCGGCCATTTCACCTACCGCAGCGAGAGACTCCGTCTCCACGAGGCGTTGCCGCTGCTCGCGCATGATGCGGTCAGCGCGCCGCACCAAACCGATCAAAGCAAGATAGATGAACAGTCCGCTGATTGACGTCACTGTCCAGATCAGTTGCTGCCCCGACTTTATCGCCTCGGCCAGAGGACGCGGGGTCTTGTAGATTTCAACAACGCCAACCACGCGTTTTTTGTCGGCATCCCAGATCGGCACATAAATCTCGATGAAGTAGGTGTTGGGCACCAGTGCTGCATCCACCGTGTGTTCATCCTTGTGTGCAACACCGTTCTTGAACACCAGACGCCCGGCCAGCGCCTCATCCAGTTCATCGTTATCCGGAAAAATACGTCCGGCAAGCCGGGGGTCTGTCGACCAGATCAAGTGGCGATCACGCGAATACACGTTGGTTCGAATAACGTCCGGAATTTTCGCATAGTGCAGAAACGTATGCTGGAGAGCGCCCCCGGGTTCGGAAGCATGGTTTGCCAGAAACTCCTCTTCGACACCGCCGGTAACAACTACGCTCTGCACAAACTCCTGGGTCACCGTGGCTTCACGCTGCAGCAACTGCTCGGTGAGGAAACCGGAAAGGATGTAGGCCAGCAAGGTACTGGCAGACACCACGCAAACAAGACTCAACAGCGAAAACCAGCGTGTCAGTCGAAATAGAGGTGGGGTAACAGCGGATTCTGTCATGGGCAACAGCTGGCGAATATCAACGACAAAATAATCGCAGCAGATTACTAAATATCTGATTTTAAAAATAAATTGTGGCCGCTGCGCCAGGGACGAGATAGCCTGTTATTCGCCAAAGTGCCTGATTCTACAGGGTCACGTCGAGGCATCCCCCGTTAACTGAATCACAACCGCCGCCGAAAAAGGCCACGGCGCATAACTAAGATACACCACGGTTTCTGTATTCCGTGATCATTTGGGCTTGTACGTGATGGGAAAGCCCATGACTTGCAGCAACCGCACCGGTTTCGTGCATCGCACTGATTCATCAAAGATGATCACTGCGCAAGTTCACTCATGAATGCTTGAATAAAACCTGATCCGCTGGCCCGGGGTCGCGCAAAACACCCGGTTTCGCAGTTATCAAAACCGGTTTCGCCCTGTACACTTCGCGCGTTGCCGCTTGAGGTGCGGTTTGGGAGCGCAAAAGATGCTGCTGTGGTTTGTCATCGCCTATCTGTTTGTGTCGATCGTCATCGGCCTCGCTGCTGCGACCCGGGTGCACAACGCGCGTGATTACATCACTGCCGGCCGCCACCTGCCACTGTATGTGGTCTTTGCCACAGTGTTTGCCACCTGGTTCGGCGCCGAAACGGTGCTCGGCATTTCCGCAACCTTCGTCAAGGAGGGGATGGGCGGGCTGATATCGGATCCCTTCGGCGCGTCCTTGTGCCTGATCCTGTTCGGCCTATTTTTCGCGCGTCCGCTGTACCGGATGAACCTGCTGACCATAGGCGATTATTACCGTCAGCGCTACAACCGCGGCGTCGAACTGGCGACCAGCATCTGCATTGCGCTGTCGTACCTCGGCTGGGTATCAGCCCAGGTCACGGCGCTGGGGCTGGTATTCAACGTACTGTCGCATGATGCGATCTCACCGGCTTGGGGCATGGTCATCGGCGCCAGCGTGGTGCTGGTCTACACGCTGTTCGGCGGCATGTGGTCGGTGGCGGTCACCACATTCGTGCAGATGATCGTCATCGTGCTTGGCCTGCTCTACATCGCCTGGCTGGTGTCCGACATGGCCGGCGGCACCTCCACCGTCATCAACCATGCCGCCGCCAACAACAAGTTCGAGTTCCTGCCCAGGTTTTCGTTGACCGAAGTGGTGGCGTTTACCGCAGCGCTGATCACAATGGGTTTCGGTTCCATCCCGCAGCAGGACGTGTTCCAGAGGATGAATGCGTCGAAAAACGAGCACACCGCGGTTTGGGGCTCAGTGCTTGGCGGCTCGGCTTACTTCCTTTTTGCCTTCGTGCCGCTGTTCCTGGTCTATGCGGCGACGCTGATCGACCCAAAAATGGTCGCCGATTTGATTGAAAGCGACTCGCAGCGCATCCTGCCGTCATTGATCCTCAACCACATGCCGTTACCGGCGCAGATCATTTTCTTCGGCGCGCTGCTGTCGGTGATCATGAGTACCGCCAGCGGCACGCTGCTGGCACCGTCGGTAACCATTTCTGAAAACGTGCTCAAGGGACTGATTGGCCGCATGAGCGATCACAGTTTTCTGTGGCTGAACCGCGCGGTAGTGACGGTCTTCGCCATATTGGTGACGGTGTATGCGATTTACAGCGACGAGTCCATCCATGGCATGGTCGAAAACGCCTACAAGGTCACACTGGTCGCTGCCTTCGTGCCTCTGGCGGCAGGACTTTACTGGAAACGAGCCACCACCCAGGGTGCAGCCTGTGCCATTGTCGGCGGTCTGGCGAGCTGGATCGCACTGGAACTGGTCGGCAGCGAAGACCTGTGGCCGCCGCAGTTCATCGGCTTCCTCGTCAGTGTCGCCGGCATGTTGGCCGGTTCGCTGCTGCCGCAGCGTTATGGCGCTCCCTCCCGCCAGCATTACCCCGACGCAGCCAACTGAACTACGGCGACCGGCCGCATGCGCGCGATATCCGTCACTATCGCGATATTCACGCTGCTTGCCGTCAACGCGGCCATTTATGTCTCCACAGGACGCGCTTCCGAAGCCGTTGATGCACTGGCCTGGTTCGTGTTGCTCGCACTGTTCTTTGCCGAAACCCGCTGCCCGCAGTGGACACACGTACCGCGCAACGCCGTCGCACTCGATCTGCTGCGACTGATCTCTGCGACAGCCGTCCTCTGGGCTGCGATTTCATTTGTGCGCGAACGCGAATGGCTGGATGCGCTGAATGCCTGGCTGTGGATCGGCGTAGTCACCGTGCTTGAGCTGGAGGTTCGCGCGCCGGCTTGGATCAAACAACAGCGCCGACTGGTAATCGCATTGTCCGCGGCTCTTTACGCGGCCCTGGCCGGCATCGCTGTAGCGTGGTTGCTGCAAGGGTCGTGGTTTGACGGCTATGACGCTGCGCTGTGGATTGCAGCGTTTGCCTTGCTCGAACTGGACTTGTTACAGCGTTCTTCCGCAAACCCGCTGTCCACCGGGATTGTTAATAAGTGATTGTTTTTAAAAGCTATTTATAAGCGTCTCGAAACGCATCAGCGAATCGTGCGAGATCATGCTGCGGCAGCTGGTTGATCCCGGCCGCAGCCTGCCGACCACCACCCGTTGCGAAAGCTGAACACAGCACCTCAGCACCGGTGGGTTTGTTGCGTGGGGCACGCACACTGACGACATAACCGTCCGGCTTGGCTACCAGCACGGCATGCGCGCGCTGCGGTTCCGCCTGCGCAAGGCGGTTGCTGAATACGCCATTGACGCGACGGCTCCATGACGCATCCGGCAGCACATACAACGCAGCCGCATCGGTCGCGAACTCCGGCCGGATCTCTTCGGCACGCGCCATGTCCTCGGCTCCCGCCTGCTTCAATACTTCGAACACCGGCTCGTCAAAAATGAAATGGCGCGGATCGCTGTATGGCGCGATCACCCGATAAAGATCAGCCGGATGATAGTGCAGATCCTCGACACTCTCGCCGTAGGCGTTGTAGTTGATGGCCTCACCCAGCTCGTGCAGACGAGCCAGTTCCATGTGATCGAGTTGCAGCGGCTGCGCAGCGCGGATCGCCGACTCAACGAGGTTGTCGCCGAATGCTGCCACCACGGCCCACAGCCGGTGCCGGCCCGCAAGATGCTGGTCGACGATCAGGCTGGTACAGACATCCGGAGCGGTATCAATGTGCGAACGAAACGCCGGGTGCTGCGGCAGTTCTCCCGTGGCATGGTGATCGAAATACTCGATGGTCGCGCCCACATGCAGCGCTCTCGCAACCGCGGCTGCATTGCTGCGATGGGAAATATCAAGGACGGTCAGGCTGTCGCCGGCCTGTGCATTGATGCGGGCGACCAGTCCGATGTCACGTTTGACGCCGGTGACCAACTCGGCGTCGCGAGGCTGGTCCAGCCGCAGCTGGTGCAGCGCGCAGATGCCATCGGCGTCGCCGTTGAAGATGTCGTAGAATTTCATGAATGATGCCGGATTACACAGCGGGTGCCATGCCTCGCGGATACCGCGTCGCTGCAATGGCGGCGCTAGCTTACAGTCTGGTGGTCATCTACGCCAGTCTGTACCCCTTCATCGGCTGGCAGGCCATCGAAATTCCGTTCGGGAAGTTCCTCTCTGCACCGTGGCCCCGCTGGATCACCCTCGAAGACGTCGGCTTCAACTTTGCAGCTTACCTGCCGCTGGGATTCCTGCTGGCGCTGGCACTCTGCGCGTGGCTGCATCCGCGATCCGCAGTGATAATTGCCGCAGTGGCCTGCACCATGCTCAGTCTTGTGCTGGAGACCGCCCAGCAGTATTTGCCAATACGCATCGCCTCCGTGGTTGATCTGCTGGTCAACTCGTTTGGCGGCGCAGTCGGCGCATTGCTTGCCCCGCTGTTTGCGCCGGGCCATCGACTCGGCGAAGGATTGGCACTGCTGCGCAACCGCTGGTTCGTCGGCGGGCCCCGGGGTGATGCGGTACTGGTTCTGGCCGGTCTGTGGCTGCTGACCCAGTTGCATGCAACGTCGATCAACATGGGCAATGGCGACCTGCGCACCAGCCTGAACCTCGACGCGATGTTTGCATACACCCCGGAATCGTACCGTTACGCCGAGGCCGGCGTGGTCATGCTCGGCATCACGGTTGTCGGCCTGTTGCTGGCCAGCGTCGCGCGGACCGTCAACAGCGGATTCTGGCAAACATTCGTGGCACTCATCACGGGGGCTTGCCTGCTGAAAACCGCTGCAGCGTGGCTTATTCTGCGCACCGCAAGCCCGTGGAACTGGCTGACCCCCGGCTTTGCCATGGGTCTGGTTGCAGCCATCGTGCTGGTGATGTTGTTCGTTCGCCTGCCGCCCCGCGGGCGTGCTGCCGTTGCTTTGCTGTCCCTGCTGGCCGTGGTGGCGCTGGTCAACCTTACGCCGGAAAACCCCTACCGCACCGTCCCCCAACACATGTTGCCCGGACGGGTCGGTCATTTGCTCAGTTTCACCAACATGATCCGCGCACTTTCCGATATCTGGCCATTCCTGGCGCTGCTGTTCCTGCTGATCAGTCTGCCAGCACGCCACCGTCCGGATCACCGCTGAATCCCGAGAGACTCCCCATGCCCTCAGCCCGCCGTGCAACACTGATCAGCCTGCGTCGAGACCTTCGCCAGTTTGCCGAAGCCCGCGACTGGCAGCAGTTTCATACACCGAAGAATCTCGCCATGGCCTTGAGTGTCGAAGCAGCCGAACTGCTGGAATGTTTCCAGTGGCTGACAGCCGAACAAAGCGCCTGCCTCGGCGCAAAGGACCGGCGCGCCGTCGAAGAAGAGGCCGCTGATGTGCTGCTTTACCTGCTGCGACTGACCGATGTGCTCGACATTGACCTGTTGCAGGCCGCCCGACGCAAGATGACGCTCAATGCCCGCAAATACCCCGTGGCGCTGTCGCGGGGTTCCGCGCGCAAGTATTCGCGGCGGTGAGCGGTGGGCGTCACGGTTATAATCCGCGCTTCGCCGTAACGCGGCTTCCAGGTTCCGCTCTAAATCCCGATGAGCCACTTCAAGCATCACGTGTTTTTCTGCTGCAACCAGCGCGAGCCTGGTGCGAACTGCTGCAACAACCATGGCGCCCAGGATCTGCGTGACTATGCCAAGAAAAAGGTCAAAACACTGGGGCTCTCTGGCGAAGGCAAGGTCCGCATCAACCAGGCCGGATGCCTCGACCGTTGCGACGAAGGTCCGGTTTTGGTCGTATATCCGGAAGCCGTCTGGTACACCTATGTCGATCGCGAAGACATCGATGAGATCGTCACCGAACACCTGCAGCACGGTCGTGTGGTCGAACGATTGAAAATCTGAAACAAACCTTTCCGCAAACAACCGCTTTTCGGTTTGCCCGATGACAGCAAGCGAACTCCGCCCCATGCCGCCGTCCACGCTGGAACGCCTGTTGATCGACGGCCCCGCTGGCGCGCTTGAAACCGATCTCAACGATCCCGGACTGCCGCGGCGCGGCATCGCGCTGATCGCGCACCCAAACCCGGTGCAAGGCGGCACCAAGGACAACAAGGTCGTCACCACGTTGGCCAAAACGCTGTTCGGCATCGGTTATGTCGCAATCCGTCCCAACTTCCGCGGTGTCGGCAACAGTGCCGGTGCTTTTGATCAGGGCAATGGTGAAACCGATGACATCATTGCCGTGATCCGTTACGCAAAGGAACGCTTCGGTGAAATGCCGCTGCTGCTCGCCGGTTTTTCGTTTGGCGCCTTTGTGCAGACCCGCGTCGCCCGTCAGGTTACGGCCGAGCGGCTGGTCCTGGTCGGACCGGCGGTAAACCGCTTTCCGGCAGAACCGGTTCCCGCCAATACGCTGGTGATCCACGGCGAACACGATGACGTCGTGCCACTCGCAGCGGTGCTGGACTGGGCGCGCCCGCAGCAACTGCCGCTGGTGGTTGTACCGGGCGGCGAACACTTTTTCCATGGCCGCCTGCATCAACTCGCACAGATCGTGCGCGTCCATTGCGCGTGAACCCGGCATCACCACTCATTGCGACGGGACTGCGCAAGTCCTACGGCGGCAAGGAAGTCGTGTGCGGCGTTGACCTCACGCTGCAACCCGGCGAATGTTTCGGCCTGCTCGGTCCCAATGGCGCGGGCAAGACCACGACCTTGCGACTGTGTCTCGGCCTGACCGGCCCCGACGGCGGCAGCATCAGCGTGCTCGGCCATGACGTGCCTCGCCAAGGACGAGAAGCCCGCGAACGCATTGGCGTGGTGCCGCAGTTCGACAACCTCGATCCCGATTTCACCATCCGCGAAAACCTGCGGGTGTTCGGCCGTTATTTCGACATACCCGATGCGACGTTGCTGGAACGCATCCCGGCGCTGCTCGAATTTGCCGGTTTGACCAGCCGCGCCGACACCCGCATCCAGACGCTTTCCGGCGGCATGAAACGCCGGCTGACGCTGGCCCGCGCGCTGATCAACGATCCGGAACTGCTGTTCCTCGACGAACCGACCACCGGACTCGACCCGCAGGCGCGCCACGTCATCTGGGAACGGCTGCGCAACCTGCTGAAACAGGGCAAAACGCTGTTGCTGACCACGCACTTCATGGAAGAAGCCGAACGCCTGTGCAGCCGCATCGCGATCATGGATCACGGCAAGATCATTACCGGCGGCGACCCGCGCGCATTGATCGCACAGCATGTCGAACCGCATGTGGTCGAAGTCTATGGCGAGGGGGCGCCGGACTGGGCTGAGGCCTTTGGCCGCCGATACACCGAGCGCTGCGAAATCACCGGCGAAACCATTTTTTGCTACATCAATGACCCGGCACCGCTGATCGCCGACCTCGACGGCCGCGGCGACCTTCGTTACCTGCATCGCCGCGCCAATATCGAAGACGTGTTTCTGAAACTCACCGGGCGTGACCTCAGGGACTGATATGGCCGCACAACACTGGTCCCCGCCGCAATTAAGCCTGCGCTTCCTCCATGTCTGGCGGCGCAACCTGCTGGTGTGGCGCAAGCTGGCGATTCCGTCGATGCTCGGCAATCTCGCCGATCCGCTCCTCTACATGTTCGGCCTGGGCTACGGCCTTGGCCGCATGCTCGAGGATGTCGGCGGCATGTCGTACATCGCCTTTCTGGCCGCTGGCGTGATCTGCTCCAGCACGATGATGAGTGCTTCTTTTGAAGCCATGTATTCGGGATTCTCGCGCATGCATGTGCAAAAAACATGGGATGCCATTCTTAACGCACCGCTGACGCTGGACGATGTGCTGCTGGGTGAACTGGTGTGGGCCGCCAGCAAGAGTTTCCTCTCCGGCAGCGCGGTGCTGATCGTCGCTGCGGTGCTCGGTCTGGTGCCTTCACCGCTGGCGCTTGCAGTGATTCCGCTGATTTTCCTCACCGGCCTCGCTTTTGCCGGGCTGGGCCTGATCATGACTGCGCTGTCGCCGAGTTATGACTTTTTCATGTACTACTTCACGCTCTGCGTGACACCGATGATGCTGTTGTGCGGGGTGTTCTTCCCGTTGAATGAACTGCCGGCGCCGGCACAGCTGCTGGCGCAGGCGCTGCCGCTGACCCACGCCGTCGCGCTGGCCCGGCCGCTGGTCAATGGCACGGTGCCGCCGACGTGGCTGCTGCACATCGCAGTACTCGCGACCTATGCCGCCGGCAGCGCCTATCTCGCATTGGCACTAACCCGGCGCCGGCTTCTGCAGTAACATCGACGCCATGCTCTGGGTCAAAACCTTCCATCTGCTGTTCGTGATCTCCTGGTTCGCGGGCCTGTTCTACCTGCCGCGCATCCTCGTCAATCTGGCGATGGAGGACAATGAGACGTCTTACGCGCGCCTGCTGCTGATGGCGCGCAAGTTATACCGTTTCATGACGATCCTGGCCGTGCCCGCGCTGGCGTTCGGCCTGTGGCTGTGGCTGGGTTACGGCATCAGCGGCGGCTGGATGCACGCCAAGCTGGTCCTGGTGGTGTTGCTGATCGGATACCATCACGCCTGCGGCAGCCTGCTGAAAAAATTCGAGCACAAGCGCAATACGCGCTCGCATGTCTGGTTTCGCTGGTTCAACGAGGTACCGGTGCTGGTGCTGTTCGCCACGCTGATCCTCGTGGTGCTGAAGCCGTTCTGACCCCCGTGCTCCACTTCGCCGCAATCCTTGCGCTTTTGCTGGCGCTGCAACCCGCCTGCGCCGCCGAGGCGCGCATCATCGTGCAGCAATCGCCGCTGGCCGGATTCCAGTATTACGAGGGCAAGGTGCTGTGGGACAACATGCGCGTCGGCGACCCGCTGACGCTGAAGCGCGAGCCGCAGAATCCGCACGACGCCAACGCGGTGCGCGTGGAGTGGAAAGGCCAGCCGCTGGGTTATGTGCCACGCCGTGACAACAGCGATGTTGCACGACAGATCGATCGCGGCGTACCGGTTCAGGCGCGCATCGTGCGCTTGAAGGAGGCGCGCAATCCTTGGCAGCGCGTTGAATTCGAAGTCTTTGTGGAACTTGCGGCACGCCCCTGACATGGAACAATTTTTCGCCACCTGCCCGCGCGGCCTTGAAGGCGTACTCGCCGACGAACTGAAAGCCCTCGGCGCTGCCGACATCCAAACCGCCGACGGCGGCACCGGCTTTCGCGGCCCCTATGCGCTGTGCCGGCGCGTCAATCTCGAAAGCCGCATCGCCAGCCGGGTACTGTGGCGCGTCGGACACTGTGGCTACCGCAGTGAAAACGACATCTTCAATGCGGCGAAGAAAATCCGCTGGGCGCAGTGGTTCGGACCCAAACAGACCATCCGTGTCGATACTGCGGCAATCAAAAGCCCCCTGCAGAGCATCGACTTCGTCACGCTGCGCGTAAAAGACGCCGTCTGCGACGTGCTGCGCGACAGCGAAGGCCTGCGCCCCGATGTCGACACCCGTGCACCCGACGTGCGCATCCATGTTTTCCTGACGCGAGACGATGCGGTGTTTTATCTCGACACTTCCGGTGATGCGCTGTTCAAGCGCGGCTGGCGCACCGCCGCCGGCGAAGCTCCGCTGCGGGAGAACCTCGCTGCAGGCATTCTCAAACTGGCGGGCTGGACGGCGGAGCAGGCATTGCTCGACCCGATGTGCGGTAGCGGTACTTTTCTGGTCGAAGCCGCGCTGATGGCCCGTAACCGCGCGCCGGGTCTGGGCCGCAGTTTCGGTTTCGAGAAATTGCGTAACCATGATGCTGCAGCGTGGTCGGCACTGCGTGAACAAGTCGCAGCGCTTGAAAATAAATCAATAAAAACAAATATTTACGGATACGACCGCAGCGGCGATGCAATTGCCATTGCTACCCGTAACGTCGCCGCGCTGGGGCTGGAAACCGATATCTCGCTGAAACAATGCAGCTTCGAAGATTCGAAACCGCCGGACGCGGCAGGGTTGCTGATCACCAATCCGCCGTACGGCGTACGCATGGAAGAACTCGATGACCTCGCGGATTGGTATCCGAAGGTCGGCGACATACTGAAACAACGTTACGCCGGCTGGACGGCTTTCATCCTGACCGGCGATCTGCGGATGGCCAAGCTGATCGGATTAAAACCGTCGAAACGCACGCCGCTGTTCAATGGCGCACTGGAATGCCGGCTGTTCCGGTTTGAAATGGTGGCAGGCTTCATGCGCAAGGACGCACCACCGAAATCCTAGCTACGCAGGGTGCGTGCGATCAATGACGCACCGATCAGCAGCAGCATCACACTGATGATTTTCAGCAGCGACTCTCGCGATATCTGGAGCTGGATACGGTGTCCCGCCCACAATCCCCCCAGCGCAAACGGCAGCAGCATCAGGGCACCGATGATACGGTCGGCAAGGAACAAGCCGCCGGCGAGGAACACCAGCGCGCGGATGGAGGTCGACAGCAGCACCATGTTTGACAGTGTCGCGCGCAGCATCGCTTTGTCGGGCAAGCGCCGTGTCAGATAAACCGCATAGGGTGGTGCGCCTACACCGAACAGGGTGCCGGTGGCCCCGCCACAGAATCCGGAAATAGCGGCCCAGGGATGGCGGGCAATGCCTGGCGTCGGCACACCGGCATACAGTGTGTAAGCCGCATAACCGCACAAAAACAGTCCGAATGCGGCAATGGTTGCCTGGTGTGGCAGCGTCACCAGCGCCGTCACCCCGGCTATCGCACCAGCCAGCGAAAATGGCGTCATCCATTTCAATTCGCCACGGTCGGCATCACGAGAAAAACGTGATCCCAGCGCCAACGCTGCGGAGACATCCAGCAGTACGCACATCGGCAATACAAATTCGAGCGGAAAAAAATACGACAACGCCGGAACGGTAAACATTGCCGCGCCAAACGCCGAGATCCCGAAGATCACATAAGCGCCGGCAACGATGGCTGCGCAGGCCGCAAAAGTGGGCCAGTCGAACGGGATGGGCATCAACAAAAACGCCGGCCACCGGGCCGGCGTTTTGCATGCGACGATAAATGCAGATCAGACAAGGTTCAGATGCTCGATACCGGTCATCACATCCTTGTCCTTGGCGTCCTTGCTGTTGAGCTTGATCATCAGCCGCAGTTCGTTCATCGAGTCGGCGTTGCGCAGTGCGTCTTCATAGCTGATCTCGCCGGCCTCATACAGATCGAACAAATGCTGGTCGAAGGTCTGCATGCCGAGCTCGCGCGACTTGGCCATGATGCCCTTGATCTCATGCACCTCACCCTTGAAGATCATGTCGGAAATCAGCGGTGAATTGAGCAGAATCTCCACGGCAGCAGCCCGGCCCTTGCCGTCTTTTTTCGGGATCAGCCGCTGCGATACCAGTGCGCGGATGTTCAGCGAAAGGTCCATCAACAACTGGTGTTTCCGCTCTTCCGGGAAGAAGTTGATGATGCGGTCCAGGGCCTGGTTGGCACTGTTGGCGTGCAGGGTGGCCATCGCCAAGTGCCCCGTTTCCGCAAAGGCAATCGCGTGGTCCATGGTATCGCGGTCACGGATCTCGCCGATCAGGATCACGTCGGGCGCCTGGCG
>CAZHFZ010000071.1:0-12883 GCA_964531455.1 uncultured Bordetella sp.
AACCGCCGACACAAGGATTTTCAATCCTCTGCTCTACCAACTGAGCTACCCGGCCCCGTGTTGCAGGGGTGTTGCACAAACTGTTGGGACCTTGATTTCACCCGCCGTTGCGGCTGGACGAAAGGGCGCTATTTAAACCTTAAAACCGTTTTGCGTCAAGGCAATAGCGTTCATCCAGAAGACCGGCCAACGCCCTGAAGGGCTATTGTCTCGGCTCGGGCGGGCCAAAGACATCACCCTTGCTGCTTAGCCGAATGACCAAGGTTAGCGGCAACCCTCATGAATCGATCATATTTTCATGAGCCTTGCTGGATTGTCGCAAAGGATGGCCGAGCGTTCCTCAAATGTCAGGCCGGGAATCGACTCCACAAAATCCACCGGCTGCTTGACGGACATGCCCTGCGGGAAATCGGTACCCGTAACAATGCGGTCGACCCCGACGAGGTCGATCAAGTTGCGCATGATCACCGGATGATGGGTGATCAGGTCATAGTAAAAACGCTTTAGGTAGGCGCTGCCGGGCTGCTTCATGTGTTTCAACTCGTCGCTGAACTTGATTCCAAGATCAAGGCGGCCAATCAGCCAGGGGAAAGTTCCACCGGCATGCGGCAGGAACACTTCCAGCTTCGGAAAAGCGTCCAGTACGCCACCGCAAATCAGGCTCATCGCGGCGTAACCGGCCTCCTGAGGATTTCCAAGCACGTTGATCATGAAGAAATCCTTCATGCGCTCAGCACCTGAAGGGTAGAGATTGGTCAGGAACAGCGGCAAGCCCAGCGCTTCGGCGCGCTCGTAAATCGGCCAGAATTCCTTCTCGTGAAGGTTTTTGCCGTTGATGTGTTCTGCAATGAAAACCGCACGCATGCATTTGTGTTTGGCCATGCGCTCAAGTTCCTGCACCGAACGCCGGACATCCTGCATCGGCAGGATGATGGTGCCGTAGAAACGATCCGGATACATGCGGTGTGCTTCGACACAGGCGTCGTTGTGTGCCATGCACAGCTCCAGACCGAAGCCGGGATCGGCCCAGTACATAAGCGGGTTCGTCATCGACAGTGCATACGTGTGCACCTTCCGGTTGTCCATGTCCCGGATGATGTCGTCCATATTGGTCATGGACTTACGCATGGTCGATTTCTGCGTGCAACCAGGCACGGATTCCACAACAGGATTACCTTTTTTGTCGTAGCCCATCACAGCACCCTGCTTTGGCCCCTCCCTTATCATCAGATCGACGAAGGCCTGCGGATACCAGTGCATGTGCACGTCAACAACGCGGCCGTAGGGACGTGGATTACCGGGTTGGGCGCCGTTGGTTTTTGCCTGGTCGCCATCGAGCGGCGCTTCATAACGATGATTCTGCAAGATATTTCCCTGGAATGATGATGAGCGGCGGATTCCCGCTTCGGGCAGGAATCCGCATTTATAAATTGAATCTGCTCAGGCAGCCTTTTTCCGGGCGGCTTGGGCAACCCTCGCTTTTTCCAGCAGCCCGGTCGCCTCGAGGTCGTCCTGCATCTGCTTCTTTTGCTCAGCCGTAAGCTCGGTGCAAGGCGCACGTACGCGGCCACCGGTCATCCCCAGCAAGTGCATCCAGTGCTTCTGCTCTGCGACTGGCACCCTGCCACCCGCGCCGCCGTAACCCGGAATCCACTTGGAAAGCACCGTGCGCAGCGGATTGAGGCTCCTGCTGATTTTGATCGCGGTGTTGTAGTCGCCTTCAAGCACGGCGCGGGAATAGTCGTTAACCGGCAGGTAACCGGGAACCTGGTAAAGATGCGGGCAGTAGTTCAGCAGCCACTGGTCGCCCATAACGCTTGAGCTGAAAACCCATGGCGCTTCGTCGGCAACGCTGACTTCCAGCTGGTGGCCAATAGCGGCGCGCAGGGCGATGGTCGAAGAAATCTTGGACACACCCTGCTTGAAACCACAGATATTCGGGATGTCAGCGAGACGCTTCGCCAACGGCACGCCAATGGGATGGGTCGCTTCGGTATTAAACAATACAACACCGATATCGATGCGCTCGCAAACGTAGCGGTAGAACTCGTAAATCGCGTCGTCGCCGCGAGCGGCAACGAAGGGCGTCAGGATGATCACAAAATCAATGCCGACATCCTGCGCATGCCGGGCAAGCTTGATCACCTCGTTTGGATTCTGGTGGTGACAGCCCGCAATCAGCGGCACCCGGCCCCCGGCGACCTCAACATTGATCTCGTGGACACGCATCCTCTCTTCATTGGTCATCGACCAGAACTCGGCGACGTTGCCGATGCAGTAATGGCCCTCCATTTTCAGATCTGAAATGCAGTACTCCAAATTCGATGCAGTGGCCTTTTCGTCAAGACGGTCGTCGTCGGTGAAGTTGGTCGGCAAGGCGGTCCATACACCCTTGAGCATCGTCTTTGCGGCTTCCTTTGCTTCATGCTTGCGGTATTTCATGATGTGTCCTCCTGATGATTGAAAAATCTTTGTCACGGATTCCCGGTCGTATCGACATCCCGGTTCACTGGAACGCCGTTTTCAGCAACCTGCGTGTTTCTGCCAGCCCCTCATCCGCGACCTCGCGCGGCGGGCGCTTCCATTGCGCGGGATTCGGTGCTTCGTAATTCAGATATCCCGTGTAATTTTTTTCCCTCAGGCACTGGAACACTTCATTCCAGCGCACGGCTCCCTTGCCCGGAGGCAGACGGTCCACCGGCCGGCGTTCCGGGGTGGGCGTCGCCGGAGCATCGCTGAACTGGAAGGCCAGGATGTCCTTTGCGGGTACGCACTCAAACGCGCGGCCTGTCGCGCCGCTGCAATGCATATGGTACGCATCCAGCAGCAATCCGCAGGCCGGATGATCGGCCAGGGCGAGAATTTCCTGAGCCACTTCGATTTTGTTGATTACTGGATGTCGTGAATTGAATTCCAGCGCAAAACGCACGCCGTGTTTCGCCGCGATTTCCCCGCCCTCGCGGAAACTCGCTGCCGCTTCACGGATCGTTCCCGGCGGATTGTGGCTTGGTGCCACCATCACCACCTCGCATCCCAGCGCCTTGGCATCGGCGCAAATCATGTCCAGCGAACGGAACATGCGTCGCTGCTCCTCGCCCTTGGCAAAAATGACACCGTATTCGGTACCCATCACGGTCACCTGGATGCCGGAGCTGAGCAGGATATCCATCACTTGTTCATTGCTCATGCCAGCATCGAAGCAGCGCTTGAAATCGACATAGCGTGTTTCCACTCCGGCGTACCCCGCATCTTTCGCCACACGTAGCGCATCAGGCAGCGGTGTCGTATCCAGCGTCCAGGTATGCAGCGAAATACGGTTGTCAAAAATGCTCAAGAGCCCCCCGGGGAATTCGTCATAAGTAATTGTTTTTAATAATAATTTTTATGTCGTTGCGGCTTCTGGTGACAACAGTTCCGCGATGGCCTTCATGTTGTCGTCACCGAGTTGCCACGTGGAAGCAGCAACATTGCGTTCCAATTGCTCGGCGCTGGTGGCGCCGGCGATCACACTGGCCACCACTGGCTGCGCCAGAAGCCACCCGAAGGCAATATCAAGCAGCCCCTTGCCACGTGCGGCGCAGAACTTTTCCAGAGACTCGATGACGCTCCAGTTGTGCGTGCTCCAGTAACGGTCGGCCAAGCGCGGTGTCGCGGCAAACCGCGTACCAGCAGCCGGCGCGGTGCCGCGCTGATACTTGCCGGTCAGTACGCCGCCCGCAAGCGGGTAATACGGCAGCAGTCCCATGCCATGACTTTGCATTGCCGGAATGAGTTCTTTCTTCGCATCCCTCTCCAGCAGGTTGTATTCATTCTGGCAGGATGCCAGCGGGTTCAAGCCATACTGCTTCGCAGTACATTGCGCTTCAACTGCCTGCCAAGCCGCGAAATTCGAGCAACCGATGTAACGCACCTTGCCCTGCCGCACCAGGTCATCAAGCGCACGCAAGGTTTCCTCGATGGGCGTATGCGAATCTGGATGGTGGATCTGGTAAAGATCGATCCAGTCAGTATTAAGGCGTGTCAGGCTTGCCTCAACCGCCAGCATGATACTGCGGCGTGAAGCACCTTCCGGTTCGCTGACCGCGCTTTTTTTGGTCGGATTTCCGAACTTGCTCGCAAGGACGATCTGCTTGCGGCGCGGCCCGAGAAATTTGCCGAGGCAGGTTTCCGAGCCACCGCGCTGCCCGTAACGGTCGCCGTAACTGTTGGCTGTGTCGAAGAGCGTAATGCCGACATCAAGCGCCTTGTGCACAATCTGACGCGAAGTTGCCTCATCGACCCTGCCGCCGAGACTGTTGCAGCCCAAGCCAATCGCCGAGACCTTTAGACCGGAGTTGCCGAGGTATCTTGCGTTGATCATGATTGAAGTTGCTTAACTCTTTGCACAAAGGCCGGCAAAACTTCACGGAAGTCGTCAACTACACCGAAATCGGCACGTGAAAAAATATCGGCATCCACGCTGTTGTTGACGGCTACAACCACCTTGGCTGCGGAAATGCCGGCGAGGTGCTGCGGCGCGCCGGAGATGCCCACGGCAATGTATAGATCCGGCGCCACCGCCGTGCCGCTGAGTCCTACTTGGTGGGAAGAAGGTACCCAGCCCGAATCGGCAACCGGGCGCGAGCACCCTATCGCGGCACCAAGCACGGCAGACATCTCTTCTATGTAATGCCAGTTCTGCGCCCCGCCTACTCCGCGACCACCCGATACCACAATCCTTGCATCCTGCAGTCGCGGCCCCGCGGCCGCCTCCAACTTCTGTTCCTCGATTACGGTCACTGCGCTGTTCGCCTTCTCTGTGACCTCCAACGATCGGCGTTCGGGCTGGCCTGCTACCTGCCGCGGCGGGAACATCACTGCCCGTACCGTTGCCATGCGCAGGGCACTGCAGATCAGCAGTTCCGCGATGACTCCACCCCCGTTCACCGGTTTGGTTGCGACCAGCTGCCCGTCTTCCAGCGTGAGTGTGGTGCAATCCATAACCAACCCCGCCCCCAGGCCCGCGGCCACCCGCGGCATCCAGTCACGGGATTGCGCGCTGTGTGCCGCAATTACCAGCGATGGCTGCACAGTATCGATCAGCGTCCGCACTGCATGCCGGTATTCGTCGGCGGTGTAGGGCGCGAACTGCGCACCTTCGACCAGATACAGCGACACCAGCCCACACTGAAATTCATCGGCGGCGACCGCAAGGTCATTGCCGACCAGTGCGCCAATCAGGGGTTCGCTCATGGCCTCCGCCAGCTGCGCACCCAGCGTCGCCAGTTGCAGCGCGGAACCAGCCAGACGGCCCTGTGTCACCTCGCCAATCAGGAGTACGCCTGGCATCAGATGAATCCTTCTGCATGCAAACGGTCTGCGAGCGCAACGCCCTTGGCAGCCGGCGTGTCCCCGGACAGCAACTGCGCCTTTGAAGTGCGTGACTGGATCTGCAGCCGCCGCAGTTCGACCACAGGCTTGAGCTCCGGCAACTCGAGATCACCCGCCTTCCATCCGCCAATCATAATCCGCCCCGCGGCCATTGTGCCTTTCAGCGAAGGTGTCCGTGGCTCGTTAATTTCGCTGGAAATGCCGAGCATGGCCGGTAGCCTG
Organism: uncultured Bordetella sp.; assembly: GCA_964531455.1. Lineage (GTDB taxonomy): Bacteria > Pseudomonadota > Gammaproteobacteria > Burkholderiales > SG8-41. Next base: position 5,593 of record CAZHFZ010000071.1, read on the forward strand.
ACCGACAGCTTCTGTACACCATCCTCGATCAGACGGTGCAATATCAGCTTGTCACCCTCCGCACTTTCAATTTTCGACACCGGTCCTACGGCGGTCAGCTGCAGGGCCTCGGCCAGCCAGTACAGAACCTGACCACCGTCAGTGTCTGAAGCTTGGCGGCCGCACAGCAACAGATCGAAAGCCCCGGACTTGCGGATCGCCGCAGCAAGCACCTGCGCGACTCCCGCGCTGTCGAGATCGAGCCAGGCCGGATCGTTGAGCAGGATAGCGGCATCGGCGCCCATCGCCAGCGCACGTTTGAGCGTATTGCGAGCACCTTCGTCACCGAGACAGACCGCGGTTACGCGCCCGCCATGGTTTTCCTTCAGACGCAGCCCTTCTTCCAGTGCATTAGCGTCGTAGCCATTCATCACCGGTGACACCCCAAAAGGCGACACGATGCGTTTACCACCGGGATCAATATCGATGTAACTGGGCGGCAGCCCGGGATCAACGACCTGCTTGACGGTAACGACGATATTCATCGTTTATGCACCGACCGCAAGCTTGGACGCATGAGTGCCGGCCAGGCGTCCGAATGTTGCTCCGGACATCATGCCTGAACCGGAGGCGTAACCGCCGACAAATAACCCTCCAACCATCTCGCCAGCCGCAAACAAACCCGGTATCGGGCGTCCTGCAACATGCTGGACCTGCGCTGTGTTGTGGTCGATCTTCAGGCCACCGAAGGTGAATGTGATTCCACAGCGTACCGGCCAGGCTTCGAACGGACCTTCGTTGATCTCCAGCGCGTAATTGCTTTTCGGCGGGAATATTCCGGCAGTGCCTTTGCCGTCGAGTTTGTGGCGATCAGGATTGTAGTTCCCGGGTTGAACCGCGGCATTGAAGGTACGCACCGTATTCAAGAAATTCTCGACAGGAAGTTCCAGTTCCTGCGCGAGTTTCTCCAGCGTATCGGCTTTTACCGTGGTTGCTTTTTTGTAGTTGGACGTATACAGATTCAAGTTGCGGATTTTTGAGTCGAGAATCTGGAAAGCCACACCACCCGGTTGCGCCAGAATCGCGCGCCCCATGTTGGCGTAAGTCCTGCCGCGGGTATCCCAGACTTCGTCGACAAAACGCTCACCATTGGTGTTGACGACTATGCCGTAGGGATACATATAGCGATTGGTGCTGTCTGCATGTACATGCACAGACGGTACCGTGAACAAATCAATGTTGATATCCTGCGGTGATGCATGACAGGTGCTCCAGCTGCCGTGCGGCAAAGCGCCAATGTTCATTGCCATGCGCAAGCCATCACCGGTGTTGAATGGAACGCCACGCACCCTCACGGTATCCCAGCCCGGGCCAAGGTAACGCGCTCGCATTTCTGCATTGGCTTCGAACCCGCCACAGGCCAGCACTACAGCCTTGGCGTGAAAAGTCGCAAAGCCCTGCGGCGTCAGCGCACGCACTCCGGTAACCCGGCCCTGATTGTCCTGGATCAGTTCGGTAGCCGCCGTTTCATAATGGAAAATAGCACCGGCACGCTCAAGAATATCGAAATTACGTTTCTGCAGCCCCGCTCCGCCGCCGTTCATGGTCAACACGTTGTCGTTGGTCAGGCTCGCGGGCACCCAGTCGTGTCCCTTGCTGGCCAGCCACTGCACTGTCTTCAATGATTCGGTTACGTGAACCTGAAGCAATTCCGGATCGCTCTGGTTGTTGGTAGCACGCATCATTTCGTCCCAGACCTCGGCTTCGGTGCGATGCGGCAGACCTCCACCCAGCAGACCGCGCAACTCATCATCAGACATGTTGCGCACAAGGGGGCGCAGGTCTTCAATCCCGTTGAAAACAAACCTGATATGTCCCGTCATCGCGCTGTTTCCCCCGCGATCACGCTTGGAAGCTTTTTCCAGGATTGCCACGTTTTTTGTTTTCTCAAGCGCTGCATGGGCGGCGGAACAGGCCGCATTGCCACCGCCGATGATCAGTACGTCGTAATGATGTTCTTGGTTCTGCATTTGATCCCCTTTTTTACAGATGAATCTTCTTGAATGGCTGGCTCTTTAAATCCGAAAACTTATTTTTATGCTGTATCAGGATGACGCTTGGGAAACATCAGCACCACCACCTCCAGCCCTTTGCTGCCGGCCTGCACGTCGAACGGGGCCTCCGTTGAATCGACAAAAACCAACGACCAAGGCCCATAACTTTTTTGTGCATGCTCCAGGCTGCCGCTGAGTACCAGGTAATACTGGCCGCCTCCGTCGAGGGGATTGGGACCGGTCGCTTTTGCCGACGGTCCCATGCGCATAAGGCAAGCGCCCAAGCCGTCATCGCCGGTTTCCGTCAGCGATTCGATTACCGTTTCCTTAAGTTCAGCCAGCACCGGCGTGATGCTCAGCAGGATCTGCGCCGTGAAATGGCGCTTGCGGCTGGGCTTGAGCATTTCGCGATAACCCGGCTCACCGATGTAGGTTGCTCCGCCATCATGCTGTACGCGCAACGTGAAATACCCGTATCCCTGCGGCCCGGCGGTGATCGGACCGTAGCCGGTGTGATGGTCGGAGTAATGCACTGTGATGGGCGAAAGCGGATCTGTGGTTTTTCCCATACGGCCGGATCCCGACACGAAGATCTGGAACTGGTCGACTTGGTGGAAATGCTGGCGCAAGACCTCGTTAGCGTTCATTTCCAGCAGAAAGGCCTGCGGCTCATCCCTGATTACACCGTTGGAAGCTCCTCCAATGAACGGCGTGCGCCAGTGCACCCCGTCACTCAGCTTCGATTTCCGGGGCACCCGCTGCTGCAAAGCCATCGCGCTCGATACCGCCTGAATCATTGTCTGTCCATCGCCATAATTCCTTTGCAACAACCGACTCAATTGTTGAAGCCAGCGCTCTTGAAGACCTTCTGCATCCGGTCGATCTCGGACTTGATGAGATCCCTGAACTCGTCAGGCGTCGTCGTCACCGCCTCGACGCCGGAATCAGCCAGCCTCTTCGCATCAGTGTCCCTCATCGTCGCGTTAATCTCCCTGTTCAGCCGGTTGATGATTGCGGCCGGAGTTTTGCCCGGCGCGAAAAATCCAATGACCGACACAGACTGGTATCCAGGCAGTACCTCGGCCACGGTAGGCAGCTCCGGCGCCAGTGGCGAGCGCTCGGGTGTCGTAACGGCCAATGCCTTGACCTTGCCCGACTTTATGTGCGGTGCGATCGAGCCCAGGCCGGGAAACATCATGTCGACCTCACCCGACAGCAGACCCACCATCGAGGGTCCGGTGCCTTTGTAGTTCACTCGCACGATCTTCAGGTTGGCCATGTACTTAAATAGCTCGCCAGCCAAATGCGGGGAAGCGCCCGCCCCGCCTGCGCCGTAATTAAACTTGCCAGGGTGTGCCCGCGCCTGCGAAATGAGTTCCTTCGTTGATTTCACCGGAACTGAGGGATGCACGACCAGCACGTTGGGCGAGCGCATCGACAGCGTGATCGGCGCCAAATCGTTTACCGGATCCCACCTGACCTTGGTCAGGAAGGGCTGCAACCACGCAATAGAACCGTAGAAAAGCAACGTGTAACCGTCAGCAGGCGCATCCTTCGCTACATGCTCGACACCGAGGCTGCCGCGGTTCTCGACGATCACCCTCTGCCCAAGCTTCTTGCCGAGATCATCTGCAACCAAGCGGGCGCCCCAATCATTATTGCTTCCGGGAGCCGCGGTGACGATCCGGATCATCTTGCTCGGATAGTTGTCCTGAGCCTGCACGGTTAATGTGCTGAAGGCAGCAAACATCGCCACCGAAACCAGAAATACGCATTTCGAAAAAGTCATTACACTCCTCCTTAGCGATTCAGTCCTGTTTTTGTACTGTTCACACTTCGCCGACAACGCTGTTGCTGCAACTTTTGGCTGCTTCCGTTTTTGTCCGTTCTTTCACCCCTTCTCTCATCCGCCTCTCCCGGCAGAGAGCTCACGGCGTCAGGGTGTTTTCCTTTTAATCGTCTCTTCCGCAACACACCGGCCACCGGCCAAGGCAAGTTGTTCGGTCAGGTCCCTGACGGAACCAAGGGCTTCAAGAGATTCGATCATCATGCGCACCACTTTCGTAGTCTTGGCATCAAGCAGCCGCCCTGCGCAATCGTCGAACTTCGCGGCAATCTTTTCCACGGGAATAGGGTTCTCCGTCGTGCGGCCGAGAGGACGGTCAACCTTGGTCGACAGCGACCGGCCGTCCGCCAACTGCAAGCAGACCTCGGCGTCGAAGGGATCGTCCGCATTAAAAGCTTCGCCGGCATACGGCGCGGCGCTGACCCGGCGCAGCAGTTCCTGTACGGCAGGATCGCTGTATGCTTCTTCCTCGAAGTGCGCGAGTACGACCTTGCCGTCGATCAGGGCCCGCACCACGCAGTACTGGACACTGAACTTGGCCTCAAGCGCGCTGCTTGGGTAAGGCCGGTTGGTATGGGCGAGGCCACGCGCCGCGGTAAAAGTCTTGATTGCACCAAGTTCGGCGGCGGCGAAGGGCTTTCCGTTCTGCCGCACCAACTCGAGTGCCGCCTGGATCGCCGCGTGTGTGCTATAGCAGCACGGGTAAAGTTTGTAACTTGCCCCGGGCGAAACGATGTCGAAGGGCGCACACCAGTCCTTCAGTATCGCGTCAGCATCGTAATTTCCAGCACCGTTAAACAAATTGAAAAAGCCTTGCTTGTGCTCGAAGGCATCGGGGTTCGCGGTATAACCCTTGCGCGCAAGCAGCACTGCCAACATCCCGCTACGCGCGCACTGCCCGGCATGAAGCGATTTCGTCATGGTTCCAAAATTCGCCTTGGTGCCGGCAGATAGGGAAGTGCTTATCGCAAGCGCCGTTTCAGTCTGCTCCTCGGACAACTTATAGAGACTCGAACAGGCCGCGGCCACCGCAAACACCCCGATCGTTGACGTGGGGTGCCAACCTTTCGTCGAATGCAAAGGATTCAAACCCTTGCCAATGCGGCCCGCTTCGAAACCCGCTGCATGTGCGAGCAACAAATCCCGGCCGCTGGCTCCACAGGCCTCTGCGGCTGCAATGAGGGCAGGGACCATGGTGGCCGACACATGACCACCAAGATTGCGGGCGGTGTTGTCAAAATCGAGCACATGCGCGGAAATCCCGTTAATCAGCGCTGCGTCGAGGCCACTCACGCGCCGGGACGTTCCGAACACCAGACTTGGTCCACTGCCCGAAGTTAGCTCAAGAACATCTTCGACGATCCGCGGCACTTCTTCTACGGCTCCGGCCAGAGTCACTCCGACGGTGTCAAGCACCGCGATCCTGTTCCAGTGAATGACTTCCGCCGACAGGTCCTCGTAACGCAGGGCTGCAATACGTTGCGCCAGTTCCCGTGCCAGACCCATTTATTGCCTCCAGACCGGTTGCGCCTCGGATACGAAATCACGTCTTCCTGATTTCCCTTGCGAAGCCTGCTGCAGAATGTTCCGGGTTACGGCCTGAATAATGTCGTGCCGCCCAAGGCCGCTGCTCCTCTGGCACCGGTGCATGTGTCCAGTGCCTACGAACGTCCTGTACCACCACGACGCCGTTTGTTATGGGGGCATGCTACTGGCGTGCCTTAACGCAGTGAAATGATATATTCTTATGATCTCATGCCTTGAATGTTATAAAAAATTCCTCCTCGATCAGCCTTATAAGTCACCCACATGACCCTGCAACAACTTCGCGCACTATGCCAAGTCGCCGACTGTGGATTGAACATTTCTAGAGCCGCGAATCTCCTGAACACCACCCAGCCAGCGATCAGCAGGATGATCCGCTCGCTGGAGGAGGAAATTGGAACTGAACTACTGATCAGGGCTGGCACGCGTATTTCAGGCCTCACTGCCCAAGGCTCGGAAATTCTCGCCCGCGCCCGCAAGATCCTCAATGACGTGGCGGACTTGAAACTGCTGGCGCAGGACCAGCGCGAGGCCGACGTCGGCGTCCTGAAAATCGGCACCACCCACACCCAGGCCTGCTACGGCCTGGTCGAGGTGGTCAAAAAATTCAAGTCACTGTATCCGAAGGTCGATTTGCACCTCTATCAGGCTTCACAGACCGAAATCATCCAGGCGGTGTCCAAGGGCGAAGTGGACATCGGTGTGAGCGCCACCCCAAGCAAGGTGCCGGCCAACATCCTGTTGCTTGACGCTTACGTGGTGGAACGCTGCATCGTCGCGCCAATCGGGCATCCGATCCTGAAAATCCGCAAGCCGACACTGGAGGATCTTGCGAAGTATCCGATCGTTGCCTACAACGAACGGGCGCAAAGCGGCATTCTGGTGCGTACGCTGTTCGAAACACGGCAGATCAAGCCCCACATTGCCGTGCATGCGGTCGATTCCAACGTGGTACTTGCTTATGTCGCGGCAGGCATCGGCATCGCGGTACTGCAGAAGCAGATTTTCGAACAGGAGAAGCACCGTCCGATCCGGGCCATTGACGCCAGCCACCTGTTTCCGCCGGCGATGACCAAGGTCAGCGTACGACGCGATGCTTATCTCAGGGGGTTCATGTACCAGTTTATCGGCATGGTGTCCCCGAAGTTGACTCCGTCAGTCATCAACCAAATGCGCTTGACTCTGTAGAGTCTCAAATTAAGCCGTTACCGCCATGGAATCACGTAACCCCGGTATTTCAACGGAGGGTATTTTAGTAGTACGCTTTTTTGCGATTATCGTTGGAGCTTCAGCAAAACCTATCATTTCTTGCTGATAGGACAGTTCCCCGGAAGAACCGATCAAATTGGAAAAGGACGCGAATTTATGGAGGCAATGAAATTTACTGTTGATCATATACATTTAATCAGCTCTGATCCGTCAGGAACGGCAGCTTGGTATTCAGAGATGTTCGGCGCTCAAATCGTCAAAAGAGGGCTTGTGCGTGGAGCGTCACAAATTGCCGTCTCGTTTGGAGATTTTCTCATCCTCGTCAGAGGCGAACGGCCAGATGAAAATGCTTCAGAGAAACCCGGGCTTACTTGGGGAGTTGATCATTTCGGGTTGACTGTTGGTGGTGATTTCGACGCGTTTTGCGCCAAGCTAAAGCAGAAAGGGGTTGTTTTTAGCCTCAATCCAACAAACATAAACCCCGAAACCCGGATTGCATTTATCAACGCACCGGATCGCGTTTCTGTCGAGCTTGTAAGTAGAGCAGTCTGAGGTGGTGATCTGCTTCAGCCGCAGGCCAGTTGCTGTGCAAGGCATATGGTGCGCCGGAAGTGGATGACCATCAATCCGATCCACACCAGCAGGATCACCGTCACAA
>CAZHFZ010000072.1:0-12825 GCA_964531455.1 uncultured Bordetella sp.
TCAGGAATACGGTCTTCCGCATCAGCATGCCGCCACAGAATCAGATCCATGCCCAAAGTGAAATGCTCCGCAATATCCGATGCGCCGCCAGGTTAACGCCGTAGCGTTTTCTGCCACGGTTTTGGCGCATCCCTGAAAAGCCGCCACGCCGAAGCCAGCCGTTTGCGTTGCCGACCGGCGCGTTGCTGGTGCCACAGGACAACCGCATCTGCAGCAGCAACAGGCCATTGGCGTGAAACGGATTTCGCTTTGGCGAACAGCGGCTCCAGAGACTCCGCATCGTTGATGAAGCCCAGTATATCCTGCAGTTTCTCCAGACGAATGCGCTGAACCGTCATCGGCTTGACCTGGAACAAATCATTGAAAAATTCCACGGCATAACGGAGTTTCTTGATCGCGATGCGCAGGCGATGCAGTTCCTCCGGCGACTGCCCTGCAAGCCGCCGCCCCCGCTTGAGCACACGCGCATGACGCGATTCCAGAACAGTGGCTGCAGCAACTCTGGCAGATTCGCTCCAACCCGCACCAGTTGTTGTTTGCGGCGAAGCCAGCCAACGCCCTAACACCAACATTGTTCTTGCATAACTTATTGTTTTTATTGATTTTATTGAATATTTTCGAGCAGACTGGCGAGCCAGGTCACAGGCTTCAATCAGCTTTGCGACAGACGGAATTCCGGTCATGCCGGGCAGTGTTTCGGTAACCAGCACATCCCATTCGCGCGCAGCACCCAACCCGGCACCCAGCTTCCGCAGGCCCGCCGCATGGGGCTCAACAACATCACCCAATTGGTCGCAAAAAAGATCCATCGCTGAACGCAACCGCCGCAGACCGACACGCATCTGATGAACATACTCCGGGTCGTCCGAATCAATTACGCCGCGCGCATTGCCCTGTATCTGCAGCAGTGCAGCGGCTGTAATCGCACGAAATGCAGCACCGGTGTCCAGAGCGCGCTCCAGTCGTACTGCAGACGCTTTTAATGGCGCAGCAGATTGCGGGGCGTACAGTGCATAACCGCGCTCAGCTTTCGAATGATGCTCCAGTTCCAGCGGTTGCAGCGCAACCAGTTGCAGCGCCAGATCAAACAATGCACTGACCGGCCCCCTCTTCAATTCAAGTTCGAGTTCACATACGGCTTCGCGATGAGGGCCGCAGCGAATTTCGCCGCGGTCAATGGCGAGCTCTATCTGCACCCCCGGTGCAGGCGTGAGCTTGCGCACTGTCCGCCGGATGTCTGTAATCAGCACTGGCATCAACCTGGAAGCAGTCTTGCCGGAGTGCAGTGATTTGGTCAGCTTGTTCAGGGGCAATACAGACAGATCGGGATGCGCATCACGCAAAACGGTCTCAAGTTCAAGCCGGGTATGCACCCCGGAAGTCATGGCGCCGCCGCCCTTGACCGCCTGCACCCAGCGACTGCCTTCACGACGAACCCGCAATAAAATGCGGTTACGCCACAATTGCAGCTCCGGTGTGTCGTAGTAAGTGGATGTCAGCCTGAGGGTGCGGCTTGCCCCCGACGCGCGCAGCAGTGGCAATGCAAGCAATGCGCGCAATCGCGCCGGCGGCACGCGCAATTTGAGCTGGACTTCATGTGTTGCCGTCGCGGCCTGATCCGCGCTGCGCGGCGCGCGGATGCGGCGGGTCATGAACTGGTTTTATGCCTCAGGCTGTCGAGCAAATGCTCCTGGGCGCCGAACGGCTTGCTGCGCAAAGGAGACTGGCAGGCGTATTGCCCGTCACCATCCATGATCCACGCCCTCGTGTTGTCTTCAAGATAGGGCTGAAGGCCTTCGGTGATAATGCGTTGGCGCAACGCGGCATCCAGAATCGGAAAGCAGACCTCGACGCGACCGAAGAAATTACGCCCCATCCAGTCGGCGCTCGACAGGTAAACCTGCTCGGCGCCGTCGTTGTGGAAATAAAATATCCGCGTATGTTCCAGAAAACGCCCGATCACCGATCGCACCCGGATGTTTTCCGACAACCCCGGCACGCCCGGACGCAGCGCGCAGACACCACGCACGATGAGATCAATCTGCACCCCGGCCTGGGACGCACGGTACAGCGCACCGACCACCTCCGGCTCGAGCAATGCGTTCATCTTCGCAATGATCTGGCCCTTGCGGCCCGACTTGGCGAGCGTGATTTCATTTTCAATGGCTCGCAGCATTTCGCGGTGCAATGTGAAAGGTGACTGCAGCAGATGGCGGAGCCGTGAGGCGCGGCCCAGTCCCGTCAGCTGCATGAAAATTGCCGCCACATCGCTGCCGATTTCCTCGTTGCAGGTAAACAGGCCGAAGTCGGTGTAAATGCGTGCCGTACGGGGATGGTAATTGCCCGTAGACAGGTGCACATAATGGCGCAGTCCCTCGCCCTCGCGCCGGATCACCATCAGCATCTTGGCATGGGTCTTGTGGCCGACAACGCCATAGACCACATGGGCGCCGACTTCTTCCAGCCGCTGCGCCCAGTTGATGTTCGCCTCTTCGTCAAAACGCGCCATCAGTTCCAGCACCACCGTGACTTCCTTGCCGCTGCGCGCCGCACTGATCAGCACTTCCATCAATTCAGATTCGGCGCCCGTGCGGTAAACCGTCATCTTGATTGCGGCTACCGCGGGATCACGTGCGGCCTGCTGCAACAGCAGGATGACCGGCTGGAATGATTGATAAGGGTGATGCAGCAACACGTCGCCACCGCGCACCACCTCGAACATGTCGCATTCCGGATGCAGCGGCTCAGGCAAACCCGGCCTGTATTGCGGAAATTTCAGGTCAGGACGGTCAACCCAGTCCGGTACGCTGATGACACGGGCCATGTTCACCGGCCCGTCAACCCGATAAAAATCTTCTTCATCCAGCATGAACTGCCGCAGCAGAAATTGCGAAATATGCTGCGAACAGCTGTCGGCAACCTCAAGGCGCACTTCGTCACCAAAGTGGCGGTGAGGCAGTTCACCGCGCAGGGCGGTGCGCAGGTCTTTGACCTCTTCCTCATCAACAAAAAGGTCGCTGTTGCGAGTCAGGCGAAACTGGTAACAACCGAGCACTTTCATGCCGCTGAACAGTTCACCGACATGTTCATGCAAAACGGATGACAGAAACACAAAATCATATTCAACACCGGCAACACCCTGGGGCAGGCGGATCACCCGCGGCAGCACCCGCGGAGCCTGCACGATGGCGATTCCCGAGTTGCGGCCAAAAGCGTCTTTTCCTTCCAGTTCGACTGCAAAATTCAGGCTCTTGTTGAGCACGCGCGGAAACGGGTGCGCCGGATCAAGCCCGATCGGCGTCAGAACCGGCATCACTTCGCGCTTGAAATAACTGCGTATCCATTCGTTCTGCTGCGGTGTGAACTGGCTTCGGCGCAGGAAGCGGATACCTTCACGCTCCAGTCCGGGAAGAATTTCCTCGTTCAGCAACTGGTACTGGCGGGCGACGAGGTCATGGGCCTCGCGCGCCACCAGCTGGTAAACCTGTTCGGCACGCAATTGATCCGGGCCAATCGGGGTCGTGCCTGCATCGATTTCAGCGTGCAGCCCGGCTACGCGAACCTCAAAGAATTCATCGAGATTGCTGCTGACGATGCACAGAAAGCGTAAACGCTCGAGCAGGGGGTGTTCGCGGTTCTCGGCCTGCGCCAGAACGCGACGATTGAACGACAGCAGCCCGAGTTCACGGTTGAGATAAAACTCGGGGGCAAAGCCGGTCTTGCCCGGCTTGCGCCGGGGACGGGACGACGCATTCAATTGAAGCGTCTCCTGCAGAATCCGTCAGGATTTTGGCGGCACGTAACCCGCTGCGTTGTCGGCACCATCACCGAAGAAGTGCCTTTCCATCTGTTGTGCAAGATAATCACGGGCTTTCTTGTCTGCCAGATTCAGGCGGTTTTCGTTGACCAGCATTTTTTGCTGCTCAAGCCAGTTTTTCCAGGCTTCTTTCGACACGTTCTCGAATATGCGCCGCCCCAGTTCACCGGGATAGGTCGGGTAATCCAGACCTTCGGCTTCCCGCTTCAGTTTCACACACATTATCTGACGCGCCATCTTTGTACTCCCATCATAAATCTTTAATGTTACGGATTTGTTGCGATAGATCAGTGCCCGGCCTTGCCTGGCCGGATCAGAGCCGTTTGGTCAGCACCACTGAACGCCGGCGGTAGTTATAAAGCTCCTGCTTTTTCTGCGGCAGCGCACTGATGTCCGTCTCGACAAAGCCGCGCTCGACAAACCAGTGCTCAGTCCGGGTAGTCAGCACAAACAGTTGCTTCAAACGCAGGCCCCGCGCCCGCTTTTCAACCGCTGACATCAAGCGCTCACCGGCGCCACGGCCACGAAAATCCGAATGCACGGCAAGGCCGGCAAGTTCACCCGCCCGCTCATCCGAGAACGGATACAACGCGGCACAACCAATGATCATGCGGTCGTGTTCCAGCACCCAGAAACGATCGATCTCCATCTCAAGAAGATCGCGGCTGCGCTTGACCAGGATACCGTCGGCCTCCAGCGGCTCCAGCAGCCCCAGGATGCCGCCAATATCGTCAATTTTTGCGTGCCGCAGCGTTTCAATCGGATCGGGCGTCAGCAACGTACCCACACCTTTGTGGGTGAACAATTCGAGCAGCAGGCTGTCGTCGAGATGCCCGGAGATCAGATGCGCACGCCCTACCCCCTGCTCGCAGGCGCGCACTGCCGCCGGCAGGTACGTCTGCATTTCCTCTGACTGGATACGCCCCCGTGACAGCAGATTCTGCGCTTCACGCACAGTCAGCTCACGCAACAATTCGCCGCGACGACCGGACACACCGGCAGACTCCATCAGGAAAATCAGCTTGTCGGCTTTTAACGCCACTGCCGTCGCTGAGGCAACATCACCCATCGCCAGATTGAAAACTTCACCGGTGGGCGAATAACCCAGGGGCGGCAGCACCACCAGATCATCATCCTTCAGCCGCCGTTCAATCGCCACCGCATCAATCTTGCGCACTTCACCGGTGTGCATCAGGTCGACACCTCCGACCACACCGATCGGCCGAGCCGTTACGAAATTTCCGCCCGCGACACGGATGTGCGCACCGGCCATCGGTGAATTGGGCAAACCCATCGACAACAGGGCCTCGATCTGCACGCGCAGCTTGCCGGACACTTCCATCGCCGCTTCCAGCGCCGGTCCATCGGTAATGCGCAATTTGCCCGCGAAACGGCTGCGCAGCTTCTGCGCCTTGAGTTTTTCTTCAATCTGCGGCCGGGAACCGTGCACCAAAACCAGCTTCACGCCCAATGCCGCGAGCAGATTCAGATCATGTGTCAGGTGGAAAAATCGGCCGTCTGCGACCACTTCACCGCCAAAAGCAATCACAAAAACCTTGCCGCGAAACGCATGGATGTAAGGCGCGACCGACTGGAACCAGTCAATAAACCGGTCCTGAGCCGACAACCGCGGACGTGCGGCAACGCGCTGTTTTTCCGCATCCTGTTGGACCTGCGTCTGTTTTTTCTGGGTGGAAATGGAAGTCTCCCCTTGCGGCTTCTTCAAATCACTTCTGCATATTCAAATTGATGGTATGCGGTTTCCCGGCATGCGCAAAGCCGGCGCGCTAAAAATCACCCCACAACGCCTGCATCGATGCGAGTAATGCAACGGCAGCTGTCTCCGTGCGCAGCACCCGTGGACCCAGGCGCAGTGGCTGAAATCCGAACCGCAGGGCATCAGCGGTTTCGGCTGCAGTAAAACCGCCCTCAGGGCCGGCGAGCACCGTCACCATCGCCGAAGGGCGTGGCAACGAGCGCAAAACCACCTTGCCCTCCGGCTCCAGAAGCAAACGCACGCCTTCCCCGGCTGCTGCACCATCCAGCCAGTCACGCAATGACAGCAGCGGCCGCACTTCCGGAACACGATTGCGGCCGCATTGCTCACAAGCGGCCGCCACCACCGACTGCCAGTGCACCACACGTTTGCTTGCACGCTCCCCCGACAGCCGGACAACACAGCGCTCAGCCATCAAAGGCTGGATCGCGGAAATACCCAGTTCGACCGCCTTCTGGATGGTGTAATCCATCCGCTCACCGCTGGACACTGCCTGCGCCAGCGTCACCTGCAGCGGCGATTCCCGATCCTCGTCGCGACGGCTGCGCACCTGCACGCTGACCTCGCCACGCGCGCATTTGCTGATTGCAGCGTCATAGGCAACACCCTGCCCGTCGAACAGGGTCACCGCGTCGCCCGGTGTCAGTCGCAACACATGAGCCACGTGGTGCGCTTTCGCCGTCGGCAATTCACACACGCCGTGATCCGGGATCGGACCCGGAAAGTATATTCTAGTCAATGGGTTAGCACACCTTTACCAATCCCGGATTATGCCACAGCCAAGGCATCCCGGCGGTATTCCCGGCATTGCGCGGGTATACAATTGCGCTCTTTTTCCGGGTGGCATGCGACGCTTTCGCGTTTTGGCCATCCGCTGGGGAGAGTCCGCTTGCGTATCGTCATCCTTGGAGCCGGTCAGGTCGGCAGCTCCGTTGCCGAAAATCTGGTGTCCGAGGCCAATGACATTACGGTCGTCGATACCGATGCCGGCCGCCTGAACAAACTGCAGGACCGCCTCGACCTGCGGACCGTGATCGGCAACGCCGGGCATCCGGAAATCCTGGAGCGCGCCGGCGCGCGCGACGCCGACATGATCCTTGCAGTGACGCAAAGCGATGAAACCAATCTCGTCGCTTGCAAACTCGCTGCAACGATGTTCAACATTCCGACCAAGATCGCGCGAATCCGCGCTGCGGATTACCTGTCGCACCCGGAAATGTTTGCGCCGGAGAACTTTGCAGTCGACACCGTAATCTGTCCCGAGCAGGTGCTGACCGATTACATCGCCAAGCTGATCGAGTTTCCGGAATCGCTGCAGGTGCTGGAATTCGCCGAAGGCCGCGTCAGCCTGGTGGCGGTTCGCGCCTTTCACGGCGGACCGCTGGTCGGCCAGGAACTGCAGACCATCCGCAAGCATCTGCCCAACCTGGATACCCGTGTCGCAGCCATCTTCCGCCAGGACAGCCCGATCATCCCCGACGCCACGACAGTGATCGAAGCCGGTGATGAAGTGTTCTTCATCGCGGCCACCGAACACATCCGCGGCATCATGCGTGAGTTGCGGCGCATGGACAAACCGGTCAAACGCGTGATGATCGGCGGCGGCGGCAACATCGGCCGGCGGCTGGCCAAAGCCATTGAAGACCGTTATGAAGTAAAAATCATCGAGTTCAACAAGCGGGGTGCTGAAAATCTTGCCGCCGCCCTCAACAAGACTCTGGTGCTGGTCGGCGATGTCACCGACGAGGAATTGCTGCAGACTGAAAACATCGGTGACATGGATGTTTTTTGTGCGCTTACCAACGATGACGAAAACAACATCATGTCGTCGCTGCTCGCCAAACGCATGGGTGCGCGCAGGGTTGTCGCGCTGATCAACCGCGGCTCATACGTGAACCTGGTGCAGGCCGGGCAGATCGATATCGCGATCTCACCAGCCCAGGCCACCATCGGAACCCTGCTCGCGCATGTGCGGCAGGGAGATTGCGTGGCCGTGCACAGTCTTCGCCGCGGCGCAGCCGAAGCGCTGGAACTCGTTGCCCATGGCGATGCAAAATCCTCCAAGGTGGTCGGTCGCCGCATCGAGGAAATTGACCTGCCCAAGGGGGCCACCATCGGTGCCATCGTGCGCATCCACGAGCGCGAAGCCGACCCCGGCAGCGCTGTGACGCGGGAACATCAGGTCCTGATTGCCCACCACGACACCGTCATCGAACCCGATGACCACGTGATCGTATTCGCCATCAACAAGCGAATCGTGCCAAAAGTAGAGCGCTTGTTTCAGGTCAGCGTCGGTTTCCTGTAATGACGACAGCCCTGTTCTTTTCCAGATACGTTGCAGGGCCTGACTGATGTCCTGGCTGCTTTCCATAGCACCGGTCGCCGCGCTTATTGCCATGGCGATGAGTCTGACGCATGCACTTCCAATCGCCATATCTATCCATTTCAATGATGGCGCAGCACAAGCCCTGATTTTCTCAATGGCGCTCAATTTCGCGACTGGCGCCCTGATCTGGTTGCTGACCCGGCGTCACAAACGCGAATTGAGCTTGCGGGAAGGCATCCTGCTGGTGATCGCGGTTTGGACAGGCGGCGCACTTTTCGCAACGGTCCCTCTTCTGCTTGTCATACCCGAGCTGTCTTTCAGTGACGCCTATTTCGAAGCTGTATCGGGTTTGACCGCAACCGGTGCCACGGTGCTCACGGGGCTGGACACGCTACCGCCGTCGATTAACGTATGGCGCGCCGAATTACAGTGGCTGGGCGGCATGGGCGTGATCGTTCTAGTCGTTGCAATCCTGCCCATGTTGGGCGTCGGTGGCCGGCAGATTTCCAAGGCGGAAATCCCCGGGCCGATGAAAAACGAGCAGTTGACACCGCGTATGACACAAACAGCCAAGGGACTCTGGCTGATCTACGCTGGCCTCACCCTGGCTTGCGGCTTGGCCTACTACGCCGCAGGCATGACGCCCATCGACGCGCTGATCCACAGTTTCACAACGCTGTCCTTGGGTGGTTTTTCATCGTATGACGCCAGCTTTGGACACTTTAACTCTGCTGCACTGGAAACTGTTGCCATCATTTTCATGATGCTCGCCGGCCTCAACTTCGCCACCCATTTCCTGGTTTGGCGAACACGCAGCCTGTTGCCTTATACACGCGATACAGAGGCCCGTTATTTCATATTGGTGATCATTTGCAGCGTTGCCGGGATTTCCTGGCTGCTCTTCAGTGCCAACGTATATCCGGATCTATTAACAGCCATACGCTACGCCACTTTCAACATCGTATCCGTCGGCACCACCACTGGCTATGCCACGGCTGATTACAACCTCTGGCCGGTTTTCGCTCCGCTGTGGATTCTTTTCCTCGGCACTTTTCTCAGTTGCTCGGGATCCACCGGCGGCGGCATCAAGATGATGCGGGCCATGATTCTTTACCGACAGGTATACCGTGAAATCAAGGGGCTTGCCCACCCGAATGCCGTCAATCCGGTGAAAATCGCAGGGCAAGTTGTACCCGACAAAGTGGTCTTTGCCGTGCTGGGGTTTTTCTTCATCTGGATCGTGCTTCTGGTATCGATGACCCTGATTCTCAGCTTGACCGGGCTTGATGCCATGACGGCTTTTTCCGCTGTTGTCGCATCGCTTAACAACATCGGTCCCGGTCTGCATCAAGTGGGGCCTGCCACCAATTTTGCGGTACTGAGCGATTTCCAGACCTGGGTCTGTTCATTCGCAATGCTTTTGGGACGACTCGAACTGTTTGCACTGCTGGTTGTGTTTACACCAACCTTTTGGCGCAAATAACACCCCTCTTTTTCAACCCCTCACCGCTTTGAACATTTCGAGGGTCTGCAGCCTCGCTGCGGCATGCTCGACCACCGGCGCCGGGTAGTCCTTGCCGATGATCACACCGGCCCCCTGCTGCTCCAGCAGCGTCATTTCCCAGGGCGCATGAATGGTACGTTTGTCGCAGCCCGCCAGTTCGGGAACATAACGGCGGATGAATGCGCCGTCAGCATCGAATTTTTCAGACTGGGACACCGGATTGAAAATGCGGAAATAGGGCTGGGCATCACAACCCGTGGAGGCCGCCCACTGCCATCCGCCGTTATTGGCCGCCAAGTCAAAATCATTGAGCTGGTCGGCAAAGTATTTTTCACCCCAGCGCCAATCGACATGCAGATCCTTGACCAGAAACGATGCGGCAATCATGCGCAGCCGGTTATGCATGTAACCGGTCTGGTTGAGCTGGCGCATCGCCGCATCGACAATGGGATAACCGGTGCGGCCTTCGCACCAGGCCGCGAACAGGGCTTTGTCATTGGGCCACTGAATGGCATCGTAGGCCGGCTTGAAGGCCCGCGACACCACATGCGGATGATGGTGCAGGATCATGAAATAGAAATCCCGCCACACCAGTTCCGACAGCCAGGTCGCAGGACCCTCTCCGGAGAGGCCGCCAACATTGGGCCATGCTGCACGCGCCAGCGCACGGATCGAAACCGTGCCGAAGCGCAGATGAACCGACAGATAGGAAGGTCCTTTTTTGGCAGGAAAATCACGGCTTTCTCGATAACGCGCCATGCGCGGCAGAAAATCATCCAGCAGTTTTTTTCCTGCAGCCGCACCTCCGCTGATGCCCAGCGCCTGCAGCTTGGTCGGCTCGAACCCGATGTCGGAAAGACTGAGCATGCGCTGATGCGCAGACACTTTTGCGAGATGCGACGCGTAGCGCTCGACGGGATAAGCCTTTACAAAAAAAGGCTCCAGCTTTTTAAGCCAGGCATTTTTGTATGGCGTGAACACCGAGAACGGCGTGCCGCCCAAAGTCAGCACCTCGTCTTTTTCGAAAATGACCTGATCCTTGCGGGTCAGGAAGGCAATGTTCGAGTCCTTCAGTGCCTTCGCAACGGCATGATCGCGTTTGAGCGCGGCCGGTTCGTAATCGTGATTTGAATAAACGGCCTGCACGCCAAGCTTCGCAGCGAGGCGCGGGATCTCGGTCCGCGCCACACCGTGCAGGGTGATTAACTGCCCTCCGGCTTTCTCCAGCGCATCCCCGAGCTCGTTTACCGACTCGCAGATGAATTCAACACGACGATCATTGCGCCTTGGCAATACTTCAAGGATTTCAGTGTCATAGACAAAGACGCAAAAAACGCGCCGACTGTCTTTCAGCGCGGCAAAAAGCGCGGCGTTGTCCTCGCAGCGCAAATCGCGGCGGAACCACATCAGCGCAGCATCAAACTGGGGCATGGGGGAATCGGTAATTGTTAAATGCCGGAACCGGCAGCGGAATGGAACTTCAATTGTCGCTGTCGTAACCCGGCTTTACAATAGATCGACTTATGACCAGCGTAGACCTCACCCAGCATTTCCTGATCGCCATGCCCGCCATGGTCGACCCGCACTTCGCCCGCACGCTGACCCTGGTTTGCGAACACAACGAAAACGGCGCGCTGGGCATCGTCGTCAACCGACCGACCGACATGACTCTGCAAGGCCTGTTGGAGCAGGTCAAAATCACTCCGGATCGCAACAGCTTCAAGGGCGTGCCCGTGCATTTTGGCGGACCGGTCCAGGTTGACCGCGGCTTTGTACTGCACAGCCCTGTCGGTGCATGGCAATCCACCTTGACCATCGGCGACGCTCTCGGCCTGACCACTTCGAAAGACATTCTCGAGGCGGTCGCTCACAGCAATGGTCCGGAACAGATCCTGGTCACTCTGGGTTACGCCGGCTGGGCGCCGGGTCAGCTGGAACATGAACTGGCACAGAATGCCTGGCTCACCGTGGCAGCGCGCAACGACATCCTGTTCGACCTCCCTGCCGAGGAACGCCTGCCAGCCGCCATGCAACTGCTCGGGGTGGATTACGCCAACCTCTCGGACGTGGCCGGCCACGCGTGAGTACGCGACCGGCGCAAGGCGCTGTTCTGGGTTTCGACTTCGGTGAAAAACGCATCGGCGTCGCCACCGGTGAAATCGGGCTCGGTATCGCGCACGCGCTGACGGTCATCGCCGCGGAAGACAACGACACCCGCTTCGCCAAAATTACTGCGCTGATTGCCGAATGGCAGCCAGTGCTGCTGGTGGTAGGCGTCGCGAGTCACGATGACGGTGCCATCCATGAAACCGGACGGCTGGCGCGGCGCTTTGGCCAGCGCCTGCACGGTCGCTTCAACCTCCCGGTTGAGTTCATTGATGAACGCCTGACTTCGCACGCCGCCGAAGCGGCGCTGCGTGAAGGCGGCGCCCGGACAGACCGGCGCAAAGCGATGCTCGACGCCGCGGCGGCGGCTGAGATCCTGCGCACCTGGTTTGAGACGCCGTCGCAAAAAAACCCGCTCTGACCTGCGCAATGTCGTTTTAACAGCGGGGTGATTGTGTTAGGCTAGCGCCCGCATATGTGCTACTGCCATGCCGGGTAACCCGCTTCCAGATGCCGAGCAACTGCTCGCATCACTGACAGACCGGATGCGGCCCGCCGTCGGGCCGAACACCGGGCTGGTAGGTATTCATACCGGAGGCGTGTGGCTCGCAGAACGCCTGCACCAGGCACTGGGCATTAAACTCCCCCTCGGCACACTCGACGTTTCGTTCTACCGCGACGACTTCAACAAGAAGGGCTTGCGGCGCAACGTCAAAAGCTCCGACATCCCATTCGACATCGACGGTTGCGACGTAATCATCGTCGATGATGTGCTCTTTACCGGGCGCACCATCCGCGCTGCGCTGAACGAACTTTTTGACTACGGCCGTCCCGCTCGTATCCGGCTGGCGGCACTCGTCGACCGCGGCGGTCGCGAACTGCCGATATCGGCCGATTTCATCGGCGCCGATGTCACCGTTGCGCCCGGCGAAAGCATCGAACTGACACGCGACTCGCAGGGCCGCCTGGCGCTGCAACTGACCCGGGACTGAATATGTGGCTTGATCCGGCAAATCCGCAACTCAACAAAAACGGCGAACTGCATCACCTGCTGTCGCTGGAAGGCCTGCCGGCAGACATCCTGCGGCAGATCCTTGATACCGCGGAATCATTTGTCGGCGTCACCCAGCGCGAAGTCAAAAAAGTGCCTCTGCTGCGCGGCAAGGCGGTGTTCAACCTGTTCTTCGAAGCGTCGACTCGCACCCGCACGACCTTCGAAATTGCCGCCAAACGGCTTTCCGCCGACGTCATCAATCTGGCGATCAACGTATCCTCGCAGAGCAAAGGCGAGACGG
>CAZHFZ010000073.1:0-2705 GCA_964531455.1 uncultured Bordetella sp.
GGCGGCGAAACGTTGTGCGCCAAGATTTACAAGGAAGCCACCCAGCGCAGTTTCCGCCAGGCCGTCGACTACACCGAGAACCGCAAGGTCAGGAATTCCCGCCAGGCCCGCGCCATGGCCAAAGGTACCCGCTATGGCAGGCAGCAGCAGGAAGCCGTCTGGCAGCGCGCCGAAGTCGATGCCTTGTACCGGCTCGCAGCAGCCGGTGTGCGTGTGCCTGCGCCGATCAACTTTCTTGACGGCGTGCTGCTGATGGAACTGGTGGCCGATGAGTCCGGTGAAGCCGCGCCGCGGCTCAATGATGTTCTGTTGACGCCGGAACAGGCGCATGAGTACCACGCAATGCTGCTTACGCAGGTTGTTCGGATGTTGTGTGCCGGCGTCATCCACGGTGACTTGTCGGAATTCAACATTCTGTTGGCGGCGGACGGCCCGGTGATCATCGACCTGCCGCAGGCGGTAGATGCCGCAGGCAACAACCATGCGTGCCGTATGCTGCTGCGCGACGTGATCAATCTGCGTGATTTTTTCGGCCGCTATGCACCGGACTTGCTGATTACCGACTATGGTCCCGAAATCTGGGATCTTTACGAGCGAGGTGTGCTGCATAACGATGCCGTGCTGACCGGGCGTTACGAGCGCAAGGCAGGGGCAGTTGATTTGAGCAGTGTCATGCGTGAAATTGATGACGCTCGCGCTGAGGAGCAGGCACGACTGACGCGCATGGAGATTGCCGGCTGATGGCAGTCTGACAAGACCTGCTCCGGGATTTATTGCCCCGCGCTTTTGGCTGCATCAGCCATGGTTTTGCGAGCGCCTCTTCAGTTGCGCCTTGTCCCTTTTGCGGTCCCGCGTTGCAGGGGGGGCGTTATTCAGCCTTGATGTTCGCTTCACGAATGACTTTGCCCCAGCGTTCGTTTTCGGCGCGGAGGAATTCTCCGGTTTGTTCTGGCGTTCCGGTGGCAATGTCGCCGCCCAGTGCGGCAAACTTTTCGCGCATGTCCGGCGTTGACATGGCTGTCACTGATTCCGCATTCAAGCGGTCGATGATGGCGCGAGGCGTACCTGTCGGTGCGAGTATTGCATACCAGTTGACGGCCACAAGACCGGGTAGCCCGGCTTCTTTCGAGGTCTGTACTTCCGGGATCGAAACGTTGCGCTTGTTGTCGAGGATCACCAGCGCGCGCATCTTGCCGGTATTGACGTACGACACCGCGCTGGAAATCACTACGATCACCATGTCTACTTCACCACTCAGCGCACCGGCGATGCCCAGTGTCGCGCTTTTATAGGGCACGTGGGTGAATCTGATTCTGGAAAACGATTGCATCAGTTCGGCAGCGAGGTGATTGGCGGAGCCGAAGCCGCCTGAGCCGTAGGCAATTTTCCCCGGAGCGTTGCGCGAGAGTGCAATCAGTTCGCGCATGTTTTTTGCGGGTACGGAGGGATGTACGATTACAACATTGGGGATCGTCGCCAGCAGTGCCACCGGTGCAAAATCACGGATGCCATCGAAACCGACCTTGGGGTTGAGGTGCGGGTTGGTCAGCACCGGTACTGCGCCCATCAGCAAGGTATAACCATCGGCGGGTGATTTCGCCGCGGCAACATAACCGATATTGCCGGTAGCGCCGACGCGTGGTTCAGGCACCACCTGCTGACCAAGCGCTGCCGATAGTTTGGTCGCAACCAGCCGGCCGACGGTGTCGGTGCCGCCGGCGAAGGGCAGGATCAGGCGCACGGGTTTGGCCGGATAATTCTGTGCCTGTGCGATTGGAGCTGCAGCCAGCAGGTAACAGGTGGCGAGCAGGATGCTGAAGGTTGTGTAGCGGCAAGCTGCTTTCAACATGTTGATACTCTCCCCCGCATACAGCATATGAAAAACTGTTTTTAAGTGCGCACCCGAAACCGCGGCTATTTTTGCATCTGCTCGCTGTCGCTTTCCACCAGCGCCCAGACCCGTTTGAAGGGGCCACGGCTTTTCAGCAGTTCGCCGCCGGCATCCGCTGCAAGTTTTTCCTCGATCCACAGCGGTTTACCCATGCTGGCCGCGGTATGCGCGCGACGCGCGTTTTCCTCGAACAGGAAAGTGCCGCCGACGCATTCTTCAATATCGGCGCCGGTGATTGCAGCGCCATGCGCGCGCAACAGCACGGCACGGTGTGTGCCCAGGGCTTTTGCCAGCGCAGTGCCACGTTCTGGATTGCTGACCAGCCGGGGGTCTTCATAGGTCGGGATGCCGTCATGGAACAGCGTACCCATCAGGTGAATGGCGCGCAGCTGGTGTTCGCTGGTAGTGAAAGCGGTCGAATGCAGGCCGTGGTAATGGAAAACACTGTTGATGTCCGGTCGTGCGCGCAGGATTTCAAGATGGAGCGGGTATTCGCCGGGGATCGCGCCTCTGCCGGACACGATGCGGCCTTTCATGTCGATGACCAGGAAATCCTCGGGTTTGGCGCGAGGTCCCAGTGAATGACGGGGCAGCAGGAACAGTTCGGGGTCGTCGGGAAGGCGGGCGCTGATGTGTCCGAACCCTTCGATGAAGCCACGCTTGTATAAAAAATGCCACGATTTCAAGAGCTTTTCGATGAGTTCTGTCGGGATGTTCATGTCGAATTTGCCGGTTGAAGGGGGTGTGTGCAGTTTACCGGATTCGGAATTCCGTGGATGGCGGCCGCGATTAATGCTTCAGTCAGCTGCTAATT
>CAZHFZ010000073.1:2805-12398 GCA_964531455.1 uncultured Bordetella sp.
ACGATCAGTACCACAACCCTGACTGCCGGTATCCGCGGTACCGGTGTATATGTCGAGGCCAGTTCGATCATGAGTTACTTCTGTACCTGCTACGGCGAGGTCGACCTGGAGTGTGTGACCTACAAATCGCGGATGACCGTGAAGTCGGCCAATCACAAGGCCAATTTCATTTATGGCAAGGTGGATAGCGGGCGCTCGATCGTCAGCGCACCGGTGGTGAACCATACTAACGCCGAATTGATGGAACTCGAGAAAATGGTCGGCCGGACGTCGCCGCTCGGTTGATCCGTCACGTCGGCTAGAGGATTTTTTCGCCGAACTTTTTCAGCGCAGCCGGTGACAGTGTCAGCCCCAGACCTGGCTGCTCCTTCAGGTGGAGCATGCCGTTGACGATTTTCGGCGGGTCTTCAAATAGTTCGGCCTGCAGCGGATCGCGCTCCGGATCGGTGAAGGATTCAACAATGCAGCCCGCGGGGCTGCCGGCGACGATGTGGGCGTGGATGAAACAGTCGTGATGCGGGGCAACCTGCACCTGATTCAGTTCGCACAGCGCCGCGAGTTTGCGACCGGTGGTGAAGCCGCCCATCATCGTGCAGTCGAACTGCAGGATCTGGATTGCGCCGTCTTCAACGAGATCACGGCAACCGAAGGCGGTCAGTTCGCTTTCGCCGGCGGACAGCGGGATATTGGTCTGCTGCGCGAGTTTTATCAATTCACGGTGGTCATCGGCCCAGCGCACCGGTTCTTCCAGCCAGCGCGGGTTCAGCGGCAGCATTTCGCGTGCGGCAGTGATCGCAGTCGGCAGGTCCCAGGCGCGGTTGACGTCGACCATCATGTCTTTGTCGGGGCCGATGATGTCGCGCACCAGTTCAAGACGTTTGATGTCTTCCTTCAGCGAGACGCCGCCAACCTTGGCCTTGAAGCCCTGGTGGCCCTGCGCCTTGAGCATCTGCATTTCATCTTTCAGTTCAGCCATGTCCTTGCCATCGCGGTAATAGGCGCAGGTGACGTAGCAGGGGATCACATTGCGAAAGCCGCCGAACAGCCGGTACAGCGGCAGCTTCGCCGCCTTGCCGACGACGTCCCACGCGGCGATGTCGATGGCGGCGGCGATGCGCACGACGGCTTCGCGGGTCCAGCCTTTTTCAGAGGCAACTTTTTTTGCGGTCAGCCAGAAAATCTTGTCGTGCAGCTTTTCCGGCGCCAGCGGATCCTCACCGATGATGAAATCAGCAATGCCGGTCTTGAAGGCCTTGATGGCCGCTTCGATCGGCGTATAGCTGGTGGCGATGCCGATGCCTTCGATGCCTTCGTCGGTAAACATGCGCACGAGAATTTCATTGGCCTTGGGCACAATGAAGTTGCTGACCCAGTACGGGCGCAGGCCTTCGTCGGGCGCGCGCAGGATGTGGATTTCGAGCTTGGTGATTTTCATCGTGGTTTGCGCTTATAGCTGTTTTTGGGGGGGCAGTTTTGCTGGCAGTTTAGCGGCTTTTGCAGGGATTTGTTCTATGTTTGCGTGGTCTCGAATCGTTTGGATCTGCCTTCCGTCAGCGCTGTGCAGGCGGGGATGCCGGTTCCGGTCACCTTCCCTTTTTGGTTTGTCCCGGAGCGGGAGGTCTTGCAAAGCGGGAAGTCTTGCAATTAAGGCAGGCGCATTTGCAGAAATCAATGCGGGATGTCAATCTAGCGTCGGCTGTGTTGTCTGTAAAAGTTGTATTGGCTTGCCTGGAGGGGCGGCAGTTGTTCTGCTGTAGGCGGATTTTTTCGATTGTTTTGGGAGAGAACATGAAGCCTACTACTCGATTGTTGTTGTGCGCAGCTGCGGTTGCGGCGTGTGTTTATCCGATGGCGGTGACGGCACAGAACCCTGCGTCGAAGTCCTTGAGGGTGATCGTCGCTTTTCCGGCTGGAGGTGGAGCGGACATTCTGATGCGCATACTTGCACCGGCCGTGTCGGTGCGCATCGGCCAGAATCTGGTCATCGATAACCGTCCGGGTGCAAGCGGTCTGATCGGGGCGCAGAGTGCCGCCGCGGCCGCACCCGACTGCCAGACCGTGACACTGGCGACATCGAGTAATTTCTCGGTTATTCCGGCCATGATGGCTAAACCTCCTTACGATCCGGTCAGTGATTTTTCGCCGATTGCGATGATCGCAACTGCGCCGCTGATGCTGGCAGTACATCCCTCACTGCCCAGCCGGTCTGTCAAAGAACTGGTGGCGCTGGCAAAGGCCAGGCCGGGTGAACTGCTGTTTGCAACCAACGGCGCGGGCTCGATCAGTCACCTGGCCACAGAGCTGTTCCAGGATGCCGCAGGGATCAGGATGACCCATGTGCCGTACAAAGGCGGCACGCCGGCGGCGACCGATACTATTGCCGGACATGTTTCACTGATCATCACCGCAATTCCTACGCTGTCTGCTCATGTGCAGTCGGGGAGACTCAGGGGGCTGGGGGTGACCGGCACGGGACGTTCCAAGCTGTTCCCTGAATTGCCGGCGATCTCCGAAAGCGGCTTGCCCGGATACAGTGCCATTCAGTGGTATGGACTGTTTGGTCCCAAGGGCGTTTCGCAGGAATGCGCCGCAGGTCTCAACCGCCACTTCTCTGCAGCGCTGGGCACGGCGGAAGTTTCCGAGCGGTTCCTTAAGGATGGTTCGGAACCGGCACCGATGACGATTGCCGACTTCGCTGCGTTTGTCCGGACGGATGTGGAGAAGTGGGGGCGAGTCATAAAATCGAAAAACATAAAGCTGAACTAAACATGGTGCGGGCAATTGGCCGGATTGCGGTTGAGGTTCAGCGACGGTCATCACTCTTTTTGAAGTTCGGTTCACGTTTTGATGAACACAATCAACGGAGAATTCCCTGAACATGGAACATTTTCGCGTATGGGCCTGCGGCTGCTGTCATATTCATAGCGATCTGCATCACGGTCGTCGCAGCCTGGGCGAGGCGATTGAACAAAGCGAGCGGGGCGGCGAAGAGGGCGGCCCTTCATTTGACTGGGACATCATGCTGAACCTCGGGGATCTTTCGGGCACGCAGGGGCCGCCGCAGGACGCCGACGGGCCGCCGGTTGTCGAGCAGTTGTGCGCCGGCCACAACCATCGTCCCGAGCAGATCTACTGTCTGCTCGGAAACCACGATGCCAGCGGTCCCAAGGAGGAGGTGCAGTGGTGGTTCAGGAAATGGATTGATCCCACCGGACTCAATCCGGAATATTCAAAAATACGGGCGGAGGCCCGGCCGTTTCCCGTTACCGGGACCTGGGAGCGCTATTCTTTCGTTGCCGGTAATGTATTGTTCCTGATGCTCGGTGACCGCAACGATAGCGGACCACCTAAAGGCCGTGGAGAGCATGGCGGTTACCCCGCCGGTGCCATTACATCAGAGACTTTCGAATGGTGGCGCGGCATGGTCGAGTCCAATCGCGACAAGATCATCGTAACCTGTGCCCATCACATGCTGCGGGATACGACCACGGCGTCCGGCCGATGGGAGGGGGTGAATGGCAATTACCATCATCCTTATGAAGACGCGGAGGGTGCTTCGTATCTTTATTGGGTTGGTGACGATACTGACTCAAACGCGTTTCACGACTATTTCGAGAAGAACCCGAATGCCATTGATCTCTGGCTGGGCAGCCATACACACGCGCATCCGGATGACCGGTTCGGCCGCAAGGAAATGCTTGCGCGGCGCTGGGGTGTCACATTTGCCAATGTCGGTGCGATGACCCGTTTTCACGGCCGTGAACAGCGGCGCTGGTGGCCGAGCAGCAGGTTGCTGACATTCAGTGCGGGCAGCCGTGAGGCGAAGTTCCAGGCGTATCTGCACACCAGTCACTACGCGCCGCAGGGATGGTACGAACCGTCCGAAACGACTTTGCCCTTGCGGCATGCATTTTCGGGTTGAGCCGCGTCGTTATGACTGCCGTACGGGTGACGCGGCGAAGGGGGGATTTCCGGGAAAAGAGTGTTTTCTTCAGCCTTTGCCGCCGGCCATTTTCCGGCTTTCCGGCATGCGCCGCAGACGCATTGTCGCCAGCGGGCCGAACAATGCCGCAACGCCCAGCGAGCACCAGGCGAGCCCCCAGGCCAGCACCTCTGCATCGGGCTTTGCCGCACGTGTGGCATCAAGCACCAGGCCGAACACCCACGGCGAGAACGCGCCGGCACTGAAGCCAATCACCGAACGTACGGAATAGGCGGCACCAAGGTAACGCGGCGGTACCAGTTCAGTGACTGCGGTTGAATAGACCGACGAATCCCCGATGGCGAGGAAGCTGTGGATGGAGGCGACGACCACCAGCAGCCAAAGTGGCAACTGCACCATCCAGCCCAGCGCAAAACACAGCGACATGCTGCTGATCGACATGATCAGGATGGTAGTCGTGCGTCCATAACGATCGGACAGCCAGCCGCCCGCAACGCTGCCGCCCATGCTGGTGAGATAGGTGATGGCCGTGAGTCCGGCGCCCAGACTTGCGGCTTGCAGCAGCGTGCTCCCGGAGAACGCGGCGGCAGCTGCAAAAAATGCCGGCAACCACGCCTTCAGCCCGAGCAGTTCCCAGGAATGGAAGGAGTAGGCCCACGTGACCAGCATCGCCGGTTTGTTTTTCAGTACGACTGGAATCGGATTCGCTGGTTGATCATCAGTCGCGGGATGAATCACGTTGGGCGTATTGCGCAGTGCATAAATCGCAATCAGTGCACCGAGTACAGGGCCGGCGGCATTGAGGATCAGCGCGCCGCGCCAGTCGATGAAGGGGGCGACGGCTCCAGTCATGATCAGCGAGATCGCGTAACCCGCTGATGCAGCGGCGAGGTAAAAACCCATTGAACGGCCACGGTTTGACGATTGAAAACGTTCCGAGATCAGCGTCAGGCCCGGCGTGTACGAACCGCCGGAAAACAGGCCGGTCAGGCCATACAGGATCGCAGCCGAATAAAAGTCATTGGCCAGAAGCGCAAAGATCATTGCGGTGATGCTGGCGGCAATGCTGGAGGCGAGAAAGATGCGCCGTGCACCGTACCGGTCGACCAGGAAGCCGATGGTGAACAGCGAGAACAGGTAACCGAAGTGCCACGCCGACTGGATCAGGCCGGCCTGACTCGCGCTGAGTCCCCATTCGGGCGTCACCAGCGGCATGATCGCCGAGTAGGCGGTGAAGATGATCGTGAAGCTGGCGCGGCTGGCGCAAAGCCAGAGCAACCAGGGAAGATCTTTGCCGCGGTGGGTTGCGCTCAAAGCCGGGATGAGGCGTCGTTTTTAGAAAAGCGTACGATGCCCATCCCGTGATGCATTGCTCAGATTGAATCCCAGGAGAACACGTCTGCAGTGCGTTCGACAGGGTTGTAGAACCCGGTCTTCAGCGCCGGGTACATATGCTCGGCGCAACGCTCCGGTGTCCAGCCGTCAGCACGATGTACGCTGCGCAGCGGGCGCGACTGGCTCATCAGGAAGATTTCGTTCTTGCGCGTGGCGAACACCTGGGCGTTGACGCCTTTGGCCGCGTCGCTGACCAGGTACACGGCCAAGGGTGCATTGTGTTCCGGCGTGACCTGCTTGCGCTGTTCGATGCGTGCTGCAGTGACCGGATCCTTGGCGGGGATTGACGCGGTCATCCGCGTCCACGCCACCGGCGCAATGCAGTTCGAGCGCACGTTGAAGCGAGACATGTCGACCGAGATCGCTTTCGACAGTGCGACCATGCCCAGTTTGGCTGCACCGTAGTTGGCCTGGCCCATGCCGCCGATGAGGCCGGAGGTCGAGGTCATGTGCACGAAGGCGCCGGATTCCTGCTTGCGGAAATGGTCGGCGGCGTGGCGCGCGGTATTAAATGCGCCCTTGAGCATGACGTTGACGACGGAATCCCAGTCGTTTTCGGTCATCTTGTGGAAAATCACGTCGCGCAGAATACCTGCGTTGTTGACCACTGCATCGATGCGACCGAAGTTGTCCATCGCGCACTGGATGATTTTGCCGGCGCTGCTGAACTCGGAAACGCTGTCGTAGCTGGCGGCGGCTTCACCGCCGGCCTTTTTGATTTCGTTGACGATTTCCTGCGCGGGGGTCTGATCGCCGCCGGCGCCGTCGAGTCCTACGCCGATATCATTGACGATGACTTTTGCGCCTTTTTGCGCGGCCAGTTTTGCGATCGCCGCGCCGATGCCGCGACCTGCGCCGGTGACTACGACTACCTTGCCTTCGAGCATTTTTGCGTCTGCCATGGTGTCCTCTGCGAATGTGTTGTAACTATATGTTTATAAATTAAAAATCAGGCGATTTCGGCGCGGCCGTTATTGAGCACGGTGACGCTGCGTGCCGGTACGGTGGCGCGGAAGGTTACGATCTTGCCGTCGACCCACATTTCGGTGCGGATGGTCTCGCCCGGATAGACCGGCGAGGAGAAGCGGCCCGACATGCTTTTCAGTTTCAGCGGGTCGTAGCCGCAAACCGACTTCACCAGTGCATGGCCGACGACGCTGAACGTGGCGCGACCGTGCAGGATCGGCATCTTGAAACCGGCTTTTGCCGCGTAAGCCGGATCGGCATGCAGCGGGTTGTAGTCACCGGACAGCCGGTAGATCAGCGCGGCCTGCGGCAGCGTCGGCAGGTCACAGCTGTGTTGCGCGGGCGTTTCGGGAATCGGCTGCACCGGCGGCGTCGGGCCTGACGGTCCGCCGAAGCCGCCATCCGCGCGGCAGAAGGTGGTCGAGGTCAGCGTGCAGATCAGGTCATTGCTGGCTTTGTCGCGTACGTCGCAGGCCGTCACCAGCAATGCGCCCTTGTCCTTGCCCTTGTCGAGCACCGCGGTGACACGGGTCTTGCCGATGATGGTGCCTTCCACCGGCAGCGGCTTGTGGATGACGAAGCCCTGTTCGCCGTGCACGACGTGGCTGCGGGTGACGCCGGTATCGGTTGCGGCGTGCCAGGGGCCGGGGTAACCGAGGATGATGGCCATCGTCGGCAGCGCCTTCAGGTTTTCTTCGTAAACAAACTGCAACTGGTTCTGGTCCATCGGATCGGCGCCGAGGCCGACGCCGAGGGCATAAATGATGGTGTCGCGCTTGGTCAGCTGTTGTTCAACTTGTGGAATATCGTAATTGAGGAGCTTCTGGTAATCGATCGGCATGGTCGTTCTCTGGGTGATGGGCGACGCGCTGCAGGAGCGGTTTGCCGCATGAAGTTTATGCGTGTTATTTTTTTCCCGATTATACTAGCATGACCCTGTTGCGCTCACGGATGACGACCGCATTGTGATCTGCGGACAAAAAACAGGATCCGATGTGCGCAGAGCGAACGGACAGCGCAGCGTACGGAGGAGAAAAATGCCGAAAAAAATGAGCGCAAAGCAGGTGCGTGATTATCGTGCCGACGGTTATGTCTATCCGCTGGATGCCTTGAGTGCCGCGGATGTCACTCGCTACCGCGAGGAGCTGCGGAAAACCGAGGAACATCTCGGCGGTTCGCTGATGGCGGTGGACAAGAAGTACCGCGGAAATCTGCATTTCATGTGCAAGTGGGTGGATGAACTGGCGCGCACGCCGGCCATTGTCGATGCTGCAGAGGATCTGCTCGGTCCGGACATCCTGCTTTACACCACGCGCTTTTTCATCAAGGAGCCACACAGCGAAGGCATCGCTGCGTGGCATCAGGACTCCACCTATTTTGGTCTTCGGCCTTTTGATCATGTCACCGCATGGGTGGCCCTGTGCAATGTCACTACTGATGCCGGCCCGGTGGAGTTTGCTGTCGGCAGTCACACCCGTGGCCAGTTGCAGCAGAAAAGCGGCCTGATCAAGAACAGCGTCAATACCGCCGGACAGATCATTGTCGAGTGGTTCGATCAATCAGAGATTGATCGTGCGATTCTCAAGCCCGGTCAGTTCTCTCTGCACCACACCTGCGTGGTGCATCAATCGCAACCCAACCGCTCCGATGAACGGCGTATAGGAATTGCACTGAGTTATATCCCTACGCGCACGCGTTACATCGGCAAGCGGCGCATGCCGGCAAGCCTGGTGCGCGGCAAGGATGACTACAACCATTTCGACCTGCAGCCCCGGCCACAGGTTGATTTCGGCGAAATCGAGATGCAACGCCACGACACCACCTTCAAGGCCTATATCGAGTCGTTCTATGAGCAACTCGGAGAAGCCGAGAAGGATCTGCCCCGTGATGCCGCTGCGGGCCTGGTGTATTGACTGTTTTTTCCCGTTACCCGCGGTGCGACCGGCAGTGCCGGTCACCGCTTTTGAATCAAGGATGACCCCATGTTGTTGCTGCCCCGTATGTTATCGCTGCTGTTTTTTGCCGTTGCTGCAAATCTTGCTTTTGCGCAGGGTTATCCGACCAAGGCCGTGCGCATCATCGTACCGTTTCCGCCCGGTGCGGGTGTCGATATTGTCACCCGCGCAGTCAGCGGGCGTCTCGGAGAAGCGCTCGGCCAGCAGCTGATCATCGACAACCGTGCCGGTGCCGGCGGCATTCTTGGTGCGGAGATTGCTGCCAAAGCTGCTCCCGACGGTTATACGGTTTTCATGGCTACCGCCGGGATTCTTACCGTGATTCCGCACATGAGCAGCAAGACGCCTTATTCGGTGGAGCGCGACTTCATCCCGGTATCGCTGGTCGCCAGTGTGCCCAGCGTTCTTGTTGTGCATCCGTCGATGCCGGTCAAGTCGGTGAAGGACCTGATTGCGCTGGCGAAGGCCAAACCGGGTGAAATCAATTACGCCTCCACCGGTAACGGCACGCTGCCGCATCTCGCTGCGGAATTCTTCAAACAGCAGGCTAAGGTCAACATGGTGCACATCGCCTATAAGGGCAGTGCGCCGGCGACCACCGATCTGCTGGGCGGCAATGTCCAGGTATTTTTCGGCAACATGCTGTCGGTGATCGAGCAGGTACGCAGCGGCCGCTTGCGTGCACTGGCAGTGACCAGCCTGCAGCGCCAGCCGGTGGCACAGGACATCCCGACCATGATTGAGTCCGGTTTTCCCGGCTTTGAAGCGGGCACTTGGTTCGGCCTGCTGGTGCCTGCGGGCACGCCGCGCGACGTCATCAATCGCCTGCATGGCGATGTGGTGAAAGCCGTGCGCCAGCCCGATGTGCAGAAACAGCTTGCGGGTCAGGGCGCTACGACCATCGGCAATACGCCGGAGCAGTTCGCGGCCTACATCAAGTCGGAATCCGACAAGTGGGCAAAGGTGCTCAAGGCCTCCGGCGTCAAAGCCGACTAGCCGTTCGCAAGGATCATCATGGAAGTCACAAAAACCCTCGCGCGTTACATCGTGCAATCCCGGCGCGAAGATATTCCCGTTGACGTCCGCCATGAGGCAGCGCGCGCGCTGCTCAATTGGTGCGGCTGTGCGATCGGCGCATCACGTCACGAAACGATCAACAACATGCTCGCCGCCGTATTGCCGTTTGCCGGTCAGCCGCAGGCGCAGATCCTCGGTCGTCGCGAACGCACCGATTGCCTGCATGCGGCGCTGGTCAACGGTGTCAGCTCGCATGTTTTTGATTTTGACGATACCCATGCCAAGGCCATCCATCCCAGCGCGCCGGTGTATCCAGC
>CAZHFZ010000074.1:0-12236 GCA_964531455.1 uncultured Bordetella sp.
GACCGCCGCCGTATTTCGCTGGGCATGAAGCAGTGCATGGCGAATCCGTGGGAAGAGTTTTCGATGAACAGCAAGAAGGGCGACAAAGTGAAGGGCCAGATCAAGTCGATCACCGACTTCGGCATCTTCATCGGCCTGCCCGGCGGTATCGACGGTCTGGTTCACCTGTCCGACCTTTCTTGGAACGAAGCCGGCGAAGAAGCCGTGCGCAATTACAAGAAGGGCGAGGAAGTTGAAGCCCAGGTTCTGTCGATCGATGTCGAGCGCGAGCGCATTTCGCTGGGCGTCAAGCAGCTGGAAGGTGATCCGTTCTCCAGCTACGTAGGCGGCCACGAGAAGAACTCGGTTGTCACTGGCACGGTCAAGTCGATCGATGCCAAGGGCGCCGTGATTCACCTCGACGGCGATATGGAAGGTTACCTGCGTGCCTCGGAAGTTTCGCGCGATCGCGTTGAAGATATCCGCACCAAGCTCAAAGAAGGCGATTCGGTCACGGCGATGATCATCAACGTCGACCGCAAAAACCGCACGATCAACCTGTCAATCAAGGCGAAAGACCTTGCAGAAGATACCGAAGCCATGCAAAAACTGGCATCGGACAAACAGGCGAGCACGGGCACGACCAACCTTGGCGCTTTGCTTAAGGCCAAGATGGATACAGCCAATACTCAACAATAAGGGAGCATCATGACCAAGTCGGAGTTGATCGCGAAACTGGCGGCACTTTATCCGCAGCTTGTGGCCAAGGACGCCGAACTGGCAGTGAAGATGATTCTGGATGCGATGGGAAAAAGCCTGTCGCAGGGCCAGCGCATCGAAATTCGGGGTTTTGGCAGTTTTGGGCTCAACTACCGACCGCCGCGTACCGGACGCAATCCAAAGTCCGGCGAGCGAGTGCAGGTTCCCGCGAAATACGTGCCGCATTTCAAGGCCGGCAAGGAATTGCGCGAACGCGTCGACGTCAAGAAATAGAGAGCGATCAGGCATCGTTCCCTCAAGCGGCATGACCTTGCGGTCATGCCGCTTTTTATGCCCTGCGGATTCGTGCGCAGGGGGCTAGCGTGATATTCTCGGCTGGCCATGTACTACCTCATGTGGATTATCAAGGCTGCACTTTTCCTGCTGATCCTGTCGTTTGCGCTTGTGAACACGGATCCGGTGACCGTACGTTATTACCTCGGTTACCAGTGGCAGGCGCCGCTGGTGCTGGTGCTGCTGGTCGCCGTGTGCCTGGGAGCGTTGGTCGGACTGCTCGTCGGCCTCTTCCATACGCTGCGGTTGCGCCGTCAGGTGGCTGCGCTGAAACGCGAACTGCGCGTCCAGCAATCACCGGATGCGCCGCTTATTCCACCGACCGATCTGCTGTGACAAGCTGAAACGATGGATATTGAACTCTGGTGGCTGCTTGCATTGCCGCTTTTTTTTGCGCTCGGCTGGCTGGCCGCGCGCGTCGATATCCGGCAGATCGTTTCGGAGTCCCGTCTGTTGCCGGCCTCTTATTTCAAAGGCCTGAATTTTCTTTTGAACGAACAGCCGGACAAGGCGATTGAAGCATTCATCGAGGTTGCCCGCGTCAATCCGCAAACCATCGAATTGCATTTTGCGCTGGGCAGCCTTTTCCGGCGTCGTGGCGAAGTCGAACGTGCGATCCGCATGCACCAGAATCTGGCTGAACGGGAGGATCTTGCGCAGGATCAGAAACTTCAGGCCTTGCTTGAGCTTGCCCAGGATTACCTCAAGGCCGGTTTACTCGATCGAGCCGAAGAATTGTTCCTTAAACTCGAAAACACGGCGCATGCCGAAGCTGCACTGCGTTTCCTGCTGGAAATCTACGAGCAGGAAAAAGACTGGCACAAAGCCATCGGCATCGCTGAGAAACTGGAAACCCTGAGTGGCCGTTCCTATCAGAAAGAAATAGCCAACTTCTGCTGTGAAATGGCGGCGCGTGCGCTGATGCAGTCCAAGCCCGCCGAAGCGCGTCCGCATCTGGATGCGGCGCTCGCGCACCACCGGATGTGCGTACGCGCGAACATGTTGCTGGGCGACCTGGAGCGGGACACCGGTGATCGCCGCGCGGCAATCACCGCCTGGCAGCGCATTGAGTCACAGAACCCCGCGTACCTGTCGCTGGTTGCCGAACGACTGTTGACGGCGTATCGCGATGACGGTTGTCCTGAGGAAGGACTCAACCTGTTGCGCGGCTATCTTGAAAAATATGCCTCGCTTGACCTGCTCGACATGGTTTATCAGGCGAAGCTGGCCACCGGGGACTCGGCCGGGGCTTACCGCCTGGTTCGTGACGAAGTGCGTCGAACGCCGACACTTCTTGGTCTCGACAAACTGCTGGAGGCCCAGTTGCTGGAGGCCCCCGCGGAAAAGCGCCATGATCTGCAATTGATCAAGCAGTTGATTCATCAGCATACGCGCAGTCTGGCCATGTACAAGTGCGAGCACTGCGGTTTCCGTGCCCGCCAGTTCTACTGGCATTGTCCGGCATGCGGCGAATGGGAAACCTATGCGCCGCGGCGCACCGAAGAGAAAGGGATACCGGCGTGAGCAACCATACAAAAGGGCCGCGCGTCATCGTCGCGCTTGATTACGCAACGGCTGCGGAGGCGCTGGCCTTCACTCAGCGACTGGATGCAAAACGTTGCCGCGTCAAGGTTGGCAAGGAACTGTTTACCGTGGCCGGACCGGCGTTGGTCGAGCAACTGGTTGCACGGGGTTTCGACGTTTTTCTGGATCTCAAATACCACGATATTCCCAATACGGTGGCGGCGGCCTGCAAGGCCGCCGCCGGCCTGGGGGTGTGGATGATCAATGTGCATGCCGGTGGTGGCCGCACGATGATGCAGGCTGCGCGCGAGGCTTTGGTTGGGGAGGCCAGTCGCCCCTTGCTGATTGCAGTGACCGTGCTGACCAGCATGGGTGCCGAGGATTTGCGCGAGACCGGCCAGAATGAAGAGCCTGCGGTTCTGGTCGAGCGCCTGGCTCGACTGACCGCTTCCAGCGGCCTCGATGGTGTCGTGTGTTCAGCCCAGGAGGCTCAACGATTGCGTCAGGCCTGTGGCCCGGATTTTTGTCTGGTGACCCCGGGTATTCGTCTTGCCGACTCCGCGCAGGATGATCAGAAAAGGGTGGTAACGCCGCAGATGGCCGTGATCAACGGTGCGGATTATCTGGTTGTTGGTCGCCCCATTACCAAGGCTGCTGATCCGCTGGCTGTGCTTGATCGCATTAATGCGGATATTGTTGCTGCCGCAGTTCGGTAAAATGGCGTTCCGATGAAGAAGATCATAAAAAACAAGAACATGCTGTCTGTCGCGCCGCAAGCTGTGCGCCGGGCGCGGGTGCTGGTGGTCGGTGATGTCATGCTCGACCGTTACTGGTTTGGCGATGTCAGCCGGATTTCGCCGGAGGCGCCGGTGCCCATCGTGAAGGTGGACCGTATTGAGGACCGGCCGGGCGGGGCCGCCAATGTTGCGCGTAATGTGGCGGCGCTGGGTGCCCAATCGTCGCTGCTTTCGGTTGTCGGACGCGACGAACCGGGGCGCAGCCTTCAGCAGTTGCTGCGCCGGGAGAAGGTGGTTACCAGCCTGCATACCGACGCAACCATTTCCACGACCGTCAAATTGCGTGTGATCGGGCGTCAGCAACAACTGCTGCGTGCTGATTTTGAGACCTTGCCCAGTCACGAAGTGCTGGCCTCGAAACTGAAGGACTACGCACGCCTTCTCAAAAGCTGCGATGTGGTGATCCTTTCCGATTACGGCAAGGGCGGACTTGCGCACATCGCCAGGATGATTGCACTGGCGCGGCGTCGCGGCGTGCCCGTACTGGTTGATCCGAAAGGGGAAGACTATTCCCGTTATCGCGGCGCCACGCTGGTGACACCGAACCGTGCTGAGTTGCGCGCAGTTACCGGTCGCTGGACCAGCGAGGCGATGCTCAACACCAAGGCGCAGGCGCTGCGGCAGCGGTTGGGGCTCGGGGGATTGCTGGTGACGCGCAGCGAAGAGGGCATGACGCTATACCGGCGCGGCAGCAAGTTGCATGTGCCCGCTCAGGCCCGCGAGGTTTATGACGTCAGCGGCGCAGGCGATACGGTGATTGCGACGGTTGCAGTCATGCTTGCTGCCGGTGAGAGCATGGAAGATGCAGTGCGGATTGCCAACCGCGCGGCGAGCATTGTCGTCGGGAAGTTCGGTACGGCTGTTGCCTATCCGCACGAACTCTTTCCCGAACAGGTCAAGGAGTCCAAATGATTTACGTGGTCACCGGTGCGGCCGGGTTTATCGGCTCCAATCTGGTCAAGGCGCTCAACGCCCGGGGCATTACCAACGTTCTGGCCGTTGATGATCTGACCCAGGGCGACAAGTTCCGCAATCTGGTGGACTGCGCCATTACCGATTACCTCGACAAGGATGAATTCCTGGCACGGGTGCGCGCGGGAAGTTTCCGTCGCGGCATCAAGGCCATTTTTCATCAAGGCGCCTGTTCCGATACCACGGCCAGCGATGGCCGTTTTGTGATGGACGTGAATTACGCCTACTCGTGCACGCTGCTGGAGTTCTGTCTTTCCGAGCAGGTCCCATTCATCTATGCCTCGTCGGCCGCGACTTACGGCGCACATACGGAGTTCCGTGAAGATCCGGTGTGCGAAGGGCCGCTGAATGTATACGGATATTCCAAGCTGCTGTTTGACCAGCGTGTGCGCCGTCTGCCGCCCGGGGGATCCCAGGTGGTAGGGCTGCGTTATTTCAACGTTTACGGCGACCGTGAGCAGCACAAGGGGCGCATGGCATCGGTGGCGTACCATTTCTTCAATCAGTACCGTGCCGAGGGCCACGTACGCCTGTTCGAAGGCAGCGGCGGTTATGACGATGGTGAACAGCGGCGCGACTTTGTGTCGGTTGAGGATGTCGTCAGGGTCAATCTGTATTTCCTGCAGAATCCGGAAAAATCCGGCATCTACAATTGCGGCACCGGGGCGGCACAATCGTTCAACGATGTTGCTGTGGCCATGCTCAACAGTTGTCGCGGTGCTGAGGGACGTCCGCTGCTGGCGCTGCATGAATTGCAGAAACAGGGATTGATCCGTTACATCCCGTTTCCCGGCGATCTCAAGGGTAAATACCAGAGTTACACACAGGCCGATCTGGGCGCGCTGCGTGACGCAGGTTATGACGCGGCATTCCAGACCGTTGAGCAGGGTGTTTCGCACTACTGCCATCAATTGCTGGCGCGCAGCGGGGGCTGAGCGTGTATCCGACCCTGGAGGCATTTGTCGGCAACACGCCGCTGGCGCGTCTGCAGCGAATCCCAGGGGCAACGGACAACGTCATTCTCGCCAAGCTGGAAGGTAATAACCCCGCGGGTTCGGTCAAGGATCGGCCGGCGCTGTCGATGATCCGTCGAGCGCAGGAGCGAGGCAGCATCAAGCCGGGTGACACGCTGATCGAACCGACCAGCGGCAATACCGGTATTGCCTTGGCAATGGCGGCAGCGATCATGGGCTATCGCATGGTGCTGATCATGCCGGAGAACCAGTCACTGGAACGCCAGCAGACCATGCGTGCCTATGGCGCCGAACTGATTCTGACACCCAGGGAAGTCAGCATGGAAGGCGCGCGTGATGTGGCCGAACGCATGGTGCGCGAAGGCAAAGGGGTGATGCTCGACCAGTTTGCCAACCCCGATAATCCGCTGGCGCATTACGAAACCACAGGTCCGGAAATCTGGCGCGAAAAAGATGGAAAAATCACGCATTTTGTATCGAGCATGGGCACGACCGGCACCATCATGGGGGTGTCGCGGTTCCTGAAGGAAAAAAATCCGCAGGTACAGATCATTGGCTGCCAGCCGTCCGATGGATCGCAGATTGCCGGCATTCGCAAATGGCAGCCGGAATACCTGCCGAAGATCTGCGACTGGAACCGGGTGGATCAGATCATCGAAATCGTGCAGAGCGACGCCGAAGAAATGACGCGGCGTCTGGCGCGGGAAGAAGGCATCTTCGCCGGCGTATCGTCCGGGGGCGCATTGTGGGCGTCTTTGCAGATTTCCGCCAAGGTGCGCAATGCGGTGATCGTGTTCATCACCTGCGATCGCGGCGATCGTTACCTGTCGACCGGTGTCTTCCCGGGTAAATAATATAAGTAATTGTTTTTAAAGGAATTATTTTGAATCCTGTGCTGGTGTTCGACATTGAAACCGTACCCGATATCGCCGGGTTGCGGCGCCTGCACGACATGGACAGCAGTCTGTCCGACCATGATGTTGCCGAAGCCGCATTCCAGTTGCGACGGCAGTCGCATGGCAATGATTTCCTTCCGCATTACCTGCAGCGCGTATTGGTGATTTCCTGCGCATTGCAGGACCGTGACAGCTTCAAAGTGTGGTCACTTGGCGCATCCGGCGAATCCGAAGGCGAAATCATCCAGCGCTTTTTCGATGGCATCGAAAAATACACGCCGCAGCTGGTGTCGTGGAACGGCGGTGGTTTTGATCTGCCGGTGCTGCATTACCGTGGTCTGATGCATGGCGTGAAAGCATCCCGCTACTGGGACATGGGCGAGGACGACCGCGAGTTCAAGTGGAACAACTACATCAGCCGCTACCACCAGCGTCACCTGGATCTGATGGACCTTCTGGCGATGTATCAGGGTCGTGCCAATGCGCCGCTCGACGCATTGGCGCAATTGATGGGCTTTCCGGGCAAACTGGGCATGGACGGCTCAGCAGTGTGGGGCGCTTTTCAAGACGGAAGGCTGGAGGACATCTGGCGTTATTGCGAGACCGACGTCGTCAATACTTACCTGGTATTCCTGCGCTTCCAGCTGATGCGTGGAGCATTGACACCAGTGCAACATGAACAACAGATTGCTGCGGCGCGTGCAGCGCTGGGCAAGCTTGATCAACCGCATTGGCAGGAGTTCCTCGCCCGCTGGGCGGCCTGATGCCGTAATGCCTGCCGTGCCGGGCGCTAAGAAAATACTCCAATGACGTTTCTGCAGATTGAATCCCTCGATCAGGAAGGACGCGGTATTGCCCGCCGCGACGGTAAAGTCATCTTTATCGAAGGCGCGCTTCCCGGTGAAAGCGTCGAGATCGAGTCTTACCGAAAAAAGGCTGCGTTCGAGGTGGCCGTTGCCACCACGATCCGCAATGAAAGCGCATCGCGCACGACACCGGGGTGCGAATTTTTCGGGCTGTGCGGCGGCTGCAGTCTGCAGCACATGGATTCGCGAACCCAGGTCGCAGCCAAGCAGCGTGTGCTCGAAGACAACCTGCGGCATATCGGCAAGGTCACGCCGGAACAGATCCTGCCGGCGATCCATGGCCCGACTTGGGGCTATCGCCATCGCGCCCGCCTCACTTCCAGATATGTATTCAAGAAGGGTGGTGCGCTGGTCGGATTCCATGAAAAACGCAGCAGTTACGTCGCTGACATGCGAAGTTGCGAGGTATTACCGCGGAGAATATCCGCGCTTTTGCTGCCGCTGCGCGGGTTGGTCAGTAGTTTGAGCATCCATGCGCGTATGCCGCAGATTGAACTGGCAATAACTGATACTGCGGATGTGCTGGTATTACGCAACCTCGATCCGCTCACCGCAGACGACGAGGACAAGCTGCGCGCTTTTGCTGATGTGCACGGGGTGGTGTTCTACCTGCAGCCTGAAGGTCCGGAATCGGCGCAGCTTTTTTATCCGCCGGACGCTGATGCGCTGTATTACACGCTGCCCGAATTCGATGTGCAGATTCATTTCCGCCCGACTGATTTCACCCAAGTCAACCACTCGATCAATCAGGTGCTGGTGCGCCGTGCCCTCAATCTGCTTGCGCCGCAGGCGGGGGAGCGCATCGCCGACCTGTTTTGCGGACTGGGCAACTTCACTCTGCCCATTGCCCGCAGCGGCGCCAGTGTCACCGGCATTGAAGGCAGCGCCGGGTTGATCAAACGGGCGCAGCAGAACGCGCAACGCAACGGTCTTTCAGGCAATACGCAGTTCATGACCATGGACCTGTTCAAGATCAATGCCGAGCAATGGCAGGCACTGGGGACCTTCGACAAGCTGCTGATTGATCCACCCCGTGACGGTGCGATGGAGTTGGTCAAGCTGATCGGTGACAAGGGCCCGCGCCGCATTGTTTATGTATCCTGCAGCCCGTCAACGCTGGCACGTGACGCCGAAGTCCTGGTTGCGGTGCACGGTTACAAGCTGCGGGCGGCCGGGATCGTCAATATGTTCCCGCACACTGCGCACGTTGAATCAATGGCACTGTTTGAGCGCGAATGAGGGCTGCTTGAACAGTGAACAACAAAAAAGCGGCCCGCAGGCCGCTTTTTTTCAACCGTAGATCAGATCAGTCGCGATCTCCGCTCGTCAGCCCGAGAATCTGCAGCAGGCTGCTGAAGATGTTGTAAATCGAAACATACAGCGACAGCGTTGCGGACACGTAATTCGTTTCACCGCCGCGAACAATGGCGTTGATCTGCCAGAGGATGATTGCAGAGGAGAAGATGATGAACGCGCCGGACAACGTAAGCTGCATCAGCGGGCTTTGCAGGAAGATGTTGGCCACAACGGCCAGCATGATGACCACGAAGCCGACCAGCAGGAACTTGTTGAGGAAGCTGAAGTCCCGTTTTGTCGTTGCAGCCACGCTGGCGAGCACAAAAAACACTGCAGCAGTGCCGCCGGCAGCCATCATGACCAACTGGCCGCCATTACGCATGGACAGGACGTTTTGCAGCATCGGGGCAAGCATCAGGCCGAGGAAGGCGGTGAAGCCGAGTAGAAGGACCACGCCCAGGCTGCTGTTGCGGTTCTTCTCGATCATGAAAATCCAGCCGTAAAACACGGCAAGCATCACGATCATCGACATCATCGGGCTGGCCCGCATGAAACTGAAGTTGATGAAGTTCGTACCTACGGCAGCACCGATCACGGTGGGTATCAGGGAAACGGCAAGCAACAGGTACGTGTTCCGCAGCACCTTGTTCTGCTGTGCGGCAACGCCCTGTGCGCCGGCAGAGTAAATGTTTCCGGTTTGCAGGTCAGGTTGCATAGCTGGCGATCTCCAATAAAAGTTGACTGAATCAGTCGGCAGTAAGACTACTGAAAGCTAACAAAAGTTGCAATCGGTATTGCGGTTTTTGCGGCCCGATTCCGGACTGCAAGTGATTGATAATGGATG
This sequence comes from uncultured Bordetella sp., assembly GCA_964531455.1. GTDB lineage: Bacteria > Pseudomonadota > Gammaproteobacteria > Burkholderiales > SG8-41. Next base: position 9,202 of record CAZHFZ010000074.1, read on the forward strand.
ATATTATCCTTGCCAATGGCAGGCCATTTTGGCGCGGGGGCATTACTTGCGGTTACAATGCGCCCCCTTGTGGCGATGTAGCGCTAAGGCCATGAGGCAAATCAAGCGCCAACAAAGGCTTGGCCGGAGCTAAAACCGGCAGCTAGGTAGTCGAGAAAGTACGGAGGGTTGGCAGAGCGGTTGAATGCACCGGTCTTGGCGCACGCATTATGTGCGCTTGCGAGGCTAACTTGCCGCCAGGCAAGTTAAGCGCCAAAGGCGCGGCCGGAGCTAAAACCGGCAGTTAGGGTAGTCCAGGAAATACGGAGGGTTGGCAGAGCGGTTGAATGCACCGGTCTTGAAAACCGGCAGGGCCTCACGGTCCTCGTGAGTTCGAATCTCACACCCTCCGCCAGTCAGGCGTCGCCGCGCACCGCATCAGCCCAGCAATTCGGTGTTTCATAAAGCCTGACCTGCTGCAATTCCAGTTTGGCGCCGTAACGACTGCGATAAAGCGGGGCGAGGATACGGAAAGCGGTCTGGGCCAGATACTCGGCCGTGGGAGGCGCATCAAACAATACGGTTTTGTGACCGGGAATCGTGCCCAGAAACTCCACGACCGAGCTATCTTGTCGCCAGGCTAGGAATGCGTGATCCCAGGGTTCGACAATATGCTGCTGGGCGATGGCCTTGAGCTCGGAAAAATCCATCACCATGCCTTCGTCTGCCGCACCACTGGTGGCAATAACCGGGCCTGTGAGAGTGATCTCGATCGCATAGCGGTGGCCATGAAGATGCCGGCACTGGCTACCGTGGTTGGGAATACGGTGGCCGGCGTCAAATTCCAGTCTGCGGGTGATGCGCATGGGGGCGCGATTATACCCTCCGGGGGGTGTTGGAGTCGGCCTTGGCGGGCTTCGGAGCAGGGTAATCCTCGTTTTTCCCCTGAAAATCCAATAAAATACGCCCCTTTTTCCTAGTCCGAACAGAAACCCAGCCATCATGGCTCTGATAGTCCAAAAATACGGCGGCACCTCGGTCGGCAGCCCCGAACGCATCAAGAACGTTGCCAAACGTGTCGCGCGCTGGAAAGCCCAGGGACATGACATCGTCGTCGTCGTTTCGGCAATGTCTGGTGAAACCAACCGGCTGATCGCGTTGGCCAAGGAAATCCAGTCCCAGCCCGACCCCCGTGAACTTGACGTCATGGTGTCCACCGGCGAGCAGGTCACCATTGCGCTCCTGTCGATGGCCCTGATCGAGGCCGGCCTGCAGGCGCGCAGCTACACCGGCGCGCAGGTGCGCATCCTCACCGACAATTCCTATACCAAGGCGCGCATCCTCAGCATTGATGAGGAAAACATGCGTGCTGACCTCAAGGCCGGTCGTGTCGTTGTAGTGGCCGGATTCCAGGGCGTTGACGAGGCCGGCAACATCACCACCCTGGGGCGCGGCGGATCGGATACGACCGGGGTTGCGCTGGCCGCTGCATTGAAGGCTGACGAGTGCCAGATTTATACCGACGTGGACGGGGTCTACACCACCGATCCGCGAATTGTTCCCGAAGCGCGTCGTCTCAAGACCGTCACCTTCGAGGAAATGCTCGAGATGGCGAGCCTGGGGTCCAAGGTGCTGCAGATCCGTTCGGTTGAATTTGCCGGCAAGTACAAGGTGCGTTTGCGCGTGCTCTCCAGCTTCGAGGACGAGGGCGAAGGCACGCTGATCACATTTGAGGAAGACAAGGATATGGAAAAGGCCGTCATTTCAGGCATCGCGTTCAATCGTGATGAAGCCAAGATCACTGTGCTGGGAGTGCCCGACCGTCCCGGTATCGCCTATCAGATCCTCGGGCCGGTTGGCGAAGCGAATATCGACGTTGACATGATCGTGCAGAACGTCGGCCATGACGGACTGACTGATTTTTCATTCACGGTTCACCGTAACGATTACCAAAAGGCACTCAAAGTACTGAAGCCTGTTGTCGAACACACCAAGGCCCGCGGCCTGCAGAGCGGTGACAAGATCGCCAAGGTTTCGGTCGTCGGAGTCGGCATGCGCTCCCATGCCGGCATCGCCAGCACCATGTTCCGCACGCTGGCCGAGGAGGGGATTAATATTGAAATGATCTCCACGTCCGAGATCAAGGTTTCAGTGGTGATCGACGAGAAATACACCGAACTGGCGGTGCGTGTGCTGCACAAAGCTTTTGGACTGGACCAGCCGGCCTGAGGGTCGATATGTTATTCTTCGCCTGACGAATTTTTGAAAGCGGGGCTGAGCAGACCGCTATAAAACCGGGTTCAGGAGAGATGGCCGAGTGGTCGAAGGCGCGCCCCTGCTAAGGGCGTATGGGGGCAAAACCTCCATCGAGGGTTCGAATCCCTCTCTCTCCGCCAAACAAAAAACGGGGCCTTGAGCCCCGTTTTTTATTCATCAATCCCTACAGTATCGTCATCCTCAAACTCATCGGGTACGGTGCCGTCACCTATTCCCGTGACCATCGCAGCCAGGGTGGCGCTTTGCTTCACGAAATATTCTGCACTGATCGGATCGAAGAAACGCGCGCCAATGGCGACATCACGGAACAGGACACGCTTGCGGGCTGGTTTGGTAGTCATGCTGTTTTAAATGGAGAGTGTTGGATTTGGAAGCTTCCGAGTTTAAAACGAGGCCACACTGTAATTCCAGTCAGTTTTCAAAGAGTTTTCTGTAAATATGAAGGAAATTTTGTTTTTACGACTTCGGGGTCACAAATTCCCCGGTGGGCGCCCAGTTAAGTCAAATATCCGTGGCAAATGCAGGGCTGCCCAGGCCCAGGAATTGATGTAAAAAGTATTTCAACGCTAGTTATTGGATGGGGAGCGATTACGGATGACTTGGCAAAATCGACATTTTGCGTACTTTGGATGTCAGGCGTTGTGGTAACAGTCAAACTAAGTTTCGCTTTCCAGCCAAACGGGGCTGGTGGCACCTGAAGGGTGCAGGTCTTTTTGCTGGTGCCCCAGGAATATGGGCTGTCCTTGACTCAGGTGGATATTAATTTTTGCGTTGTAAAC
>CAZHFZ010000075.1:0-12175 GCA_964531455.1 uncultured Bordetella sp.
CATGCCTTGAAGCTCGATTTTCTCTTCGATATTCAGGGGCTGGGGTTTCTTCGGCTTGGCTTCCGGCTTGGCTTCCGGTTTGGCTTCCGGTTTGGCAGCAGGCTTGGCAGGAGCTTTGGCCGGTGCCGGTTTCTTCACCAGATCCGGATCGCACTCAGCGATGGCCAGAGCCGGAGTCCATTGGCTGGTGCGTACGCAAACGCCAGCGCCAGGAGCTTTGACTACACCGCCAGCGGTATCAGTCACGTAGCCGTCTTTGGCTTGCGCGAAAGCCAGCGCCGGAACGAACGCCGCCGCGATAATGGTGAACTTAAGAGCTGAACGCATGTTTTTAATCCTCCTGTTTTGCGAAAAAGGTAGGGATGTGCCGGTTACCCGGGTAAACAAAAAAGAATCTCCCCGAAGGCCACTAGATACCACATCCCTGATATCCGAGTAAACCTTGAAACCGATAGTAACATGATTCCAAAAAAAAAAGCATAGCGAGTGTTGCTCAAAAGCATCACTTTGTGCGATGGCGATTTCACTTTGTGGAACGCAAAAAAGGCGGGGTTTTGATGCCAAAAAGCCGGTCTGGGTTTGCATGGCTTATCTAATGGCTTAAACCGATCAGCGCAGGTTATTGCGTGGCTTCTGCGGGCTTAGATGAAAAGGGTGTCACGTTTAGGTTATCCATCTGCATTTAGCCTGACAAGATTCAAGAATAAATAGCTCTGCGGGACTTGAAAGGTGCGTTCGTTGAAGTCGCTTCCGGAAGCACCATTGGACGCCATTGGAAGTGCCGGATGCCACGAACGAGAGGGTGTTCACGTGATGTGTCAGGCATGCTCACATGTTAGAATTCCACGCTTTGTAACAACCGCATCGGTGGCTCGGCAAATCGCCCGGCCCGGTGCCAATCAACATCCCGGATTCCATGGAACAATTCGCCAAAGAAACCCTGCCCATCAGCCTTGAAGACGAGATGCGGCGCTCGTATCTCGATTATGCAATGAGCGTAATTGTCGGTAGAGCGCTGCCCGATGTGCGAGACGGTCTGAAACCGGTGCATCGACGCATCCTGTTCGCGATGCACGAGTCAAACACGGTGTGGAACCGCCCCTACGTGAAATGTGCACGGGTGGTGGGCGACGTTCTGGGTAAATACCATCCTCATGGCGACAGCGCGACCTACGAGGCGCTGGTGCGGATGGCGCAGGATTTTTCGATGCGTTACATGCTGATCGACGGCCAGGGCAACTTCGGTTCCGTCGATGGTGATTCGGCTGCGGCCTATCGTTATACCGAGTGCCGGATGGAGAAGATTACCTCCGACATGCTTGCCGACATCGACATGGAAACGGTCGATTTTGTCGATAACTATGACGGCAAGGAAAAAGAGCCGGTTACGCTGCCAACCAAGGTTCCGAACCTGCTGGTCAATGGCTCTTCGGGCATTGCCGTGGGCATGGCGACGAATATTCCGCCGCACAATCTCGGCGAAGTTGTGGATGCCTGCCAGGCGCTGCTGAAAAACCCTGAAATCAGTATTGATGAATTGATCGAAATCGTGCCGGCACCGGATTTTCCGACAGCAGGCATCATTTATGGCGTTTCCGGTGTGCGCGATGGCTACCGTACCGGACGCGGCCGCGTCATCATGCGTGCGCGCACCCATTTCGAGGAGGCTGAAAAGGGCGGCCGTGTTTCCATCGTCATCGACGAGTTGCCCTATCAAGTCAACAAGGCCAACCTGCTGATGAAAATCGGCGAATTGGTACGCGAAAAAAAGCTCGAAGGCATTTCCGATATCCGCGACGAATCCGACAAGTCGGGCATGCGCGCCGTCATCGAACTCAAGCGTGGCGAGGTGCCTGAAATTGTCCTGAATAATCTGTGGAAAGACACGCAGATGCAGGACAGTTTCGGCATGAACATGGTGGCGCTGGTTGATGGCCAGCCGCGCGTGCTGAATCTGAAACAATTCCTCGAAGCGTTCCTGCGCCACCGTCGCGAAGTGGTTACGCGCCGCACGGTATTTGAGCTGCGCAAGGCGCGGGAGCGCGGTCATCTGCTTGAGGGTCTGGCTGTTGCATTGTCGAATGTCGACGAGATCATTGCACTGATCAAGGCGGCGCCGACCCCGGCTGACGCGAAAGTCGAACTGATGGCGCGGTTCTGGCGCTCGAAACTGGTTGAAGATCTGCTGTCGCGCGCCGAAGAGGGCACTTCTTATCGTCCTGATGGCCTGTCTGCCGAGTTTGGCTTGCAGAAGAAGGGGTACCGGCTGTCCGACGCACAGGCCCAGCAGATTCTTGAATTGCGCCTGCAACGCCTGACCGCGCTGGAGCAGGACAAGATCGTTGCTGAATATCGGGAGATGATGGACAAGATCACCGATCTGCTCGACATCCTCGATAAACCCGCACGTGTGACCAAGATCATTTCGCAGGAACTCGTTGACGTTCGCAAGCTTTACGCTGACGAGCGGCGCAGCGAGATTGTTATCAATACCCAGGACCTGAGTACGGAAGACCTGATCCAGCCTGAAGACGTGGTGGTGACCTTGTCACACGGCGGCTACATGAAGTCGCAGCCGGTGGCGGATTACCGCGCTCAGAAGCGCGGCGGTCGCGGCAAGCAGGCGACTACGACCAAGGATGACGATTTCGTCGAGAAATTGTTCATTGCCAACACCCACGATTACATTCTGTGTTTCTCCAATCGTGGTCGGGTCTACTGGATCAAAGTCTATGCGGTGCCGGTGGGCAGCCGTGCCTCGCGCGGCAAGCCGATCGTGAATCTGGTGCCCTTGATGGAGCACGAGAAGATCACTGCAATCCTCCCGGTCAAAGAGTTCGACGACAACCATTTTGTGTTCATGGCTACGTCCACCGGCACAGTGAAGAAAACCGCGTTATCGGCGTTCTCGAGGCCGATGGCCAAGGGTATCATCGCAGTCAACCTTGATGACGGTGACTTCCTGATTGGTGTGGCGATTACCGATGGCAAGCAGGACGTCATGCTGTTTTCTGACGCCGGCAAGGCCGTGCGTTTCAGTGAAACCGAAGTGCGTGTGATGGGGCGTGCGGCGGCAGGTGTTCGCGGCATGAAACTTCAGGGAAAACAAAGGGTTATATCTCTTTTGACCGCCAGCGACGAAGAGAAATCCGTGTTGACTGCGACCGAAAACGGTTACGGCAAACGTACTCCGGTCACGGAATACACCCGACATGGCCGCGGCACCCAGGGGATGATCGCGATCCAGGCCAGCGATCGGAACGGCAAGTTGATTGGTGCCCAGCTGGTGACCAAGGAAGACGAGATCATGCTGATCACCACCGGCGGCGTGCTGATCCGCACACGCATCAAGGAAGTCCGTGAGCAGGGTCGCTCAACCCAGGGTGTACGCCTGATCAATCTCGACGAGGGTGAAAAACTGGTCGGCATGGAAGCCGTTGTCGAGACCGACGAAGACGAAGAGTGACATGAAGGAATCGGGTATCGCGGATTGAGGTTTGGAAAATCCCGCTTCGTGATACTCACCTGACAGCACTCAACCTCACAATCCTTAAAGCTCAATCCTCAAAATATGGCACGGATATTCAATTTCAGCGCGGGTCCGGCAGTGTTGCCGGAAACGGTGTTGCAGCAGGCGGCGGCGGAAATGCTCGACTGGCATGGCAGTGGCATGTCGGTTATGGAAATGAGTCATCGCGGCAAGGAATTCATCGCAATTCACGCCCAGGCCGAAGCCGACCTGCGCGAACTGATGGGTATTCCCGGGAACTACAAGGTGCTGTTTCTGCAGGGTGGCGCATCGGCGCAATTTGCCGTGGTGCCGATGAATCTGTTGCGTGGCAAGACCAAGGCCGACTACGTCAATACCGGGCAGTGGTCGAAAAAAGCCATCAGTGACGCGAAGAAGTATTGCAAGGTCAATGTCGCGGCGAGTTCCGAGGCCGATAACTACACTCGGGCACCAAAACAATCCGAATGGAAACTCGATCCGGATGCGGCGTATGTGCATATCACGACCAACGAAACCATTGGCGGTGTCGAATTTCACTGGGTGCCGGAAACGGGCGATGTCCCACTGGTTGCCGACATGTCATCGCACATTCTGTCGCGGCCGATGGATGTATCCCGCTACGGCCTGATCTATGCCGGTGCGCAGAAAAACATCGGGCCGGCCGGCGTGACCATCGTCATCGTGCGCGATGACCTGCTGGGGCAGGCGCTGCCGATCACCCCGACCGTGTTTGATTACAAGGTGCAGGCGGATAACGATTCGATGTCGAATACCCCGGCCACTTATGGCATTTATGTGGCCGGCCTGGTGTTTCAGTGGCTGAAAAAGCAGGGGGGTCTGGTCAAGATGGAGCAGATCAACCGCGCCAAGGCCGCGATGCTCTACGATTACCTCGATCAGACCGAGTTCTACCTTTCACCCGTAGCGAAAGATGACCGCTCGCTGATGAACATTCCGTTCACATTGCGCAACGCCGAACTCGACAAGGCCTTCATTCAGGAAACCGAAGCCGCAGGGCTGACACAGCTCAAGGGACACCGTTCGGTCGGCGGCATGCGTGCATCGATTTACAACGCGATGCCGGTTGAAGGTGTGCAGACGCTGGTTACCTTCATGCGCGAATTTGAACGCAAGAATGGCTGAATCCTTGAACATGCAAACACCGCTGAAGATACTGACTCTTAATGCAATTGCCGCGGTAGGCCTGCAGCGTTTTCCGAAAGACCGTTACAGCGTGGGTTCCGAAATTGCGGCCCCGGACGGCATCCTCGTGCGTTCCCATGACATGCACAAGATGGATATACCGGCGAGCGTCAAGGCGATCGGCCGTGCGGGTGCCGGGACCAACAACATTCCCGTAGACAAAATGAACCAGCGTGGCGCGCCGGTGTTCAATGCGCCGGGGGCCAACGCCAATGCCGTCAAGGAACTGGTTATTGCAGCACTGCTGATTTCGGCACGCAATCTGGTGCCCGCTGTACGGTTTGTCGATGGGCTCAAAGGCGATGACCATTCATTGCACAAACAGGTCGAAGACGGCAAAAAGCATTTTGCCGGCATCGAATTGCCTGGACGCACGCTCGGTGTGATCGGATTGGGCAAGATCGGCAGCCTCGTTGCGGATGCGGCGATCAAGCTGGGCATGGATGTGCTGGGATATGACCCGGAGATCACTGTTGATGCCGCCTGGAGCCTGCCTTCACAGGTACGCAAGGCGCATTCGATCGAAGAGGTGTTGAAGGCCTCGGACTTCATCACGCTGCATGTGCCGCTGGTCAATGCCACACGCAATCTGATCAGCGCCGAGCGCATGCAGTTGCTGCGCAAGGGCGCTGTATTGCTCAATTTTTCGCGTGACGGGATTGTCGATGACGGTGCTGTGGTTGAGGCGCTGGCGGCCAAAAAAATGCGCGCTTATGTCTGTGACTTTCCGTCGGAGAAACTGGCCGGACATCCGCAGGTGGTGGCCTTGCCGCACCTTGGCGCCTCCACCCGGGAGGCGGAAGACAATTGTGCGGTGATGGTGGCCGACCAGGTTCGCGATTTTCTTGAGAACGGGACTATTCGCAATGCAGTGAATTTTGCCGATGCCGTAATGGCGCGTGAGTCGAATTTCCGTGTCGCCATTGCCAATGCCAACGTGCCGAATATGGTGGGGCAGATTTCCACCGCGATGGCGAAGGCCGGGCTGAACATCCATAACATGCTGAACAAATCGCGCGGCGACATGGCCTACACGCTGGTCGATGTCGACAGCGCGGTGCCGGATTCGCTGATTGCCGAATTGTCTGCCATAGGCGGCGTACTGGCCGTAAGATATCTCCCGGCACACTGAAACCGATACTGACCACAACGCGTGTCCGCCCATGGCTCATTCACTGAGTGATATCCGCAGCAAGATCGACGCCCTCGACACCCGTCTTGTGCAACTGCTTTCAGAGCGCGCTGGACTGGCAAAAAAAGCCTGGCATGCCAAAGGCAATGCCGCAGCCTACAAGCCCGAGCGTGAGGCGCAAGTGCTGCGCCGGGTGCGTGAACTGAACAAGGGGCCGTTGTCCGGTGCTGCGTTGTCGCGCCTTTTTACCGAAATCATGTCGGCGTGCCGTGCGCTGGAAGACCAGTTGGCAGTGGCCTATCTGGGCCCCGAAGGTACGTTCAGCCAGGAAGCGGTGGTCAAGCATTTTGGCTCGTCTACCGGCGGCAAGCCGATGGTCAGCATTGATGAGGTGTTTCGTGCGGTCGAAACCGGAACATCGGCTTACGGGGTTGTGCCCGTAGAGAATTCCACCGAAGGTGCCGTTGGCCGCACGCTGGATCTGCTGCTGAACACCTCGGCACGCATCTGTGGCGAAGTGAATCTGCCGGTGCGCCAGTGCCTGATGAGCAACGCACGTGGCCGCAGCGCCATCCGCACCGTGTATTCACACACTCAAAGCCTGGCGCAGTGCCAGCAATGGCTGTCACGGCATCTTCCGGATGCGGAGCGGGTCGCCGTCGTCAGCAACGCCGAGGCCGCGCGAATGGCCGGCAAGGATAAGCGTGCCGCGGCAATAGCGAGCAGCACGGCGGCTGCGTTATACGGGTTGAAGTTGCTTACCCGCAATATTGAAGATGATCCGAAGAACACCACGCGCTTCGCAGTGATCGGCGCTGAAGAGACGGCGCCCTCGGGTCGTGACAAGACATCGCTGATCCTGTCCACGCGTAATGTGCCTGGCGCCATCCACGACTTGCTGACACCGCTGGCAAAACACGGTGTGAGCATGACCCGGCTCGAATCCCGACCGGCGCGTACTGGCCGTTGGGAATATGTGTTCTACATCGATATTGAAGGCCATCAACTCGATCCCGAGGTGGCCCGGGCGCTGGCTGCGCTGGGCCGCAAAGCGGCCTTTCTCAAGGTGCTCGGTTCCTATCCTGTTGCAGGTTAATTTATAAGTTATTGTTTTTATTGAATAATTATCATGAGTGTCTGTGATCTTGCGCCGGGGTATATCCGCGCCATTGCGCCGTACCAGCCAGGCAAGCCGACGTCGGAGCTGGCACGCGAGCTCGGGATGGACGAGTCGGGCATCGTCAAGCTCGCTTCCAACGAAAATCCACTGGGCGTCAGTCCCAGGGCAGGGCAGGCGATGCGCGCCTTGCTTGATGGTCTGGCGCGTTATCCCGACGGCAATGGTTTTGAGCTGAAGCACGCGCTCGCGCAGCGCTTCGGCATTGCGATGGACGGCATCGTACTCGGCAATGGTTCCAACGATGTGCTGGAACTGGCTGCGCGGGCATTTCTCGCGCCGGGTCTCTCGGCGGTTTATTCGCAACACGCGTTTGCGGTCTATCCGCTGGCGGTGCAGGCGATCGGCGCACAGGGAATTGCGGTACCGGCGAAAGACTACGGGCATGATCTTGATGCGATGGCGCGTGCAGTCCGTTCCGATACGCGCATCGTGTTTGTCGCCAATCCGAACAATCCGACGGGAACTTTTGTACCGGGCGCCGCACTCGAATCGTTTATCGCCGGGCTGTCGCGCGACGTGCTGGTGGTGCTGGACGAGGCCTATACCGAATACCTGCGGCCTGAACATCGTTACGACAGCATGGCCTGGCTGAAGAAATTTCCCAATCTGGTGATCACCCGCACGTTCTCGAAAGTGTACGGACTCGCAGGCTTGCGTGTTGGTTATGCCGTGGCTTCATCCGCCGTGGCCGACCTGATGAATCGCGTGCGCCAGCCATTCAACGTCAACAGCCTGTCGCTGACGGCTGCGGCTGCAGCGCTGGATGATGAACAGTTCATCCGCGAGAGTTATGAGTTGAATTGCCGTGGCATGGATCAGATTGTTGCCGGTTTGAAACAGCAGGGCCTGCAACACATTCCGTCCTATGGCAACTTCGTCACCTTCAAGGTGCCGGGCGCCGCGGAGGTTTTCCAGAAGCTGCTGCGTGCCGGTGTCATCGTGCGGCCGATTGCCGCCTATGGAATGCCCGATCATCTGCGCGTGTCGATCGGACTCGAGTCCGAGAACGCGCGTTTCCTCGACGCGCTGCGGCAGGCGCTTGCCGCCTGAGCGGTTTCAGGAATAATCCATGGCGACAAAGCCCCGCATCAACAAACTCGTCGTGATCGGGGTGGGCCTGATCGGCGGCTCCTTCGCGCTGGCATTGAAGAAAGCGCGTATGGTCAGACAGGTTGTCGGTGTCGGCCGCAGCCGCAAGAATCTGAAGGATGCGCTGCGCCTGGGCGTGATCGACAAGGCCGAGACCGATGCCGCACATGCGGTAGCCGGGGCTGATCTGGTGCTGGTCGGTGCACCGGTAGGGCAGATGCCGGGCATCTTCGCGCGTATTGCACCTTTCCTGTCAGCGCATACTGTGGTGACCGACGCCGGCAGCACCAAGCAGGATGTGATCAATGCGGCGCGCAAACATCTCGGCTCGCATTTTCCGATGTTTGTGCCGGCACATCCGATCGCAGGCACAGAACACAGCGGCGCGGCTGCCGCGTTCCCGGAACTGTTTCGCGACCGCAACCTGATCCTGCTGCCGCAGAAAGAGACCAAGGCGGCGGCAGTACGTCTTGTGCGTTCCGCTTGGGCGGCCTGTGGCGCGAACATCGTTCGCCTGGAAGCGGTGGAGCACGATGAAATTTTCGGTGCAGTCAGTCATTTGCCGCATGTAGTGGCTTTTGCACTGGTCAATCTGCTGGGGCAGCGGCGTGATGCCAAAAGGTTGCTGGGTTTTTCCGGTGGCGGCCTGCGCGACACCGTGCGCATCGCCGGCAGTTCACCGGAAATGTGGCGTGACATCTGCGTTGCCAACCGCGGCGCACTGGTGCCGCTGCTGGACGGCTATATCAGTGAGCTGGAAGCGGCGCGTGCATCTTTGGCCGCTGGCGACGGTGATGCGCTGGAGGCGATGTTCCTTTCCGCGCAGCAGGCGCGGGCGCGCTGGCTGGTCAAACGCAAATAGCGCCTGCTGATGAATCAGCCGAAGCCTGAATATCTGGATCTGCAGCCGATCCGAGCGGTGCGCGGCACTGTGCTGCTGCCGGGATCCAAAAGCATTACCAATCGCATGCTGCTGCTGGCGGCGCTGGCGCAGGGCAGGACCACGCTGCGCGATGTTCTGGAGTCCGATGACACCCGCTATATGCTGGCTGCACTGGACCAGTTGGGCGTCAACAATCGGCAGGCCGGCGAACTCGTGGTTGAAATCGAAGGCGGCAATGGTCCGTTTCCGGTGAAAAAGGCCGAGCTGTTCCTTGGTAATGCCGGCACGGCTGTACGCACGCTGACGGCGGCACTGGCTTTTTGCGGCGGCGAATACCGTGTCGACGGCGTCGCGCGAATGCATGAGCGCCCGATCGGTGATCTCGTTGATGCGCTGCGCTCTCTTGGAGCAAAAATCGATTATCTCGGCGCCGATGGTTTTCCGCCGCTGGCCATCCATCCCGGACTTTTGGATGCGCGGGGTGAGGTCAGTATCCGCGGCAATGTATCGAGCCAGTATCTGACCGGTCTGCTGATGGCGTTGCCGCTGCTGGGTGTGGAGACCGTGGTGCGCATCGATGGTGAACTCATTTCCAAACCGTATATCGAAATCACGCTTAATGCGATGCGCCGCTTCGGTGTAAACGTGAGGCGCGATGGCTGGAGTTCATTCACCGTGCCGGCAGGCGCGCGTTACGTCAGTCCGGGTGAACTCTATGTTGAAGGTGATGCATCTTCCGCGTCGTATTTCCTTGCGGCAGGTGCTATCAGCGCCTTGAGTGGCGGCGGGCCGGTACGGGTTCAGGGCGTAGGCCGCAACAGCACGCAGGGTGATGTGCGTTTTGCCGATGCGCTGGTGCAGATGGGTGCAGGTATCAGTATGGGTGACAACTGGATCGAGGCTTCTGCGAGTGGTGGGGCTCGCCAAAGCGGCCGGCTGCGTGCGGTTGAGCTTGATTGCAACCATATTCCTGATGCGGCAATGACCTTGGCGATGGTGGCGTTGTTTGCCGACGGCACAACCACTTTGCGCAACATCGGCAGCTGGCGGGTCAAGGAAACCGACCGCATAGCCGCGATGGCCAAAGAGTTGGCCAAGCTGGGTGCCGGCATTGAGGAGGGTGAGGATTACCTCAAGGTCACTCCGCCCGGGCAATGGCAGCCGGCCACCATTGATACCTATGACGACCACCGGATGGCCATGTGTTTTTCGCTGGCGGCACTGGGCGGTGTTTCGGTGCGGATCAATGATCCGGCCTGCGTTGCCAAAACCTTCCCGGACTATTTCCGGGTTCTTGCCGACGTGACGGCAGCATAAAGTTGAACCCCGTCATTCCAGTGATTGCCATCGACGGACCCTCGGCGTCGGGCAAAGGGACCATTGCAGCTGCTGTTGCTAAACGTCTGGGTTTTCATTATCTCGACAGCGGTGCCTTGTACCGGATTGTCGGATTGGTTGCAGGCGAGCGCGGCGTAAATCTCGATGATGACTCAGAAGTTTCTCTTATATCATTGAATTTAAATATAAATTTTAATGAGGAAGAGATCTGGGTAGATGGTCGGGAAGTATCGAATTTGATCCGTGGTGAAGTTGCGGGCGCTGCAGCATCACGGGTCGCGTCCCTGCCTGGCGTGCGCGCTGCGTTGATGACCTTGCAGCGGGGCTTTCGCCAGATGCCGGGTCTGGTCGCGGATGGGCGCGACATGGGGTCAGTGGTATTCCCGGATGCCGGTCTGAAAATTTACCTGACTGCAACGCCCGAAGAGCGGGCTCAAAGACGCTATAAGCAGTTGATCGCAAAGGAAGTCGATGCTAGTATGACCGCCCTTTTGCAGGACATCCGCGACCGCGATTATCGCGATAGCAACCGCGCCACGGCCCCCCTGTTGAAGTGTTCTGATGCCATTGAATTCGACACCACCGGGATTCCGGTGGAATTGGTTGTGGCGAAGGTCCTGCAGTTGTATCAAGAGCATCAAAAAAAGCACTAAATATGTGTTACCCGGTGCCACAGGTCACCAAAACCTGTGGTTTGTTCAACCCACTCCCGTTTCTGTAACGGGTGTGATAACCTGCTGATTCCAATCATGAAACCAACCCCCCAAGCCGCCGTTACCGAAAGCTTTGCCGCGCTCTTTGAAGAGAGTCTGACCCTCAAAGAAATGCGTATCGGCGAAGTGATCACCGCCGAAGTTGTCCGCGTTGATGACAATTTTGTTGTGGTCAATGCCGGCCTCAAATCCGAAAGCTACGTCGCTGCAGAAGAGTTCTACAACGATCGTGGCGAGATCGAAGTCAAGCCGGGCGACTTTGTCAGTGTCGCCATCGAGTCCCTCGAAGACGGCTACGGCGAAACCCGTCTGTCGCGTGACAAGGCCAAACGTCTGGCCGCATGGCACGAACTGGAAGATGCCCTCGAGAAGGGCAACATCGTTTCCGGCATGATCAGCGGCAAGGTCAAGGGCGGCCTGACGGTGATGATCAACGGCATCCGCGCCTTCCTGCCGGGTTCGCTGGTTGATACGCGTCCTGTGAAAGACACGACGCCGTACGAAAACAAACAGATGGAGTTCAAGGTCATCAAGCTGGACCGCAAGCGCAACAACGTCGTGGTGTCACGTCGTGCCGTGCTTGAAGCCAGCCAGGGTGAAGAACGCCAGAAGCTGCTCGAGAACCTGCGCGAAGGCGTCACGGTCAAGGGCATCGTCAAGAACATCACCGAGTACGGTGCGTTCGTGGACCTCGGCGGCATCGACGGCCTGCTGCACATCACCGATCTCGCATGGCGTCGCGTCAAGCATCCGTCCGAGATGCTGAGCGTTGGCGATGAAGTCACCGCGAAAGTGCTGAAGTTCGACCAGGAAAAGAACCGCGTCTCGCTGGGCATGAAGCAGCTGGGCGAAGATCCGTGGGTGGGCCTGTCGCGCCGTTATCCCCCCAACACCCGCCTGTTCGGCAAGGTTTCGAACCTCACCGACTACGGCGCGTTTGTCGAGATCGAGCCGGGCATCGAAGGCCTGGTTCACGTCTCCGAAATGGACTGGACCAACAAGAACGTGCACCCGTCGAAAGTCGTGCAGCTCGGCGACGAAGTGGAAGTCATGGTTCTGGAAATCGACGAGGACCGCCGCCGTATTTCGCTGGGCATGAAGCAGTGCATGGCGAATCCGTGGGAAG
>CAZHFZ010000076.1:0-11722 GCA_964531455.1 uncultured Bordetella sp.
TCCAGCGCGCGTTCCGGCGTCAGCTCGGCGTTCGCATCGCGCAGCCGTGTGCGCAAGACCCGATGCAGAATCAGCGCCATGAAACAAATCGAAGCGTGCGCCTTGATCCGTTCCGGTAGTCGGTGATACACCGGGCCGATTTCGATCTCTGACTTCAGCACCTTGAAACCGCGCTCAATGTCGGCTAGCGACTTGTAACGAGTGACGATGTCCGCGGGCTTCAACCCTTGCACATTGGTGACAAGCAGCAGCTTGCCATCCATCATCTCGGCCAACGCGCGCGCGTTGGCGTCGATATCGTAGCGGAACAGTTCAGCGGCCAGGTCCACCTTGATGATCTTCGACAGGTGCGCCTCGCTCACCGCATGGAAGAAGCGTGCCTTGGCGCCGCTGTCCGAGAGCTTGCGGCCCCGTTTCTTGACCCCCTCGTCCTGCTCGGCGAGTTTGCCCGCCCACTGTTCGCCCTGCGCGATCAGCGACGCGCTCAGATCGACGTTGCGTCTGGACCGCCGCCATTGCTGGATCATGTGCGACGACCAGGAGCAAATCGTTCCAGGCCAGCTCGTCGATGATTTCCGTGCTGGCGGACGCGCAGCGGCCGCGATGGAACTCCCCGAGCAGAGCGACGAAGTCGGCATAGCGCTGTCCCGGCACGGCGATGATGAATTCCAACGGTTGGCCGCTGCTGAGCACAATCGCTTGCAGGGATTCCAGGTTTGTCCAGACTCAACAAGCCGCGATCAGCGATGAGGATCAGCCGGCGCACGGAAGGAAAGCGTGCCAGCACGGTCGTAAGCGTGGGCAATAGTGTCTTCGTCTCGGAGGCATTACCGTCGAACACCTCGTGGTAAAGCGGCAAGCCTTCCGCCGTCTGCACCACGCCCAGCATGAACTGCCGTGCGATCAAGCCTTCCTTCGCCAATCCAGGCTTGCGCACATCGTTCTCCACGGTCACCAAGCCTTCGCTGCGAATCGTGGTCAGGTCGTAGAAGACGACTGACAGGTCCTGGTCGATCAACGGGCGCAACAGGCCGGCCACCACGGCATCGACTTCGGTCTGGTGATCCATCAGCGCATCCATGCTGCGCAACAGTTGTTGGTGCGTGATGGCCTTCAGATCGACTTCCGGTAACGCCACCGTCTCCAGCCAGCGCAATACACCGAGCTTTGATTCGGGATCGCACAGGCGGTTGAGTACCATCACCCGAATCAGCGCTTCGATGTCGGTGGTGTGGCGTGTCCGGCCAAACAGGCGGCGCAGTTCGCCAAAGCCGAGTTCCTTCCATAGCTCGGTCAGCATCCAGACATCGCCGAGTGCGCGGGCGGACTCGAACGTGACTGACGGTGGAAGGGGCGCATCGCCCAAGGCTTCGCGTCCGGTGATTTTGAGCAAGCCACTGATGACGGAATCGAGTTCACCATCCAGCTGGTCGAGTCGTCCCAGGTTAGCGAGTGTGCGCTTTTTGACGCGCCCAGCGTCATCCCGATAGGACTCGACAAGTTGGACGTAGCGGCGACTTCCGGAGGTGGTGATCTTCACAAACATGCCGCCACTTTATCAGCGGTTAATGCCAAGTCAATAAAAGCGCCTGTTTAGCATGACGTGCCACCACAAGTGTTTTAGAAAATTCGAGCGTCAACCCGCGCGGATACTGGGGCCTCGGGGGAAAAATGCGGATTTTTGGTGGTGAACTGTCGAACCCCGGTGCCCGGCAACGCTCTGCTTAAGGGGATGATCAACATCTACCACCACATCGAGATCGGCTCTATCCACCGTCCGAGACGCTCTCCCTCTTCATGGCGTAAATGCTCAATCCAGATCCTGCCTGCCAACATACTGTCAATCGATACGCCGTGTATCGCATTGCCAACGGCTTGAAACCCTGCAGCACTCACATAGGGGGATATGCAGGGCCGGGCAGCGCTTACTGCTGAAAATGATTTTAACTGGCCCAAGAAACGTGGGTGCAGATTTCCAACCTGGCCCAAGCAAACTAGCTGTGGCTGGGGAGCCCAGTCAAGTTGGTGGACGGCACCACGGTCACGTTGCCAGACACCCCGAAGAATCAGGCCGATTATCCTCAGCAAAGCATGCAAAAGCCGGGCCTGGTTTTCCCGATTTCCCACTGGGGCGGCTTGCTCTGCGGGGCGACGGGTGCTTTACTGGATGCGGCGATCGGGCCTTACTCGGGCAAGACCGGAATTGAGCATGTCTTGTTTCGCGAATTGTGGGCAGAACCGCCGCAGGCGTGCGGCTGCGTTTCGCCGGGTGCTGCGCAACCGCCGCCAGTTAGATGCCGACCGCCTGCTGAGTGCGATAATTGTTCAACTGTCCAGCAAGGGGGCGACTTCATCCTCCCAGACTGCAAGCTGTACGGCAGAAAGTTTGCGACCCGGCGTGAGGCCATGGATGAGGTCCTGGATCAGGTCATGGATCAGGTCATGGACTGGCTGACTTTCAACAACCACAAGAGATCGCACTCGATGCTGGGTTACGTCAGTCCCACGACTTTTGAGCAGCGCTGGTTTGCGGCCCAGCAGCAAGGAAGAAAGCCCGAATAATGGTCAGCCTGTACAGTCCGGAATTCAGGGGCAAGGTCATGTTTTTTTGATTGTTGTCGAAAATATTTACAAATAATTTTTAGCTGACTGTCATGGGGGTACGAAAAGCTATACATATCAGTAGGATATGTATATGGCATGAAATGTGCTTACATAAATATATAGGGCTCGTGTACCTATCCACTTAACCTTTAAGGAGTTCGACATGAAAAAAATCTCTTCCCTGTTTGTGATGGCCATGTTGTCCCTACCCAGCTTGCAGGCCTTTGCCCAGGATTGCGGACTTTTAGGTTGTACCACCCCGAATCCGATTCCTGAACCAGGTTCGTTGGTTCTGCTTGCTATTGGTGGCGTTGCCGCTGGCGCAATTCGCTGGAGCCGCCGCAACAAGCGCAAGTAAGCTTCTCCCTGCGCTGGCAACACAACAAAGCCCCAGGCGGTCATGCCGCCTGGGGCTTTTTGCATTTGTCCGAACTGACGGATCTCAGCGTTGCCAACACTGTTCCTGCGTCGCGCCCGCACCCTGTCCGCGCGCTCCGGTGTGCGTCAGAGTCAAGGTGCCGCATTCATCACCGGTCATTTTGCCGGTGGGTGCGGCAGATAGCGTGAAACATTGACCCAGCGTGCAGGGCGCAGTGGTCGAATAGGTGGCCGTGATGTTGTACGTCGCGGTCCCGGTCTTGGGGGCTTGCGAGAAAGGCAGCGCCAGATTGGCTGCATCCGCACAGCTGTTGTCACTCCGGTGATAACAGCCGTTGGTGGTGTAGTTTCTTTCCATGAATTGCGCGGTTTCCAGCAAGACCCCTTTCGCCTCGGCGCGGCCGCCCTGCCGGATGTAGTTTTGGTAAGAGGGGTAGGCCACCGCCGCGAGTATGCCGACGATGGATACGGCAATCAGCAGTTCGGTCAGGGTCATGCCGGTTTGCCGCAGTCCCGCCTGCATGAGCCGCTTCTGGCCAGCTGGCGGTGAAATGCGGCCCGCTGTTGCGAGCTGCGGCGAGACTGACGGGAGAGGGGATGCATGGAGGGGAAAGTGCGACACAGTCGGCTCCTGTTTATTGAAGAATTTCACGCCAGGTGATACGTCCGCGGGTTCCGCCGCCGACGTCGATATCGAAATCGGTCACGGTGCCTTGAATCTGCGATGACAGGCCTTTATAGCTGTCGCCGGCGTTGCCATCCCCCAACTGGCTTGAGTTTTGCAGGAACGTCGTGCCCGACAGCGATTGGCCGGTGGAAACGCCGGCGACGATGTCGCTTGCGTTCACCGTGCCATCACCGTTGGCATCGCCAAACACCGCGATGCCGGGGGCGCCGCCCGAGTCATACTGAAGCGCAGTGATCTGGCTGCTGACGCCGCCCTCGCAGAGATCCGAATTGGGCACCACGGTGTCGAACAGCACGATGCGGTTGGAGAGGAAGGTACGACCGGTAATCCGCTCCCCCGAGATCGACATGTCGGCATGCCAGCCCAGGTCGAGTGCATTGCCGGCGGCGTCGGTCTGCGGTGTTGCGGCGGCGGTCTGGGAAGTGATCGATCTGGGCAGCGTATTGCTCAGCACCACGTTCTTGAGCGAAGCCCTGCCGGAGATGGCGGTGCCGATATCGCGCAGGCCATAGTAGGTCTGCACCTCGCTACTGGTGACATCGCTGGTCTCCAGGTATTTGCCGGTGCCAAACAGCACCATCAAGCCGGAAGTGGGGTGCAACGAAACCACTGGCGGGTGGGTAATGGGCTGGATCTGGTTCGAGGCGTTGATCGCGCTAAACAACGGCGCCGTGCTGAACGCGACCCGCCAGGTGGCCGGGTCGCTGGTCACGGCGGCATCCTGTGCATTGGGGCCGACAAAGAATTTCCACATATTGCCTTTCAGATCGCCGGCATACACGACATCGACATAACCATCGCCGTTGCTGTCGAACGGAAACGGTGTGGAGAGGCCGTTGCTGCCGGTGGCCGTCTCCGCGACCAGCTTGATGTAGTCGGTGCCGAGCGTCCAGGTCGATCCGGTGCCGGTGGGGCCATCGAGGAACAGGATGAACAGCGCCGCCTTGCCGCTGGAACTGTTGTAGCCGTTGCC
This sequence comes from uncultured Bordetella sp., assembly GCA_964531455.1. Lineage (GTDB taxonomy): Bacteria > Pseudomonadota > Gammaproteobacteria > Burkholderiales > SG8-41. Next base: position 4,644 of record CAZHFZ010000076.1, read on the forward strand.
CAAGATGGCGGCCCACTTGCCGTTCGCCAGGCGAGTGATCTGCAGCGGCTGGCCGGTTTCCTGATTGGTTGGCGGCAGGTTGTAGCTCAATCCCAGGTCGACATCGTTGGCATCGGTGAACTCCCATAATTGCAGTGACGCCGCATTGGCCTGCGAGAAAGTCGGTGCGGCCTTGCTGGTGTCGGTCGGGTTGGTTACATCGAGCGCGTAATACCCCTTGCCGCCGGAATTCAGGCCGCCAACCAGCACGCTGCGCCAACTGCCATTGACGAACGCATCGCCGACCATCGGCGAGCCATCGACGTAGTAGAGGTGCGAGGTGTTGTAGCTCTGCTCAGTGAGCTTGCGCAGGTTCGGATAGACCGAAGTCGGCACATAGGCGATGACCTCGGTGCCGGCCATGGCTGCGGTGCAGACGATGTTGGTCGCATAGGTGGAGCCGACCTCGCAGGCATTGAAGCCATGCAGCATGCCATCGTTGGCGCCGACATAAACCACCGGAATGCGGTCCAGGTAGGTGCTGCGGAAGGCCGAATATCCGGAATAGTCCACATCCGAATACCCGGCAGCCGGCTCGCTCGCATACCAGGGGTTGGAATTGACGATGTCGCCCAGTTTTCGGTTCGGCCTCTGCCGGAACTGATCCGGTGAAGTACCCTCATGCTGGCTGTGGCCGCGCAGATAGCCCACCCGGTCGGGACCGCGCGTATCGACGACGCCGTCGCTGTCGAAATTGAGCGCGGCCTTCTGCGTGGCGGACAGGTTGTCGTACAGGAAGGCGACGCCATCCCTGGCGCCTCGACTGGTGATGATCTTGCGGGTGTCGCTGCTTGCGCTGATCTGGGTGTTGAGCTGAACAGCGGCATCCCATTGGTCGGAGTCGTCGGAAACCAGCCTGGACATCACGGTGCCGCCCCATTCGCCGCTGGTGGAAAGCGACTGGAAGTATTTGGTGCTGGATTTTAGTTGCGTGGTGCTGGTGGCGACCGATGATGAAGACGAAGTGCGATTGACGATTTCCTGCAGCGAGGAGGAGAGCGCACTGGCGAACGTTTCCGGATCGGATGCGCTGAAGAATCCTCCCCGGCTGTTCACCGCAGCATGCCAGAGATCGTCGATGTTGACCCCGGTTTTGTCGTCGCTGACCGGTCTTGGCCAGGCGGTGGCGCCACTGGTCAGGCCGGTCAGGGCGGTGGTCGGGTTGAGCGTGCCGAACACCCCCAGCCCGACGGTAAAATTCACCATGTGCTGCCAGAACGCCGGGTTGGCGGTGCTGACCGGTACATTGTTGGTCAGGTCGGTACGCAGGTCGCGCTTCCAGTAATACATCGCTACGTCAGCTAGAGTGCTGTAATCAGTTGCGTTGTCACCTGTTCTTCTGTAACTGTCTTTAAATGGGGGGGATGGGCTATAGATGTAAGTTGCTGTGACGCCCGAGATCGTACCGGTGATCGTGCTGCCGGCGAGGTTGTCGACGTTCTGTGTGGCTGCCGTGGTCGGGGCGGCTGCACCATTCCAGTAACCGTCGGTCATCAAGATGTTGTAGTTCTGCCGGCAGGAAAGCTGTGTGCCGCCGGCGGTGCCGGGTGTTGCGCCCCACGGTCCTAGGTCGTCGGTACGTTCAAAATACTTGCCGACATTGTCCAGCGCCTTCCGCAGGGGGGTGCCCTCAGCGGGTATTGCATGCGTGTAGAGGTCGCTGAAGAAGTTCTGGCGATTGGTGCCCGAAAAGGGACGCACACCGCGCACTACGGTGCCAGGGCTGACTACGCTATCCACCGTTTTGCTGCCCTGGTTGATGGCGGCGAAGCCGACCCGCATGTTGGTGCCCTGCTGGGCGAAGGCGCGTCCGACACCGGCGCGGGCGAGCAGGATACGGGAGCGGTAATAGGTGTACCAGTTGGCGAAATTCTGGATTTCCTCGGCATAAGTACAGATGCCGGTGGCCGGGTTGGCGCTGTTGCCGGCGCAATCGCTTCTGTTCGGCCGACCGCTATAGGTGGCGGTCGTGGATTTGATTTCGATTTTTGCTGTGTAATTGTTAATATTCCAGATGTCGCCGCCGTTATGAATGAAATAAGTAGCAGGATAAAAATTTTTGTCAGAAATCAAAATACTGCAATTTGTGTTGTTCAGTGGCGGTGTACAGCTAACCCAACGTGCGTTTAACAGGCTAGTAACGGTTAAATTTCTGCTCCCCGCAGTGATTTTTTCAGGATTGTGATATGCATTGGTGGGGTTGGCATTTGGGTAAAATGTACCATCATACTTGATCCATGGTTTGTAGGTGATCTGCGGGTTGTAATAGATTTTGTTAGTCTGAGGGGAACGGGAAACCCTGTTATAAATATGATCATCAACGGTGGGAACAAGGTTTTGATATGCGTCTGTTGGTGTGCCGTAAACGTTTATAGTCTGAGGAAACACAAAAAGCGCGGCTGTCAACGATTCCGGCATGATTTCCCACTGCATCGAGCCGGAATCGTCCAGCGTGAACATGACATTGGGTTCCACGGTGCTCTTCAGATAGAGTGGCGTGGTCGCCGGAGTCAGCGCATGGGTGTTGAGCGACCACGCGAGGGCGAGCAGAGCCGCGAAGTATTTCGAACCAGGGCGATCTTTTTTCATGGCGCTTCCTTTGCGAAATTGGCGTATTCAATAAACCTTTAGTTTCATTTCAAACATACGAAAACTCACGGTCGGGAAGATTCCAGGGAGTCGGATTGGCTGTTCCTTCGCTTATTATTTTGCGCATTAATTTCCCGGCAACCGGTTTCAGGATTTTTCCAAGGCTCGCAATCGGAACGTGATTTTTCTTCTGTTGCCTTGTAATTGCGCTGATTGAATGGTTGTGACGGAATGATTTGGGTAGTCGGCTTTGCGCTTTGCACCGGTTCGGCAGCCAGGGAAATCGCCGGTTGGCTGATAGCGAACAAGGTCGCCAGGGCTATAGTCATTTTGTTCATGCTGTTTCTCCTTCTCAAGGCCGGAATACTTCCTGCAGCCACACCACGGTATTCGGATTGACGCCCTGGGCGCGCACGGTGATTCGATAGTAATAAGCCACGCCGCCGCCCGGCGGGGTGCGGCGAATTCCTTCGATCAGGTAACGCGGTTGCGCGGAAACGCCCGGAATGTCCTGGGGCGAGGTGAATGCGCTGTACTGCACGCTGGGCGCGGCAGTCATGCTGACCGTGGTCCAGACCGGGTTGGCATAGCCGCCGACTCCGTTGTAGCAAAGGCCGTTGGTACAGGCGGCGACGAAATTGGTAATGCCGGAAATGCGGCCGGAGGTCAGGATGTCGCGCTCCGCATCGCGCAGGGCCAGTTCGGCGGCCTGCATGGCAAGGGAACGGTCGCGCATGTTGCCGGACATGCGTTCTTCCAGCGTGGACATGCGCGCCGAGGTGATGCCGATCATGGTCAGCACCACCAGGAAAATCAGGCCTGAGATCAGCGCCGCGCCGGATTGGCGAGTGCGCGAAAATTGTGAGGGCAAGTGGTTGGTCATCGTTTGCTCAGGGCAGGTTGTTGACCCGGTTGCGCAAATTGAAGGTGGCGACAAAGGCGCGATGCAAACGGCTGTCGCCAGCAGCGGCCTGGGTAAATGCGTTGGCGCCGGTCAATGTGCCCAATGCGCCGCCGCAGTTGAGATAGGTTTGTCTTCCAGTGGTGATTCCCTGCGCGGCAGAAAACACCAGTACACAGACACGCACACTGACGACCAGATTCAGATTGGCGGGCGGAACGGCCGAGTACTGGTTGGCGGCCTGGTTGTTGTCGGTATCGATGCCGTACAGCACCTGGAAATCCTCGACGTTGGAAATCAGCGGCGCGGCGCCGCCGACGCTGCCGGTACAGCGCAAATCCGTACCGTTCATCGCAAAGGCGTTGGTGACCAGGGTTCCCTGCTGCACGAAACCGCCGGTGCAGTCACGTATACCCCACTGATTAGGCGTTGGGTTGAATTCATCGGGATTGGCATACAGTTGGGTGGTCAGCGTATCGAAAGCGGTGCCGTTGGTGCTGTTGTCGGTTCCGTTGATTGCAACGCAGGCCGGGGTAGTGGTGGGCAGGCAGTCCAGCGTCAGGGCGGTGGGGGTATAGCTTATCGGCGCGTCGGCGCCTGCCTGTCGGATGTTGCGCCCGATCACTTCCAGCGCGTAGCGGCCTGATTCCTGTATCCGGGCGTTTTCTTCCTGCACCCGGTAGGTCTGGTTGCTGCCGACATAGATCGTGCCGATGCCGGCCACCAGCAGCAGGCCGAGCGTCAGCGAGATCATCAGTTCGAGCAGCGTCAGGCCGGCCTGGCGCAGCGCCAGGCTTCGCCGGTGCGCGCTGCGGCGGAAAGCGGGTGAATTTGCGCAGAGGACGTTCATGGCGCGAACCGTGTGGTGAAAGTCTGGGTGGCGTTGGCGGCGGCGTTCTTCTCGGTCCAGGCAACCGTGATGTCGAAGGTCCAGTTCGGGCCGTTGGTGGCGCATCCAGCCGTCAGGCCTTCAACGCAGGCGACTGTGCCAACGCCGGCCGGCAGCAGGCGGGCATTGTTGGCGTTCCACTGCGAGTGATCCGACACCGCCATGTTGGCCGCGCTGCAGTTGTTGGCGACGCAGTTCGGGTCGGCCGGTGTGGTGTTGTTCAGATTGTTATAGTTTCCCGCCGCGATGCCGGCGCGGTTGGCGCGGATCCGGTCGGCCATGTCGTAGGCCTGTTGCGATGCAACGGCGCGGTAATAGGCCATCTGGTTGTTGTTCAGGCTGACCGCTTGCAGTCCGGCCAGACCGAGCAGGCCGATGGAGAGCACGACCATGGCGACCAGGACTTCGAGCAGCGTGAAGCCGGACTGCCGAGTCAATTTAAGTTGCATAGTTGTATGCATCATGGGCATGTCAAATTGGTTGCTGCCGTTCCATCTACATCTTCAATCGAGTCGCCGTTTCCGTCCGTGGCGCGCCTCACTCTGCCCTGAGCAGAGACAACGACGCCACGCGCCTCAACCGCACCTCGGGCATCACAAAACCTGAGAGTGCACTGGGAACCCGAACTAAAGCCGGTATTTTGAAATGTCACAAATTTCCGCGTAGAACGTAAGGTATTCCCGCCTGTGAGTGGCGAACCTATCTGTAAAACCACGTCTGCGCCATTCACCGTCCCGTCGCCATCGTTATCAACAAATACCAGCCAGCCGTTGTCCCAGGTCGTGCTGTCTGCACAACTGGTATCACTCGCCCGACTGCATACGGTGACACGCACCCCCCGCTTGACCGCTTCACTTTTGGCTGAGGCCAGTGCAAGAGACAATTCGTTGGTTTGGGTGGTCAAACGGCTGTTGAGCAGGAAGTCCCTGAAATTGGGGACCGCAAGGGTCAGCACGACAGCGGCGATGCTGAGGGTGACCAGCAATTCGACCAGGGTTACACCGCGCTGGGAGGAGGCGATGGGCCGGAGTCGAGTGATCAGGTCAGGAGAGGAGTCGGAGCTTGCAAGCGGGTTCATGCCGCAAGAATAGCCTTGTCTTCGGGGTGTCGGGTTGCTTCAGGACAAACGGCGGATTTGTCGGTTTGAGCGGAAGCATGGAAAAGCCGGTCAACCGCAGTTAGACGATTGCGGCCCCGGCCTCCTACAATAAGCATCGATTCAACGCAATACATCCATCGATGCCCGCCATGAGCCAGTACTTCACCAAACGCGCCGAGATCGCGGAACGCCTGCGGTCGTGCGGCATCGCCCCCACGCATCAGCGCATCGAAATTGCCAATGTGCTGTTTACCCGCTGCGAGCATCAGTCAGCAGACCAGATCATGGCTCTGGTCAACGCCCATCACAGCGAGACCTCGAAGGCGACGGTTTACAACACGCTGCGGCTGTTTCTGGAAAAGGGTCTGGTGCGCGAAGTCATCGTCGATCCGAGCAAGATTTTCTACGATCCGAATACTGCGCCGCACCATCATTTCTATAACCTGGTCAGCGGTGAATTGACCGACATCCCGGCCGATGCGCTGCAGGTGGCCAGCATGCCGATGCTGCCGGAAGGCATGCTGGCCGAGAGCATCGATGTCATCGTGCGGATACGGCCGCTGAACTGACACCCGCCCGCGATTGCGCAGTTGTTCGGCGTGCGTGAGACCCATTTCCCTATCGTTTTCAAGGACATCCATGCAAAGACGTGCATTTCTCAAATCCGCCGGCGCCGGTCTCGGCGTCACCGCCGCCGCGATTGCGCCAAAGGCTTTTGCCAATGGCCCTGCGATCAAATGGCACCTGGCTTCGAGCTTTCCCAAGAGCCTGGATACCATTTACGGAGGTTCGGAAATTCTGGCCGACCGCCTCAACAGGATCACCGGCGGCAAGTTTCAGTTGCGCGTGCATGCCGGGGGTGAACTGGTGCCGGGCTTGCAGGTGCTTGATGCGGTGCAGAACGGCACCGTCGAATGCGGCCACTCGGCGAGCTATTACTACGTCGGCAAGAACATGGCGTTCGCCTTCGATTGCGCCATTCCGTTCGGTCTGACTGCGCGCCAGCAGAATGCCTGGATGTATTTCGGCGGCGGCATCAAGTTGATGCGTGAATTGTTCAGGCAATACAACATCGTGCAGTTTCCCGGCGGCAATACCGGTGTGCAGATGGGCGGCTGGTTTCGCAAGGAGATCAAGTCGCTGGCCGACCTGAAGGGGCTGAAGATGCGCATCCCCGGCATTGGCGGCCAGATCATGGCGAAGCTGGGCGCGGTGCCGCAGACTCTGGCTGGCGGCGATATCTACCCTTCGCTCGAACGAGGCGCCATCGACGCTGCGGAATGGGTGGGGCCCTACGACGACGAGAAGCTGGGTTTCCACAAGATCGCAAAACACTATTACTACCCCGGCTGGTGGGAAGGCGGTCCGCAGTTGTCCTTTTTCGTCAACATGAACAAATGGAATGAATTGCCGGAGGCCTACAAGGCGGCGTTCGAAACCGCCTGCGTCGAGGCAAACGTCAACATGCTGGCAGAGTACGACTTCAAGAATCCGCAGGCGATGATGAGGTTGATCAAACAGGGCGCGAAATTGCACGCATTTCCGAAGGACATCATGGAGGC
>CAZHFZ010000077.1:0-11615 GCA_964531455.1 uncultured Bordetella sp.
CAGTTTCATGCTGTGCATCTCGGTGCGGCCATACAGGCGCGGGATCAGGTAATAGAGGCTGCCGACCGATACCATGCCGACCCAGCCCAGCGCACCGCTATGCACATGACCGATCGTCCAGTCAGTGTAGTGCGACAGTGCATTCACGGTCTTGATCGACATCATCGGACCCTCAAACGTCGACATGCCGTAGAAAGACAGCGAAACCACCAGGAACTTGAGGATCGGATCGGTACGCAGTTTGTGCCATGCGCCGGACAGCGTCATGATGCCGTTGATCATGCCGCCCCAGGACGGCGCCAGCAGCACCAGAGAAAAGATCATGCCGATCGACTGCGCCCAATCCGGCAGCGCGGTGTAGTGCAGATGGTGGGGACCTGCCCACATATAGGTGAAAACCAGTGCCCAGAAGTGCACCACTGACAGCCGGTAGTAGTACACCGGACGACCGGCCTGCTTCGGAATGAAGTAGTACATCATGCCGAGGAAGCCCGCGGTCAGGAAGAACCCCACCGCATTATGGCCATACCACCACTGAATCATCGCATCCTGCACGCCCGCATAGGCGGAGTAGGACTTGGTCAGCGAAACCGGGATCGCAGCACTGTTGACCAGGTGCAACACCGCAACCGTGAGAATGAAAGCGCCGAAAAACCAGTTAGCCACGTAAATATGCGGCGTCTTGCGCTTGAACACCGTGCCGAAAAACACGACCGCATAAGACACCCAGACCACGGTGATCAGCAGGTCAATCGGCCACTCCAGCTCGGCGTATTCCTTGCCGCTGGTCATCCCCAACGGCAACGTGACCGCAGCCAGCACGATAACCAGTTGCCACCCCCAGAACGTCAGGGCAGGCAACCACCCGCCGAAAAGCCGGGCATGACAGGTTCGCTGCACCACGTAATACGAAGTCGCAAACAGCGCCGACCCGCCAAAGGCGAAAATAACCGCGTTGGTGTGAAGGGGACGCAAGCGGCCGTAGGACAGCCAGGATGCGAGATTGAGATCAGGCCAGATCAGTTGCGCGGCGATCAGCACACCGACAAGCATGCCGACAATGCCCCAGACAACGGTCATGATCGCGAACTGCCGGACCACAGTGTAGTTATACGTCGATTGCGACTGCATGGAGGCTCCCTGCCAGATTGGTCACACGGCGAGAATAAGCAGGTAGTGCCGGTGCGGTTTTGATCTACATCAAGCTCCCCGCATACCAAACGACTAAATTACGCTTGTGCATTAACAAAACCACACAAGGAGGTTACTCATGTTCCGCAATATCATGGTTCCCATTGACGGGTCGGCACTTTCCCGTAAAGCCGTCAAAAAGGCGGTTGCCCTGGCCAAGCTGAGCGGCGCGAAAGTCACCGGATTCCACGTCGCTCCGGCCTACAAATTCAATGTCTATGCCGATTACATTCCGCCCAATTTCGTGATGCCCAAGGACTACCAGGCCACAGCCAAAAAGGTCGCGGAAAAACACCTTGAAGTGATCAAAAAAGAAGCCGCCGCGGCGGGTGTCAAGGTTGACTGCTTTTTTGTCACGAGCGATTTTCCGGCGGACGCCATCGTCAAGGCCGTCAAGAAATACGGCTGCGACCTGATCGCAATGGCGTCACACGGACGTAGCGGCCTTTCCAAGATGATCCTGGGCAGCGAAACACAGAAAGTGCTCGCAAACACAACGACACCCGTTCTGGTAATGCGCTAAACCCGGATTACATCATCCAATCCGGATATTCCGGAGGCCAGAGCCTGAACGCAGGGCACAGCCACACTCCGCAGCGCGGTATCGTCACGATGCACAATGCGGAGTTTTTTTATTCGCAGCCACCCCAAGGCCGCCATGATGATTACTGACCGCATCGACAACGTCACATGCATCCCGCCGGAATTCCTGAACTCGAAGCCGCCGGCCCCGAAAAGCGTAAAGATCGAGATTTCTCCGCGTTGTAATTACCGTTGCGGATTCTGCGCGCTGCGCACCCGCGAAGTGCAGCCGAAATGGGACATGGAATTCAACCTGTTCAAGCGCATCACCCGCGAAATGCGCGAAGCCGGGGTAGAAGAAGTCGGCATGTTCTATCTCGGCGAATCATTCATGAATCCGCGCCTGCTGGTGGATTGCATCTCTTACACCAAGCAGGAACTCGGCTTTCCCTACGTTTTCCTGACCTCCAATGCATCAATGGCGTTTCCGGAAGCCCTGGAAGCCTGCATGAAAGCCGGCCTCGATTCGCTCAAGTGGTCGGTCAATGCGGCAGACGAGGACCAGTTCGAGAAAGTCATGGGGGTAGCCGGCCGCCTGTTCCACCGCGCACTGGCCAACGTACGCAGCGCCTGGGAAATCCGCGCTGCAGGCAGTTACCAAACCGGGCTCTACGCCTCATCCATCCGTTACGACGGCGAACAACAGCAGAAAATGGAAATACTGCTGCACGAAAAAGTGCTGCCTTACGTCGACCAGCATTACTGGCTGCCGCTGTACTCAATGGGCGCCTTCGCAATCCAGCGCGAAGAACAGCTGGGGTACCGCCCCACCGCCGGCAACCAGGGGCGTCTCGGTGCATTGCGTGAGCCCCTGCCTTGCTGGTCGGCCTTTACCGAAGGCCATGTCACGGCTGAAGGCAACCTCTCGGCCTGCTGTTTCGACGCAACAGCCAACTGGGCCATGGGTGACCTGAACAAAGTCTCCTTCATGGACGCATGGAATTCGGAAGCATTCACCATCCTCCGCGCCGCCCACCTCAAGCGCGATGTCCGCGGCACCGTGTGCGAGAACTGCATCGCCTACAGCTGAAACCGTGAATGCGACCTGTTCAGGCCGGCACCTGGATCAAGCTTCCGTCGCAAACCAGTACAAAAAAAGAAGCCCGTGAAAACACGGGCTTCAGCAACTCGATTTCAGTGTTCCGGGCGCAAACCCGTGAACGGGTCGATCAGTATTTGGGGTTTATCTTGCCAAGTTGCTCAATGGTGAGGCCCGGCACGTCGCCACGCTTCTCCAACCGGTTCAGATTCCAGTTACCCTCGCCCAACCAGGCCTTGATTGTTGCCAGATTCTTCGCGCGGTCAGCATCCGAATCACCCAGATAACGATACATGTTGCCGGGCTTTCCGCCAGCGATCGGGCTCTTGCCATCATCTAGACGCCGCATCATTGCGCCGGTGGCCGGCCAAGCCACGTAATTCATGAAATGCGCATAGGTGTCCATTCTCGGGGCCAATTTCTTCTCTTTCTCGCGCCGAGCCATCCACTCTGCAAATTCCGGCTCAGTGGCACCGTGGCAGTCACCGCACCCGGCCTTGATAATCGGCTCAATGTCCTTGCGCCAAGTCAGATCTTGGGCCCCGGCTAAAGGCGAAAATCCGATGACACCCCCCAAAACAATGCTCATCAATATTTTCATGACCTTTTCTCCTTTGTAATTATAAAAAAATCAATAACTTGTTAGTTGGTTGCTGGCATTGATCATAAGCCAACGGTGATCAGGACGCTTGATCCAGCTCAAACAGCAGGCGGGTATCCAGCCCAAACGTGTTTGCCCGACAGATAAACGCACTTGCCTCATATGCCGTCCGGACTAATGGTATTGGTATTCATAAAACCTGCGCAGCCCTGAATCGTCGGGATCAAAACAGTGACCGGGATCTGATCGCTGGCAGCGCATTGCCGCTTGAATTGCGCCACCGCCACCGATACCCAAAACCTCATTGCCTCAAACTGAAGCTGTTGCATAAAATTTTTCGCGAACTGCGCATAATTTGGACAATGCATACATTTCGTCATGCAGGGCATTGGGATTCCTGCACCCGAACCGGCTGCGCCGCAGCCAGTTACCGGTTGGGCGCATCAGCGTTTTGCTGATCCAAATCAAGGCACCACAGCATAAAAACAACCATATTGGACGTTTCAATCCGCCGACCCTTCCTGAATGAACGCATCGCTACCTGCATGGAAACTGCGCGGCCGCCAGTTGCTGCCTGTGGTTCAGGGTGGCATGGGTGTCGGCGTCTCGGCGCACCGTCTTGCAGGAAGCGTCGCGGCGCTGGGCGCGTTGGGCACGATTTCCAGCGTTGACCTGCGCCACCACCACCCCGACCTGCTTGCGCAGTCAGTCGATAGCCATGATCGCGAAACACTGGACCGCATTAATCTGGTTGCACTGGATCGCGAGATCCGCAAAGCACTCGACATCGCGGCTGGCTGTGGGGCCGTTGCTGTCAACATCATGAAAGCCGTGGCTGCCCATCCGGCCTATGTGCGGCAATCCTGCGAAAGCGGCGCACACGCCATAGTCATGGGTGCAGGGCTGCCACTGGATTTACCGGACATGACCCGCGATTTCCCCGACGTGGCGCTGATCCCCATTCTTTCCGATGCACGTGGCGTCGGCATCATTGTAAAAAAATGGCTGCGAAAACAGCGCCTGCCCGATGCCATTGTCATCGAACATCCGCGTTATGCCGGCGGCCACCTCGGCGCTACTAAAGTCGAAGAAATCAACGACCCGCGCTTCAATTTCGAGCGTGCGCTGACCGAGATCCTCGAACTATTCCGCACCATGGGTCTTGAACGCGAACGCATTCCGCTGATTACCGGCGGGGGCATACACAGTCATGAGCAAGTTCGCGATCTGCTGCAAATGGGCGCATCGGCAGTGCAGATCGGCACTGCATTTGCGGTCACCGAGGAAGGTGATGCGGATATCGCTTTCAAGCGCGTACTGGCTGAAGCCAGACCCGAAGACATCGTTACATTCATGAGTGTCGCCGGCCTTCCGGCAAGAGCGGTGCGCACGCCCTGGCTGAAAAATTATCTGGGCCGTGAAAAAGCCCTGCAGTCCCACGCCAAGGCTGACCAGCGCCGCTGTGTGCAGGGACTCAATTGCCTGACCATGTGCGGGCTACGTGACGGCATTTCCTCAGCAGGCCAGTTCTGTATCGACACCCGCCTGGCCTACGCGCTCAAAGGTGACGTCAAGAAGGGCTTGTTTTTCCGCGGATCCGAACCACTTCCGTTTGGCACAGCGATCCGGCCAGTATCCGACCTGCTGCAATATTTGCTGACTGGCGCCGCCCCCATCGCTGCTTGATGCACCGAAATTATTGATGCCGCGTATCTGCCGCACTGGAAACGCGGTCTACAGTGTGATGTTGCCCGCGCAGCCGGATTCCGACAGCCCACAGTGCTGGGCACCCCCACCGCACAAGAATCACTGGATGCTGCGCCATGGCAGCGGATCACGCGTGAGAGCCACCCCAACAATATAGAAAAATACCGCTTGGGCAGCTAGCCAGGCCGTGAAGCGCAGGCTGCGGGTGCGCCCGGATTTCAGTGCGATCATGCCCAGACCAATGTAAACCGCCAGTGCCACCACCTTGGCAGTCAGCCATCCGGCCACCGGCGGATACTGCCGCATGGTCACTGCCATGGCGATCGCGCTGGCCAGCAACGCGCTATCCACAAGATGCGGAGCAATCTTGACCCAGCGTTGCCCGAGATGGGGTGACTCCACCAGCATCCACACGCCACGCAATACAAAAAGGGAATAGCTGGTGGCCACACAGCACACGTGTATCAGCTTGAGTAATGCGTAGTCGATATTTCTGCCCTGATGGTGGATGCAATGCCGCTCATGGCAACAAGTTGACCCCGTCCAGCGGATCATTGGCTCTCGCTGCCTGAATAGCGGCATCGAACGGCTCAAAATATCCACTTTCAACATCAAGCACCAGAACCTTTCCTTCCTCAATCAGGTAATGCCATCCGCGAAGGTACAGATTGCCGGCTTCGACTCGCCGCCGCACCATCGGGTAGTCCATCAATCGCTCCAGTTGCAAGGCCACCGAGCGCTGCTCGGTGCGGCGCAGCGCCTCTTCCGACAGTGTCACCGGCAGCACCGCATCCCGCCCGAGTTCCAGCCACTTGGTCATATGCAACGCTTCGGCCGGAGGCTCGGTATAAAGCGCGCGGATCGCACCGCAATGGCTGTGGCCGCAAACAATGATCTCGCGCACCCCGAGGTTGAGCACAGCGAATTCGATGGCTGCTGCCGTGCCGTGGTAACCATGAGAGGCATCGAACGGCGGCACAAAACTGCCGACGTTGCGTACGATAAACAGCTCACCCGGACCGCTGTCCATCAGCAGGTAGGGCACTACTCGTGAATCGCAGCAGCTGATAAACAGCACCGTGGGATGCTGCCCTTCGTCAACCAGACTGCGGAACTGTTTCCTGAGCCGGGGAAAGTAGCGGGTATGGAAGCGCCGCAGGCGCCGCAAAATGTCGTCGGACATACTATTTATTGAAGCCTATCGTTAACCATGCTGTCGGCGTCCATTGATATCGCAATGCGTACTCGCCCACGGAACGCTAAACATGCTCAGCCCGGTTTGCCGTCCAGCCGCGGACGCGTCAGCACCGGCCAATAACGTACGGCGTAAATTCCAAAAGCAAGCGCCCACAGCGCGCCTGAAATCTGAATACTAGGCAAATGCAGTGTCGCGGAAACCATCCCACCAAAAACACGCACCAGCGCCGCTGCCTGTATCAGCAGAAAGCAGGTCATTTCCCAGCCATCGGCCAGCAGCGGCCGCGCGGTATGGCCGCGCGCCGTGCGGGTCATCATGCCCAGCGTCAGGCCGCCGATGGCGCCGACGGTCAATGCGTGCACGGCGTACGATCCGGCGAGCCAACCGAACCCGGACGCAGCGCGCAACGCAAGATACACGACGATCCAGGCGTAAGCCGCATGCAGTATCCACACCAGCGGCACCGCAAGGCTGCGCCAGGGGCGCCACAGTATCAAGCGCACGCCATGGGCAATCACGGCGGCCAGCGCGACTGCAGCCACAATGCCGGATTGCAACTGCAGCAGATCGACGGTGAACAACAGCAGCAGGGATGCCAGCGCCAGTTTTTCCACCAAGGCGTGGCGCGCAGCACCCGCGCCGGGCACGCCATTATTGGTGAACATTGGAATGACGCGACCACCCATCACCGCCATGGTGAACAACATGACGTCCAGACCCAACTGGAGGCTCAGCTGCTGTGGGACTTCAAATCCCCCTTGTAAGCCGAAATGCAGTGCGGCGACGAGCATGCCCATCACCAGCAGAAGGCCGACGAAAAAGTAATTACGGGCATTGCGCGCGCGCAGCAGCGGAATGGCGATCGCCACAGCCAGTGCCACGGGAAATGCCGCGTTGACCATTGCCGCCAGCAGGCTCAACGGCGTCAGCACTAGCACACGGCCGGCGACCCACAGCGCAGCCAACGCCATTAACGGGACGCCAACCGCTGTCGGCTGGCCCGTCCAGGCGCGCACTGCCGTCAGCAAAAAACCGGCGACCACCGCCATGGTGTAGCCAAACAGCATTTCATGGCCGTGCCAGATCGGCCCCTGCAGGTAGGCGGCAGGCAGCCATCCGGAATATTGCGCCGCCCACAGCAGCACACTGCTGGCACTGAAAACGCTGGCCAGCAGATAAAAGGGACGAAAGCCCAGGTTCCACAGCGCAAAGCCTGCCATGCGCCGACCTTAACCGATTAGCAAGGGGTTACCCAGCCGGTCAAACGGCATGAACGCACCGAAGGCGCCGGTCCTGATGGCCTCGATCATGCGCTGCAAAGACTGGTCGGCTTCGTTACTCGTCGGTGCGCATCCGTTGCGGCCGGACAGGCCGACCACGAACACGACAGCCCAGTCGCGTCCGAACTGGCGTGACTCTTCAACCAGGGCATCAAACGTGTCCACTTCTTCGGGCTTTTTGTCCACCGACATCAACGGCACAAACGTGCCGCCCTCGCCCGCCTGAAATCGGGCGCGCTGTTCGGCCGTACTGTCATCGGGCAACTCGACATCGGCAAAAACGAACAGCAGCCGTTGCGGCTCGGGCTGCTGTCGCGCTGCGTGCAGCAGATCCTCAAAACTCGAAATGTTCATGGTCACTGCACCAGCGGCGTGTCGGCGGCATCGAGTTCCACGCCTTCCACCACGGCTTGGCCGGCAAGCAGGCTCAGATACTGCTTTAATGCCGTGACGTAAGCTTGCTGGCGCAGCGAATTTGCCACCGCGCCGTGCACAGACTCGAACGATTGCGCCACACCCGCTTCACGCTCCAATACTTCCACCACATGCAACCCGAAACGGCTGTGCACCAACCGCGGCAGAACACCCACCTCAATGCGGCCGAACAGTTCGCGGGCAAACTCCGGCGCGCAGTCTTCCGCGCTGAGCCAGCCCAGATCGCCGCCGTCAGCACCGCTCGGGCAATTGGACCACCGGCGTGCCGAATCGGCGAAACGATCCACGGCCTGGCCATCGTGGCAACGCACGTCGAGGAAAATGGGCTCTGCCTGCTTGCGCAAGGCGACCACATCCACGCCCGGGGTGACCGCAAACAGGATGTGGCGGACACGCACGCGCTCCCCGGTACGGTAACGGCCTTGGTGGGCGCCGTAATAGCGCCGGCAATCTTCATCGGACGGCTCGGGCACGGCGAGAGATTGTTCAAGCAGCGCTTCTATGGCGGAAGATGCCGCATCGCTGATCACGCCATCCTCTGCAGGGGCATCGTCAGCCGTGAGCAAACCGGTGGCCTGCGCCGTCTGGCGCAGCAGTTCGGTACAGGCACGCTGGCGTAATTCTTCTGGTGACAGAATCTCGTCCGTCGCGTGCAGCGCCACACCGTTGATGCTGGCGACGACAGCAGCGTTTGTGACAGCAGTCATGTTGTGTCTCTCCTGAATGATTCAGACGCCGGCGCCAGGCTGGCGCGGCTGGTTGTGACCGGCAGGCAGATTGAGCCGGCGGCTGCGTACCACCTGGGGCGAACGGAACAGGTAGGCCACCGTGGCAAAACCGCTCCATACGTGCACCAGACGGCTGAACGGGAACAGCAGGAAAATCGTCATGCCCAGCACGAGGTGCACCTTGTATGGCCAATCCAGTGCAATCAGTCCCTCTGCAGCGCCGACGCGGAAGGTGAATACCCGCTGCGCCCAGTCGGACAGCACCAGCATCACGCCGCCGTCGGAATGAGAGAAAGAATACGGCAGGGTGATCAGGCCGATCGTCAGCTGCACCCAGAGGATGATCAGGATCGCTAGGTCCGTGCGATGGCTGGTCAGGCGGATGCGCGGATCGAAGATGCGGCGATGGATCAGCAGGGTCAGTCCGATAAAACAGACGACCCCGGCCACACCGCCCGCGACAATAGCGACCAGTTGCTTCTGCGCCGGACTGATGAACGGCTCATACAGCCAGTGCGGCGTCAGCAAACCCACCGTGTGCCCGAAGAACAAAAACAGGATACCGACATGAAACAGGTTACTGCCCCAGCGCAGGGTTCCGGTGCGCAGCATCTGCGACGAGTCGCTTTTCCATGTGTATTGATCCCGGTCAAAACGAGCCAGGCTGCCCACTAGGAAAACCACCATGCAGATGTAGGGGTACGCGCTGAAAAGGAAAGTATGCAGATAGGATTGAAAGGCGTTCATGCGACCACTCCTGTTTTGGCATTCTTGCGGACCAGGTGGATGGGTTGCGGCTGGCCGGGCCGCGCCTGTCCTTGTGATGAACAGCCGTCAAACACCCGTGGCTCGATCCAGCTTTCATCCAGCGGCGGTTCGACGGCGATTTTGACCGGCTGCGCTTTCTCGCCGGCCAGTTCCAGTAGCGCGCCGAGCACGCTCGCGTAAGGACTGGCGCGCCCCTGCAGGGCATTAAATAAGCTATTGAATATATGAGACATTTCTCCCAGAAATGCGCGTACCTCGGCAGCCGGCTGGGTGGATACAAACTCCAGCACGGCAGGCAGGTAGTCCGGCAGTTCGCCCTCGGCCAGATACAGCCCGGCTTTTTCGTAGGTCTGCGCCAGATCGATCATGGCGGGACCGCGATCGCGCGAATCGCCATGCACATGCTCGAACAGGTGCAGCGATGTGGCGCGGCCGCGATCGAACAGTTCCACGTAGCCGGCTTCGGCCTCCAGCGGATCGGCGGCAGCCAGCGAGTCGATCAAGGCATCGATTTCCTGCCGGCGTTCCCGGGAAAGCACGTGTTCGCCACGCAGGACGACTCGCATCTCGCCCAGATAACCGCGCATCTCTTGGTCCGGATAAGCGAGCAGCGCCGCAAGCACACGCAAAGTGCCTGAGGCCGGTTTGTTTTTGGATAGTCCAAGCATGATCACACCTCCAACTTGATGGGTATGGTTCGTTTTTTCTCGCTGCCGAACAAACTGGTGTTGCCAGTGCCCTCCGAGCAGCCGTTGCCGAATGAGAAGCCGCAGCCGCCGCGCAGGTTGAAGGTGTTCTCGGCATACTCGCGGTGGGTGCTGGGGATCACAAAACGATCCTCGTAGTTGGCAATCGCCATGATGTGATACATCTCCTCGACCATTTCCTGGGTGATGCCGACCTGCTGCAGCACAGCGGTGTTGATGCGCTGGTCGACATGTTTTTCACGCTGGTAGGCGCGCATCGCCAGCATGCGTTCGAGCGCGCGCACCACCGGCACCGTGTCGCCCGCAGTGAGCAGGTTGGCCAGATATTTGACGGGTATGCGCAACTGGTTGACGTCCGGAATCTGGCCGTTGGTGCCGACATGGCCGGCGTTGGCGGCAGCGCTGATGGGTGACAGCGGCGGTACATACCAGACCATCGGCAGCGTGCGGTATTCCGGATGCAGCGGCAGCGCCACTTTCCACTCGACGGCCATCTTGTACACCGGGCTGTTGCGCGCCGCTTCCATCCATTTGTCCGGGATGCCATCCTTGGCGGCCTGGGCAATCACCTGCGGATCGTTGGGATCGAGAAAGATGTCCAGTTGGGCGTGGTAGAGGTCGCGGTCATGCTCGACGCTGGCGGCTTCCTGGATGCGGTCTGCGTCGTAAAGCAGCACGCCCAGATAGCGGATACGGCCGACGCAGGTCTCCGAACACACGGTGGGCTGTCCGGCTTCGATGCGCGGGTAGCAGAAAATGCACTTCTCCGCCTTGCCGCTTTTCCAGTTGTAATAAATCTTTTTGTACGGACAGCCGCTGACACACATGCGCCAGCCGCGGCACTTGTCCTGGTCGATCAACACGATGCCGTCTTCCTCGCGCTTGTAAATCGAACCCGACGGGCAGCTCGCCACGCACGCCGGATTGAGGCAGTGTTCGCACAGGCGCGGCAGGTACATCATGAAGGTGTTCTCGAACTGGCCGTAGATGTCCTTCTGGATATCGTCGAAATTCCTGTCGGCGCTGCGCTTGCTGAACTCGCCGCCGAGAATTTCCTCCCAATTCGGCCCCCACACAATCTTGTCCATCTGTTTGCCGGTGATCAGGCTGCGCGGTCGTGCGGTTGGCGTGGCACGCATCTCCGGCGCACTCTGCAGGTGGCCGTAATCGAAAGTGAACGGCTCGTAGTAATCGTCGATCTCGGGCAGGTTGGGGTTGGCGAAGATCCGCATCAGCAGTTTCCATTTCGCACCCTGCCTCGGTTCAATGTCACCGTTACTCTTGCGAACCCAACCGCCATTCCACTTGTCCTGGTTCTCCCATTCCTTGGGGTAACCGATGCCGGGCTTGGTCTCGACGTTGTTGAACCAGGCGTACTC
>CAZHFZ010000078.1:0-11558 GCA_964531455.1 uncultured Bordetella sp.
TCGGCATCGACGTCGTTGAACCGCCCTTCCTGTTTGCGCTGCAGAAGCTGGGCCTGAAGGTGATGGATGGCCAGCAGGTGATGCTCGATGCACGCGAGATCAAAAGCTACGACGAAATCACGCTGCTCAACACCGCGGCGGCGATGGGCGACGGCGTATACCAGGATATTTTTGAAGCGCTGAAACCGGGCATCCGTGAAAATGAAGTGGTGGCGATGGCGGCCAAACGTTTTTATGAAATGGGTTCGGATTGCGTGGAAGCGGTGAATGCAATTGCCGGTGAACGCTGCAGCCCGCATCCGCACAACTTCACCGACCGGTTGATCCGTCCGGGCGACCAGGCCTACTTCGATCTGATCCATTCCTATATGGGTTACAAGACCTGCTACTACCGCACCTTTACCGTGGGCAGCGCCACGCCGGCGCAGCACGACGCCTACAAACGGGCGCGGCGCTTGATGGATGATGCGATCGACATGCTGAAGCCGGGTGTGTCCACGGACGTTGTCGCGCGCGCCTTCCCGAAATGCACCGACATCGGTTTTGAGACCGAGATGGCGGCTTTCGGCCTTAACTTCTGCCACGGCCTCGGCCTCGGCCTGCACGAGCGGCCGCTGATCTCGCGGCTGAACTCGTTCAAGGATCCCTACGAACTAAAGGCCGGCATGGTGTTCGCGGTCGAAACCTTCTGTCCGGCAAAAGACGGCGTATCGGCGGCGCGTATCGAGGAAGAAGTGGTGCTGACCCCGGACGGAGCAAAAGTCATCACGCTGTTCCCGGCGCAGGAACTGCCGATTGCGAATAAGTACTGAGGAAAAGCTTTAACCGCCAAGGGCTTTAACCGCCAAGACGCCAAGAGCGCCAAGAAAACCTTGAAAAATTAAAAACGAAAAGTAATTTTTTTTTGATCTTCTTGGCGCTCTTGGCGCCTTGGCGGTAAAACGATTTTGAATCAGGAGTTAAATTGGATACCAAAGCGAAACGTAAAAAGGACGCGCCGGCCGACGACGATATCGGTCGCGACATCCGGCTCGAATTGTTCCGCATGCAACTGGAGCTGCGGCTCTGCGAGAAACGCGCCTACGACCTGTTCCTGCAGAATCTGATCAAGGGCACAAGCCATCTGTCTTTGGGACAGGAAGCGATCGCTGCAGCGTTCGGTGTGGCGATGCGACCGGATGACTGGACCTTCTGCACTTATCGCGGTCACGCACATACGCTGGCGCGCGGTGCATCGATGAGCGGCGTGCTGGGTGAACTGATGGGCCGTGAATGCGGTCTGCTCGGCGGCAAGGGCGGATCGATGCATTTGACAGACGTGAGCAAAGGCGCGATGGGTTCCTACGCGATTATCGGCGCACACCTTCCGGTGGCGGCTGGTGCGGCCTGGAGCGCGCAGTACCGCGGCACCGAACAAGTGTCCGTGTGTTTCTTCGGTGATGGCACCACCAATATCGGCGCTTTTCATGAGGCGCTGAACTTCGCGGTGATCTGGAAGCTGCCGGTAATTTTTGTCTGCGAAAACAATCTCTACATGGAATACACGCCGATTCACACCGTGACTGCGGTCGAGCATCCGGCGGCGGATCGTGCATCGGCCTACGGGCTGGAGAAGATTGTGGTTGACGGCAATGACGCCGATGCCGTCTACCGCACCGCGACCAAATACATCGACCGCGCACGCAAGGGTGGCGGTCCGGCGCTGATCGAATGCATGACCTACCGCCATTCCGGTCACTCGCGTGCCGATCCGGGCAAATACCGCCCGGAAGGCGAGCTGGAAAAATGGCTCGAGCGCGACCCGATCAAGATTTACCGTGAACGCCTGCTGGGCCTCGGCATTGTCGACGCCACGCTGAAAGACATCGAGGGCGAAGTGACGCAACAAGTGAATGAAGCGACTGAGGTCGCCAAGGCATCGGCGCCGCCGTCGCTGGACGGCATTTATGAACATGTCTGGGCTGATGGAGGTGCGTCATGGCGGAACTGACCTATCGCGACGCCGTCGCTGCAGGCATTGCGCAGGAAATGGCGCGAGATGAGCGCGTGGTGTTCCTCGGTGAAGACATTGCCGCTGCCGGCGGTGTGTTCAAGGCCACCGTTGGTCTGCTCGACAAGTTCGGTCCGAAACGCGTGCGCGACACGCCGATTTCGGAGCAGGCGATCCTTGGTGCAGCCATGGGTGCGGCGATGACCGGCCTGCGACCGATTGCCGAAATCATGTTCTCGGACTTCCTCGCGGTGTGCTGGGACATCGTCGCCAACGAGATTGCCAAGTCGCGTTACATGACCAACCGCCAGGTGCAGGTGCCGCTGGTGATCCGCACCGCCAACGGCGCGGGCTCGCGTTTCGGCGCGCAGCACTCGCAGTCGGTGGAAAACTGGGCAATGATGATCCCCGGCATCAAGGTTGTTGCGCCGGCATTCCCTGCTGATGTCAAAGGCCTGATCGCTGCTGCGGTGCGCGACGATGATCCGGTAATCGTGTTCGAGCAGAAGTCGCTGTATCCGATGAAGGGCGAAGTGCCCGACGGCGAATATGTCGACGAACTGGGCAAGGCGCGCGTGTTGCGCCGGGGCAAGGATTGCACGATTGTCGCACTGGCGCTGATGGTGCATCGTGCGCTGGCGGCTGCGGAAATTCTCGAGAAAGAACACGGCATTTCGTGCACGGTGGTTGACGTGCGTTCGCTGGTGCCGCTGGATATGACCACCATCCTCGCCGAAGTGGCGCTGACCGGTCGCCTGTTCACGGTTGAAGAAAACCCGCGGCTGTGCGGTTGGGGCGCGGAAATCGCCTCGATCATCGCTGATGAATGTTTCTGGGAACTTGACGGCCCGATCGTCCGCATCACCACGCCGCATATCCCGCTGCCTTCTGCAGACCAGCTGGAAGACAACACCATCCCGTCGGTGGAGCGCATCGTGCGCGAAATCCGCGAAAAGATTGACTAGGCGGGAGCGCAAACGATGAACATCATCATGCCGCAGCTCGGCGAGACCGTCGCCGAGGGCGTTGTTACCAAGTGGTATAAAAAAGTCGGCGATTCGGTAAAGGCTGACGAAACGCTGTTCGATGTCGAGACCGACAAGGTCAGCACCGAGATTCCGTCACCCGTGGCCGGTGTTGTGGCCGAGATCGTAGTGGCTGAAGGTGTGACCGCCAAAGTCGGCGCCACGCTGGCGATCATTCGTGAAAGCGGAGATGCAAAAGCGTCCGCCAAGCCTGCGGCTGCTGCGGTCAGTGCCGCACCGGTGGCGGCTGCTGTTGCTGCACCGGCGGTTTCCCTGGCGCCTTCAGGCCGGTCGCGGGTCAATGCCGCCGACCGGCTGTCACCGGTGGTGCGCCGGCTGGTCGCCGAGCACAGCCTGAATCCTGCCGACATCACCGGGACCGGCCGCGACGGCCGCATCACCCGTGAAGACGTCAAGGACTACATCGCAAGCCGAGGTTCGCGTCTTGCTGCAGCACCGGTTGCCGCTGCAGCGCCGGCGCCTTTGCAGGCCGGACAGACGGTGGCCTTCAACGGCATCCGCAAACGCGTTGCCGAAAACACCGCGAAGTCCTGGCAGACCGCACCGCACGTGCTGCAGGTCGCCGAAGCTGATTTCCTGCGTGTCGATCAGGCGCGCAAGCTGCATGGTGCAGCCTGGAAAGCACGCGAAGGTTTTTCGCTGACCTACCTGCCATTCATCTTGCGTGCGGTGTCGATTGCGCTGGGCAAGTTTCCCAAACTCAACGCCAGCCTGCAGGGCGATGGTCTGGTGCTGCATCGCCGGATCAATATCGGCATTGCGGTGGACCTGAACTTCGACGGATTGGTGGTGCCGGTGCTGAAGGATGTGCCGGCAAAGTCGCTGCCGCAGATTGCACGGGAGATCAACGATCTGGCGCAGCGCGCGCGTGCGGGCAAACTGCGTCCCGACGAGATGACTGAAGGCACTTACACCATCACCAACAACGGCGCTTTCGGCACGGTGATCACCGCGCCGATCATCAACCAGCCGCAGGTGGCCATTCTTTCTGCCGACGGCATCCGCAAGAAGCCGGTGGTGATCGAGAGCGACGGCGGCGATGCGATTGCGATACGTCCGGTCGGCGTGCTGGCGCAGAGTTTTGATCATCGCGCGGTCGACGGCTCCTATTCGGCGGCTTTCCTCGCCGAAGTCAAAAATGCAATAGAGACGCGGAACTGGGAGCAGGCGCTGGAGTCGTGAGTTTGCAGGTCGAGATTAAACCAATAAACCGGTACAGGAGGGGGCGATGGCAACGATGATGTTTCGTGTCTTTACGATGTTGTATCTGGTAGCTGCAATACCGCTTGCATCTGCGCAGAGCTGGGGCCCGCTCAACCTCGAGGAACTCAAGGCGGAGACGCAGCGCCGCGCAGATCGCAATCTGCCACCCATTGGTGGCGTGAGGCCCGATGACGCGCGTGAGGCTATGGCTCAGCTGAAAACGCTGGAGCCCGATGATTGGGCCGCGGCTTGGGGCAACATCGGCGACCGTTATTTTGCGCGGGCAAAGGAAGTCGAGAAGACCGACCCGAAAGAGGCGCGTGAGCTGTATTACAAGGCCTGGGACAACTTCAACGTCGGACGCTGGCCCACGGAAAAAAACTCGCCCGGCAAGATGAAGGCTTACCAGAAAGCGCTTGAGGCCTTTCGCAGTTACGGCCGGTTGATGGATCCGCCGCTGGAAACCGTGCGCATACCTTTCGAAGGAAAGGAAATCGTAGCCTACCTGCGCCTGCCGGCCGGCGTACGGCCGGCGCCGATCGTGTTCGGCATCAACGGGCTGGATTCACGCAAGGAAGACGTCATCGCACGGGTCGACAGCTATCTGCGCGCCGGTGTCGGCGTTTTTGCGATCGACATGCCCGGCACTGGTGAAGCACCGCTGCTGATCGATGTCGGCTCGGAGCGGATGTTCTCGCGGGCGCTGGACTATCTGCAGACGCGCCAGGATATCGATGCGAAGCGTATTGTGGTGCAGGGGCGGAGTTGGAGCGGTTACTGGGCCGCCCTGTTGGCTTACACGGAAAAAGACCGCATCCGCGGTGCGGTGGTTCAGGGCGTCGGTGTGCATGACTATTACAGCGCGGAATGGCAGAAAAAGGCATTTTCCAGCCGCGAGTACCTGTTCGACATGTTCCCCGCGCGTGCGGCGGTCTATGGCACGAAAACCATGGAGGAGTTTCTGGCTTACGGGCCGCGGCTGTCACTGCAGGCCCGGGGTTTCCTCGACAAGCCGTCAGCCCCCATGCTGCTGGTCAACGGCGAGCGCGACACGCAACAGCCGATCAGCGACCTTTACCTGATGATGAAGCACGGCGACCCGAAGGACACGTGGGTCAATCCCGTAGGCGGGCACATGGGCCGTTCTGCGAACTGGTCGTCGGCAGCGATTGCCGACCGCGTGGTGCGGCCGTGGATTTTCCGCACGCTCGGTGTGGCACCGCCGCCCGACAGAAAATGATTTTCCGGCAATTGTTTATTTACTGAGGATTGAATATGGCAAACATGAAACAACACAAACTCGGCTGGATCGGTATCGGCCGCATGGGTTACGCAATGGCAGAGCGCCTGGCAAAGGCCGGTTGCGACATTACCGTATGGAATCGGACCAAATCCAAAGCCGAGCCGCTGGCCAAGTCCGGCGCCAAAGTTGCTGACAACCTGACCGATCTTGCGGGCTGCGACATCGTGTTCACGATGGTATCGACGGGCAAGGACGTCAAGGAGGTGCTGTTCGGACCGAACGGCGTGATGTCCAAGGGCGGCAAGCCGAAGATGATTGTCGACAGCACGTCAATCTCACTCGAAGAATCCGCTGAAATTCGTGCCAAGCTGGGCGAGAAAGGCATCCAGATGCTGGCGGCACCGGTCTCGGGTAATGCCAAGGTCATCAAGGCCGGTAAACTGACGGTAGTGGCGTCGGGTCCCGAAGATGCGTTCAAGGCGGTCAGCCCGTACCTGGAAGCCATTGGCCGGGGTGTTTCTTATGTCGGCGACGGCGAACTGTCGCGCATCGCCAAGATCTGCCACAACGTGATGCTCGGCGTGGTGATCCAGAACCTGTGTGAAATCACCGTGCTCGCTGAAAAGGCCGGCATGCAGCGTCATGCCTTCCTCGACTTCCTCAACAAGAGCGTGATGGGTTCGATGTTCACCGCTTACAAGACCCCGGCGCTGTCGAACCTGGATTTCCACGTGACCTTCACGCCGGAACTGCTGCGCAAGGATATCGACCTCGGGCTTGCCGCCGGCCGCACCTACGGTGTGCCGATGCCGACCACAAGCGTTACACGCGATCTGGTGCAAACCCTTATCGGGAACGGCTATGATCAGGACTTCTCACAGTTGCTGTTGCTGCAGGCCAAGGCGTCCGGCGTCGAACTCAAATCCGAAAATGTGGATATCAGCGACGGACTCTGATCGTTGATCAAATCTGGAGGAGGATGAAGATGAAAAAAACGACAACACTGATCCTGGCTGCCATGGCGTTGTGCAGCGCTTCGGCGATTGCGGCGGATTATCCGAACAAGCCTGTGCGGTTTATCGTGGCTTTCCCGCCGGGCAGCGCCACCGATATCGTCGGTCGCCTTTACACCCAGAAATGGACGGAAATGTGGGGGCACCAGGTCATTGCCGACAACCGTCCGGGTGCCGGCGGTTCAATCGCCGCGGCCATCGCCGCAAAAGCCACACCTGACGGCTATACGCTGCTGATGCACTCCTCCGGTCACACCGTCAATCCATCGCTGTACGCCAAGCTTCCGTTCGATACACTGAAGGATTTTGTCGACATTGGGCCGCTGGCACAGCAGCCCAATGTGATGGTGACGCATCCGAGCAGCCCTTATAAAACCGTGCAGGATGTGCTGAACGCGGCCAAGGCAAAACCTGGTGTGCTCAACTTCGCTTCGGCAGGCATCGGCAGCGGCACACATCTCAACCTCGAGAAGCTGAAGCTGATGTCCAAGGTCGACATGAACCATGTGCCATACAAGGGTTCGGCCGAGGCCATGGGCGATGTTGTCGGCGGACGCGTTGATTTTTATTTCGCGCCGGTGTCGACGATGCAGGGGCAGTTGCAGGCCGGCAAGATCCGGGCGATCGCGGTCAGCACGATCAAACGCAGCAGCGTACTACCCTCAGTGCCGACGATCGCCGAATCCGGCGTCCCCGGATTTGATTTTTCGCTGTGGTTCGGCATCTGGGCGCCCACCGGCGTGCCGCAGCCTGTCATCAGCAAGATTTCACAGTCGATCAAAGCGGCCGGCAACGACGCGGCTGTCAAAGCCAGGTTGGCGAGTTTGGGGAATGAGCCGATGGAGATGGATCCTGCGCAGTTCGCCAAATTCGTGCGCACCGAAATCGAAGTCGGTGCGACCGTGCTAAAAGCGGCAGGCATCAAGCCGCAGTAAATCGCATGAACGCTTAAACGGGCGGCACAGTGTTGTGCCGCCCTTTTCTTTTTTTATCTGTTGTCGCAACTGCAACCATTTCAGGAGTTTATGTGAGTGCCGCTGACAGTAATCCGTTGAATCTTGAGTCCCGCCTGCAGTCAATCATGCAGCAGCAGTATCCGCGTTTTTCCGACGCCGAGTACGCGAGGCGACATGCCGCACTGGCGGCGGCGATGGAAAAACACGGTTGTGATCATTTGCTGGTAGTGACTGACCACCGTGCCGGCAATGCCGTGCAGTGGACGACCGGCTGGCCGGGAACCGTCGAGGCCTATGTCGTATTAAAGCCGGGCGAACGCTTGGTCATGCACATGGAGTGGTTCAATCACTTTCCCCTGGGCCGAAAGATTGCCCGTGACGTTGATGTGCGCTGGGGTCAGCATCAGGGCATTGCATTGACCATTGCAGAGCTCAAGAGCCGTGGTGCCAAACGTGTCGGCCTGATCGGGCCCTTGGTGGTATCCAAATTCCGCCAGCTTGAAGCTTCATTCGATATGGTGCTGCTCGACGCTGATTACACGCAATTGCGCATGCGCAAGTCAGAAGAGGAAATCGACTGGCTGCGCATTGGTGCGGCGCTGTCCGATGCCGGGCTGGGTGCACTGGTGGCAGGTACCCGGGTGGGCATGGATGAACGTGAACTCGGCGCGCTGGTCGAGAGCGCCTACGTCAAGCTGGGCGGCACGACGATGATCCATTACATCGGCGTGACGTCGATGGCGCAGCCGCATATTTACGTGCCGCCGCAGCATCCGTCGCCGCGCAAGGTGCAGTCAGGTGATGTCATCTTCTGTGAGTTGTCCGCCTTCTGGTGGGATTACCCGGGGCAGATTCTGCGCACCTTCACTGTCGATGCTGATCCGACGCCGCGTTACGCCGATCTGCACGCAACCGCCGAGGCGACATTTGATGCTGTGACCAGGGTATTGCGTCATGGCGCGACCATGCAGGAGATCATGGACGCCACCGGGTTGATCGAGCAGAAGGGCTACACGGTCTGCGATGACCTGGTGCATGGATTTGGCGGCGGTTATTTCCAGCCGATCATCGGCACAAAAAGCCGCATGGCCGGTCGCGCTTTGCCGCAGATGACGCTGGAAGAAAACATGACCGTGGTAGTGCAGCCCAATCCGGTGACCACCGAAGGGGATGAATCGAAGCGTTCCGGCGTGCAAGTTGGTGAACTGATGCGGATTACGCGGGACGGCTGCGAACCCTTGCATCGTGCGCCGCGCGGACTGTTCCGGGCAGGGCAGATTATCTGAGCGGCTGCGCTGCTAGAATCGGCGCATGATAAAAAAGAAAAAAAGCGGGCAGAAAAAAAGCGTGCGTGGCAGGCATGGCGGAAACAGTGCCACTGCACGCTGCGATATCGCGCTGCTGGTTGATGCCGAGGCGGGGGATCGCCGCAGCAGCGGTCAGTTCGTGCCGCTGCGCAGCAGTGTCGAAGCCTATGTGTTTGCTGAATTGCGCCGTCAGGGTTTGCAGGTTACGGTGATTCCTTTTGTCGCCGGCGTTGACGAGACGCTCAATGAACTGCGGACCTTGAAGCCGAAACTCGTGTTCAACCTGACCGAATGCGTGGACGGCGACCGCAGCCAGGATGCGGCGATTGCCGGGCTGCTTGACCTGTTGAAAATACCCTATACCGGCACTGGACCTGCCGGCTTCCGTCTGGCGCGCGACAAGGCGCTGTCCAAACATATCGCCGCCGACCTTGGTGTTGCTGTGCCGCGTTATTTCGTGATCCCGCCCAAGGGACTGATCCGCAATCCCCGAGTGCCATACCCGCTGATCGTCAAGCCGCAGTTCGGTGACGGTTCCGACGAAGTGCGCGTCAACTCGCTGGTGAAGAATGAGCGTGAACTCGTGCAGCGGGTGCGCATGCTGCGCAAGCGTGTCCATGCGCCGCTGATCTGTGAAGAGTTCATCGAGGGGCGCGATCTTTATGTGGCGCTGCTGGGCAACAAACCCGATGTGATGCCGGCAGTCGAGCTTTACATCGGTCGCCGCGGTCCCGGCGCGCCGACATTTGCGTCGTTCAAGCTGAAGAATGACGGCGCCTACCGCAGCCGCTGGCGCATCCGCTGGCGGGTGGCGAAGCTGTCGGGCAATCTGCGGCGTGATGTTGAGACGGCCAGCGGCGCGATTTTCCATGCGCTGGAGCAGCGCGATTACGGCCGCATTGATTACCGGCTGACCGCGGATGGGCGCCTGGTTTTTCTTGAAGCGAATGCCAATCCGGATTTGCATCCGCATGCGATGGGCAACAACCAGTGTTTTGCCGGGGTGGCCTGGGGTGACGCGCTGAAACGTATTGTTGCTGAAGCGTTAGGTCGGGTGCGTAGAAAAATATAAATAAAATCAAATAGTTATAATTTTATTTGCGAGCGTAGCAGCGGCGCGGTCAGCGCCGAAAGGCTGAGACGCTGCCGGCCCTTGTCATCGAAATTCTCCGGCGCCAGCCATTGCTGGTGAGCCGCGCGCAGCGCAGGCCATTCGCAGTCAGTAATCGAAAACCAGTCGGTGTCGCGATTGCGGCCCTTGTAAACCACAGCTTGCAGAAACCGGCCTTCGTAAGAAAATCCCAGGCGTTGTGCTGCTGCGCGTGACGGCGCATTCAGTGAGTCGCACTTCCATTCATAGCGGCGGTATCCCAGCGTGAACGCCTGCTGCATCATCAGGCACATGGCTTCTGTGGCCGCGCGTGTTTGCTGCAGCAGCGGTGAGAAGTTGAGGTGACCAACTTCGCTTACGCCGTTCGGCGGATCGATGCGCATGAAGGAGGCCACGCCGGTGGCAAGACCTGTGGTGCAGTCAATGATGGCATGGAACAGCGGGTCATTACCCAGGCAGGTCGTGCTGATCCACTCCCGGTATGACTGCAGACTGTCGAATGGACCGGAGGATAAATAAGTAAATGCCTTGCCGCCGGGATCCCGCATGTTTGCGGCATGGAGTTCAGCAGCATGACGCTCGATGTCGAGCGGTTCGACGCGGCAATATCGACCAGTCAGCGCTTCGCGCGGCGGCCGCGGCGGCGCTGTCCAGTGCGGCAGTGCGAAGCCGATGGGCTGGCCGTGTTCATTGAGCCGCTCTTTCATGTGGACGAGTCACAACTTACATTGCTGATTCTGGTTTGTAACATTCTGATCAGATTAAATCCCGGATTTAATTGTTTTATTCCTGTTAGTGGCGGGAAGGTAGAAGTGAATCGTAATGCTTGTTGAAGCTATAGATAACATGATTTGCTTATCTGGAATCTGCGTGATGGCGTCAGATGTTACGTCGATGTACTGTGTTCTGTTATCGAGGTTGGCCAGCTTAGCATTCAGAATGAAAAAATGAGCGATACCATTCATCAAAAAAGCACGAATTAACAAATCAAAAGTTAAAGTGCTTCTTCCAACCTTGACCCAGTCTATGGGGTCTGGTCGAAACTACTGGGTTCATGGGTGGTGCGCTACCCACTTTTGGATGAGCTCGTAGTACGGCCTATATGGGAAGTGGTATTTCCTTCCAGTAGAACATTAAAAAAATGATCTATGGTTGATGTGGGCTCCAAGCGTAACGGATTACTCGAGGCGGATGCCTGCTGCACTGACAACTTTGCCCCATTTAACGATCTCGCTCTGCACGTAGGTCGAAAATTTATCTGGCGGCATCTCCGAAATCTCCAAACCGGCTTTGGCAAGTAGATCCCGCGCGTCGCGCAATTCTAGAATTGCTTCTAGCTCCTTATGTATGAAACGGATGATTGGTGCCGGCAGGGCCTTTGGGCCGAATATCCCATACCAACTACTAACCTCGAATCCAGGTACACCTGCTTCAGCAATAGTCGGGAACTCGGGCGCCGCTGGAGAGCGAGCTGCACCAGTTACTGCTAAACCTTTTAATTTTCCGGAGCGAGCGATCGGGGCCATCGCACCCGCATTGCCAAAGACCATTTGTGTTTCGTTTCCAAGAAGCGACGTGATTACAGGCGCGGTACCTTTATACGGGACGTGCGTGATATCGGTGCCGGTCATCATTTTGAACAATTCTAGCGATAGATGCCCGGGTCCGCCGAGACCTGCGGAGGCGGAT
>CAZHFZ010000079.1:0-11384 GCA_964531455.1 uncultured Bordetella sp.
CGAACCCTCGTCGTAAGCTTGGAAGGCTTCTGCTCTACCATTGAGCTACACCCGCCCGGCACTTTCGATAACAAATCTCCCTGCCACACCACATCCGAGAATCCGCAAACATCCGACACACAACACAAAAATCCAGGTGACTTACAACTGCAAAAAACCTGGTGGAGGGGGAAGGATTCGAACCTTCGAAGGCTGAGCCAACAGATTTACAGTCTGCCCCCTTTGACCGCTCGGGAACCCCTCCGAACGAAACCAACAATTATCGTGGGATCAGACGGTTGTGTCAATGAAGCGGCATGGAAAATGCTGTTTGGCCCAATTTATGGGTTGCCGGACAGGTAACAGGTCCAATTCGCCAAAATCGCGGCGCATGGAAAAAACACGCCCCAAGCTTACTCAGCAACCTAATTTCCGTAGCGACCACGCACCAAAGCCCGGAAAGCCATAGTTTTAAATCTTCAGCACCACCAAAAAGCCTTGGTTATCAATGTATGTTAGCGCTTGCAAACAAAGCAGCCTGAAGGCCACTCACGCCTGCATTAATATTGTTCCAAAACAATCGGTTATTAGAATTTAATTGCCGCCGGAGCCGCTGATACTGCTGCCACCGCAGACAAACAAAGTCTGCCCGGAGATATACCCGCTGTCCGGACTCAAAAAGAAACTAACCGCCCGGGCCACATCTTTCGGTCCGCCAACAAACTTCACCGGAATACTGTCAATCACCGCTTGTCGCTTGGCACTACCGATTGGGTGTCCGTTGTCGAATAGCTCGGTTGCCACCGGTCCGGGCGCAACTGCATTGATCGTGATGCCATCTCCCGCTAACTCCAGGCAAAGTACCCGTGTCATGCCCACCAAGCCCGCTTTGCCTGCGGCATAGGCCAAGCGTTGCGTCTTGCCGAGTATGGCGCGTGACGAGATGCTGACAATACGCCCGAACTTGGCCTGACGCATGCCCGGGACCAGGGTCTGGATCAGGATCATCGCCGCCCGGACGTTCAGGGCATACACATGATCCATGTCGTCGATGGTCGCCTGCTCCAGCGAGCCCGGCCGGTTGGCACCGGCATTGTTGACCAGATAACGCACGGGATATTTGGCAGCAACCTCCTTGGCCACCGCGGTCGTCGCCGCGGCATCCGCCAGATCGACCTCGTGAAACAGGATGCGCTCATGCTTGATCCGCGGCGGGCGGCGCTGCAGCGTCACCACAGTGAGCCCCTGATTGAGCAGATCCTGGGCAATCGCCTCGCCAATACCCGAACTTGCCCCCGTCACAACCGCTACGCCGTCCATATCGTGTCCTCCGAAAATGATGTTCTGTCTGCGGATTATAGGTGCGCACAACATCGGCAAGCCGATCAATTGGCGGGGCAATGTTATGCTCGGGGCCGACTCATGAATCCAGCTGTTTCCACACTGCGGGCCATCCTCAACCCGCGCAGCGTTGCCGTCATCGGCGCATCCAGCGACCCCGCAAAGTTCGGCGGCCGCGTCATGCACTTTCTGCTGAAGCATGGTTATCGCGGACGTATCGTGCCGGTGCATCCCACAGCAACGGAAGTCCTGGGCATCCCTGCGGTCGCGCAACTCAGCGGCAGCGGTGACCCGGTCGATGTCTGCCTGCTGGCACTGCCTTCCGCCCATCTCGCAACAGCGCTTGAAGATTGTGGCCGCGCCGGTGCGCGCGGCGCCGTGGTCATTACTGCTGATTTCGCAGAAACCGGCGCCGAGGGGGCGGCACGGCAGCAGGAACTGATCGACATCGCCCGCCGCCATGGCATGCGCATCATCGGTCCGAATTGCCTAGGTTACATCAATCCGCACCTGAGTCTGGCGATGACCTCATCGGTCGCGCTGGCGATGGAACCGATGCCGCGCGGCGCAATCGGCCTCGCCTGCCAGAGCGGCTCGCTGATGGCCTCGCTGATTTCGCATGCGCAGGACACCGGCACCGGCTTCAGCGTTGCCGCCACCGTCGGCAACCAGGCCGATGTCGAACTGTGTGACCTCGTTGAATATTTCATCGACGATGAAACGACCCGCGCCATCTGCCTTTACGTCGAAGGCCTGAAGGACGGCCAGCGCTTTCTCGAACTCGCGCGCCGCGCCCGTGCCGCCGGCAAGCCGATACTCGCGGTCAAAGCCGGTCGCAGCGCCGCCGGACAACAACTCACGCAATCACATACCGCAAGCCTCGCCGGCTCGTATGCCGTCTGGGCCGCGGCCTGTCGCGATCACGCGGTGATTCTGCTCGACGATCCTGAAGCACTGATCTACTGCGCTGACTTCCTGATTCGTTTCGGTCCGCCCACTGCATCTTCGATCGCTGTGATATCGCCCTCGGGCGGCACTGTCGCGGTCACCGGTGACCGTGTTGGCGCCGCCGGCCTTGCACTCGCCGAACCGGGCCCCGAAACCTGTGCCGCGCTGCGTCCACTGCTGCCGCCGGGCCGCCTGTTCAATCCGCTGGACGTCGGCGGCCTGCCGCGCAGCAGCGGCCTCGACAGCGCGCTCACCGCTTATGAACTGCTCGCCAAAGATCCTGCAGTCGGCGCCATCCTGATCGCCGTAGCCACCACGCCGCAACTGGAAGACAAGGTGCGACAGTGGGGAAAAGCCGCGCTCGCCGGAAAAAAACCGACCGCCATACTGCTCACGCCCGGCACGCTGGTCGATGGTGCACGCAGGGCGCTGAACGAAATTGGCTGCCCGTACACCAACCGGCTCGACGATGCATTGCGCGTGTTGCGCGCCGCTGTTGATTATGGCGAAGCGTTACACAGCCCGCCGCACCCGGCATCGCCATCGCCGATCACCGCGACAGTCCGCGCACATGCAGCGACACTACCTGCAGGCCGACTGACGGAACCCGAAACCAAAGCGCTGCTGCGGGCCTGCGGCATCACCACGACCGATGACATGCTCGCGGTCACTGCGGATGACGCAATTCAGCAAGCCCGCGTCATCGGTTATCCCGTCGTCCTCAAGGGTGTCTGTCGCGCACTGGTGCACAAGAGCGAAGCTGGTGCGGTCAAACTCAATATCGCCGATGATGAATCTCTGCGCGCAGCCTGGCAGGACATCGCGCGCGGCCTCGCCAAACACATGCCTGGCGAAAGACTCGACGGCTGCGTCGTCCAGCCCATGCTTTTAGGCGGCATCGAACTGATTGTCGGCTGCCGCTGGGATGCGCAGTTCGGCCCGGTAGTTGTGGTCGGCAGCGGCGGCATACTCGTCGAAATCCTCGACGACGTGCAGATGGCGATTGCGCCCATATCCGCCGCACATGCAAAACGCCTGATCCGCGCCCTGCGCATCGCACCCGTGCTCTCTGGCGTGCGCGGGCGCAAACCCGCAGACATCGCCGCCCTTGCTGAAACCGTCGCACGGCTCAGCGAACTCGCCGCAGCTTTGGGGCCGCGCCTCGCCGAACTCGACATCAATCCCCTGCTGGTGCTTGAATCGGGGCATGGCGTCATTGCCCTCGACGGTCGCGCCACACTGACACACTGAATTCACCGAAGGAACATGCCATGAGCAGCACAGTAGTCACCTACGAATCCCGCGACGGCGTCGCAATCATCACGCTGAACCGCCCCGATAAACGCAACGCCATCAACAATGACATGGCGACGCAATTGCGTGCAGCGCTGGAACGCCTCAATGACGGCGATGACCGTGTCGGCATCCTGACGCATACCGGCGCACACTTCACCGGCGGCGCCGACATCAAGGGGCCGCCGGAAGATTTTCCCGCCTGCGTGCCCAACATCGGCCTGCCGATGCAAAAGCCGCTGATCGCTGCCGTCGGTGGCTGGGTCGTCGGTGGTGGCATGGTCATCGTGCAGATGTGCGACCTGTGCATTGCCGCCGAAGACGCCAAATTCATGTTCCCCGAAGCCAAGATCGGGGTCACCGGCGCGGCCATTGCAGGACTCGCCGCACGCATCCCGCACAAGGTCGCGATGGAACTGATGCTGGTCGGCAACGAAATCTCCGCCGAACGCATGTATCAGGTCGGATTCGTCAATCAGGTGGTCAAACCCGGTGAGCAACTCAACGCTGCCATGGTCTGGGCTCGGCAGCTGGCCGAAAACGCGCCGATGGTGGTCGCGGTGCTGCGCGATTACGTCGGCCGCATCATTCCGAAAGGGCCGTCGGAGCTCGCTGCGCAAGGCCGAGCTACGATCCAGCGCATCCGCCAGAGCGCAGATGCTAAAGAAGGCATCGCCAGCTTCAAGGAAAAACGCAAACCCACGTTCCGCGGAAAATAACTTATAAATCAATTACTTACAAATTATGTCCGCAACAAGCCCTGCGCTTGATCATTCTGCAGCGTCGCCATTACCCGCGTGGACCATCGTCGCGCTGATCACCATCGGCCTGCTCGTTGATCAACACATCCCCGTTTGGGGACAGGATGCGGTCAGCATCGTCACCTGGGCGATGCTCTTGTTCTGGCTGGCGCGCTCCACACCGGACACGCGCACCAGCATGATCCTGTGTGTGGCCTACGCCACCGCCGGTGAAATCTTTCTGTCTCTGGGGTGGGGCCTTTACGAATACCGCCTGAACAACATTCCATTGTTCGTGCCGCCCGCCCACGCACTGGTATTCGTGCTCGGTATCGCCATCACCAAGCGCATGCCCGATTCGATCATCTGGATGGTGCCGCTGGCCGCCGCCCCGCCGGTCATCGCGCTGGCGTGGATCGGCGCCGATACCATGGGTCTGATTCTCTACACTCTACTGTTGCTGTGCATGATCTTCAGCCGGGGCCGCAAGCTGTACGCGGTGATGTTCATGCTGTCGCTGGGACTGGAAATCTATGGCACGGCCATCGGCAACTGGTACTGGCTGCACGAGGTGCCGGTGACCGGCTGGACCACACTGAATCCACCACTGGCAGCAGGCACCTTCTACTGCATGCTCGACATGCTGGTGGTCACCACGATGAACGCACGCCGGCGCCGCAACAGCAACACCCAGTTGCAAACCGGTTAACGCACCTTGGCTGAGCGTGCGGGTCGTTTCGCCTTGGATGGCGCCGCTTTGCGATCACGAACCACTGGCGAAGGCGGAAGCCCCGTATGCTGGGTTCGGAAGTTCTGATATTTGGTCGGCTTGCGCGCGCCTTCCGGCTTGAGGCCCGTGCCTGCAGGCTGGAATGAAGGCACCAACTGACGCTTGCCCGTACCGATCAGATCCGCGCGGCCCATCCGACGCAGGGCTTCGCGCAGCACCGGCCAGTTCTCGGGGTCGTGGTAACGCAGGAAAGCCTTGTGCAGCCGGCGCACCTTCAATCCCTTGGGGATGATCACATCTTCACTGTCACGCGTGACCTTGCGCAGCGGATTCTTGCCCGAGTGATACATCGCCGTTGCCGTTGCCATTGGTGAGGGCAGGAAAGCCTGCACCTGATCAGCGCGGAATCCGTTGGTCTTCAGCCACAACGCAAGTTCGAGCATGTCCTGATCGGTTGTACCGGGATGGGCAGCAATGAAATACGGAATCAGGTACTGCTCCTTGCCCGCTTCCTTCGAGAACTTGTCGAAGAGTTCTTTGAACTTGTAATAAGTGCCGACGCCGGGCTTCATCATTTTCGACAGCGGCCCCTCGCCAATCGCCTCCGGGGCAATCTTCAGGTAACCGCCGACATGATGCTGCGCCAGTTCCTTCACATACTCCGGTGATTCAACGGCCAAGTCATAACGCACGCCGGAACCAATCAGGATTTTCTTGATGCCGGGCAGCGTACGCGCGCGGCGATACAGATGGATCAGCGACGAGTGATCGGTATTCAGATTCGGACAAACGCCCGGATACACGCACGACGGACGGCGGCATGACATCTCGATTTCCTTGCTCTTGCACGCCAGCCGGTACATGTTCGCCGTCGGTCCGCCGAGATCCGAAATCACGCCGGTGAAACCCGGCACCTCGTCGCGGATCTGCTCGATCTCGCGGATGATCGAATCCTCGGAACGGTTCTGGATGATGCGACCTTCATGCTCCGTGATCGAGCAGAAGGTGCAGCCGCCGAAACAACCGCGCTGGATGGTCACCGAAAAACGGATCATCTCGTAGGCAGGGATCTTCGCCTTGCCGTAGGCCGGATGCGGGACGCGCGCATAGGGCAATTCGTACAACGCGTCCATCTCCTTCATCGTCAGCGG
Organism: uncultured Bordetella sp.; assembly: GCA_964531455.1. Classification (GTDB taxonomy): domain Bacteria; phylum Pseudomonadota; class Gammaproteobacteria; order Burkholderiales; family SG8-41. The sequence goes on from CAZHFZ010000079.1 coordinate 6,183, forward strand.
AATCGGCGGCGGATTGATCCAGACTTCCCTGTCACCGTGGCGCTGTATCAACGCACGTGCATTGCCCGGATTGGACTCGACATGCAGGATGCGCGAAGCATGGGCATACAGGATCGGATCCTGGGCGACCGCCTCATAAGACGGCATGCGAATCACGCTGAGCGCACGGTCTTCATTTTTGACCTCACGGATGAAGCGTACGACCTGCGCACCCTTCGGTGCTTCAGGCACCGCAGCCTTGGTGGTCACGCCTTCCATCGCGTAGGGATCAATGGGCGGATTCAGCGGCCCTGGCGTATCGATACGTGTGGAATCAATCTCGATCCAGTCGGCTGGCGTCGCCGCACGCAGGAACGCGGTGCCGCGAATGTCGGTGATGCTGTCGGGGGTTGCCCTGGCCGCGAGCCGGTGCGCAATATCGACAATCGCGCGCTCGGCGTTGCCGTAAACGAGGATGTCGGCCTTGGCATCGACCAGAACCGAACGCCGCACCTTTTCCGACCAGTAATCAAAGTGCGCGATGCGTCGCAGGCTGGCCTCGATGCCGCCGATGACAACCGGCACATCCGGATAGGCCTCGCGGGCGCGCTGGCTGTAGACGATCACCGCACGGTCGGGCCGTTTCTCGCCTTCGGCATTCGGCGTGTACGCGTCGTCGCTGCGTACCCGGCGATCCGAAGTGTAACGATTGACCATCGAATCCATATTGCCGGCGGTGACGCCAAAAAACAGCTTCGGTTTTCCGAGCGCGCGGAAGGGATCGACGCTGTGCCAATCCGGCTGGGCAATGATACCGACGCGGAATCCCTGGGCTTCGAGCAGCCGGCCGACAATGGCCATGCCGAAACTGGGGTGATCGACATAGGCATCGCCGGTGACAAGAATGATGTCGCATTCCTCCCAGCCGAGCTTGTCCATCTCGGCGCGCGACATCGGCAGGAAGGGGGCCGTACCGAAACGCGCCGCCCAGTATTTGCGGTGACTGAAAATGTCTTTCGGTGCGGCGGGGGCGAGTTGCATGCGCGCATTATATGTCGCGCGACTGTATCCCCCTAACCCATGGCGGGGAGAGACCCGCCTGCCAGGCGGGATACTCGGACAACCCGAAGCTTACAAACGCTTCCAGCTGCTGTCGGGATTGAAGCGGTTGATCTTGCCCACCACACCCGCCGTGTTCGGGCCGAGATCCTTCTCGAAAACCACGCCGTCATGATTGACCATGAATGTCATCACGCCGGAGTTGCGATAGGTCGCAGGCCAGGCAATCAGCGCAAAACCGCCGATCATCTTGCCCTTGGCCATGTAGTCATAGGCTCCGCCCGGGGCATCCGCGCCCTGCCCCTTGAGAATGCGGTAGTGATAACCGTGATAAGCCGTCGCTTTTGCGTCGGATCCGCCGTAACCCTCGGCCTTTGCCACGTCAAACAGCGGGCCCAGCGGGCTCAGCGGCTCACCGGTCTTGGTCGGGTAATACAGACCATCGCGCTTGCCCTTGGTGCTGACCAGCTTTTGCGCGTAACCCTGCAACTTGTCCTTCTGCGGATTCAGCCGGTAGTAATCGCGCTGGGCATCGACATAGGCGAGCAGCGACTGAATCGTCGACAGTTCATTGCTGCCGATCCGGCGGTTGAGGATTTCGTCTTTGCCGGCGGCAGTATCAAAGCGCCAGCCGGCCGCTTCTTTCACCAGCGGAATCGGAAACGGCCACGCATCCTTGCCGGTGGTCAGAATGACCTTTGTATCGCCGGATCGTTCCAGCTTGCTGGCCTCATCGTACGAGGCGACAAACCGCGCACGGCTCGCCTTGTCGGAAACGGCATCCCCCGAACCAATCAGTGGCTTTGCGCCGGCCCCGAGAATCGCAATCATCGCCTTGCCGTCCGCAGCCTTCGCTGCCGCAATCAATGCCTGCACCGCCTCTTCAGGCGATGCGTAAGTCATTTGCTTGGGCGCAGCTGCCTTTTGTTTGGACGCTGCTGGTTTTTGCGCCGGGTCTGCGGCATGAACTGGCAGCGCCAGCACGACCGTGGCAATCAGCGCGCCGGATACAAGGCGCATGATGGATGTTGCAGACATGGTGAATTCCTTGAACAGGTTATGCATGGTCATCATCGTCTCCTGTCGGCTCAGCGATGGCGACCGCCACCGCCGCCCGCGCGCGCCGCGCCGCCGCCGGAAGGACGTGAATGACCCGCAGCAGAAGCTCGACTGGCCGCACCACGGTTGCTGACATCACGCGTATGGCTACCCTGACCGATACCATCGAACGCACCGGGGTCGCGGCCACCTGAAGGACGCTGCACGCTACGATCGCCGGCGCCCTTGGTGTTGAGGTCACGCGAGCCGGCATTCGGTCGCGCATCACCGCCGGCAGGACGGCCTTTCAGATTGTCGGCTCCACCACGTGCAATTTCCTGACGACCCTGCTCAGCCCGGCCGCGGAATGCCTCGCGAGAATCAACACCCTGTGACGGCCCTTTGCCGAATTTCTGTTGTGTCGCCTGATCACGGTACTGCACGCCTTTACGATGGGTGGGGTTGTGATTCCAGTCGCCGGTGTTGATGTTGGTCTTGTTGAAATTGTTGTACGTGTTGTGATTGATGTAAACATTGCCGCCGCCACCCCAGTGACAACCGCCCCACATCGCGTTGCCGACTGCCACGCCTACGGTGAAGGCAAAAAACACGCTGCCCGCACTGTATCCCGGCGGGTAGTAGTAATAAGGCGGATAGGCCGCATAGGGCCACGGTCCGTAAACCACAGTCGGGTTATACGTCGGCACATAAACCACCTGCGGATTCGTCGGCTCGATGACGATCACCGTCTGCCCGTCCTGCTGCGTGGTGGTGACCTTCTGTTCCTTGCCCGACTTCAGGTTGCCGGCCTTGTCAGCCTTGGCGCGCAGCGTCTGAATCGCCGCCATCACGTCTTTCTGCTGGCCGAGGAAGGCGTCACCCAGCTTTTGCGTCAAATCGAGCTTCTCGTTGAGCATCGCCAGCACGCTCGGGAACGCGGTCAGCGATTTCACACTTGGGTCCCAAGTCTGTTTCTGCATCGCGTCCTCCAGTGCCTTGTCCTTGACACTGGAATTCTCTTTCGACCAGCGTGCCGCCGAAACGATTTCCAGCGGATAGGTCGAGGCCATCAGGATCTGCGCCACCAGCGCATCGGGATACAGTGCAATCGGCGCAACCAGCTGTTCAATCTCTTCCTTCTTGAACTGGGTTGCACCGCCCTCCTGCGCCTGCACGTATGGCAGGAGTGTCAGCGTGACAGCCAGAAAAATCGCCATGAATCTGGATAGAAAGTGCATTGCTTCCCCTTGGGATTTCGTCAAACGATCTGCAAGCGAATGATTTTACTTGTGAATTATACGACGCAAGCAAAACTTGCGAATTTGATTCTGCCACCGGAATGTCATCAGCGGCGGCTGGATTCGCTTCAAAATACCTGACCTCATTTTCCCACGGGCGGGAAAACGACATTCCAATCGCGCCGGACATCCACCACGGCCCATCCCTTCGCGTTCGCCTCGTCCAGCGCTTTGTCGAGGCGACCGATGTGGGACTTGCGGTCATAGGCCCACTCTCGGTCGGCATCGGTGTGATGGACGATGCCCATGAAACGTGCACCACTGCCGGCTGCGGTCCACTGGAGCATCTCAAGGTCGCCGTCGGAATTACCAAAAGCAAGAATCGGGCGCCGGCCGATGAACTTGTTGATGGCGACCGGCTTGCCTTCCTTGTCGTCGATGAAATCGATCTCGGGCAGGCGCAGGATTACCGGTTTGCCATCGCGCATCTCGAATTTGGTCTTGATGGTGCTGCCAACAACCTGCTCGGGCGGAATGCCATAGGCCTGCTCCACCCAAGGCCGCATGAATTCAATACCGCCGCCTGAAACGATATAGGTCTTGAAGCCGTTTGCCCGGAGGTAACGCAGCAACTCGACCATCGGCAGATAAATCATTTCGTTGTAAGGCCGGCCCGTCTTCGGGTGCCTTGCCGTCACCATCCAATCGCGCACGATTTTCTCGAACTCTTCGGTCGTCATGCCCGCGTGCGTGGCCATGACGATTTCCAGCAGCGTCTTCTCGCCCCCTGCCAGCACTGCCTTCAGGTCCCCCTTGAGCAGCGAGGCGAATGGCTCCTTGTCTTTCCACTCCGGGTGTTGCGGTGCGAGCGCCTTCACGCGGTCGAGGGCGAAGGCCAGTTGAAAATACATCGGCTGCTCAGCCCACAACGTGCCGTCGTTGTCGAACACGGCGATGCGCGCCGCCGGCGGCACGAATTTCGGGCCGCCCTTGGTGGTCGTCACTTTGACGAACTCGACGATCGCTTTTTTCGCCGCACCGCTGTTCCACGAGGGCAAGGGGTCGGCGGCGCGGACGATGGTAGTGGTGAAAGCCGCCGCACCGATAAGCGCGACAGCAAGGAGTATTTGTAGCCGTGTGGCTTTCATCGTTCAGTAATCCTATGGTCGCATTTCATGCGGGGCTCATAAAATGCATCGGGCCACGCCTGCCATTGCGGCAAGCGTGGCCCTTCGCGTTGACCGTTTAAAGTTGTCGTCAGTTCTTGACCGGCCTCGTCACAGCTTCCATCACGCGATCAAGGTTGAAACTGCCGGGCTTCTGGCGCGGCGGGAACTCGCGGAAGCTCTGCAGCCACGCCCCAACGTAAGCGCCGGCGGGTGCAATCGCGAACATGCGCTCCAAGAACCACCGCTGGTAGCCAATGGCATGTTCCTGCTGGGCACGCTCGAAGGGGTCCATGCGCAGATTCGTGAGTGCAGGGGCACGCAAGGTCGTGAAGGGCTTCTGCCAGACATCGAAACCTTCGCCATCCTGACGCAGAAAGGTCACCTTCCAGTTTTCGTAACGTAGCGCGGCGACGCTGCCATCATCGGTCCAATACAGGAATTCCTTGCGGGGCCATGGTGCCTCCCCCTTCAGCGCGGGGCCAAGGTCATAGCCGTCGAGGTGGACCTTATAAGTCATATTGCCGACCGCACGGCCCTTCAGCAGATCCTGCTTCACCGTCTTGTCGCCCGCAGCGGCCAGCAAGGTTGTCAGCATATCCTCATGGGCACCAATGTCGTTGACGATTGTTCCGGGTTTGATCACGCCAGGCCACTTGATCAGCGTGGGTACGCGGTAGCCGCCTTCCCAGTTGGTGTTCTTCTCGCCGCGGAACATGGTT
>CAZHFZ010000080.1:0-10847 GCA_964531455.1 uncultured Bordetella sp.
CGCTCCAGTTCTGCGATCCGTGACCAACCCATTCCACTACCTCCAGACTGGTAGGCATAGGTGGCGTCAGTAAACCGGTCGCACAATACCCACTGACCGGCTTCCAGAGCTGGTTCAATCACCCGGGCGATGTGTTCATTGCGCGCAGCAAACATTAACAGAGCCTCGGTTTCCGGCTGTCGCGGCTGATGGCTGTCCAGCAGCAACCCCCGTAGTGATTCGCCCAGTTCCGTACCACCAGGCTCGCGAGTCACCGTCAAAGCAACGCCCTTGGCGAGCAGGCGGTCGCGAAGCCACGCCAGATGGGTGGTCTTGCCGGCGCCATCCATGCCTTCCAGGGTGATGAAGCGTCCCCGGATCATTGCCGGCCCCGACGTTGATATTGAGTGACTGCCCGTTCGTGCTCCGCCAGGGTGCGCGAAAATTTGGAAGTGCCGTCACCACGCGCGACAAAATAAAGTGCGTCACTGGGGGCAGGGTTCAGCGTGGCGCGCAAGGCATCAAGTCCAGGCATGGCAATTGGTGTGGGCGGCAGTCCGGTGCGTGTGTAGGTATTGTAGGGTGTATCCGTCAGCAAATCGCGTTTGCGGATGTTGCCGTCAAAACTGGCCCCCATACCGTAGATCACGGTCGGATCGGTTTGCAGGCGCATGCCGATACGCAGCCGGTTGATGAACACCGCAGCAACCAAACCGCGCTCATCGGCACGACCGGTCTCTTTTTCAACAATCGAAGCCAGGATCAGCGCTTCGGTCGGAGTCTGCAGCGGCAGATTCGGGGCGCGGCGTGCCCATTCCTGCTCCAGATGACGGCGCATCAGGTTGTGCGCACGGAGCAGGATCGACAAGTCTGTGGTGCCGTCGGTGAAGTGGTAGGTATCCGGGAAAAACCAGCCTTCTGCTGCAGGCGCGCTGATGCCCAGCTTCTGTAATACCTCAGGTTCGGACAGGTCAGCCAATTCGCTGCGGATTTTCGGGTTTTCCCGGAGTGCCTTGCGCATCTGGCCGAAAGTCCAGCCTTCGACGAAGGTGATTGCAATCAGGGTCACATCACCGCGGGTCATGCGCTGAAGCAAATCCAGCGGGGTCATTTGACCGGAAAACTCGTAGTTGCCGGCTTTTAGCCGTCCGGATTCACCCAGCAGTCGCGTCAGTAACTCAAAAGGCTCCGGACGGCCGATGATGCCTGCGGCCGCCAGTTGTGTCGCTGTCGCCCTCAGGCTGCTGCCGGTGCGCAATTCGAATGTCACCGGCGCATCCGGCAGTTGCAGATCGCCATGGGCGTAAAAATACATGGCAGCGCTGGCCAGCAGCGCAGACAGCATGAGCATCAACAGTAATTGTTTAAGCAGGCGCATCAGCCAAATCATGAAGCCATTTTTGAACGCGCACAGCCATCCCAAAATCGTGCCAAGTACGCCCTTCCAGCACGGCTACAGGCCAGACGCCGATCAGACTGTTGACAAGCAATATCTCATCCGCAGCCTGCAAACGTTCACAGCTGACCGGCTCTACCCGGCAAGGAATATCATGCCTTTCGGCTTGTTCTATGACTGCATCCCGGGTAACACCAGCTACACCGCAACGTGAAAGATCGGGGGTTACCAGTACGCCCTTTTCCATCAGAAAAAGGTTGCAGCGAGTGCCTTCAATGACGCAGCCATCAACGTCCAGCAGCAATCCCTCGGCGATGGCCGGATCATGCCACTCGGCCCGGGCCAGTACGTTTTCCAGGCGGTTGAGGTGTTTGATCCCCGCAAGCCGGGGCTGCAACGCAAGCCGTTGTTCGCAATAGCGAACTTTTACACCGCGTATCGCCTGATCAGCGGGGTATTCAGGAATTGGTGATGCTGCAACAATGCGTCGGGGAGTGACGTTCCCGGGTAAGACATAACCGCGGCCTCCGCTGCCACGAGTGACCGTAATCCGGATCGCACAGTCCGGCATGTGCTGCAAAATCGAGCACAAGTCATCATGCAGAAGCGACTCTAGAGGAGGAACAATTGAAAGGGACCGGCAGTCTGCGCTCAGCTTGTCGTAATGACGGCGCCACAAGATAACCTGACCTGCGCGTGCAGCCAAAGTACGGAAAACGCCATCCCCGTAGGCAAGACCGCGATCATCCGCTGGGATGGTATCGGCCGGACTGCCGTTAATAAGAGTCAATGACATGCCGGCAATGGCTGCTGCGGGAAATGCCTGCGGCGGCCAGCGGAACGGTTGTCAGATCTTGCGGAACACCAGGCTGCCGTTGGTGCCGCCGAATCCGAAAGAGTTGGAAAGTGCGATGTTGATTTTCATCTGGCGCGCGGTGTTGGGCACGTAATCCAGGTCGCATTGCGGATCCTGATTGTCCAGATTGATGGTTGGCGGTGCGACCTGGTCACGAATCGCCAATATCGAAAACACGGCTTCAATACCGCCGGCTGCGCCAAGAAGATGGCCGGTCATGGACTTGGTTGAACTGACTGCAAGTTTGCGGGCCTGTGCGCCGAAGCAGTTCTTGAGGGCAGTGGTTTCGGCGATATCCCCCAAAGGGGTCGATGTGCCATGGGCATTGACGTAGTCGATCTGGTCGTGACTCACGCCGGCGTTGCGCAAGGCATTATTCATGCAGCGCACGGCACCGGCACCGTCTTCGCAAGGTGCTGTGATGTGATGCGCGTCGGCACTCATGCCGTAACCGGCAAGCTCACAGTAGATCCGGGCGCCGCGACGTTTGGCGTGTTCGTATTCTTCAAGCACCAATACACCTGCACCCTCACCCATGACAAACCCATCGCGATCCTTGTCCCATGGACGACTGGCTGCAAGCGGATCATCGTTGCGTGAAGAGAGCGCGCGCGCAGCACAGAAACCGCCGATACCCAGAGGGGAAACAGTAGCCTCGGCGCCGCCGGCAATCATGATGTCAGCATCACCATATTCAATCAGGCGGCCGGCCTCTCCAATGCTGTGGTTGGCCGTGGTGCAGGCTGAAACAACTGAAATGTTCGGCCCCTGCAGCCCGTACATGATCGACAACTGTCCCGAGATCATGTTGATGATCGAACCCGGTACGAAAAACGGGGATATCTTGCGCGGGCCGCCGGCAAGCACGGCATTGTGCGTATCCTCGATCAGAGGCAGTCCGCCAATGCCTGAACCGATGCATACGCCGATCATTTCTCGATTAAGTTTATCGAGGTCAAGGCCTGCGTCCTTGATGGCATCGATTCCTGCAGCCAATCCGTAATGAATGAATGTATCGAAACGCCGTGCTTCCTTGACGGGAAGGTAGTTGCCGGCGTCAAAACCTTTGACTTCACCTGCAATTTGCGAGGTGTAGCCAGTCGCATCAAAGCGTGTGATCTTGCCGATCCCGGATTTACCGGCAGTAATATTGGACCAAGATTCAACGAGACCAATGCCTACTGGGGAGATGATCCCCAGTCCGGTCACTACGACTCTGCGGGTGGTGGGACGCGACATGATTCAGGATGCGAAATACGCCAAGGGCATTCCGCCATCAGGTTGATCAAGGAAGGGTTTTCCCTTCCGCAATGTCAGGCTTTTTGGTGCGACTTGATATAGTCGACAGCCTGCTGAACTGTGGTGATCTTCTCTGCTTCTTCGTCCGGAATCTCGGTTTCGAATTCCTCTTCCAGCGCCATCACCAACTCGACCGTGTCGAGGGAATCTGCCCCCAGGTCATTGACGAAGGACGAGTCGGTTTTGACGTCCGCTTCGTTGACGCCAAGTTGCTCGGCAACAATTTTCTTGACGCGTTGCTCGATATTTTCCATCTACAGTCCCCTTTCGCGTTGTTGGATGATTGTGGGTCGATCATGCTGCAGCGTTTGCCGCATATGCGCCCCCCGAAAGATCCAAATTTTACCACAAACCTGAATTAAATAATCTTTCTAAAACAGAAAGTTATGTTCGTTGTCGATGCGCGCACTGGTGAAACCGCGCGCATTCTAGCCCATATGCATGCCGCCGTTAACGTGCAAAGTGCAACCAGTCACGTACGAAGCTGCATCAGAGGCAAGATAGACCACGGCGTCTGCAACATCATTAACAGCGCCGAGGCGGCCCAGCGGGATCTGCCCCAAAAGTGCGGTTCGCTGCGCTTCTTGCAGGCCGCGGGTCATGTCGGTATCGATGAAGCCCGGGGCCACACAGTTAACGGTAATGTTACGGCTGCCAACTTCACGGGCCAGTGCGCGCGAAAATCCTTCAACACCGGCTTTGGCTGCGGCGTAATTGGTTTGTCCGGCATTACCCATCGCGCCGATCACCGAGGTCACGTTGATGATGCGACCTGCGCGAGCCTTCATCATGCCGCGGACAACGGCTTTGGACAGCCGGTAGACTGATTTGAGATTGGTCGACATGATGCTGTCCCATTCCTCATCTTTCATACGCATCAGCAGGTTGTCGCGGGTGATGCCGGCATTGTTGACCAGTATGGCGACTTCGCCCCACTGTTGCTGGATTGCGGCCAGCGTTGATTCGATCTGCGCTGCGTCGTTGACATCCATGGCATAACCGAGACCAGTAATTCCGGCGGCAGTCAGATCCCTGGAAATGCCCTCGGCCCCGACTTCTGTTGTCGCGGTTCCTGCAACGGTCGCACCTGCTGCACCCAAAGCCAGTGCAATACCTTTGCCGATGCCGCGTGAAGCACCGGTGATCAGTGCTACCTTGCCTGCAAGACTGTTCATTTCAGCGCCTCCATTGTTTGCGCCAGCGAAGCCGGGTCAGTCACTGCGAATCCCTGCAAGCTGCTTTCAATGCGTTTGGTCATGCCGGCCAGTACTTTGCCGGGACCGCACTCAACGACATGCGTTACACCTTGCGCAGCGAAAGCCTGGATAACCTCAACCCAGCGCACGGGATTGCAGGCCTGTCTGGCCAGTGCATCCTTGATCAGCACCGGATCGGTGACCATCGCAACATCAACATTGTTGATGACGGTAATCTTCGACCCATGAAACTCCAGTTCCTTCATGCGCGCCTGGAGTCGATCCGCGGCGGGCTTGAGCAGTGATGAGTGAAATGGTGCACTGACAGGCAACATCAAAGCGCGTTTGGCGCCACGTGTTTTCGCGCCCGCAGCTGCGCGTTCAACGGCGCCTTTGTGGCCGGCAATCACTACCTGACTTGGTGCATTGAAATTGACTGCCTCAACGACCTCCCCTTGAGCGGCCTCGGCGCAAGCTGCGCGGACCGCGTCATCGTCAAGGCCGAGAATCGCCGCCATCGCCCCGGTGCCCATGGGTACCGCTTCCTGCATTGCCTGCGCACGGAAGCGTACCAGCGGCACTGCATCTGCAAAGGCGATCACACCCGCAGCAACCAGCGCGGTGTATTCACCTAGGCTGTGGCCTGCAACAAGCGCCGGTGACGGGCCACCGGCATTCTGCCATGCGCGATACATCGCATACGCTGCGGTCAGCATTACCGGCTGCGTATTGACTGTCATATTCAGGTCGTCAGCTGGTCCTTCTGCAACCAATTTCCACAGATCCTGACCCAACGCGGTCGATGCTTCCTCAAAGGTTTCGCGAACCACTGCAGTATCGGCAAAACCCTGCATCATGCCGACGCTCTGCGAACCCTGTCCTGGAAAAACCAATGCCAATTTCATGATTCAGTCCTCACCACTGCAAAAGTACGGCACCCCAGGTAAAACCGCCCCCGACACCCTCCAGCATCACCTTGTGTCCGGTGCGGATGCGCCCGTCGCGCACCGCCTCATCGAGCGCCAGCGGCACCGATGCTGCGGAAGTGTTGGCATGACGATCCACCGTGGTCACTACACGTTCCATGGTCACACCGAGTTTTTTGGCTGTCGCCTGAATAATGCGGATGTTGGCCTGATGCGGGATCAGCCAGTCAATATCGGTTTTCTGGAGACCGGCGGCCTCAAGAGTCTCCAGAGCCACATCCTCCAGGACTTTTACCGCAAATTTGAATACCGCCCCGCCATCCATTTGCAGTAGCGGCGTGCCGCTTATCCCGCCACGACAAACCTGACCGGGTACGGACAGAATGCTTGCGTGGCTGCCATCAGCATGCAGCCTTGAGGCCAGTATTCCGGGGGTATCGCTGCGCTTGAGAACCACCGCGCCGGCGCCATCTCCGAACAGTACGCAGGTGCCGCGATCAGACCAGTCAAGTATGCGCGAATAGACTTCGGCGCCGACCACCAGAACGTGTTCGTACTGGCCGGATCTGATATACAGGTCTGCTGTATTCAACGCGTAAACAAATCCGCTGCATACCGCCTGAACATCAAATGCGGGCATGTTTTTGGCGCCGAGTTTGGATTGCAGGATGCAGGCTGTACTCGGGAACACCATGTCCGGCGTTGTCGTTGCGACGATGATCAGATCAAGTTGATCAGCGGTAATGCCGGCCATTTCGAGCGCGCGGCGTGACGCGTGCAGCGCGAGATCGCTTGAGCTCTCGTTGTCAGCAGCAATGTGCCGTTCACGGATGCCGGTACGCTGCTGGATCCACTCGTCAGATGTTGCGACGGTACCGGCGAGATCAGCATTGGTCAATATTTTGGCCGGGAGATAGCTACCCGTGCCGATAATGCGCGAGTAAATTCCGCTCATGCCGTTGCGACTTTCCCTTCCTGCGCGGCCATGCGCTCGGTGATGTGTTCAAGAACGCCGGTTCGAACTTCCTTGATGGCGTGCTCGATGGCGAATCCATAGGCAAATGCGTCTGCCGAGCCGTGGCTTTTGATTACGACTCCTCGCAGTCCCAGCAGGCTGGCACCGTTGTAACGGCGGTGATCCACGCGGCGCTTGAACGCCTTGAGCACTGGCATTGCCACCACTCCGGCCAGCTTGGTCAGCAGGTTGCGACCGAACTCTTCTCGCAGAAATGTACCGAGCATCTGGGCGAGGCCCTCGGAAGTTTTTAACGCGACGTTTCCGACAAAACCGTCGCACACTACAACATCCGTAGTGCCTTTGTAGATGTCATTGCCTTCTACATTGCCGTAAAAGTTCAGATCGCTGCCGCGCAGCAGTTCTGCTGCACGTTTTACCTCTTCGTTACCCTTGATGTCTTCCTCGCCGATGTTCAGCAAGCCAACGGTTGGCCGGGGCTTGTGTTCAACCGCAGATACCAGTTCTGCGCCCATCACGGCAAACTGCAGCAGATGCTCGGCCGTGCAGTCGACATTGGCGCCCAGATCAAGAATATGGATATGCCCTTTGGCGGTAGGCAGGATCGAGGCAATTGCCGGACGGTCAATGCCCGGCAGGGTTTTCAGCACAAAGCGTGAAATCGCCATCAGCGCACCGGTGTTGCCGGCGCTGACGCAGGCCTGGGCTTCCCCGCTCTTGACGAGGTTGATGGCGACACGCATCGAAGAATCTTTTTTGCCGCGCAGCGCGTTCGCTGGCGGCTCGTCCATCGCCACGACTTCGGATGCATGGCGGATTTCGAATCGATCACCTGCGGTAATGCCTGCACGTGTCAATTCCGCGAGAATTGCGTCTTCAAGGCCGACCAGAATGAAGCGGGAATGCGTATCAAAACGGGACCGTTCGATCGCGGCGGGCACGGTGACGCGCACGCCATGATCGCCGCCCATGCAGTCGATGGCTACTGTCACTTCCATCAATATCCTCCGCTTCGGGATCCGGTCTGTTGTACAGCCCGCCGGGTATCCCGCTGACGCCGGGGAATTACTCGCCCTTGGCCTTGATGACTTTCTTGCCGCGGTAAAAACCGTTGGGGCTGATGTGATGGCGCAGATGCGCTTCACCGGAAACAGGTTCGACGGCCAGTGCCGGCTTGTCGAGACCGTCGTGCGAGCGGTGCATGCCGCGCTTGGAAGGGGACTTCTTGTTCTGTTGAACAGCCATTTGATTCTCCTAAATTAACGTTTATTCGTTCGTCCGGGTTCGAGCAGCGTTGCAAGCCGTGCAAACGGCGAATCCACAGTTTTTTTGCCGAATGCTTCCTGACTATCGCTGCTGCACTGTCCCTGGGCATGCCTTACTGAAAGCGGCAGTCCCAGCAAAATTTCGTCTTCTACCAGTTCCTGTACATTCAATTCCTGCCCGGCCTCAATCCATTCCGGCGACTCCGGGTTCTCATCATCCAGCGGCACCGCGCCGGGATGCGCAATCAACACCCGAGTGTGCAAGTCCAGTGCATAATCAAGCGGCTTTACGCAATGGGCACAAAGCAACTTCAATGCACCGGTTACTTCCAGTTCCAATTGGGGGCGATCCAGCAGATCCAGTCCGCCGCGAACGCTGAATTTCACTTCCCCTGCGTTGCCGGCGAGTTGATCCTGTAACCGGGGCATGGTGGAAACCGCCAATTGTCCTTGCAACTGTCCTGCCGCGCGGGCGAACCCGAAAGGATCATCGAGAACGTGAGCTGCGGCCGGTCCGGACATAAGCGCGGCATGATAATATTTTCAGCACTTCCTGTCAAAAATAATGACGCCAATTTCCCTGATTTGCCAAGCACTTAGCTCACCCTCTCTCGGGCCTTCGCAACCCCTGACCGACTTATCGCCCGCAGTTTCAGATACTTACAGCCTTCCATGACCGCCCTGACCCGGGAAATCGTTCTCGCCTCCTCTTCCAGTTACCGAAAATCCCTGATCGCGCGCCTTGGCCTTGACTGCAGGAGCATCGCGCCGGAAATCGACGAGACGGCGCTGCCTGGCGAAGCGCCTGTGGCGACTGCAACCCGTCTCGCTCAAGCCAAGGCACGCAAAGTCGCGACGACCCGACCCTCCGCCTTGATCATCGGATCCGATCAGGTGGCGCTTCTTGATGGAACTGTTCTGGGTAAACCAGGCACCCATGCTGCTGCTTTCGGACAGTTGCAGGCGATGAGCGGAAAAACCACTGTTTTTCATACGGCAATCAGCCTTTACGACGCGGCCAGCGATGAAATGCAATGCGCGAACGTGCCCACCACCGTGCGCATGCGTGAACTGTCCGACGATGCCATTGAACGTTACCTGCGGCAGGACCAGCCCTATGACTGCGCAGGCAGTGCCAAAATTGAAGCGCTGGGTATTGCGCTGGTCGAAAAAGTCGAGAGCGACGACCCGACGGCACTGATCGGGCTGCCGCTGATCATGCTGGTCACGATGCTGAAACGTGCCGGCATTGACCTGCCATGAGTGTTGAACCCGGTTCCCTGTATTTGCTGCCCAGTGATTTAGGGGACGCTTTGGTGCCGGTGATTCCCGGCGCATCGCTGACCATCGCCCATCGCCTGTCCCATTTCATCGCTGAAAACCCCAAGTCGGCGCGTGCCTTCCTGAAACGCATTGCCTATCCCCATGTCTTGAGCACGGTCACGATCACCACGCTCGACAAAGACACGCCGGTCGCCGCCATGGCTGCGCTGCTGCAACCTTTACGGGACGGCATTGATGTCGCCCTGGTTTCGGAAGCAGGCTGTCCGGCTGTTGCGGACCCCGGGGCCCTGCTGGTGCGTGCCGCACACGAAGCGGGGTTTCCGGTCGTCCCATTGGTGGGGCCGTCAGCGATCCTGCTGGCATTGATGGCTTCAGGACTGAACGGTCAGCGCTTCTCTTTCCATGGTTATTTGCCGGTGGATGCCGCGGCCCGTGCCGCCAGGATCCGCGAACTTGAACAGCGTTCGAAGCGCGAAGATGCCACGCAGATATTCATTGAAACGCCATACCGCAACGATCAACTGCTGCAGGCGCTGCTCGAGCACTGCACGGGTAATACCCTGCTGTGCATTGCTGCAGACCTGACTCAGGCCGGCGAAAGTATTGCCACACGCACGATTGCGGCGTGGAGAAAAAAACTGCCGGCCCTAAACAAGCGGCCGGCGGTATTCCTGCTCTATCGCAATATCTGAGAACCTGCGGGGGTCAGCGGATCGTCAGGCTGCCCATGCCGCCCAGTTTGATCAGCGTTTCAGCCGTTGCCGCACCGAAGCGACGCGCGAAACGTTCGGCAATGTTTTCCTGTTGCGTGTAATCAACGATATCTTCGGCCTTGATGATGTCGCGGGCAACATAATCCAGGCCGCCCAGTGCGTCAGCCAGTCCGAGTTCAATGCTTTTCTGGCCGACCCACAACAACCCGGAAAACATGTCCGGCGTTTCCTTGAGCCGCTTGCCGCGCCCCTGCCGCACCACTGTGATGAATTGCTGGTGGATATCATCGAGCATGGTTTCAGCGTGCGCCTTTTGTTTTTCCTGGATCGGCGAAAAAGGATCCAGAAATCCCTTGTTATCGCCCGCGGCAAGAAGACGACGCTCAACTCCGAGCTTTTCCATGGTACCGGTAAAACCGAAACCATCCATCAGCACGCCGATGGAGCCGATGATGCTGGCCTTGTCGACATAGATCTTGTCAGCGGCGGCGGCGATGTAATAACCCCCGGAAGCGCAGATATCCTCGACGACCGCATATAAAGGAATTTCCGGATGAAGCCCGCGCAGGCGTTTGATCTCATCATAGATATAGCCCGCCTGCACCGGGCTGCCGCCGGGACTGTTGATGCGAATGACAATGCCTTTTGTATTCTTGTCCTTGAACGCAGCCTGCAAACCGCCCATGATCTTGTCGGCGCTGGCCTGACCGCCGGAACTGATGACGCCGCTGATGTCGATCAGGGCGGTGTGACTGCCCGGCAGGGTGTCGTGTTTTCCGACCCATCCCATACCAATGAACAGGATGGCAAACAGATACAACAACACCATCATCTTGAAGAACATGCCCCAGCGTCGTGCCGCGCGCTGCTCGCGAACGGCTGCAAGAGCGACTTTCTCCAGCACGCCGCGCTCCCAGTTCGGGTCGTTCATTTGCGGGTCTGCCATTTAATTTCCTT
>CAZHFZ010000081.1:0-9965 GCA_964531455.1 uncultured Bordetella sp.
TCGGCATCTGGAGCTTCCTGCGCCAGTTCATGTACACCAAGTTCATCATCGTCACTGATGATGACGTCAATGTGCGTGACTGGAAGGAAGTGATCTGGGCGATGACCACGCGGGTTGATCCCAAACGCGACACGCTGATCGCTGAAGCCACACCGATTGATTACCTCGACTTCGCCAGCCCGGTCGCGGGACTGGGTTCAAAGATGGGCATTGATGCCACCAACAAGTGGCCGGCGGAAACCAGCCGCGAGTGGGGCACGCCGATTGCGATGAGTGACGAGGTGAAGCGTCGGGTGGACACCCTCTGGGCCTCACTCGGACTCTAGCCATTCACTATCTTTTGACCGATTGCCTTAATTGACTCATTACTGGATGGCCGGTGCTGCCGGAACTGTGTCGGCATGAACACGGTGCTGCTGCTGAAGCTGTGTCTGGTGCCCGCGCTGATCGCGCTGGTGACATTCGCCGGCCGGCGCTGGGGGCCGGCGGTGGCGGGTTGGCTGTCGGCATTCCCGATCGTCGCGGGGCCGATTCTCTGGTTCATCGCGTTGGAGCAAGGCGCGGACTTTGCCGCGGTGGCTGCAGTCGGCACCCTGACCGGCGTGCTGGCGATCCTGGTCTTCGGCATGAGCTACGCCTGGGCGGCGACACGGTATCGCTGGCCGGCAAGTCTTGCGCTGGCCTATGTCGCTTACGCGCTGGCCGCCGCCGCGGTCGGTGCTGAGCCGCTGACGCTGACGGTCGCCACGCTGGCTGTGCTGGCCGCGCTGTATTTCGCGCCGCGTGCCTATCCCCGGCGTGAGGCAGTCCGGCTGCCGGGAAAACCGCCAAACGACCTGCTCTTGCGGATGGCGCTGGGCGCGGTGCTGGTGCTGACGGTTACGCACTTCGCGGAAAACCTCGGACCCTCTCTCTCCGGCGTGCTGGCGATGTTCCCGGTGATGAACACCGTACTCGCATTGTTCACTCACCGCAGCGCCGGTTCCGGCGCCGTCATCCAGCTCTTGCGCGGCATGGTCTATGGCCTTTACGCCTTCGCCACCTTTTGTGTGGTGCTGGCCTGGGCGCTGCCGCGCACCGGCACCGGTTTGGCGTTCCTGTGCGCCCTTGCCGCCGCGGCAGTGGTGCAACTGCTCACCCGCCGGTGGATGACCCGCCAAGCTCAGACGCTGTTGCCGCGGATCCGCTGAGCCGAATTTCGCTGCGACGGGCTTTGGTGCAGGATGATTCCTGAGGCCCGCCTGCCACGCGCAAGTCAAGGCAATGAATGGTGTATCTTTGCGGTGACCGCGAAACCGGATGTCAGACCATGCCTGTGAGAGAACACATGCACCCATTGCCCTTGATTCTCGTTGCCGCACTCGGTTTGAGCTTCGCGCCGAGTGCGTGGTCCGATTGTGTCGACTTCAGCCAGAAGCGCGCCGAAGCTGCCGCTGCCGCGCTCATGCGTAATGCGCCCACCGCCGCCCAGTTGGGCATGCCCAGTCTTGAAGGACTTACGCTGGATGCAATCCGCACCACCGGCGATCCTAAATGCGACGGTGGCCCGCCTTATAAGCGGCTTTACTTCACCACCCAACTGACTTTTGCCGAGCTGGTGACGCGCTGGTATCCGACGATCCGGCGTCGCACCGAAGTGGACGGCATGAAGCGTGAATGGTTTCGCAACCCGATGCACGGCAACCAACTCCACTTCACATCCGGCACACGAGTCGAGTTCGTGTTTGGCCGTGGTACCGAAATCGTGCGTTTTGCTGTCTATCCGGTGCCGGCTGCAGGCGGACTGCCCACGGAGAATCAACCCTATACAGCCAGCGAGATCATCGAAATTACTCCCTGGCCGGGTGGTGCCAAGGGGCCGCGGCAGTTCGTGCGTGCGGATCAGGGTGGTAGTGCGCAGCCGGTAACTGCACCTACACCGGCCGTTTCAGCGGAAGCGATGCCAAGTGCGGCGAAGCCGGTGCCCGCGGCAAACTGTCCGCCACGATCCGCGCAGGGTGGAGGCGAAAGCGCGGCACAACGGGCCGGCTCGGACATCGGCAGTGCTGTGCTTGGCGGCGGTTTCGGGCGCAGTCTTGGCAGCGCGGTCGGCGGTGTGTTGGGCTCGCTCACAGCAGCGCAGCCTTCGGCGCAGGTGACTACGGATCCCAATTGCCCCTGAGACGGGAAACGCGCTCGCCTTTTGTAACTGATGCTAGTCCCGTCGCCCCTGACAAGCGCGCCTTTGGCGGTGACACATCCACTGCAGTTGCATATTTCCTGTTGGGTTCAACTGCCTCTTCAGGCGATCAGCGGCACGCGCTGATCGTAAGGCGCTATTTCTTGCCCTGACGTCGCCGCTCCTGCCGTCCACAGCAGTTACTGTCCTGATTGTGCGCCCACGCCATCAGCGCATCCTGCGCGGCTTGTGCGTTAAACGCATTGGCGTGGTTGACCAGAAACACGATTACAGAACGGTTGCCCTGTGCATCCAGTACATAACCCGCGATCGATCGCACGCCGGACAGCGATCCGGTTTTGACATGGGCCTGGCCGGCGACATCGGCGCTTTTCAGGCGTTTGCGCAGCGTGCCATCGACTGCGGCAACGGGCAACGACGCCATCAGTTCCGGCATCACCGGGCTTGCGTAGGCGTTCAGCAGGATCGCGCCGAGGTTGCGTGCGCTGATGCGTTCGATGCGTGACAGACCCGAGCCGTTTTCAATTACCAGTTCGGGTACGGACAGGCCCTTCAGCGCCAGCCATTGCCTGACGCCGTTGGTGGCGGTAGCAGTCGTTGCGGGTGCGCTGCTGCTAATGCCCAGCGTCAGGAACAACTGCCGCGCCATCACGTTGTTGGAGAATTTATTGACGTCGCGGACGATTTCCGACAACGATAAAGAGCGCGCGGTGGTCAGGCGCCGCGCCTGATCCGGCGTGGCGCCGTCACGCACCTGGCCGTTGAACGTGCCGCCGAGTTCTCTCCATAATTGTGTGAATAACGCGCCGATGTACTGGCGATGGCCCAGTACGCTGAAACTGCGCATGGCTTCACCGCAATCCAGTGCATAGGTGCCGTTGAACGCGAGGCGCGCGCTTTCGGCGTTGCCCTGTGACTCAAGTTTGAGCTTGCCGACCCAGTCGCCGCAGGTTCCGTCGGCGATTTTGAGGTTGTTGATGATCTGCACTTGCGGTAGCGGCGGTTCAACAGCAATACGTACCGTACGGGTCGATGCATCGGGGATGAACTGCAGCGTGATGGCTTTGAAGTTGACCAGCAGTGCACTGGGGCCGGTGTTGTACGGGCGTGTGGGCTGGTCATCGAATGCACCGGGGTCCTGCAACTCTTCCGCGAATAACCGGCGGTCGAGGATCAGGTCGCCGCGGATTTCGCGTACGCCGCGTGCTCGCAGGCTGCGCAGCAGCAGCCAGAAACTTTCAAGGGTCATTTTCGGATCGCCGGCACCCTTGAGATACAGGTTTCCGGTGAGCACGTCCTGCGTCAGCAGGCCGTCGGTCAGTACATCGGTGTTCCACACATAGGCCGGCCCGAGCATTTCCAGTCCGGCATAGGTGGTGACCAGTTTCATCGTCGATGCCGGATTCAGCGCGCGTTCGGCGCCCACTGACAGTAACGGTTGATCGGCGCCGATTTCGTGCACATACACGCCGACCGCTGATTCAGGAATGCCGGCCTGTTTCAGTGCGCGGGCGACGGCTTCGGGCAGCGTGGCGGCAGTTTGCGCCAGGGCGGGTGTTGAGGACAGCAGGAGCAGAGCGAGGGCGATGATTCGGTTAAGCATGCGTATTGTGTTTGGTGTTGGTGGCGGATGAGCTTACAGGATGACGGAACTGTGCTGGGCCGGCAGATCCACGCCGGTCCAGCCCAATTTGTCGTGGATGGCAGCAGCAAAACTTTCGGACGCAGTGGGTTCACCGTGAACGACGAAGGTGCGCTGCGGCGGGTGTTTGAAGTGGCTCAGCCAGCCGAGCAATGCAGCCTGGTCACCGTGGGCTGATAATCCGCCTATGGTGTAAATGTCAGCCTTCACCGGAACCGGAATACCGAAGATGCGTACATTTTTTACACCGTCGACGATACGCCGCCCCAGCGTGCCCGCGGCCTGGAAGCCGACGATCAGAATCGTTGAATCGCGGCGCGGCAGATTATTGCGCAGATGGTGCTTGATGCGACCGGCATTGCACATGCCGCTGGCGGAAATGATCACCGCGCCGTGTTTGACGGTTTGCAGGTTCATGGATTCGACGGCATCCTGAACGAAATGGATTTTCGGTTTGCCGCGTCCGCGTTTCATCCATTCCATCAGCGCCGCCGCTTCCGCATCAAGAACCCCCCAGTGTTTCGCGGTGATGTCGGTTGCTTTCAGCGCCATCGGCGAATCAACGTAGATGTTCATCTCCGGCAGCCGTCCCTGTTTATAGAGATCGACCAGCAGGTAGAGCATTTCCTGGGTGCGGCCGACCGCAAAGGCGGGGATGATCACATTGCCCTTTTTGCGCACCAGCGTATCGGTGATGGCGTGTTCCAGCTCGGCCATCGTGTCGTCGATCGATTTGTGCAGCCGGTTGCCATAGGTGGACTCGACCACCAGCACATCGGCTTCAGTGATCGGTGTCGGGTCGCGTACCAGCGGCCGGGTGGGCTGGCCGATGTCACCGGAGAAAACGATCTTGCGGCTTTTACTGCCGTTGCGCACCCACAGTTCGATGATTGCGGCACCGATGATGTGACCGGCATCGCGAAAAATGCAGCGCAGCGCCGGATGCGGAATTACATCGGCATCGTAGGCCACCGGTTTCAGCTGACGCAGTGTGCGCTGCACTTCGGCAATGGTGTACAGCGGTGGCCGTCCGACGGCACGGGTCTTCGATTTCTTCGCCCATTCCGCTTCTTTCTCCTGAATATGCGCCGAGTCGGCGAGCATCACCTCCAGCAGATCACAGGTGGCTGGCGTGGCAAAAACCGGTCCGGTGTAGCCGGCGGACACCAGTCTCGGCAGGAGTCCGGAGTGGTCGATGTGCGCATGCGTCAGCAGCACGCAGTCCAGTGTTTTCGGATCAAAGGCGAAGCGTGCGCGATTTTTCGGTTCGGCCTCGCGGCCGCCCTGGAACATGCCGCAATCGATGAGCACTTTGACGTCGTCGGTCTCAAGCAGGAAGCTCGATCCGGTAACTTCGCCTGCGGCGCCGAGAAAGGTCAGTTTCAAGGGGTCGCCTCCAGGGCTTCGAGCGTACGTGTTGCGAGTAAATCCATTTCGCTGTCGGTCAATATATATGGCGGCATGAAATAAACCGTATTGCCGATCGGGCGCAGCAACACTTCGCGGGCCAGTCCGGCTTCAAACAGCCGGCGGCTGAAGCTTGCGTCGGCACCGTCTACTTCAAACGCCCAGATCATGCCCGTGTTGCGGAAATTGCAGGTACGTGGATGCACGGCCAGTGCTTGTGTCGCCTCGGTCATGCGTTGTGCTCGGGTGCGATTGTTGTGAATGACGTCATCCTGTTTGAAGATGTCCAGCGTTGCCAGCGCGGCACGGCAGGCCAGCGCATTGCCGGTGTAGGAGTGCGAGTGCAGGAAGCCGCGAGTGACCCTGTCGTCGTAAAACGCCTGATAGACGGCGTCTGTGGTCATCACCACCGACAACGGGAGGTACCCGCCGGTGATGCCTTTGGACAGGCACAGAAAGTCCGGCGTGATACCCGCCTGTTCATGCGCAAAAAAAGTCCCGGTGCGACCAAAGCCGGTCATGATTTCATCGACGATCAAATGCACGCCATAGCGGTCGCATAACAGGCGCGCTTGGCGCAGGTATTCGGCGTCATACATGGCCATGCCGGTCGCGCCCTGCACCAGCGGCTCGACGATCAGTGCGGCGGTGCTGGCATGGTGTTGCTCAAGATGCTGTTCCAGCGCTTTTGCACAGGCGAGGGCGTGGTCGCGCGGCGATACGCCGTCGGCGGCCTGCCGCCAGTCCGGGCTGGGCACTTGTGCGCTGTGGCGCAGCAGCGGTGCATAGGTGTCTTTGAACAGCGCGACGTCCGTCACTGACAATGCGCCCAGCGTTTCGCCGTGATAACTGCCGCTGAGGCTGATGAATCCGGTTTTGTCGGCCTTGCCGCTGTTGCGCCAGTAGTGAAAGCTCATTTTCAGCGCGATCTCGGTGGCCGAAGCGCCATCGCTGCCATAAAAACAATGGCCGAGTTTGCCGCCGGTCAGTGCTGATAGCCGTTCAGAAAGCGCCACCACCGGCTCATGTGTAAAGCCGGCCAGCATCACATGTTCAAGCTTCTGCAACTGGTCGATCAGTGCGGCATTGATGCGCGGTTCAGCATGGCCGAACAGGTTGACCCACCAGGAACTGACCGCGTCGAGATAACGTTTGCCGTCGCAGTCGTACAACCAGCACCCTTGCGCGCGGGCGATGGGCACGATGGGCAGCGTTTCGTGCTGCTTCATCTGTGTGCACGGGTGCCACACGGCGGTGCGGCTGCGTTCTAGCAGCACACTGTTGCGAGTGCTGGTTTGCATGTGAGGGGCGCTCTATCGAATACTTTGCTGCGTTCAACCGGCGCACGTTGCAAGCGTTACACCTTTTGTGCGGCACATGTGATCGGGCTTGAACCTTCGCTGCACAGTGGCACCGAATTTGCTCTGAATGTTTTCGGCAGTTGTGGCGGTTGTTTTGAGTTTAACAGCACACTACAGGAGATGTTTGCCCATGCAGATTCTCGAGCGCATCGAAGACCAGATCAACGCCAGCGGTTTTCCACTCGTCGGCATCACGCTTGCCGCCGTACCGTGCCCTGACACGCCGGTGATCCTGACGCTGCACTGGCACGGTTTTTTCCAGCAGAAGCTGATCGATCTGGACGAGGCCGAACCGGTGGCCTTTACGTCGATCCCGAGCTCATCGTTGCAGTTGAATGAGCGGTGGATCGATCTGGTTGCGCTGGATTGCGCGGCGATGGATGCCGGCTGGGAACTCGGCGCCTGGGATGTGGCGCGGGCCGAGCGCCCCGGTTGCCTGCGGCCGGGCGCCGCTTCGATGGAAGCGATGGAGTGCCTGCAGGCCTTCGGAACCTACCCGCATGCCGTCAACGGCAATCAGGTCGCCGTATCCGAAGCGCCGGATGCGGAGGAATTGGTCGAGCTTGCGGCAGCCCGTGGCTACCTGACCTGGACTTTCCGACCGGTTCGCGGTGGCATCTGGAAGGATTTTGCAGACGACGCCACCTTGTCCGAAGAGGGGCGCCGGGCACCGCCTTGCCCATATGCGCCGCTGCCGCCGACCTGTATGGGCAAGCGAAAAACGGTTTATCGCTTTGGCATCCCGCGCCACCGCACCCTGCCGGTACGGTGCTAAATGATAATTAACTTATTGTTTTAAAACAATATTTACTGTAAGCGAGTACTCGCTTCAACAAGGGTCCGGTTCTCGGGCCACTTGAATTAAACCCGGTACGCCCCTATTATTAGCACTCGCTTGAGTTGAGTGCTAGCAGCCTCACTCGCGGTTTGTTGTTCTGATTATCCAATCTGATCCTTGAGGAGATGCACCATGAAAATTCGTCCGTTGCACGACCGTATCATCGTGAAGCGGCTGGAAGAAGAGCGTAAGACTGCTTCCGGTATCGTGATCCCTGACACCGCCGCTGAAAAGCCGGATCAAGGTGAAGTCAAAGCTGTCGGCAAAGGCAAGAAAACCGACGACGGCAAAATCATTCCGCTCGACGTCAAAGTCGGCGATCGCGTCCTTTTCGGCAAATACTCCGGCCAGACCGTCAAAGTTGAAGGCGACGAGCTGCTGGTGATGCGCGAAGAAGACATCATGGGCGTCATCGAGTAACCCACAAAGAATATCCAGGAGATTCCACATGGCAGCTAAAGACGTCAAATTCCACGAGCCGGCACGGCAAAAAATCATCGCCGGCGTCAATGTTCTGGCCGACGCGGTCAAAGTCACCCTCGGCCCGAAAGGCCGTAACGTCGTGCTCGAGCGCAGCTTCGGCGCCCCGACCGTTACCAAAGACGGTGTATCTGTCGCCAAGGAAATCGAACTGAAAGACAAGTTCGAAAACATGGGCGCGCAAATGGTCAAGGAAGTTGCTTCCAAGACCTCCGACATCGCCGGTGACGGCACCACCACCGCGACCGTTCTGGCGCAAGCCATCGTGCAGGAAGGCATGAAGTTCGTGACCGCCGGCATGAACCCGATGGACCTCAAGCGTGGCATCGACAAGGCGGTTACCGCCATCGTCGCCGAGCTGAAAAAACTGTCCAAGCCCTGCACCACCAGCAAGGAAATCGCCCAAGTCGGTTCGATCTCCGCCAATGCTGACTCCGAAATCGGCAAGATCATCGCTGACGCGATGGACAAAGTCGGCAAGGAAGGCGTGATCACCGTCGAAGACGGTTCGGGCCTGGAAAGCGAACTGGAAGTGGTCGAAGGCATGCAGTTCGACCGCGGTTACCTGTCGCCGTACTTCATCAACAACGCCGAGAAACAGCAAGCGCTGCTCGAGAACCCCTACGTGCTGCTGCACGACAAGAAGATCTCGAACATCCGTGACCTGCTGCCGGTACTGGAACAGGTTGCCAAAGCCGGCAAGCCGCTGCTGATCATCGCCGAAGAAGTCGAAGGCGAAGCACTGGCGACCCTGGTAGTCAACAACATCCGCGGCATCCTCAAGACCTGTGCCGTCAAGGCCCCGGGCTTCGGCGACCGTCGCAAAGCCATGCTGGAAGACATTGCCATCCTCACGGGCGGCACGGTGATTGCCGAGGAAGTCGGCCTGTCGCTGGAGAAAGTCACGCTGGCTGATCTGGGCCAGGCCAAACGCATCGAGATCGGCAAGGAAGAAACCACGATCATCGACGGCAACGGCGACCAGAAATCGATCGAAGCGCGCGTCAAACAGATCCGCGCCCAGATTGAAGAAGCCACCAGCGACTACGACAAAGAGAAGCTGCAAGAGCGCGTTGCCAAACTGGCAGGCGGTGTTGCACTGATCAAAGTCGGCGCTGCGACCGAGCTGGAAATGAAAGAGAAGAAGGCCCGTGTCGAAGACGCGCTGCACGCCACGCGCGCCGCAGTGGAAGAAGGCATTGTTGCCGGCGGTGGCGTTGCGCTGATCCGTGCCCGCCTCGGCATCTCCAAGCTCAAAGGCGACAACTCCGACCAGGACGCCGGCATCAAGATCGTGCTGCGCGCCGTGGAAGAGCCGCTGCGCCAGATCGTCGCCAACGCGGGTGATGAACCCTCAGTGGTGGTGAACAAGGTTGTCGAAAGCAAAGGCAACGTCGGCTACAACGCCGCGACCGGCGAATACGGCGACCTGGTGGAAATGGGCGTTCTGGACCCGACCAAAGTCACGCGCTGCGCACTGCAGAACGCGGCTTCGATCGCCGGCCTGATCCTCACCACCGACGCGATGGTTGCCGAGCTGCCGAAAGACGACAGCCACGCTGGCCATGGTCACGGCGGCATGGGTGATATGGGCGGTATGGGAATGTAATTCGCGAAAGCGAATCACATTCCTGGGGAAGAATAAGGACCAGGAGGGAACCGCTGGTTCCTTCCTGTGCCCTCCCTCCTCCGGATATTGCTTGCACAAGAAGCCCCGCGAAAGCGGGGCTTCTTTTTTGTCTGCGACAGGGCTCGGTTACAATGCGCCAGACCTTGGAGTGCGGATCCGTATATGCCCATTGAAATCACGCTGCTGTCGATGCTGCTTGCACTGGTGCAGGTTGCGTTGTACCTGTTTGCCGGCCGTGCGGCGATGTGGGTGTTCGCCGGCGCCAATCGTGACAAGAACTTTATCTACCAGCTGTTCAAGAAGGGCACAGACCCGCTGGTCAAAGCCACTCGTTTCATCACGCCCAGGTTTGTACTCGACCGGCATGTTCCGTTTGTGACGGTGATCCTGCTGGTGTGGATCGGATTGATGGTCATCCACTTCCGGCG
>CAZHFZ010000082.1:0-9879 GCA_964531455.1 uncultured Bordetella sp.
TCACCTTGTAGAGCAGATTCAGGTCGAGTCCAGATTTCAGACCCATGACCATCGCTTCCGCAGTAGACAGGTTGTGGATGGTGACCAGCAGGTTGGCGACATACTTCAGCTTGGAGCCGTTGCCGAATTCGCCGCAGAAATACACGCTGCGTGAGAAGCCCTTGAGCGCCGCCTCGGCTTTGTCATAAGCCTTGCGCTCGCCGCTGGCGTAAATCGCAATGTCGCGATTGGCCGCCTGGGCGCCGGTGCCGCTGACCGGGCAGTCGAGCACGACGATGCCCCTGGCGGCGCAACGCTCGCGAATTTCGTGCTTCTTGGCCAGCGGCAGCGTGCTGGTCTCGATCAGCACCGTCCCGCGCTTTGCACTGACGACGATGCCGCCCTTGCCGAAAAACGCCGCATCGACTGCTGCGACGCTGGGTAGCGAAGTCACCAGGATGGGACACGAGCCCGAGACCGCAGCCGCCGTCGCAGCGGGCTGGCCGCCGAGCTTTTTAAGCACCGCGCGCCGCTTCGGGTCAATATCGAATCCGGTGACGCTGAAACCCTCGGACAACAGGTGGCGCGCGAACGCGCCACCCATGATGCCGAGGCCGATACTGCCGACTGACTGCGATTTGATGATTACTGCTCCTTAGTCGATGGAGATCAGGCGTTAGTTAGCCTTGCCGGTGAGACCGAGAAAATCCATCACACTTTTAAGATCGGCATACTCGGACGCAAAAAACTTGGCGGTTTCCGTCGAGTTTTTATATGAAATCTCCCACTGATTCTTGTCGGCCTGCTCCTTGAAGTCGGCGCTGGCCGCTATTTTGCCGAATACACCATCCCAGTAGGCGATTTGCGCAGCGGTAATACCTTTGGCACCCAACACGCCGCGCCAGTTCTCCAGCGCACCTTTGTAACCCTGCTCCGGCCACGTCGGGGCGCTGGCCAGCACGCCAGACATACGCTTGGGCGAGGATACCGCCAGCACCCGCATGCGACCGCTGGCGACATGCGGGGCAATCTGCACCGTGCCGCCCGAGAGTACGTCGACGTGCCCCCCCAGCAGCGCGGTAATGGCTTCGCCCGTCGACGTAAACGCC
Organism: uncultured Bordetella sp.; assembly: GCA_964531455.1. Lineage (GTDB taxonomy): Bacteria > Pseudomonadota > Gammaproteobacteria > Burkholderiales > SG8-41. Next base: position 1,089 of record CAZHFZ010000082.1, read on the forward strand.
ACCAGCCGGGTCTTGTTCATTTCCACCTTGCCCGACTGCAGCGGCAGGCCGAATGAAATGTGGTGCGTACCACCGACGGCGCTGCTGAGCGCAAGACTGTATTTGCGCGGATCCTCGCGCAGCGCCTCCACCAGATCCTTGCCGGTTTTCAGCGGCGAGTCCGCACGCACCGCAATGGCGATGTATTCAGTCAGCATCACTGCCAGCGGCGTGAAATCGCGATAGGACAACCCGTAGCGGCCGTTGATATGGTTGGCATGCAAGGTTGAGGACGTGACACTCAGGAAATGCGGATTGCCGGCGCGCGCGTTCAGAAAGTTGTAAGCCAGTGCATGGCCGGCGCCGCCAATGTTCACAATCGTGCTCGAGGTCGGCAGCAGTTTTTGCTGTTCCCACATGCGTTGAATCGTCCGACCAACGTGGTCGAGTGAGCCGCCGGCGGTTGACGGTACGATCAGCGCGACGTTCTGTTGCGGCTGCCAGCCCTTGGGCTGGGCCTGCGCTACCTCTGCAAACAGCGCCATTGAGGCACCGCCAATAACTGCTAACCATATGTTTTTAAACAAGTATTTCATCGCCCCTCCAGTATGGTTGTTGTTAACCTGCTGAAACGCGTTGCTACCTGACTGTTTAAAACTGCGCTGTTGCCGGTGCACTTGCACCGCCGCTTTAATTTGCCTTCGTTAATCCGCCTTCGTTAATCCCCCTTCATTAATTCGCCGTCATGTTCACGCGCGCCTGCTCCGCCTCTTCCGGCGACATGTTGTCGATCCTGTTCTCCAGCCACGGCGTCGAAGATACTGTCGCGTAACGCGCATGGCTACGCACCTGCAGGCGGTAACGTTCACCGCGCGGCACGTAAACGATATCGCCAGGACCTGCCGTCTTGCTTTCATTGCCGGATTGGGCGTCAATGCTGCCGCTCATCACGTAGACAAACATTTCACGCGCCGACACCGCTTCCGGTTCGGCATAACCCGCCGGTGCCTCGAACAGGCCGAACGCCAGCCGTTCGCCCTCGATCAAGTTCACGCAGCGGCCGGAACGCGCCGGCACATCAAGGCTGTCGAGGATCGGGTGAAAGCACACCGGCAAGCCTTCAATGATGGCTTGCGACTTGCCCTGGGTCTTCTGGTGTTTGTCCTTGTCGCCGACGTTGTACTTCTTGTTGACCTCGGCGACGGTCATCGCCTTGTCCGGCACCGCCTCATCCTCGGCAAGCCCGACCACGGTCCAGGTCTTGTCCTTGATGTAGAGGTATTGCAGGTTGCCGTCTTCAGTGGCTTTCATCGAGTGCCGCGCAAATGCCGGCGCATGGACAAAGGTGCCGGGCGACACCACACGGCGGTCCTTGCCGACGATGGCATTGATTTTTCCCTTGATGGGAAAAATCAGCAGTTCATTCGGGTGGTAATGCAGCTCCGAACCGGTACCCGCGTTCTTGTGCAGCAGGCAGAAATACATATAACGTCCGTCGATCACCGGGGCTTTGCCGGTGGACAGGTGCGGCGTCAGGTAATTGCTCTCGAAATTCTCGAAACGATAGAACGGCATGGCGTGGCTACCCCAAAAGGATTGAACGATTTATTCTTTGCAGGACCGGCGTGGCCGCCGGACCTCCTCCGGGAATAATCGTAGCACGCGCGCAGACCCGCTGAACCGGGTCCGCCAATGCGATTCAGCAACTGTTGCGCAGCTGTGTCAGCGTATCGTCGATCAGTTGCCGGGAGATATGAACGGATTCCGGAAGATCGGGCAAGGCGTCAATGGAAAACCAGCGCGCTTCCTCGAGTTCGGTGACATCGGGCACTACTTCGCCCCCCGCCCATTCCGCGCTGAACGCCATCACCAGCGAGTTCGGAAACGGCCACGGCTGGCTGCCGAAATAACGCGGATTGCGGATCTCCACGCCAACCTCTTCCATCACCTCGCGCGCCAGACAATGTTCGAGCGATTCCCCCGCTTCCACAAAACCAGCCACTACCGTGTAACGGCCTGGCGCATAACCCGCCTTGCGGGTCAGCAACAATTCGCTGCCGTTGCCGTTTCTGCGATACACCAGCGCCATCATCACCGGAGCAATACGCGGATAAAACACCAGCTTGCAGTCGGGACACTCCACCGCGCGGTCGGCCGCATGCGGCAGCGTCGGCTGACCGCAGGAACCGCAATGACGATGGGTGCGCGCCCACTCCAGCAGCTGAAATGCCTGACCGGCGATACCACCGACCAGTTCATCACCTTCCAGAATCAAAGCGCGCAGGCCCAGCAACTCCAGACCCTCGGGTATTGCCGCACCTCGCGGCAGTGCCAGACCATAACAGTGCGTACCGTCGAGTGTGCCGAGGTAGTGCGCCTGATCCAGCGCAAGACCATAGGCCTCCGTATCAACCCGCGGCAGCGTCAGACGGCCATCATCACGGGCCACAAACACACGGTTGCCGTGAAAAAGGCAACATGCCACCTCACCCTCGACCTGTGCCGGACCGCGATGACCCGGGATAAAAACAACCTGCTTCATGATGTTCAGATCTTGCCGTTGAATAATGCCGTCGCGGCATTGCAATAGATATTCTCGCGTTCTTTCTGTGTCAGCCCCGGTGTCAGTTCAACGCGATCAACCGGCGCCATTTCACCCATGTCGAACGGTGCATCAGTACCGAGTACAACCTTATCGGAACCGACAATATCAATCAGGTGACGAATGGATTGCGGACTGTGCGTCAGCGCATCAAACCAGAAACGCTTCAGCATCTCATGCGGATCGGACCGGGTCACAGCAGCCGTATCCGGACGCACCTTGTGACCGTGCACAAAACGGCCGATCTGGTACGGCAGGAACCCGCCGCCGTGCGCCAGCAGGATTTTGAGATCTTTCAACTCATCCAGCGCACCGCTGAACATCATCTTGCCGACCATGATCGTGGTATCCAGCGGATTGCCGATCAGGTTGGTCAGATAAAAACAGTCAAGACGCCCGCCGGAACCTTGCGTATTGGGATGCGCAAAAATCATGACCTTCAACTCTTCGATGCGTTTGAGCACCGGACGGAATTTCGGGTCAGCAAGTTCTTCCTCCCCGATTGCGGTTCCGAGTTCGACGCCCTTGAATCCATATTCCTTGACCACGCGCTCCAGTTCGGCAATCGCCGCCTCCGGGTGCTGCATCGGCAGCGTAGCCATGCCGCGCAATCGATCGGGCTTGGCGGCAACCATCTGTGCAATGCCGTCGTTGACCAGACGCGCAGTCTGGATCGCCAGTTCATCCTTCAGATTGTAGAAAAAACATTGTGGTCCGGGCGAAATGAAGGCGATGTCGATTTTCTTACGATCCATCGACTCGAGCTTGGCATCAGCATCGTAAAACTCGGCCTCGAACGGGAAACGCACCTTGCCGCGGATGAACACGCGGTTGTGACCTTCACCTTCGATCTTGGTGTTGTAGACTGGATTCGCCTGCATTGCCTTGACCAGGGTCTCGGGAATCACGTGGTTGTGCACATCAATGCGTTTCATGCTGAATCTTTCTCCTGATTACGCGTTTTTTTCTGCCGCGGCGTGCGCGCCGCAACGGTGTTTCCGCCGGGCAGGCTGAAAACGCCGCTTTCTGCAAGCGCGCGAATTTCAGCACCCATGATCTGGGCGACCTCATCAATTGCCGCGGAAGGCCGGCGATCCGTCTGCTGGCCGAGCGTGAGTATACGATGGATGTTTGCATCGGCAATCGGCCACGCGGCAAGCTTTCCTGCCGCAACATCTTCATGAAAGGTCGAGATCGGCATCAGCGCCATACAAGTGCCGCGCAACACCAGGCGGCGTATCGCCTCCACCGAATCAATCTCCGCTTCAACCTGCACCCTGGTCTTGTGCCGCTGCAATTGCTCGTCGGCAATGATGCGGATGGCTTCGGTGCTGACCACCGGCGTGCGTGCCAGATCGGCCACGGTAAAAAACCGTTTCCCGCCGCGCGGTTGCGCTTTGGCATAGACCACAATGGGTTCGGAAATCAGCGGCGTCACTTTTACGGTGCGCGAATTCACCGGATTGGTCAGCACCGCAACATCAGCCCGGCCGGCCTGCAGCCAGTCATAGAGCTGGTTGCTGAAACCATCGACCACTTTCAGGCTGATCTGCGGGCACTGCCGGCGCATGCGTTCGACAACACCGGGCAACAGCAAGGGCCCTGTCGTCGGTGATACCCCCAGAATGACGCGGCCCTGGGCCACCGCACTGCCGCTGCGCAGTTCGTCCTGGGCGCGACCCAGTTCGCGCAAAATGCGTTGGCAGTGATCCAGGAACTGCCGTCCAGCCGTAGTCAGCCTCACGCCGCGCGGCAGGCGCACCAGCAGCGGAACGCCCAGTTCCTCCTCGAGCGCATGGATGTGCCGTGACAGAGCCGGCTGCGCCACTCGCAGGTGCTGTGCGGCGCGGGTGATGCTGCCAAGCTCGGCGATCTGGACAAAATAACGGATACCGCGCAGGTCCATGCTCAAATCCCGACTAAACTGGTGAGATAACAAAGCGGCATGTTTTATGCCCATCAAACGGCGACGCATTCTGCCCTGAACAAACGGCTTTTTTCATAGCCATTCATGCTGCAGTGCGCCAAATTCCCTGTCGCCAGCCATGCAGTGTATCCATGCCAAATTGGTATGTCACGGCTTGCATTTCGGTATTTGTCCGCCCCTGCGGCGCTCGTTACCATTGCGCGGTCATGCATTTGGCATCCGCCACGCTGCGGACAGCCCCTTACCTGGAGACTCAAGCTGTGAAACAAATCAACGTAGGCATCATCGGCACCGGCTGGTGCGGCGGTATCCGCGCGGACACCTGCGCGATCAACCCCGCAGTCAAGGACATACACATCGTCGAAACGCGCCCGGAGCGCCTCGCCGAAGTCGCCAAGTCCTGCAACGCGAAAACCGCTACTGACGACTATCACAAGCTGCTTGAAGTCAAAGACCTCGATGCGGTGATGATCTCGGCAACGCCGGAAAAACTGCATTTTCCGATGGCCCGCGACTGCCTCGAAGCCGGTCTCCATGTGTTCATGGAAAAACCGATTGCCGTCGAACTGCACGAAGCCGACGAACTGATCGCCATCGCCAAACGCAAGAACGTCAAATTCACCATCGGCTATTCGCAGCGTTTCAATCCGAAATACGCCTACGTCAAAAAGTGCATCGACACCGGCGCCATCGGAAAACCGGTCAGCGCGATGGTGTCGCGCCACATCCAGCGCAGCCTCGGCGCCAAGATCACCGGCCGCAGCAAACTCTCCCCCGCCGCGATGGAAGCCACGCATGACCTCGACTTCATTCTGTGGTGCCTGGCCCCGGCGAAGCCGATCCGCGTCTACTCGCAACTGAACTACGGCATCATGCGCGCCAACAGCGGCGCCGACGTACCCGACACGCAATGGATCACCGTGACCATGGACAGCGGCATGTCCTTTGTCATCGGCGCCGGCTGGAGCCTGCCGCCCGGCTCTCCGAATGCCCGCCCGACCCGGATTGACATGCTCGGCACCGCAGGCGCCCTCCTGGTCGACGACACCCACCGCGACGTCATGCTCAACACCATGAAAAGCGGCATGCAGATGCCGATGTCGTCGATGCCCGGCGAGCGTGTGGACCACGCCTTCGCCGGCCCGATGCACGCCGAGACCGTACACTTCATCGAAGCCGTCTGTTGCGACCGTCCGGTGCTGGTCACCGCAGAACAGGCGCGCAATGTGATGGAGGTCTACATGGCCGCCGACATTTCCGCGGAGCGCAACGAACCGGTGATGCTGCCGCTGCCGGAATCGCGTCCGCTGGCTGCGGTGGGTGGCCGGTAAAGCAACCCCAAAACCTTTTTAGCCACAGAGGTCACAGAGAACACAGAGGAATTCAAAAGCGGAAAACCTGATCACCGGAGCGATCATGCCTGCCGATTTGGTTTTTCTCTGTGAACTCTGTGGTAAAGCTTTTGAACTTGATTTCGAACTGGATTTTTAAATGAAAAAAGACCCAAAGAAAATCGGCCTCGCCATCATCGGTGCCGGCCGTGTCGGCCTGATCCGCGCTGAACTGGCGGCACGTCACCCTACCGTGGGCTGGATTGGCATTGCCGAAATCAATCCCGAGCGCGGCGAAATCGTCCGTGAAAAATGCGGCGGTGATTTCGTCACCACCGATTACAGGGAATTACTGGCACGCCCGGAAGTCAATGCCGTCATCGTCGCCACCGACGAACACCTGCACGTCGACCCGGTCATCATGGCTGCTGAACGTAAACTGCCGCTGCTGATCGAGAAACCCCTGGCCACCGATCTCACGGAGTCGGCACAGACTCTTGCCGCCATTGAAAAATCCGGCGTTGATGCCGTGATCGGTTACACCCAGCGCTTCCGCCGCCGCTGGCTGGTCGCCAAGGAAAAAGTCCGCACCGGCTCTCTCGGTGAAGTGACCATGGTGACTTCACGCGCGTTCATGAACCGCCTCGTCGCCATCGACAACTACAAACGCAGCGACAACCGCGCTGAAGTCACGCCGATGGTGATCTCGGGCACCCATGCGCTGGACATCGTGATGTGGCTGATGGAAACCAAAAAACCGGTCGAGGTTTACGCGCGTTCCGTGAACAAGGCTCTGGGCCCCACCTGGCAAGGTGTCGATGGCACCGGTTACACCATCAGCTTTGACGACGGTGCGATTTACCACGGTGTGATTTCCTGGGCATTGCCTGAAGTCTGGCCCGGCGCGGTGTACAGCCTCGAAGTCGGCGCCGTCGGCACTGAAGGCGTGCTGACCATCGACGACACCCACCGCGACATCGTGCTCGCCACCAATCTGATCCAGAGTGAAGGCTATGCACCCGACAAGCGCCGTCATGTCGACTTCCTGACCAGCTATCCGGTCGGCGACATGGCGTTGGGGGAACTTCGCGGCCCGATGCGCGAAGAAACCAATTCCTGGCTGAACCGTGTTTCTTTGGGTGTACAGACCCAGCACGCCACAGCTGCTGAAGGTCATAATCGCCTGATGCTGACCAAAGCCATTGATCTGTCAGCTAAACTGAAACGCCCGGTCAAGCTGCCCATCGCTCCGGGTGACGAAAAAGTATAATAAAAACAGTTATTTACGGATAAGAACACCAAAGGAGACCTCCATGTTCAACTGCAAACCTGATGTTCTGGCCAAAGCGGCTCTGGCCACCGCGCTGTCGATGTTCGCCTGCGGCACTGCCATCAGCGCGGATACCTACCCCAACCGCCCCGTGCGCATGATCGTACCCTTCGCACCCGGCGGGGCCTCCGACTTTGTCGGCCGCATCATCCAGCCGGCAATGGTTGAGCAGTTGGGTCAGCAGGTGGTCATCGAAAACCGTTCGGGTGCTGCAGGCAACATCGGCGTTGAATCGGCCGCACGCGCGAGCGCCGACGGCTATACCTTCCTGCTGGGTAATGTCGGAACCATGGCGATCAACCCGGTGTACTTCACCAAATTTCCGATCAAACCGCTGAAAGACCTGACACCGATCACGCAGGTTGTCGACGTACCGGGCAGCCTGGTTGTGCATCCTTCACTGCCGGCAAAAAACGTCAAGGAACTGATCGCATACATCAAGTCCAACCCGGGCAAACTGAACTATGGCTCCCCCGCCGCAAGCAGCGCCAACTCGCTGGAAGCCAAGATGTTCCTGATGTCCATTGGCGGCACCGCGACCGAAGTGCCTTACAAAGGCGGCGCTGGTCCGGCCACCGTCGGTCTTCTGGCCAACGAAGTGCAATTCATGTTCGCCACCTTCAGTTCCACGGCAACCTTCGCCAAGCAAGGCCGTTTGCGCATGCTCGGCATTGTTGCGCCGGAACGCAGCCCGTCCTACCCCGAAATGCCGACCATGAAGGAACAGGGCTTCGAGATGGTGGTCGGCTCATGGCAGGGTATTTTTGTACCCGTCGGCACGCCGCGCCCGGTGGTCAGCAAGCTGTTTGACGTAACGCAGAAGGCCATGAAAGACGCTGCGGTCAACAAGCGGCTCAACGACGGTGGTGTTCCCGTGATCCTTAGCAAAACGCAGGAAGACTTTGCAAAATTCGTCAAATCTGAAACCGAGCGCTTCGGCAAGGTCATCAGGGACGCAAAAATCCAGACGGAATAACGGGTAACCAACAGGCAACAACACGCTGCAAACCGCTTCATTCCAATCATCAACGCAAGCAAGGACTTCGGTATGAGACTCGCATCCTTCATGATGCCGATACACCCCCCCGGCAAGAACTATATTCAATCACTCCGCGAGGATCGCGAAGCCATCATCCTTGCCGACCAGCTTGGCTTTGAGGAAGCCTATGTCGGCGAGCACGTCACCGACACCGCCGAGACCGTGACGCATTGCATGACCTTTCTGGCGAGTCTCATTCCGGTCACCAAACGCATCAAGCTGGGCACCGGCACCATCAACATGCCTAACTCGCACCCCGCCGCCATTGCCGCCCAGGTGGCGATGATGGATCACCTGTGCGAAGGCCGCTTCATGATGGGCATCAGCCCCGGCGGTCTGATGTCGGATGCCGAAGTCTTCGGCAATTTCGGTAAAGACCGGACCGCCATGTTCATTGAAAGCATCAACATGGTGCTGAAGATTTGGGAGTCGGAACCGCCCTACAACTTGGAGGGTCAGTTCTGGAAGGTCTCCACCGAAAAAACGATGATCCCCGAAATCGGCCAGGGCATCATCCTCAAGCCTTATCAGAAGCCGCACCCGCCCATCGTCGGCACCGTAGTCGCCCCTTACTCCAAAGGCG
>CAZHFZ010000083.1:0-9846 GCA_964531455.1 uncultured Bordetella sp.
AAATTTTAAGTCCCGCCCTGGTGGCGGGATTTTTTTTGCCTGTTTGGCGGTGATTGTTTCTTGCCGGCATACTTCCAGTCTGCATTTCTTTTGGAAGTCATCAATGCATCTCCTTCGCCATCTGCTGCAATACCTGATTCTGGCTGTTGTCCTGCTGATGCCGGGGCTGGCAGTCGCTTTGGGGCCGACGCAACTGGGTGTGATTGTGAATACCCGCGATCCACTGAGTGTTGCCGTTGCCGAGTATTACGTGGAGCGACGCGGCATACCGCCCGAAAACGTGATTCGGGTGAGCTTCACCCCCATTACCAATAATCTGACGCGCGCAAGATTCGATCTGATCAAGGCGCAGGTGGATGAGCAGGCGGGGCCGCAGATCGAGGCCTATGCGATCACTTGGACCTCACCTTACCGCGTGGACTGCATGTCCATTACCTCGGCTTTTGCTTTCGGTTTTGATCCGGAATTTTGCACTGAAGGGTGCAATCCCACCAAACGCAGCGCCTACTTCAATTCATCCGCGACATTTCCACACGGCAGTCTGGCTATTCGTCCGGCCATGTCCATTGCTGCCGGCTCGTTTGAGCAGGCAAAGGCCTTGATTGATCGCGGTGTTGCATCCGATGGCACCAAGCCTGCAGGAACCGCCTATCTTGCGGTGACCAGCGGGGCCCGTAACGTTCGCAGCGCGCTGTATCCGCTGGTGGAGAAGGTTGTAGGGAAGCGCTTGCCGGTGCGGCGCATAGAAGGGCCACTGACCGATGCGAACGACGTGTTGTTTTATTTCATCGGTCTGGCGCAGGTTGATGGACTGGAAACATTGCAGTTTCCGCCGGGGGCGATTGCAGACCATCTGACATCTTTTGGTGGCAATCTCCTGGGCAACGGGCAGATGAGTGTCCTGCGCTGGCTCGAAGCGGGTGCAACAGGAAGTTATGGCACTGTGGTGGAGCCCTGTAATCTGCTGGAGAAGTTCCCGCATCCTGCCGTTGTGATGAGCCGGTATCTTCGCGGCGAAACGCTGATCGAAGCGTACTGGAAGAGTGTATTGATGCCCGGGCAGGGCATCTTTGTCGGTGAGCCTCTGGCCGCACCATTCCGGGCTGTCAGGAAACAGCCTTAGGTTTCGGCGGCATGCGGACATGAGTTGACGGATGAAAGGGATCCGGCCTTTGTCCTGCATCAAGCAAAAACCCGGCGCGAGCCGGGTTTTTGATGTGAAAATTCATGAATCAAAAAACGGATGATGCGATGACGTTTTTATCCGGAAACTTTCTTGTCGAATAATTTTCGCTTCGAAAGCGCAGATTACTCGATTTTCGCTTTCGCGCGGAGTTCCTCGACAACTTTCTGGACATTCTCGCGCTGCACAACCTGCTGCAGTTGTGGTTTGATCGACTCATAGTTAAGCGGCCGCACGTCGTCGAGGCGGATCACATGCCAGCCGAAATTGCTTTGCACCGGTATATCGGTCATGCCGCCTTTCTTGAGCTTGGCCAGGGCTTCTGCAAACGGACGCACATAGGTGGTGGGTACGGCCCATTGCAGTTCGCCGCCCTGCGACTTGCTGCCTTCATCGCGTGACTTCTCTGCCGCCAGCTTTGCAAAGTCGGCGCCGCCTTTGATCTGGGCGATGATTTCTCTGGCCTCGGCTTCCGATGCAACCAGGATATGCCGCGCCTTGTATTCGTTGGCTGCAGGGCTTTCCTTGAAACGCTCATGCGCCTTGCGCAATGCGTCTTCGGTGACGGGGTGACGGCGTGCAGCTTCACTGAGGAAGGCGCCTGCGAGGACGCTTTGGCGGGCCATTTCCAGTTGTGTGCTGACTTCGGGGTTTTTGTTCAGACCCATTTTTGCAGCTTCCTGCGCCATGATTTCGCGGCTGATCAGTTCCTGTTTGATCTGAGCGCGCAATTCGGGAGAATCCGGCCGCCCCTGCGCCGTGATTTCGCGCAGCATCGTATCGGCCCTGGCCTGGGGAATGGTGACGCCATTGACTTTGGCGACCTGTGCGAGCGCGCCCTGCGCGAATAGTGTCGCGGCTGCGGCGAGCAGCAGGGTCGGTAAGGTTTTCGTGCGCATGGCAACAACTCCTGTGTGAAGATTCATGTTCATATTTCTTCCGGTGCATACGCCTTGATGGCGAGTGCATGGATTTCCTTGTGCATCATGTTGCCCAGCGCGTCGTACACCATGCGATGGCGTCGTTGAAGGGGCTGATTGGCGAAAGCGAGGGCTACGATGATCAATTGATAGTGTCCACCGCCGCTCATTGCACCTTGATGACCGACGTGTTTTCCGGAATCGTCGAAAAGTTCAACGGACTCCGGTTCGAGGACTGAAAGCTTGTTACGAATGGTTTCTGCGATGTTCACGGTGCTGGCGAATACTGTTGGATTACTCGCCTTCCTTGTTGTTGACGTCCTTGATGTGCGGAGCCAGCACGAAGGCCTGTGCAACAACGAACAGCAGCATAAGCCCCATGCTGCCAAACAATTTGAAATTGACCCAGATGTCAGTTGAGTAGGAGAAGGCCACAAACAGATTGATTGCACCCATGAACAGGAAGAACAGGATCCAGCCGACCAGCAGCTTTTTCCAGATGTCGTCCGGTGCGCTGATCTGTGACCCCATCATCGACTTGATCAGGTTCTTGCGGAAAAACAGGATCGCACCCCAAAGGACGGCACTGAACAGCCAGTAGAGTACGGTCGGTTTCCACTTGATGAAGTTTTCGTCGTGCAGCAGCAGTGTCGCACCGCCAAACACGACGATCAGCGCAAGGCTGATCCATTGGATGTTTTCGACCTTGCGGTGTTTGTACCAGGACCAGGCGATTTGCAGCGCCGTGGTGACAATGGCGACAACCGTGGCTGCATATATGTCATAGACTTTGAAGGCGATGAAAAACAGAATCACCGGGAGCATGTCGGAAAGGAATTTCATGGGGTGACATTATCCATGCTTAGTGGGAGGCCGTCCATTTGGCGAGACGTTCGCGCATCATTTCGCCGACCTGTTGGCCGTAGGCCGGTTTTGCCGATTCCCGGACGCCTTCCGCATAAAACGCCGGGCAGTGCTGCGGCAGGTGTGTTTCCAGCAGATCAAAGGCCGCATTCATCAGTTCCGGCTGCTGGGTGCGCGTTGCAATGATGGCGCAGTTGAAATGCAGCGTCAGCCAGGGCTGGAGAGCCGTCATATCGCCGGATTCCGCGTGTTCCGGCACCGCCTGGGCGATGATGGCGCAGGCTCGATCAAAAAGCTTCCGCAGCGCAGCCGGATCGTTGCTGGCATTGGCCTGCCGGGCCAGGGCATTGACGATGGGTTCCAGCACGGTGATTTGACCGCCGTGAATGAAAATCCACTGCGCCAGTTCAAGGGCAAGGTCCTCAATCGCAGCCCGTGCCTCGTCAAGCCTCAGTTGCCAGGCCCACAAGCCGAGGTCCGACAGGTATTCCAGCGCGTGGGTGGCCAGTTCATCGATTTCCTCCAGCGGCGGTTCATCTTCTTCAGCATCGATGCGCTGGCAGGTTTCCAGACATTCGCGAACCGCTTCGGCGAGCAACGGCGGCGTAGCCTCCTGGCCGGGGTAGGGGCCGGTTCGTTCGAATTCAGCAATCAGTGCGGCGACGGCCTGATCGAAAGCACGGCGGGTCGCGCGATTCACTTTTTTTCGAATTTGAGCGAGGCTGAGTTGATGCAGTAGCGCAATCCGGTCGGCTGTGGACCGTCTTCAAAAACATGGCCCAGGTGCGCATCGCAGCGGCTGCACAGCACTTCGGTGCGGGTCATGAAAAAGCCGTGATCATCTTCGGTGGCCACATTGGCGGGAACTGCCGGTTGCCAGAAGCTCGGCCAGCCGCTGCCTGATTCGAATTTTTCTGATGAGCCGAACAACTCGGCGCCGCAGCACACGCAGCGATACACGCCATCGTCATGGTTGTCCCAGTATTCGCCGGTAAAGGCGCGCTCGGTGCCCTTGCGGCGGGCGACTTCGAACTGCTGGGGCGTCAGCATGGCTTGCCATTCGGCGTCTGTTTTTACGATTTTTTCGCTCATAATGTCTCCTTGGGCTCAATCATTTTGCATTAGTTCCGCGGCAATCAACCCAGCCAGCCCTGCTTGGCGCACGGTTTTACCGCATTGATTTGCATGAGCGATGCGTGGAACTGACCGCATGGAATTTTTTACGGAGTTTGTCTTGACTACTGCCTACTGGATGATCCTTGTTGCCGGGTTGCTGCCGTACTGGCCCACCATCGCTTCAAAGTGGCGCCGTACTTATGACAACGCCGCACCCCGGGCCGGTGTTGATCAACTGCCGCCACGCCAGCAGCGAGCTTACTGGGCACAACTCAATGCTTTCGAAGCATTTCCGCTGTTTGCAGCGGCGGTGATCATCGCACATCTGGCCGGTGCCCGGCAGTCAACGGTCGATGCACTGGCCCTGGCTTTTGTCGGCTTTCGCGTACTCTACACACTGGCTTATCTCTACGACCGGCCACTGTTGCGCTCGCTGGTCTGGTCCGGTGGTGTGTTCTGTGTCATCGGTTTGTTTGTTGCCGCAGCCTGATTGGTTGGCGGACCCGATGACGCTAGAGCACTTTTCCCGGGTTGAGCAGGCCGCGGGGATCCAGCGCATGTTTAACCGTGCGCATCAGATCCAGTTCGACCGGATCTTTGTATCGGGCCAGTTCGGCGACTTTCGATAAACCGATGCCGTGCTCGGCGCTGAAGCTGCCACCGTATTTCTGCACGATGTCGTAGACCGTTTCGGTGACGTCATGGGCATCACGTGCGGCGGCATCGGAACGCAGGCGCTCGGGCAGATAGGCGTTGTAATGCAGGTTGCCGTCTCCGAGGTGACCAAAGCAGATCAGGCGCACACCGGTGAAGCGCGCTTCCAGGGCTGCCTGTGCTTCACGGATGAATTCCGGGATACGCCCGACGGCCACGGCGATGTCGTGGCGGTAAACCATTACCGGCTCCTGTCGCGCACCTTCAGGGATTGACTCGCGCATATGCCACAGCGCCTGCGCCTGCGTGCGGTTTTCGGCAATGACCACGTCATCGACCAGTGCCTGCTGTAACGCTTCTTCCAGCGCTGTTTCGAGGTCGGTGCGCAGTGCCTGTTCATTGCCGGCGTCGGCCAGTTCGGTCAGCACATACCAGGGATGCGGTTGGGCAATCGGGTCGCGTGTTCCCGGGACGTGTTTCCAGACCAGTTCAAGACTGTGCCTTGAGATCAGTTCAAACGCAGTGATGCGGTCGTTGCAATGGCGGCGCATCAGGGCCAGCAATTGCAGCGCGGCTTCGGGGTGCGGTACCGCCATCCATGCAGTCGCATTGGCGGCAGGGCGGGGAAACAGTTTCAGCGTGACAGCGGTAATGATGCCCAGAGTACCTTCGGCACCAATGAACAGGTGTTTGAGATCATAGCCGGTATTGTCCTTGCGCAGACCGCGCAGGCCATTCCAGATGCGGCCGTCGGGAAGCACGGCCTCAATGCCCAGCACCAGGTCACGGGTGTTGCCGTAACGCAGCACATTCACGCCGCCGGCGTTGGTCGACAGGTTGCCACCGATCTGGCAACTGCCCTCCGCGCCAAGGCTCAGCGGAAACAGCCTGTTCGCATCAGCGGCGGCTTGCTGGATGGCTGCCAGAACGCATCCCGCTTCTGCGGTCATTGTGTTGTTCAGCGGATCGACGTCAAGCACCCGGTTCATCCGGGCTAGCGTCAGCACGATTTCGTTGCCGCCGGCATTCGGCACAGACGCGCCGCACATGCCGGTGTTGCCACCCTGCGGAACCACCGGTGTGGCGGATTCGGCGCAGATTTTCATGACGGCTGCGACTTCCGCGGTATTGGCGGGGCGGACAACGGCCGCCGCAGCGCCGCGGTAAACACCGCGCCAGTCAACAACATAAGGTTCCAGGTCTGCTGCTGCGGTCAGTACGGCTTGCGGGCCGATGGCATTGCGGATGCGGTCAACAACGGAAGCGGGGCTGCGATCGTTCATCTGGAGTCCGGTGTGCGGTGGACCGGCGCAAAACATGCCGGCAAGGCTGACATTGTAAACGCGACCCTGCTGTTCCACATTGATGCCAGAGGGTTTAGCGGTGATGGTGCCCCTCAATGCTGAGTTGCCGGTTTCATAAAAATATGTTTACAAACAATTACTTATAATCACTCTGGAATGCCGCGCTGACCACACACTGTTGGCCTGCGGAAATGGGTCGTCACATTCGGTCCTCAATCGGATCAGCGCAGTCTGCAATTAACTGCACCTTGGCAAGCATCGCCTGGGTATCGTTCACATGCTGTTTCGTGAAATTGGTTTGCATGACGCAATAACTGCCCCACTCATCACACCGCAGCCTGTGCCATTTGATGTTCAGCCCAAGAATCTGTGTTGACATGCACGTTAACAGTGCTGCCTCCGGCAGGGATATGCGCGATAGGTCTGCGGTCCACGATACGGCCGGGGAGGGTGATGGCGACAACACGCCGCTGGCTAACTCGGTTAAGATTTCACGCCGCGAAACCCGCGAAATGTGTCGCACCAAATACAAGTACACATGGCGGAATTTACAGTGATGTCGGCACCCGTTGTGCCGATATTTGGAGGAGCAAAGCAATAATGACTGATCGCATCATATTGGCCTGCACGCTGGTGCTTGCCGGGGTTTATTTCTGGGCAACGTCCAAGATTCCGAGTCTCGAACTGGGTGATCCGCTTGGACCCAAGGCTTTCCCGCGGATGCTGATCGCCGGACTGCTGCTTGCTGCAGTCATGCTGTTTCTGGAAATCCTGCGTGATCGCGCACGAAAAATCGAGAGTGGAGAGAAGGCCGCCAAATGGCGCTGGGAGCCGCACCAATTTGTCGTTCCGGCGATTGCGGTTTGGACCGGGCTGTACGTGGCGGCGTTCGAAGCCCTGGGTTACATGCTGGCGACTGCCATCTATCTGCTGGCACTGACGGCATTTTTCAACAAGGGCCGCTGGCTGATGAACGGGCTGACTTCGATCTTGTTTTCTGTGATCAGCTATTTCGCGTTCACCAAGCTGCTTGGCGTGAACCTCGCCCGCGGCATCATCCCGTTCTGAGGCGACCATGGAAACCCTGACCCATATCCTCAACGGCTTTACGGTTGCGATGGAGCCGATCACCCTATGGTACTCCTTTCTCGGTGTATTGATGGGGACCATTATCGGGGTGCTGCCGGGAATCGGGCCATCAGCCGGCATCGCGTTGCTGATCCCCATCACCTACGGCATGAATCCGACGTCGGCGCTGATCATGATGGCTGGCATTTACTACGGCGCCAAGTACGGCGGCTCGACGACAGCCATCCTGATCCGCACTCCCGGCGAGGCGGCCTCGGTGATGACTTCCATCGATGGTTATGAAATGGCCAAGAAGGGGCGTGCCGGCGCGGCGCTTGCGGTTTCGGCGATCGGTTCGTTCATCGCCGGCACCATCGGCGTTATCGGGCTGACACTGTTCGCCGTGCCGCTGACCTCAATCGCGCTCAAATTCGGACCGGCGGAATATTTCACGCTGATGCTGTTTGCGATGACCGCGGTATCGACGCTGACCGGCAAATCGCCGGCCAAAGGGGTGCTGGCCACCGTCCTCGGATTGATCATTGCGACGATCGGCATCGATCTGCAGAGCGGTCAGGCGCGCTACACCATGGGCATCCCGGAATTCCAGGACGGTGTCGGATTCGTCGTGGTCGTGGTTGGCCTGTTTGCGATGGCGGAAGTGTTCCGCGGCCTTGAAGATATTTACAAAGGTACCGGCGCCAAGGCGATGAAAATCACCGGCAAGTTATGGCTGACCCGCGAGGAGTGGCGGCGCTCGATCGGTCCGATCTGGCGTGGCGGCATCATCGGCTTCGTCATTGGCGTGTTGCCCGGCGCCGGTGGCACCATCGCTTCGATCATGTCTTATACCACCGAGAAGCGCTTGTCCAAGCACCCCGAGGAGTTTGGCCACGGTGCAATCGAGGGCGTGGCCGGGCCGGAATCAGCAAACAACTCCGATACCGCCGGTGCGCTGGTGCCGCTGCTGACCCTGGGCATTCCCGGCGGTGGCGCCACTGCGGTGTTGCTCGGCGCGTTCATCATGTATGGCGTGCAGCCTGGGCCGATGCTGTTCCAGAACAATCCCCAATTGGTGTGGGGGCTGATCAACAGCATGTATATCGGCAACATCATGCTGGTCATCCTCAACCTGCCGCTGATCGGACTGTTCGTGCGCTTGCTGTACATACCGCAAGGCATTCTGTATCCCTTGATCGTGGCCATTTCCGCGATCGGCGCCTATGCCATCAACGGCAGTGTCGTCGACCTGTGGCTGATCCTGTTTTTCGGGATTCTGGGCTATCTGTTCGACAAGATTGACATTCCGGTGGCGCCGCTGGTGCTGTCGCTGGTGCTGGGCGGGATCATGGAGCAATCCTTCCGTCAGGCGATGACCATATCCGGCGGCGACGTCAAGATTTTCTACGGCAGCGTGATTACCGTCACCTTGCTGGTGATGTCAGTGATTTCAGTGGCATTGCCCTTTATCATTCCACGCCTGCGGGCACTGGGCAGCAAGGGCGATGAAAGCTGACCGGTTTTTATAAGACGTATGATTGATTAATCTGGAGAAACTGTTTTGAACAAAGTAACCGTGGTGCCCGGCGACGGCATCGGTCCTGAGGTCGTCGGT
The DNA here is from genome assembly GCA_964531455.1 of uncultured Bordetella sp. Classification (GTDB taxonomy): domain Bacteria; phylum Pseudomonadota; class Gammaproteobacteria; order Burkholderiales; family SG8-41. The sequence goes on from CAZHFZ010000083.1 coordinate 8,725, forward strand.
GCAACCTGCGCCATCATCAAGGCTTCGGGCGCAAAAGTGGAGTTTGAGGAAGTCATGGTGGGCCTGCGTGCCGAAAAGGAATTCGGCACGCCGCTTCCGGTCAGCGTGCTGGAGTCGATCGAGCGCAACAAGCTGGCTCTGAAAGGTCCGACTCAGACACCGTTCGGCGGCAACTACCGCATCAACATCGAGCGCATGAAGGACGGCAAGGAATCGCGGGCCGATTATCCGAGCATCGCCATCGCGCTGCGCAAGGAACTGAAGCTGTTCGTCAACGTGCGTCCGATCAAGAACTATCCCGGCGTGTCGTCGCGTTACCAGAACGTCGATCTGGTGATCTTCAGCGCGAACAGCGAAGACCTGTATGTCGGCAACGAACGCATGGTCGATGAAAACACCGTCGAGGCGCTCAACCGCATTACCCGCGGCGCCACTGAACGTACCGCACGTTACGGCTTCGAATACCTGAAAAAAACCGGCCGCCGCAAGATGACCATCGGCCACAAGGCCAATGTCATGAAAATGACCGACGGCCTGTTCCTCAAGGCGGGTCAGGATGTCGCCAAGGATTTTCCGGACATCATTTGTGACGCCCGTGTGATCGATGCGTTGTGCATGGAGCTGGTGATCAAGCCGGAATCGTTTGACGGTCTGTTGCTGGCCAATCTGTTCGGCGATATCGTTTCCGATCTGGCTGCCGGTCTGGTCGGCGGTCTTGGCGTGGCGCCGGGTGCAAACATCGGTCCGGACTGCGCGATGTTCGAAGCGGTGCACGGCACCGCGCCGGATATTGCCGGCAAGGACATTGCCAATCCGATGGCGATGATTCTCTCCGGTGTGTTGATGCTGCGCCACATCGGCGAGAACGATGCCGCGAATCGTATTGATTCCGCACTGACGGCAGTGCTGGCGGAGAAGAAACACGTGACGCGCGATCTCGGCGGCACATCCGGCACCAAGGGTTTTGCCGAAGCGATTGTTGCGAAGCTTTAGGGCGTAAACCTTTAGGACGAAAACCTTTAGCCACAGAGGTCACAGAGTGCACAGAGAAACCCCGGGAAATCCGAGGAAAATGTAAATCATTGTTTTTATTTTTTTTTCTCCGTGTTCTCTGTGACCTCT
>CAZHFZ010000084.1:0-9616 GCA_964531455.1 uncultured Bordetella sp.
CATGCAGGTAACCCAGTAACCCGAATTTTTACAGTTCACGCAGTTTTAATGAAGGTGGCAAAGATGACGAAAATCAACGGATTCGCAAACGTCTCCAAAAAACTGGCTGTCGCCGCAGTGATGTTCGGTGCCGCAACGGCTGCCACGCGCTGTCCTTCACTGTGACCAATGGTTCATTCAGCAGCCAGGCGGGTGCGTTCACGGTTGATTTCGGCGTTTCGCCGATCAACAACTCGGCCCCGGTGCTCGGTAACGCGGCCCCTGGCGACATTCTGGTCAGCGGCATCGGCGCTGGCGTCAACTACAGCTACACCGATGGTGCGCTGTTCAACTTCAATTCCTCGTCGAACCTGCCGAATGGCGTCTCGGCGCGTCCGGTCGGTTCCACCGGCAATTTCTGGTCGGTCGGTGTCACCCCCGACACACAGGACGGCCCCGGCGTCGTCAATCTGGGCGCCGGTGTTTCCTACTACGGCTTCCTGTGGGGTTCGCCCGATAAGTTGGGCTGGAACACTGTGAGCTTTTTTAACGGCAACACCTTGCTGGGCACTTACGGTGGTGCCTCGATCCTGAATCCGCCGAACGGCAACCAGAACTTCGCTCGCTACTTCAACGTGTTTGCCGGCCCCGGTGAAGTCATCACCAAAGTCAGCTTCGCCGCGAACACCAACGCTTTTGAGACCGACAACCATGCGTTTATTTCGGCTGTTCCGGAACCCGAAATCTACGCGATGATGGGTCTGGGCCTCGGCCTTATGGGCTGGATGGGCCGCCGCAAGCGCGCACAGGCTGTTGCGTAAGCGTCAAGCTTCTGAATGAACAAACCCCGCTGCGGCGGGGTTTTGTTTTTGGGCTGCGGTATTCAAGCGGGGTTGCTGCTGTTCAGCGGCATACGCCTTGGCGTACATCCACCTTGCGCTCACAGGCGCGTGCCGGAAATCATCCGCGGTAGTCGTTGCAGTCGGTGCGGTAAACGCTGAGCAGGTCTTTTTCAATGCCGAGGCGGTGTTCAGCATCGGCATGCAGGTGCACGCAGATGCAGTTGGCGCCGAGTTTGAGGTAACGCTCGGGCAGTTCATGTGCATTGAAGGCCTGCGCGAGGTCTTCGGTCTGGCCGATGAATATGGCGTTGTGGCGCGGGCGCAGTTGCTTGGCCTTGTCTGCCGTGCGCTGGGTGATGAAGTAGACGCCGCCGATCGGTTTGAACTGGGTGTCGAGCGACCAGATGTGGAAGGGGTATTGCGAGCCGGACTTGCCGGTGAAGGTGATCGCGCCTTTTTTCATGGGATTCTTTCGCGGGGGTCGTGCTGCAGGGTCAGCCGCCGATGTCGCGCTGGGCGGCATCGGCTTCGTTGGCGGCACGTTCCCATTCAGCGGAGGGCAGCGTGCCGGCTTCGTGTGTATTCATCAGCGCGACGAGCAGGCCCAGGTGTTCGCGATCAAAGGCGGCGACTTCGGCGCTGCGGAACGAGACTTCACGTCCGATGTAGGCGCCGAGGATGCGCGTGAGCAGCCGCGCCTGCGACAGGGCCGGGTTGCGGCGGATGGCAGCGAGCACGGCTTCGAGCGGATTGACGGGTGCGGCGGCGGTGATGAATCGCGCGACATGGCGCAGCTCATTCTGGAACGTTGCAAAGGACAGCCCTTCGACGGCGTTGAACGGATTTGCGCTGACGCTGATGGATGAGCTCATGAGTGGTCAGATGTCGAAGCGTCGCGACAATTCGTTGGTGAGGAACATCACGGCGGTGGCGGTCGCCATGGCGACAACGAGCGCGAACGGGCTGAAACCGATGATGGGTTCGGTGGTGGCGGCAGTGAGCATCGGCGCGACCGAGTTGCCGCCCATGAATCCGCCGACTGCACAGATCAACGCCGCTGGAATGAGGCCGCGATTTTTGTTCAGGTCGTAAAAATGAAAGCCCGCCCAGCCGATGGCGCCGCCGGCGGCGACCCAGATCATGAAGTTCATGGTGCACTCCCAAAAAGAAACGTGCGCCGGTAGTGAGAGGGGATTTGCCCGTGCGGGATGCACGCCGGCGATGGAGCGGCAGAGCAGTCCAGTATGGGGCTCTCATGGGTATTTGTCCGATGTGTTTCCGGGGGTGCTGCGGCGGTTGGAACGTGCGCCTTAAATATCAACGTAAACATGCAGTTACCATTAATTGCCGGCTTGCACTGCATGTGGACGCAGCGCCTTGCTTCGCGCGCGCGCAGGCCGCTAGACTGCGTTCATACAAAAATAGCATCCGGAGGAGTGACCATGCTGCGCGTCTGTCTGGTGGTGGTGGCCTTGTTTCTGCAGTGTTCTTCGTTGCTGGTTGCGGCGCAAACCTATCCCGCGAGGCCGGTACGCGTGATCGTCGGTTTTGCGCCCGGCGGCGGCACCGACATTCTTGCGCGCGCCTTGTCCCAGCAGCTCTCCGAATCGCTGGGCCAGTCGTTCACGGTGGATAACCGCACCGGCGCAGGCGGCATGATCGCTGCCGAGTTGGGTGCTCGCGCGACTCCCGACGGTTACACGCTGCTGGTCGGCAGCCTCGCGGCTTTTGCGATCAACCCGAACCTGATGAGCAAGATCGCCTACGACCCGATCAAGAGTTTTGCGCCGGTGGGCATGTTTGCCACGCTGTCGTATGCGGTGGATGTGCATCCCTCGCTGCCGGTACGTTCGATCAAGGAGCTGATCGCGCTGGCGCGCAGCAAGCCGGGGCAGCTCAACTTCGGCACTGCAGGCCTCGGTTCATCCACGCAGCTGGCGATCGAGCAGTTCTCGCTCGCCGCCAATATCAAAATGACGCATGTGCCGTACAAGGGCAACACGCCGGCGATGACCGCGCTGATGAGCGGCGAGGTGGCGTTGGTGTTCGATCCGGTGCTCAGTTCGGTGCCGCTGGCAAAATCCGGCCGCGTGCGAGTACTCGCAGTGACCACGGCAAAACGTTCGGCGCTGCTGCCCGATGTGCCGACAGTGGATGAAGCAGGGCTCAAGGGTTTTTCAGCGGGCAACTGGTTCGGCATTTTTGCGCCGGCGGGTACGCCCGCTGCGATAGTTGAGCGCTTGAACGGCGCAATCAACACGGCGATGAGCAGCCAGCAGATGAAAGACCGTTTGTTGACGCAGGGCGCCGATCCGCTGTCCGGCACGCCGCAGCAACTCGCCGACCTGGTGCGCAGCGAACTCGACAAATACGGCAAGATCATCAAGTCGGCGGGCATCAAGGTTGAATAAAATCGTTGAATAAAAGCGCCGGATAAAAGCGGCGAACAAGATCGTCGAATAAGAGCGGCACACACCGCGCCACCAGATTCATGCAGCAGATTACCTTTTATCAAGGAGTGTCATGAGTACCCGTAAACCGAACATCATCCTGATCACCTCCGATCAGCAGCGAGCCGACTGCAACGGCTTTGAGAATCCCGATCTGCTGACGCCGCATCTCGACCGGCTGGCGCGTGACGGCACCCGCTTCAACGCCTGCATGACGCCGAATCTGGTGTGTCAGCCGTCGCGGGCTTCGATCCTGACGGGACTGCTACCGCTGACGCATGGCGTTTGGGACAACGGCGTTGATCTGGATCCCAAGGTCGGCGGTGACGGTTTTGCCGGCACGCTGGGGCGCAACGGTTACAAGACGGCATTTATCGGCAAGGCGCATTTTGCGACCAAGGCGACTTTTGCGCCGACCGGCACGCCGGAGTGCAATAAGAGCCAGGCCAAATACGGCCCGGACTGGTTTGGCCCTTATATGGGTTTTGAATACGTGGAGCTGACCGTGCTCGGCCATACCCACCGTACGCGGCCGATGGACCGCCCGCCGATGGGGCATTACGAGCGCTGGTTCATCGGCCGCGGCAAGGATGAAGAGGGTTACAAACTGTGGGCGCAATCGACACGCCCCGAGACGGGTGCTGCGCAGACCTGGAGCTCGGCCTTGCCGGTGGCGTGGCACAGCAGCACGTGGACTGCGGATCGCGCGCTGGACCTGCTGTCGCACCATGACCAGAGCAAACCGCTGGCGGCATGGATATCGTTCCCCGATCCGCACCATCCCTTTGATTGCCCGGAGCCGTGGAGCCGCTTGTATGACCCGAAAAGCGTCAAGCTGCCCGCGCATCGCACGATGGATCTGGAGCGCCGGCCGTGGTGGCACAAGGCGCAGCTTGAAGGCACACCGCAACTGGCTGATCCGGAGATGCGCAAGTTCCGCGCCGAAGGTTCACGCACGCCGGTGCAGACCGATGCCCAGTTGGCCGAGATGACCGCAAACTACTACGGCATGATTTCGCTGATCGACCACAACGTCGGCCGCATCCTCGACAGGATTCATGATCTGGGCATGGATGACAACACGCTGATCATCTACACCACCGATCACGGTGACATGCTCGGCAATCATGGCCTCTATCTAAAAGGTCCGACGCCGTACGAGGATCTGATGCGGGTGACGATGGTGGCACGCGGGCCCGGCGTTGCGGCGAACCGCGTGGTCAAGGAGCCGGTTTCCACACTCGATCTCGCGGCGACGTTCTACGATGCAGCCGGCGTTTCGGCACCCCATGCGCTGCAGGGTCGAAGCCTGAAGCCGCTGTTGGCGGGTATGGATGCGCCACGCGATGCGGCGTGGAGCGAATGGCATGTGCATCCGTCGCGCTGCGGTGTGGCCCTGCAACTGCGCACGGTGCGCACCAAAACCCACAAGTGCACCTTCGAGCTGGGGTCCGGCGCCGGCGAACTGTATGACCTGGTGAATGATCCGAAGGAAATGAACAACCTGTTCGATGATCCGGGTTACGCGAAAGTACGCAAAGAGATGGAAGGGCTGATGCACGCGCGGCCCGGTAAAGTAATGAACCCGTTGGCGGAGCCGATCGGGATGGCTTGAGGGGTAGCGGAAGGCTTTATCGCTGAAAACAATATCGATAGCAACCGCAGCAGCGATCAACGTAGCGTTCCTCGGAGGAGATTGGTCATGAAAAGATTCATCGGCGGCATTCTGATGCTGGTGTTGTGTACGGCGGCTTGGGCGCAGCAATGGCCTTCGCGACCGATCCGCGTGTTGGTGGGTTTCGCGCCCGGCGGCACGTCGGACGTGTCAGCGCGGGTGACGGCAGAAATTTTGTCGAAGGAGCTGGGCCAGCAGGTCATTGTCGAGAACCGGCCCGGCGGTGCCGGCAGCGTGGCGATCGAGGCGCTCATTCGTGGTCCGAAGGACGGTTATACCGTTGTCGTCAATTCCGACTCGTCGTATTACCAGCCGGTTCTGACCCCATCGCTCCCTTATCGTGCGGAGCGGGACTTGCAGTCGGTGGCGATTCTCACCAACCAGCCGATTGTCATCGCGGTACATCCGGCGCCGGGCTGGAAGTCGATCAACGATTTGCTGAAAGCGGCGAAGGCGCAGCCGGGGCAGATTGCCTATGCGTTGTCTTCGGCGACCGGCACACAGGCTGTAGCAGCAGGAATTTTTTTCCAGGGTGCGGGCGTGAAGATGATCGGAGTTCCCTACAAGGGCGGCGGTCAGGCGGTCGTCGATCTTGTGAGCGGTCATGTGCCGGTGGCGGTGCTCGGTTCGGCGCCGCTGGTGCCACAGGTAAAGGCAGGCCGGGTAAGACTTCTCGCGGTGACTTCGGGGCAGCGTTCGAAGGCTTTGCCCGATGTGCCCACGCTGGCCGAGCTGGGCTTCAAGTTCATGGATATTTCGCAGTGGTTCGGTGCAGTGCTGCCCATGGGCACACCTGCCGATGTGGTCAACCGGATGTCGTTGGCTTACAACAAGGCGCTCGCCGATCCGAAAACGCAGCAACGCCTGTTTGAAGCTGCGCTTGAAACCGTGGGCGGTACGCCCGATGAAATGACCAAACGGATGGCGGTTGAAACGGTGTTGTGGTCGAAGGCCGCGCGCGAGGCGGGGCTGGGCGCGAAGTAAGCGCGAATTGGTGTACTGAAATGCGGACGTTGTAGCTGGCGATGGAAATTGGTGGTCAGTTTGTTGCTCGGTTAGAACGTTGGCTTGATCAGTCGGGAATTCAAGCGCATTCTTCGGTACCCGGGTGTGTCGGCTGAGTTGTTGTTATCGATGAAGTGAGGGGTATTCAGTCAGTCACTCAGCCACTAGATCCTTCTGTGGCTAATGGCCTTATTTCAGGTTGGCGTGTGCGTTGCCGGTGAACGAGGGGCGTGTTGCCAGCCGCGCAGCGAGTCCGGCCAGCGCCGGGTGCCTGGTGCGCCATTCAACTTCAGGCAATGCGTATTCGAGGTAGCCCAGTGCATAGCCGACGGCGATGTCGGCGAGTGTGAAGCGCTTGCCGAAACAGAATTCGTTGCCGCCAAGGTCTTTTTCCATCAGCGCGAGGCTGCGGTCGATTTTCAGCTGCTGCTTGGCGAACCATTCCGCGGAGCGCTGCTTGTCGGCGGGTTCGCGGTATTCGTGGTTGATGTTGACCGTGGCTTCGGCGATGCCGTCGCCCAGCGCTTCCCAGCGTTTGACTTCGATGCGGGCTTCGAAATCTTCGGGAATCAGTTTCGGGCCGCTGCCCAGACTGTCGAGGTATTCGACGATTACCGGGGAGTCATATAGTGCGCGGCCGTCGTCACGCAGCAGCGTGGGGACCTTGCCCAGCGGGTTCAGCGCCGGCACCGGTGAATCGGGCGCGGAGCCGCGGGCGATGATGAGTTCATGCGGAATGTTTTTTTCCGCGAGCAGGATGCGCACCTTGCGCGCGTAGGGACTGCCGGGCGAAGCGTACAGTTTCATCAGCGTTCCTGTATCAGTTAAATGGATTGGATTGGTTGAATAAAGCGGATCAAGCGGGCTGAAGCAGGGCAAGAGTGTTCACGGGATTTTCTGCCGCAAGTATTTTTTATTTTAAATCAACAGCCAAGATTGCCGGCGGCGCGGAATGCATCGGTATGATGGTGCCGGGGCCCGTTTTTTGCGGCATCCCCGGTGCTGACGGGTATTTAACTGCATTTCGTGGCTTGGGTGAGCAGCAAATTCCAGCGGGTGGTCAAGCCCGTGTTGTTTGATCAACATTGGCGCATCGCGCCGAGGTCGCGGGAGAGGGTGCGTTTCGCTTGGGGATGCCCGTTCCGGTGAAGCTGCAGCCGATGGCGGCGCTGCACAAGGTTTGAGGCCCGCTTCTCATTCATCAAGCAGCATCCGGCGCCGGCGGGCAACGGAGTCAGTGATTGCCGCGGGCTTTTTATTTCAGTTTTTCAAGACCATCACGCCCTTGCAACTTGCAGGCTTTCAGTTCACCAGAATCTGTGACAGGAATGCGATGGTTGCGCCGATGGCCGCGCCGGCAATGACATCGCTGGGGTAGTGCAGGCCGAGCACCACACGGGATGTTGCAACGAGCAGGGAAAAGACCGTCAGGGCAGCGGTGAGTCCGGGGTAATAGGCTGCGGCAACAAGGGAGAAAGCCACAGCGTGCAGCGTGTGCCCTGACGGAAAACTGAAACGGTCCAGCGGCGCGATGAAGTGCTGGATTGACGTGTGCAATTGATACGGTCGTGGCCGCAGCGTACGCGCTTTCAGCCACTTGTAGGCTGCCGTGCAGACCAGTCCGACAACGATCATGTGCGCTACCGGCATCACCGCGTCATTGCGGTAGCGCAACAGCAGCACCGCCATCAGCGCATACCAGGCGATGCCGTCGCCCAGCACGCTGACGCAGCGGAACAGCACGCGCCAGGTCAGGTGATAACAGACGCGATTCATGCGGATGCAGATCCGCAGGTCCCAGTTTGCGATGCGTTCAAGCGAGCGCATTGATGGGATACGACGATTGAGTTTGATCTACGGTGAGTTCGAACAGGGCTTGTTCGAACTCCGCAACAATGCAGTTCCAGTCCAGTTTCTCGGCTGTGACCCTTGCGGCGGCGCCCATGGCTCGAATGCGCCAGTTATCTTGCGACAGGGCCGTCGCAAGTTTGACGAAGTCATCGGTGGCGTCAAACGGTGCAATCAGCCCGTTGATGTTGTGGCGGATGTGCTGTTTCGCGGCGGCGTAGTCGTAGGCCACCACGGCGAGACCGCTGGCCATGGCTTCAACTGTGACGTTGCCGTAGGTTTCGGTGATACTGGGGAACAGGAATACGTCGGCCGACGCGTAGTGTGTGGCCAGGTGTTCCCGCAATCGGGTCCCGGCGAAAATTGCCTGCGGGTATTCACGCGCCAGGCGCTCCCGTTCCGGGCCGTCACCGACCAGCACCAGTTTTGCCGAGGGTTGTCCGACACGCATCATCGAGTAGGCCTGCAACACGGCCGGCAGATTCTTTTCCGCTGCGAGCCGGCCGACATACATCACTACCAGGTCGTTTGGTCCCGCGCCCCAGGCCCGTCGCAGTTCGGTGCTGCGCCGTGCCGGATTGAACAGCTGCGTATCGACGCCCCGCGCGACAACCTGGAGATTGCGCAAGCCGAGATTCGATAATTCATCCTGCAGTGTGCTTGTCGGCACAAAGGTGCGCTGCGCCTTGTTGTGGAATCTGCGCAGGTAATCGGTAATCGGTTTTTTCAGCCAGCCGACGCCGTAATGTTCACTGTAGCTGTGAAAGTTGGTGTGAAAGTTTGTTGAGACGGGAAGCTGGAGTTTGGCGGCTGCGGCGAGCGCGGACCAGCCAAGCGGTCCTTCGGTGACGACGTGTACGATGTCGGGACGCTGTGCCGCCCACAAGCGGACCAGCGCCTGTTTTGCGGGTAATCCGATTTTGCAGCTGTCGAAATGGGGAATCGGCAAGCCAGGCTTGAGGATTTCCTCAAACAGCAATCTGTGGACCGGTTGTTCGCGGCGGCTCTGTCGCGGGCGCACCAGTTGTACGGCGTGGCCTCGTCCCTGCAGTCCTTCGACGACGCGCCCCATGGTCATGGCCGCGCCGTTGATTTCTGGCGGATAGGTCTCGGTAACCATCGCAACACGCAGCGTGCGCCTGGCGGCCGGGAAATCCGTCGTTAAAAGATCAGGGCTGTTCATGTTGCATAGTCTGGGCGGCGATTGCGACCGGTCAGTTAATAAATGATGAATTTTGTGCGACAGTGGCTTTGTGAAGAGACTGCGGGTGTAAATCTCGCGTTGTAACAACGCTGTCATGGACAGGGCTTAGCATTGCCGGCTTCATACGGAAACCGACGAGATAGACCATGAGCCACAGCTACCGCGACGATCAGACACTGAATGCATCCGCCAACCCTTCTTTTGCCGATGTGCTGGATGCGCGGCTGTCGCGCCGTCGCCTGCTGCAAGGGGCTGCGGCTGTCGCAGCAATCGGTTCCTTGCCGCTGGCTGGTTGCTCGACCGGGTTGCGTCGCGAACAGGTGTTCGGTTTTACCGGAATTTCAACGTCTACGGCTGACGCGGTTCGCGTCCCTCAAGGGTATACCGCTAACGTGCTGTATGCCTGGGGCGATCCCGTTGGCCACCCATCCGGTTCGCCGGCGTTCCGGCAGGACGCCGGCAATAGCGCCGACGAGCAGGCGCTGCAGGCGGGCATGCACCATGACGGCATTCATTATTTCCCGCTGCCGTACGGGTCTCAAAGCTCCAGCAGCGGTTTGCTGGTGATGAACCATGAATACACCGACGACGGTCTTCTGCACACGGACGGTTT
>CAZHFZ010000085.1:0-9120 GCA_964531455.1 uncultured Bordetella sp.
CTGCAGCAGCAAGTCATCATCGACAATCGCCCCGGCGGAGGCAGCGTCATCGGCACCACGGCAGCCTCAAGCGCAACGCCTGACGGTTACACCATCCTGTGGATTTCCGGTGCGCACGCGATCAACGCCGCATTCGCGCGCAACCTCCCCTACGATTCACTCAAAAGTTTCGAACCGGTCACGCTGTTCGCAAAAATGCCTTTCGTGCTGGTGATTCACCCGTCGCTGAACGCAAAGACGATGCCGGAACTGCTGGCGCTTCTGCGTGCGCAGCCCGGCAAATTCAATTTCGCCAGCAGCGGCATCGGCAGCGCTTCGCACCTCGGCCTTGAAATGCTCAAGCTTTACGCCAAAGTCGACATGGTTAACGTCAGCTACAAAGGCGCCGCGCCATCCATCGCGGGACTGCTCGGCGGTGAAGTACAGATGGCGCTGCTGGGGCCGTTGTCGGTGAAACCGCACATGACTTCGGGCAAAGTCCGCGCACTTGCCGTATCCACTGCAAAACGCTCGGCCGCCTTCCCGACGCTGCCGACCATCGGTGAAAGCGTGCCCAAATATGAAATGACCAGCTGGTACGGCATCCTCGCGCCGAAGGGAACACCGCGCACCGTGATTGAACGCCTGAATGCCGCGGTGACTGCGGCGCAGGCCGACAAATCCCTGCAAGACACGCTGTCACCCGAGGGCGCCGAATTGCCGCGAATGACGCCGCAGCAGTTCGGTCAATACCTGGAAACGGAAATCGCCCGTTACGCCGAACTGCGCGGCAAACTCGATCTGCGCCTCGAATAATCACCACCGGAAAAACCATGCCCCTCGCCAGCATCAACAATGTTGCCATCCAGTACGAGGTTCTCGGCAATCACGGTCCGTGGGTTGCATTGACACCGGGCGGGCGATTGGGCAATGACGATATCCGTGCGCTGGCCGGGCACGTCGCCGCCGGCGGCTACCGCGTGCTCATCCATGACCGGCGCAACTGCGGTGCTTCCGAAGTCTCGGTGGCCGGTGACGGAGCGGAACATGAAATCTGGGCTGCGGATCTTTACGCACTGCTGCAGCAGCTCGATGCCCTGCCGGCAGTGATCGGCGGCGGCTCCTCCGGCTGCCGCATGTCCATCGAATTCGCGCTGCGCTACCCCGAAGCCGTCAAAGGCCTGCTGCTGTGGCGCGTCACCGGGGGCCCCTTCGCAACGCAGCGGTTGCGCGAAAAATATTACGGTGAATACATCCGTGCGGCCAGCAAAGGCGGCATGGCCGCCGTCTGTGAAACGCCGCATTTCCGCGAACGCATCGCGGCGCGTCCGGCCAACAAACAGGCGCTGCTTAATATGGATGCCGCACAGTTCATCGCGGCGCTGACGGCCTGGGACGAACAGTTCAAGACCGGTGCTGACCAGCCGGTCATCGGCGCCAGTGCAGAACAGCTGCGATCCATCAAGGCGCCCGCCTGCATCGTTCCGGGCAACGACAAGACGCATCCGCAACGCGCAGCAGCCGAAATGGCGCGACTGATGGCCGATACCGAACTATGCCCGCTGATGGGTGAAGACATCGATATCGATGTCGATCCGCATGAAAACTGGGAAGCGAAAGACAGTGCGCTGGCCGCCATCCTGCTAAACGGCCTGCAGCGCATGAAGTGATTGAACTTGAGCTGCGCGCGAGCGCGCAGCGACCCGGCTCAGGACTTCGGCGGCTCCGGATCGACCGGGGCCGGCTTGGCCATCTGGCTTTGCAACAGCATCTGCTGCTCAATGAATTTCTTTTTCAGGTGCGTCGGAAACCAGAAATCGAGGATCGCGAAACCAAAAAAGAAAAACAGCATTATTTTGCGCGTGCCCGGATCAACTTCGCCGCCGTAGAGCAGTACATATAAACCGAGAAACAGGTTAAGAACCCCGGCAAAATAAAACGCGTGAATGCGTTTTTTCAGTTTTTGTTCGTCCATCGTCCCTTCTCCAGCTTCGTTGCGGATGCGTTCCGCTCAGCGGCCCGCGGAAAACTCGACCGCGCGCAATTGCGCAGCCATCTTGTCCAGTACGCCGTTGACGTATTTGTGGCCATCGGTACCGCCAAACGACTTGGCCAGTTCAATGGCCTCATTGATGATCACCCGGTAAGGCACTTCCGGATGGCTCTTGAATTCATAACCGGCCAGCAACAATATCCCACGCTCCACCGGCGACATGCTCTTGTACGCGCGGTCCAGCAACGGCGCAATCAATTGCTCCATGTCGGCGGCGCCGGCTACCGCACCGGTCAGCAGCAACTTGAAGTATTCGTTATCAATTTTGTTGAAATCATCGGCATCCGACAACTGCTCGGCAATGGTCAACGGATCGGTGCCTGCAAGCTGCCATTGATACAGGCCTTGCAGGGCAAACTCGCGCGAACGTCTACGGCTGGATTTCATGAGGCTCCAGTGTGCCGCCGTCAGCGCAGCGACACACAAATATTCGTTTAAATTCAATAACTTATATAATGTCGCGCACTACAGCCGCGGCAGCAGGCGCGCCATCTCGATGGCCGCAAGCGCGCAATCGAGGCCCTTTTGCGCCATGCGCACTTCGGCCTGGTCGTCATCCTCGGTGGTGAGAATGCCGTTGGCAATCGGCACGCCGGTGGCAAGCTGCACTTCAGTGATGCCGCGCGAGGATTCGTTGGAAACGATCTCGAAGTGATAGGTCTCGCCACGGATCACCGCACCCAGCGCGATGAGCGCATCGTACTTCCCGCTTTGCGCCATTTTTTTCAGCGTCAGCGGAATCTCCAGTGCTCCGGGCACGGAGACGATGCGCATGTCCTTCTGTGCCACGCCGTGTTTGACCAAGCCGGCGGTGCATGACGACAGCAGCCCGTCACCCACGTCGATGTTGAAACGGCCCATAACGATGCCGATGCGCAGCCCCGCGCCGTTGGTGTCGGGGTCCAGTTCTTCGATGCCGTCGTAACGTCCCATTGTTATTTCCTTTAAGCCTTGCCCGGCGGTTGCAGATAGCCGGTCACTTCAAGATCAAAACCGGCCATGCTCGGCATGCGCAGCGGTTGCGCCATCACGCGCATTTTTTTCACACCGAGGTCACGCAGGATCTGCGCGCCGATACCGTAATTGCGCAACACGATCTTTGCCGGACCACCGCGCTCGTGCTGCGGACGCGCGCGCTCCAGCAGCTCCGCCGAGGTTTCCGGACGATGCAGCAGCACGACCACGCCGCGGCCGCTGCGGGCGATTTCCGCCATCGCGTCATGCAGGTTCCATGAGTGGCTGGTCGCGCTGGTATCCAGCACGTCGATCAGCGACACCGGCTCATGCACGCGCACCAGCACTTCATCACGCGGTGAAATCTTGCCGCACACCAGCGCGAGGTGCGTCTGGCCACCGGCTGTTTCGGTGTACGCCACCAGCCGGAACTTGCCCTGCGCGGTTTCGATGTCGCGCTCGGTCGCCCGTTTCACCAGCGATTCAGTACTGCTGCGATACTGGATCAGATCGGTGATGGTGCCGATTTTCAGGCCATGCTCGGCGGCAAACGGAATCAGGTCCGGCAGCCGCGCCATCTCGCCGTTGTCCTTGAGGATTTCGCAGATCACCGCTGCAGGGCTCAGGCCGGCAAGCCGGGCCAGGTCGCAACCGGCTTCAGTATGACCGGCGCGCATCAAAGTGCCGCCGTTCTGCGCCATCAACGGAAAAATATGGCCGGGCTGCACGATGTCATTCGGGCTGGCATCGGCGCGGATCGCTGCTTGTACCGTTTTCGCACGATCCGCCGCTGAAATGCCGGTGGTCACCCCCTCGGCCGCTTCGATCGACAGTGTGAAGTTGGTGCCCATCGGCGAACGGTTGTTGCTGACCATCAGCGGCAGGTTCAACTGGCGGCAGCGTTCCTCGGTGAGCGTCAGGCAGATCAGGCCGCGACCAAAACGCGCCATGAAATTGATGGTTTCCGGCGTCGCGAATTCCGCAGCCAGTACCAGGTCACCCTCGTTCTCGCGGTCTTCTTCATCGACGAGCACAACCATGCGGCCTGCGCGCATTTCGGCGATGATTTCAGTGGTCGGGCTGATGGCCAATTCGTTGTTTCCTGATTTCAAGGAATATCCTGTTGCAAGTAATGCGGTTTCGAGTATTGCGAAATTCCGAGCCCTAGCGGCCTTTCATGCGTCGCAGTTGCGGAAGCAGCGCCGGAATATCAATCTGGATGATGCTCCACAAAGTGTCGTTATCGATGCCCAGATAACCATGTATCAACCGATTCCTTGTGGCGATGATCATCCGCCACGGAATTGCCGGGTGCTCCTTGCGCACCAACTCCGGAATCCTGCTCGCTGCTTCCCCAACCAACTCCAGATTCCGCAGCGTGGCATCGTAATTCAGGGCACTGCCTACAAAACGCTGCTGGTCAAACCCTTCGGTGTAGGCCAGAACCTTCTCGGCACACTGAATCATGTCCTCAACATAAAACCACCACTCGCGCGGCACTGCATCAGACATGCACGGCTTCCCGCTCAATGGAGGGCCGCAATTCCGCACGCAGGGCTTTTTCCGTCACCAGATCGACTGGGCAACCCAGAAGATCCTCCAGAAAAAACTGGACACCGAAATATTTATCCGATGTCGCCGGACCATCGAATGCCACCAGAACATCAATGTCGCTGCCCGACGCCCCACTGTCCCTGGCCGTAGAGCCGAACAACGCAAGGCGCACCACACCGTAGCGGCGCGTCAGCTCAGCCTTGCTACCTGAGAGCACTTCCAATGCCTGCTCGCGGTTCATGTCAACTCCTTCAACCCTTGAGTGTACTACTGGCTTCGTGCAAGCGCTCAACGTAGCGCGCGAGCATATCCACCTCAAGATTGACACACACACCGGGCTTCAGGTGCTGCAACGTTGTCGCCGACAGCGTGTGTGAGATCAGATTCACTTCAAACGCATTGCCCTCAACCGCGTTCACCGTCAGGCTGACCCCGTTAACCGCGATCGAGCCCTTGCGCGCGATGTAACGGGCAATCGCCGGAGGCGCTTCGACAACGAGGCGGCGATTGTCCCCCACTGCCTCGAATTGCGCCACCGTGCCGCTACCGTCGACATGGCCGCTCATCAGGTGGCCGCCGAGACGGTCGGCCAGACGCAGCGCTTTTTCCAGATTGACCGCAGCGCCGGCGTCAAAACCGGCAACCACGCCGAGCGAGGCCTGCGACACCTCGGCTTCAAAAAACGTTTTATCAAAAGCCACCACGGTCAGGCACACGCCGTTGACCGCAATGCTGTCGCCGAGTGCAACGTCGCCCATGTCCAGCGCAGCAGTGGCGATATGCAGCCGCACGCCGCCCGGCGCGGGTTTGATGGTCTCTATGCGGCCAACAGCCGCGACAATACCGGTAAACATCAATCAGTCTCTTTTATCCAGCCGCGCCATGATGCGAATGTCTTCACCCACGCGCGTGATGTCGGTAATGCGCACATTGCGCCGCCCGGCCAGGCTCTCCAGCGGCGGCAGATGGAACATGCCCTTGGCCGTATCACCGAGGATGCACGGCGCCATATAGATCAGCAGTTCATCCACCAGACCTTCATCGAGGAATGAACCGTTGAGCTTGTAACCGGACTCGATATGCAGTTCGTTGCAGCCGCGCCGCGCCAGTTCCTGCAGCAGCGCCGGCAGTTCAACCTTGCCCTCGTGGTTGGGCAACACCACGACTTCAGCGCCGTGCGCGCGTAACGCCACACTGCGCGGCGCATCTACACCAGCAGCAGCGATGATCGTACCCGGCCCGAGGATCTTGGCTGTCAGCGGCGTCTGCAGGCGGCTGTCCACCACCACCCGGTACGGCTGACGCGTGGTTGCCACGTCACGCACCGTCAACTGCGGATCATCATCCTTGACCGTGCCGACGCCGGTGAGCACGGCACAGGCGCGCGCGCGCCAGGCGTGGCCATCCTTGCGCGCTTCCGCACCGGTAATCCACTGGCTCTTGCCATTGGCCAGTGCGGTGCGGCCATCAAGGCTCGCCGCCACCTTCATGCGCACCCACGGTGTGCCGCGGGTCATGCGCGATATGAATCCGATATTCAGTTCACGCGCTTCGGCTTCCATCAGGCCGACATCAACCGCAATACCTGCAGCACGTAGTTGTTCAAAACCTTTACCG
Organism: uncultured Bordetella sp.; assembly: GCA_964531455.1. GTDB lineage: Bacteria > Pseudomonadota > Gammaproteobacteria > Burkholderiales > SG8-41. The sequence goes on from CAZHFZ010000085.1 coordinate 6,158, forward strand.
GAAGTTTTCGGATTTGGATCCTGCATCGCCGCGACCACGCGAGCCGGTTTCGCCGCAAGCAGCGCATCCACACAGGGCGGCGTGCGACCGTGATGGGCGCAGGGTTCCAGCGTCACATAAATGGTTGCGCCGGCAACGCGATCACCGGCCGCCTGCAAGGCCAGCGGTTCGGCATGCAGTTCGCCGGCTTTTGCATGCCAGCCTTCGCCGACCACCACGCCGTCGCGCACGATCACGCAGCCGACGCGCGGGTTCGGCGTGGTGGTGTACAGCCCCTGCGCGGCGAGTTGCAGCGCGCGGGCCATATGCTGGTGGTCTTCAGGCTTGAACATATCGGATTCCATCACTGCCAAAACACGGTGTTGCGAAAATTACTTGCTGCGCCCGGGACGGCGCACTTCCTTGATGGCATCGGTAAAGTCATCGACACCCTGGAAACTCTTGTAGACCGAAGCGAAGCGGATGTAAGCCACTTCATCGAGTTTTTTCAGCTCGCGCATCACCATCTCGCCGACACGGCGCGCCGGCACTTCACGCTCGCCCAGCGACAGCAGTTCATTGGTCAAAGCACCGATCGCTTCATCCACCAGCGGCGTCGGCACCGGACGCTTGTGCAAGGCGCGCATGAAACTGGTGCGCAGCTTCGCCAGATCGAACTCGGCGCGGCTGCCATCCTGCTTGACCACCTGCGGCATGCGCAGTTCCACCGTTTCATAGGTCGTGAAACGCTTGCTGCAAGCCACGCATTTGCGGCGACGGCGGATGCTGTCGCCATCGTCACTGACGCGCGAGTCGATGACCTGGGTCTCATCCGATTTGCAGAAAGGACACTTCATGGCGGCGGTATTTGCGGTTTACGACTTGCGGTAAACGGGATGCTTGTCGCACAGCTCTTTGACGGCAGCACGTACCTTGTTGTTGACGGCTTCATCCTGCGGCGCATCGAGGATGTCTGCAATCAGATGACCGAGTTTCTCGGCTTCGATTTCCTTGAACCCGCGCGTGGTCATCGCCGGCGAGCCGATGCGCACACCGCTGGTCACCGTCGGAGTGCGGGTGTCGTTGGGCACTGAATTCTTGTTGACGGTGATGTTGGCGCGGCCCAGCGCCTGTTCGGCTTCAATGCCGGTCACCGGTTTGTCACGCAGATCAAGCAGGAACAGATGGCAATCCGTGCGGCCGGAAACAATGCGGTAACCGCGCCCCTGCACCACCTTGGCCATTACGCGCGCGTTATCCAGCACCTGCTGCTGGTAATCGCGGAACTCCTTGGACATCGCCTCCTTCAGCGCGACCGCTTTGGCGGCAATCACATGCATCAGCGGGCCACCCTGCGAACCGGGGAACACCGCCGAGTTGAGGATCTTTTCGTGCTCGGGACTGGAGAGAATCATGCCGCCGCGCGGGCCGCGCAGGGTCTTGTGCGTGGTCGTGGTGACAAAGTCGGCAATACCCACCGGACTCGGATAAAGACCGGCTGCCACGAGGCCGGCGTAATGCGCCATGTCGGCCATCAGCAACGCGCCGACACTGTCGGCGATTTCACGGAATTTTTTCCAGTCGATCACCAGCGAATAAGCTGAGGCACCGGCAACAATCAGTTTCGGCTTGTTGATTTTTGCCAGCTCGGCGACTTCGTCGTAATCAATCGCCTGCGTTTCGGGATTCAGGCCATAACTCGAAGCGTTGTAATACTTGCCGCTGATATTCACCTTGGAACCATGCGTCAGGTGGCCGCCATCGGAGAGGCGCATGCCGAGGATGCTGTCGCCCGGCTTCAGCGTGGCCAGGAACACCGCCGCATTGGCTTGCGCGCCGGAGTGCGGTTGCACGTTGGCGTAACCGGCCTTGAACAGTTCCATGGCGCGCTCGATCGCCAGTTTTTCGGCGATATCCACATATTCGCAGCCGCCGTAATACCGCTTGCCGGGATAACCTTCGGCATATTTGTTCGTCAACACCGAACCCTGCGCGGCCAGTACTGCCGGACTGGCATAGTTTTCGGAAGCAATCAGCTCGATGTGATCTTCCTGACGCTGCGCCTCCTGCTCGATCGCTTGATAAATTTCGGGGTCGATGGTCTGAAGGCGGTTGGCGAAAATGGACATGGGATTCGGTATTCCGGGAGATTGCAAACAGAGGAGCGGATTTTATCATGCGGAACGCCACCCCTCGCGCACCAGAAACATACCGTTTTATTCAATGAAAACATGAATTTATAATGTGCCCATGATCGCCCTTCCCGACCTGCTGCTATTCGCCGGTGCCGCACTGCTGATGGTGCTGACGCCCGGACCGAACATGATCTATCTGATCTCGCGCTCGATCTGTCAGGGGCGGACTGCGGGGGTGATCTCGCTCGCGGGCGTCATCACCGGATTTTTCGTGCACATGCTCGCCGCAGCCGCAGGCCTCTCCGCGCTGTTTCTCGCGATCCCGTTTGCCTATGAAATCCTCAAGTGGCTGGGCGCGCTGTATCTGCTGTGGCTGGCCTGGGAAGCCGTAAAGCCCGGCGCTCGCTCGCCCTTCGAAGCGCAGACCATGCCCGCCGATCCGCCGCGCAAACTATTCCTGATGGGATTCCTGACGAATGTGCTGAACCCGAAGGTCGCGGTGTTTTACCTGTCGATCCTGCCGCAGTTCATCGCCACCGACCGCGGCTCGGTATTACTGCAAAGCGTGACGCTGGGCCTGACGCAGATCAGCATCAGTTTCGCCGTCAATCTGCTGATCGCGCTGTCGGCCGCGGGCATCGCCGCCTGGTTCGCGCGCAATCCGTTGTGGCTGTCCACGCAGCGCTACATCATGGGCTTTGTACTCGCCGCGCTGGCGGTACGTCTGGCCATCGACCCGCGCCGCAGCTGAAATAACAATACCGGCGGCGCGTTACCGCACTGCATCGCGCTGTAACGCGGGCTACAATCAGCGCCTTCCCGGATCAAAGCGGACCGCCCCCATGAAAA
>CAZHFZ010000086.1:0-2119 GCA_964531455.1 uncultured Bordetella sp.
ATGGCAGGCAAGACATTGGCGCAGGCGGATACGTTCGAATAATCCTGCCATGCAGTCCGCGCATCGCATAAACACGCTCCGCTGATACTGATCTGCCTGCCTGCCTCAGCAGAGCATGCGCCGCAATGGCTTTGCGGGCATTGCTCCCCGCTCTTTCTCTTGTACTTGCTGTTGCAATCTCCAATAAAAAAATCGGGCCGAAATTGGCCCGATGTCTTATGGTTTAGCGCATTGTTGAATACCGGAAATTCTTAGATCACTTCTTGCCCACCAGTTCCAGTTCCGTCAAAAACGCCTTCAGCTCCGCATAATCGGCATCCATGTACTTCCTGGTCTCTGCAGCGTTGCGGTATTCATTGTCCCAGTTGTTGTCAGCCAGTTCCTTTTTCCACGCATCGGTCTGCGTGAGCTGCCTCAGCGTATTGTCCCAGTAGGCGATCTGCGCCGGCGTCATGTTCGGTGCGCCGATGAAACCGCGCCAGTTGGAGACAATGGCGTTGGCGCCCTGTTCTTTCCACGTCGGCGTAGTGGCAAAAATCCCGCCCAGGCGCTGCGGTGCAGCGATCGCAACCAAGCGCACGCTGCCGGCTTCGACATATTTGCGCATCAGGCCGACTGAGCCGGGCACGGCGTCAACATGGCCACCAAGTAGCGCGACGATCGCATTGCCACCGGACTGGAACACTGGCGTCTTGGTCTTGCGCAGATCGATACCCGCATCTTTCAGTGCCATCGCAATACCTTGATGGTTGGGATTGCCCAGGCTGGTGGCAACACCGAAGCTCAATGCACCTGGATCTTTTTTCAGGCGCTCGATGATTTCACGCCCGCTCTTGATCGGTGAATCAGCCTTCACCGCGACGGTGATGTATTCATCAAACAGGATCGCCAGCGGCGTCAGATGGCTGTAGGTCAGCGGTGCGCGACCGGAGATGTGATTGGTGAGCAGGCTTTTCGAAGCAATGGACACAAAGTGACCGTTGCCCGGATGCGACTGCAGGTAGGTGTAGGCAATCGCGCCACCCCCGCCCGGCTTGTTGTTGATGGTGATCGAAGCCGTGCCGGTGAGTTTGCGGTCCTGCAGGATGCTCTGCACCAGACGGCCGGTCGAATCCTGACCACTGCCCGGCGCGGTGTTGATGACGATTTCGATGTTTTTGTCGGGTTGCCAGGTTTGCGCCTGGACTGACATCGCCGCGACCAGCAAGACTGAACCCGCGAACACCTTGGAAAATGCGTAATGTTTATTCTTCATCACTCCTCCTGTAAACAAGTCACTCCGACGAAACCCGGAGTCAGATTTTTAATCTTCCACTACGCTACCGTTTTTATAGTTGCCCGCTTGCACCAAAGGCTTACTTCGAGGCAGCACCCAAGGTGACTTCCTTCGGGGCGCTGGCATGACGGTTTTTTTGCGGAATCAGTATTAAGCCGCTGATTCCAGCGGCACTTCCCAGCCCGGAAAAACCAAAACCGCCGGGTGGCACTTAAGTGCCCTGGCCAGCACCTTGGCGCGCTCAACACCGAGGTTGACGCGGCCGTTCTCAATGGCAGACAGAGTAGCCTGGGGGATGCCGGTCATACCGGATAGTTGACTCTGGCTGAGTTCCTGAAGCTCACGGAGGATACGAACAGACTCGCCCACCGAGACTTCTACGCGTTTTTTGGCCGGACGGAATTCACTCATCATGATCTCCTGTAATCGTGTGGCGTAACCTCTACAACCTGCACAAGCAAGACGCCCGCTGCAACCCGGTAAATAACCCGCCACTGCAGCCCAAGACGGGATGATCGATGCCCTTTCCACTCGCCCGCAAGGGCTTCGTCATGGAAACCCTTAATGGCCCGCAGAACCTGCGGGCCCGAGAGCCGGACGATGTCTTTCCATTTCTCATAGCGCATCAGAATTTCCCGCGGCACCGCCCCGGAAAGTTTTTTATCGACCCGCCGGTGCTCCTCGATGCGCCACATATCTTATTAAGACTATACCATAAATAGTATATTTTAAAAACTTGGATGATAGCTTTGGATGAAGCTGGCCGGGGTGGGTCGGTTTACGCGCTCGCCGTCAGCCAGGGCCTGTCCTTGTAATAACCCTTTTCGAATCCGGCAATGCGCT
>CAZHFZ010000086.1:2219-8532 GCA_964531455.1 uncultured Bordetella sp.
GCCGTCAGCCAGGGCCTGTCCTTGTAATAACCCTTTTCGAATCCGGCAATGCGCTCTGAATATTGCTGTGTGCGCGCAATGTCGTCGAGCCCTTCAAGCAGGCAACGCTTGCGCACCTCGTGGATCTCGAATTTGTGTGCCTTGCCTTCAACATCGGTCACGGTCTGCGCGGCGAGATCAACGCTGACTTGAGCGCCGGGCTTGTCCTGCAGCTGGCGGCGAATCGCGGCGCATTCCGCTTCAGGGAGCGTCAGCGCCAGCAGCCCGTTTTTGGCGCAGTTAGCGGCAAAGATGTCGCCAAAGCTCGGTGCGATCACGCAGCGGATGCCGAATTCATACAGCGCATACACCGCAGTCTCTCGCGAGGAGCCGCAGCCGAAGTTGCGGTCGGCGACGATGATGCCGGACTGGTCATACGGCGCGGCATTGAGCATGAACTCGGTTTGCGTACCGTCGGGTTTGAAGCGCGAGTCGTAGAACAGGATCTCGCGGTACTTCGGTCCGCGCGGCACTTTGTTGAAGCGTGTCGGGCACAGTTGGTTGGTGTCGATGTTCGCCTCGTGCATGGGAACGGCGATTGCGGTGAGTGTGGTAAATGGCTGCATGTTTGCTCCTGAAAGCGAAAACCTTTTAGCCACAGAGTTCACAGAGAACACAGAGAACTGCAAAAACAGCGGCGCTCTGGATTTGGTTTTTCTCTGTGAACTCTGTGCCCTCTGTGGCTATGTTTTTGAAATTAAGTATTTGAATTTATTTAATTATTTCACGAACATCCGCCAGGTGGCCCTTGATCGCTGCCGCGGCCGCCATCGCCGGGCTGAGCAGATGGGTGCGTCCACCCGGCCCCTGCCGATTGCGAAAATTGCGATTCGAAGTCGATGCGCAACGCTCACCCGGTTGCAGGTTGTCGCCATTGATGGCGGTGCACAGTGAGCAACCCGGATCGCGCCATTCAAAGCCGGCCTTGATGAACACCTGATCCAGACCCTCGGCTTCTGCCTGACGTTTGACGGACATCGATCCCGGCACCACCCAGGTCATCACTTTGGCTTTGCCGTGTTTTGCCACTGCCGCTGCGGCGCGCAGGTCTTCAATACGGCCGTTGGTGCAGGAACCGATGAACACGCGATCAAGCTGGATATCCTGCAGCGCCATACCGGGACGCAGCGCCATGTATTCAATTGCAGTTTCGTATTCGGAACGCTTTTTCGCATCCTTGATGCTGGTCGGGTCCGGCACGACACCCGTCACCGGCAATGCATGTTCAGGGGTGATGCCCCATGTCGCGGTCGGCGCGATCTGCGTGGCGTCGAGTTTCACTTCCTTGTCGAACTGCGCACCATCGTCAGTTGCCAGCGCACGCCAGGCCTCCAGCGCCTCCGTCCAGGCCTTGCCTTTGGGCGCATAAGGGCGGCCTTCGACATAAGCAAAGGTCTTGTCATCGGGGGCGATCAGGCCGACTCGGGCGCCGGCTTCGATCGACATATTGCAGATGGTCATGCGCCCTTCCATGCTCAGATTGCGAATAGTCGAGCCGGCATATTCAATCGCATGGCCGGTGGCGCCATCGACACCGATCTGCGCGATCAATGCAAGAATCACGTCCTTTGCGGTGACACCAAAACCGAGTTCGCCATCGATGGTGACACGCATCGCCTTGGGTTTGCGTTGCCACAGCGCCTGCGTCGCCATCACATGCGCAAACTCCGAAGCACCAACGCCGTAAGCAAGGCAACCGAAAGCGCCATGCGTGGACGTATGCGAATCATTGCCGATGACGAACAGCCCCGGCTGGATGATGCCCTGTTCCGGCGGAACGATATGCATGATGCCCTGATGCTCGTGCGCCATGCCGAACAGCATGACGCCGTATTTTTTCGCCATGTCCTGCATGTCGATCACCATGTTGCGGATGCCGATATCCGGAATGCCGTCGGTGCCTTTGATGCGGCCCGTGGTGGGCACGTAGTGATCGGTAAACGCGTAGATCTGTCCGGGCTTGATGACCTTGCGTCCGGTCTTTTCCAGTTCGGTGAAGGCGTGCAGCGTGTTTTCCTGCGCGAGCGCGACGTCCACATACATCAGCGACTCGCCTTCGTCGGTGAGGATGTGGTGCGAGTTCCAGAGTTTCTCGATGATCGATTGCGGGGTACTGCCGGTCATGATGCGGTGCTTCCTTGAAAAACAAGTTCAACAACTTTTAGCCACAGAGGCCACAGAGATCACAGAGAACTGCAAAAACAAGGTCACTCCTGATGAGTTTTCGCTTTGATTTCGCTTTGATTCTGCTTCGGCTTTTCTCTGTGCTCTCTGTGTCCTCTGTGGCTGCTTTTCGTATTTACTTCAACACTTCACGCACGTCGGTGAAATGCCCCTTGATCGCCGCCGCTGCGGCCATCGCTGGGCTGACCAGATGGGTGCGCCCGCCGGGGCCTTGGCGGTTGCGGAAATTGCGATTTGAAGTGGAAGCGCAACGCTCGCCCGGCTTCAACTGGTCGCCGTTGATGGCAGTGCACAGCGAGCAGCCCGGATCGCGCCATTCAAAGCCGGCGGCGATGAGAATTTTGTCGAGGCCTTCCTTTTCGGCCTGCGCCTTGACCAGCTTGGAACCCGGCACTACCCATGCCGGCACCACGGCCTTGCCGCGTTTCGCCACCTCGGCGGCAGCGCGCACATCTTCGATGCGGCTGTTGGTGCAGGAGCCGATGAATACACGATCGATCTTGATGTCCTGCAGCGCCATGCCGGCCTGCAGCCCCATGTAATCCAGCGCCATGGTCCAGTCGCTGCGTTTGCGTTCGTCTGGGGCGTTGCGCGGATCGGGCACCTTGCCGCCCACTGATCCCGCCATTTCAGGATTCACGCCCCAGGTCACCATCGGTTCGATCTGCGCAGCATCAAGCGCAACTTCACGGTCGAACACGGCGCCGGCTTCGGTCGGCAGCGCCAGCCAGCGCGTCATGGCTTCATCCCATTCCGCGCCTTTTTTCGGCGCATAGGGACGGCCTTCCATATAAGCATAGGTGGTTTCATCGGGCGCGATCATGCCGCAGCGGGCCCCGGCCTCGATCGACATGTTGCAGACGGTCATGCGGCCTTCCATGCTCATCGCCGCAAAAGTACTGCCGGCGTATTCAATGGCATGGCCAACGCCGCCCGCAGCGCCGATTCTGGCGATCACCGCGAGGATGATGTCCTTGGCTGAAACGCCGAAGCCGAGTTCGCCATCAACCTTGATCAGCAGTTTTTTTGGTTTGCGCTGCCAGGTCGCCTGCGTCGCCATCACATGGGTCATGTCGGACGCGCCCATGCCAAAAGCGATGGCGCCGAAAGCACCGTGCGTGGAGGTATGCGAGTCGGCACCGGCAATCAGCAGGCCCGGCTGGGTGATGCCCTGCTCCGGCGGCACAATATGCAGGATGCCCTGCCCCGGATCATCAAAACCGAAGAGTTTGATGCCATGCAGCTTGGTGTTCTCGTGCTGCGCAATCACCATGTTGCGGATTTCATCAACGGCGATGCCGGCGATGCCCTTTTCGCGGCCGGTGGTCGGCACGTAGTGATCGGTGAAGGCCAACACCTGCTGCGGCCTTGCCACTGACTGGTTGCGCCGCTTGAGCGCGGCGAATGCGTGTGAGGAGCCTTCATGGATCAGCGCGCGATCGACATAAAGCAGAATCTCGCCCTCTTCCTCGGCCACGACATGGCTGTCCCAGATCTTGTCGAACATCGTACGCGCGGTCATTGCCATTTCCCTTGCTGGATAATGCAGCGTTACTTGAGCATGCCGAGTTCGCCGAGGATGGCGCGGTATTCGGCGTATTCGGCATCAAACTGTTTGCGGGTCTGCGCGCTGTTCAGATAATTCGCTTCCCAGGTGTTCTGCTCCAGCGCTTCTTTCCACAACGGCGAGGCCACGACTTTCGCGAGCACGCCGTCCCACCACGCTATCTGCGCCGCGGTCATGCCTTTGGGACCAATGACGCCGCGCCACGTGTCCATCACCGCCTTGTAACCGAGTTCCGTCCACGTCGGCGTATCCGCATAGGGACCGCCGATACGTTTGGGCGCGAGGATGGCGAGTGCGCGAACCTTGCCGCCCTGGACCATGCGCACCACTGAAGACGGCGTGCCGGTATGGGCATCAATGTGGCCGCCGAGCAGTGCGGTCACGGCGTCACCGCCGGAGCCAAGCACCACCGCTTTCAGTTTGCGTGGATCAACACCGGCCGCTTTCGCCACGAGTGCGAAAGACAGATGATTGACGCTGCCCAGCGTCGTCGGCGTTGAAACTGCCAATGACTGCGGATCCTTGCGCAGCGCGTCGACAAAATCACGCCCGCTCTTCAGTGGGGATTCGGTGCGCACCGCGACAACGGTGTATTCGCTGAACAGATTGGCCAGAGGCGTGACATCACGGTATTTCACTGCGCCACGGCCGTTGAGGTCATTGGCGATCAGATTGGGCGAGTTGATCGCCACGAAGTGCGCGTCACCGGCATGCTGGTTCAGATAAACCAGTGACACCGCGCCGCCACCACCCGGCTTGTTGGTGACGGTGACCGGTACCGGGGAGAGCCCGCCTTCCTGGATGATTTTCTGCAGCAGCCGTGCGGTACGGTCGATACCGCCGCCCGGCGTGGTGGGCACCACAATCTCAATGGACTTGTCCGGCTGCCACGTCTGCGCGTGGAGCACCGGTGACAAAAGGCCCAGCAGGCCCGCAAGCAAGGCATTCCGGATCATCAGATTATCTCCATTGCTGCGCGCCGTTCTGCAGGATGCTTACCAGCCTGCGATCAGGTCGGCGCCGGGTTTGACGTCACCGCGTTCGACGCGATGCACGAGGTCGTTCATCTTGACATGCAGCGGCGCGGGGACGCCGATATAGGCGCCGCGTTCAGCGACATAACCGTTGATGAAATCAGTCTCGGTGCGACGACCCTTGAACATGTCCTGCGCCATCGAAGGCCGCTGTTCGTCGGAACGTTTTTTCGCACCTTCAACGAGGATTTCTTCAATGCCGGCCAGCGCATCCTTGTTGCCCTCTCCGGCCAGCGCAAGCATTTCCGGTTCCATGCCGAGCATTCTTTCCAGCGAATAGCCGAGGGCCTGGCCGACGCGCACGGATTGCGATCCGAGGCGAATCGATACAGAACGCGGACCATCAGCCGCATCACGCTGATTGCCGGAGAGTCCTGTGGCGGCACACAAGCCGTTGCGCATGGCATTCACGGTCAGTTTGGACCAGCGCTCACCCCAAAGATTGGTGGTGACCTTGGAACTGTCGGCAGCCTTCAGCATGTCGGCGATTTCCTGTGCACGCGCCGTGACACGTCCATGCGGTTCGCCAACGCGGAACACCGTGTGTTTATCGCCGCCCAGCGGCACGGTGCGCTTGATTTTTCCCGGCGCATACAGTTCAGCCGCAACCAGGCTGGCAATACAACCCAGCGTCTTGCCCCAGCCGACAATCGCCGCGATGCGTTCTTCATTGATGCAGTTCTGCAGCGATACGCAAAAACCATCAGGAGCGAGGTACGGCTTGATCAAATGCGTCGCCCACTCGGTGTCATAGGACTTCACGCAGATGAAGGCGATATCGACCGGACGCTGCTTGACGAACTGCTGCACCTCGGTGAGGTGAATCGCCTTGACCTTCACCACATGCGTCTCTTCCGGCGTCATGCCAGACAGGTGCAGGCCATGCTCGCGCATGGCTTCGACATGCTCGGGCCACGGGTCAATCAGCGTGACGTCATGCCCGGCGCGAGTCAGGTGACCGCCGGCAATGCCGCCAATGGCGCCGGCGCCTACTACTACGATGCGTTTACCCAAAACTGAGTCCTCCAAAAACCAGTTCAAAATCAAATGCAGCCATAGAGGTCACAGAGAACACGGAGAAAAACAAATAAAAACAATGATTTACATTTTCCCCGGATTTCCCGAGGTTTCTCTGTGCCCTCTGCGACCTCTGTGGCTAAAGCTTTGGTTTTCGCCCTAAAGGTTTGCGCCCTAAAGCTTCGCAACAATCGCTTCGCTAAAACCCTTGGTGCCGGAAGTGCCGCCAAGGTCGCGCGTCACATGCTTTTTCTCCGCCAGCACCGCCGTCAGCGCGGCATCAATACGGTTGGCCGCATCGTTCTCACCGATGTGGCGCAGCATCAGTACACCGGAGAGAATCATCGCCATCGGATTGGCAATGTCCTTGCCGGCGATGTCCGGGGCGGTGCCGTGCACGGCTTCGAACATCGCGCAGTCCGGACCGATGTTCGCACCCGGCGCCACGCCAAGGCCACCAACCAGACCGGCA
>CAZHFZ010000087.1:0-8075 GCA_964531455.1 uncultured Bordetella sp.
CGGGAGGCACTGCGCTGGTCGAAGAGTCGATCATGGAGGCGCTGGACTTCCGCCGCGCGATGCGCAAGGTCGATGCCGAATTCGGCAAGGACTGGTGGTTCAAGGTCTGGGGTCCGGAACGGTTGTCGGACGAAGGCGTCGGCAATCGCGACGACTGGATGCTGCGACCGTCGGAGCGCTGGCACGGTTTCGGTAATCTCGCGCCGGGCTTCAATATGCTCGATCCGATCAAGGCTACGGTGATCACTCCGGGCCTGGACGTGACCGGCAAATTCGCCAAGACCGGCATTCCGGCGGCGGTGGTGACCAAGTACCTCGCCGAACACGGCATCATCGTCGAGAAGACCGGTCTCTATTCCTTTTTCATCATGTTCACCATCGGTATCACCAAAGGCCGCTGGAACACCATGGTCACCGAACTGCAGCAGTTCAAGGATGATTACGACAACAACCAGCCGCTGTGGCGCGTGTTGCCGGAATTCCTGACCGCGCACCCGCGTTACGAAAAAATCGGCCTCAAGGATCTGTGCGAACAGATTCATGGCGTCTACAAGGCCAACGACATTGCGCGGCTGACCACCGAGATGTATCTGTCCGACATGCAGCCGGCAATGCCCCCTGCAGAAGCCTGGGCGCGAATGGCGCATCGCCAGATTGAGCGTGTTGAAATCGACAAGCTGGAGGGACGCGTCGCCAGTGTATTGCTGACGCCGTACCCGCCGGGTATTCCGTTGCTGATCCCGGGCGAGCGCTTCAACAAAACCATCGTGCGTTATCTGCAGTTTGCGCAGTCATTCAACCAGCAGTTTCCCGGCTTCGATACCGACATCCACGGTCTGGTGTCCGACAGCAGTAGCGGCGAATTGCGTTACTTTGTCGATTGCGTCAAGAGTGATTGATTTGTAAGTAATTGTTTTTATTTAATATTTAACCTTTTTCTGGCGAGACGTTTTTTTCATGCAACCGCGGGCATATCTCGCAGTTCCCGCCAGCCAACTGCCGGGGATTTTGTGGCCCGCACTGCCCGGCGTTACTGGTCAGCGCATGCTGGCTATGCAGTTCCAGTTTTCGCAAAGTGAACGCTGGCCGCTGCTGAAGCTGCGCGAGGCGCAATTTGCACAACTCGCCTTGTTGTTGCGCCACGCCCGCGACACCGTGCCGTTTTATCGTGAACGCCTGTCCGGCCTTGCATTCGACGGGCCGTTGAGTACGCGCTCGTTTGCGACCATCCCGATACTGCGGCGCGCCGACATTCAGACGCATTTCAAGTCCATGATGTCCAGTGCCTGTCCACCCGAGCACGGCGAGGCCAAGGAAGGGCAGACATCCGGTTCGACCGGGCGACCGATCAGTTTTGCCGGAACCGAACTCACCGAGGCGTTCTGGCACGCGTTCACCTTGCGCGATCACCTGTGGCATAACCGCGACTTCAGCGCAAAACTGGCGGCAATCCGTTCGCGCGTGGCACCGGGATCGGGGGTGGGCTGGGGCGACTCAACGGATTCCGCGTTCCGCACCGGTCCTGCAGTGATGTGCAACACCGAACGTCCGATCGCCGAACAGGCGCAATGGCTGATGCAGGAAAACCCGCATTACCTGATCAGCGTGGCTTCCAATCTGCAGGCGCTGGCGAAGCATTGCCGTGTGCATGGCCTGCGGCCTTCGAATCTGCGCGAGGTGCGCACCTACGGCGAGGCCTTGCATCCGGATGCGCGTTCTGAGATCCGTGCCGCCTGGGATGTGCCGCTGACCGACATGTATTCCTGTCGCGAAGCGGGTTATCTGGCATTGCAATGCCCGCTGCATGAGCACTATCACGTGCAGTCCGAAAGCATCTACTTTGAGTTGCTCAACGCCGTGGGCAAACCCTGTGTCGCCGGCGAAAAGGGGCGGGTGGTCATCACCACTTTGCACAACTTTGCGATGCCGCTGATCCGTTACGAGATCGGCGATTTTGCCGAAGCGGGCGAACCCTGTGACTGCGGTCGCGGCTTGCCGGTGATCCGCCGCATCCTCGGCCGCGTGCGCAACATGCTGCGCCTGCCCGACGGCAGCCAGCGCCATCCACGTTTTGGTGAAGCACAGTTCGGTGCAATTGCGCCGGTGCTGCAGTTCCAGGTGGTGCAGAAAAGCCTGAGTGAGATTGAAGTGGCATTGGTCGTCGCGCGGGCGCTGACTGTCCAGGAAGAAGACACCCTGCGTGCGCTGATCCTGAAAAATCTCGGCCATCCCTTCAACCTGACGTTTTCCTATCGCGACGAAATCCCGCTGCTGGCCAGCGGCAAATACGAGGATTTCCGCTCAGAGATCGTGACTTGAACGGATCTCTGCAGATTCCGCGCTCCAGTTGCGCCGGTGTGGTGTGGCCCGCACTGTCTGATGACCAATCGGCGCGTATGTTGGCCATTCAATACCAGCTTGAGCAGTCGCAATGGTGGTCGCCGCAGAAAATTGCAAATCTGCAAATGCAGCAGTTTTCGCAGGTGTATCAGCATGCCGTCACGACAGTGCCTTTTTACCGTCAGCGGTTTGCGCCATGGTCCGCGGGGATTACAGCTTGGGGGCAATTTCGCGAGCTGCCACTCAGTACGCGCCAGGAGGTCCAGCAAGCCGCAGAGGACATGCACAGCGATATGCCGCCGCCCGCACATGGCCCGATCGTTACCACCGAGTCGTCGGGGTCCACCGGCAGCCCGCTGGTGACCCGAGGCACCGTCTGGTCGCAACTGATGTGGCACGCCTTTCTGCTGCGCGATCATCTGTGGCACGGGCGCGAACTGAGCGGCAAGCTGGCCGCGATCCGCAGCAAGACCACCGCGGTCAAGTTTCCGAACTGGGGGCTGGCGACATCGCCTTACGTAACTGGGCCATCGGTGGTGCTCGGCGTGACCGGCGATCTGGACGAGCAACTGCGCTGGCTCGCTGAAGAAAACCCGGAATACCTGCTGTCGCTGGCCACCAACGTATTGGCGCTGGCCCGGCGCAGTCTTGAGACCGGACTGCGTTTGCCGCGATTGAAGCAGGTACGCACTTATGCTGAATCGCTTCGTCCGGAAACGCGGGCTGCAGTGCGCGAGGCTTGGGGTGTGGATGTGGTCGACAGCTACAGTTCGGAAGAACTGGGTTATCTGGCTTTGCAGTGCCCGGCTTGCGTGAGTTATCACGTGCAATCCGAGGGTGTGATTCTTGAAGTGCTGGACGGCGGCGGTCAGCCGTGCCTGCCGGGGGAAGTCGGGCAGGTGGTGGTGTCGACGCTGCACAATTTTGCAATGCCGCTGCTGCGCTACGCCAGCGGCGATTTCGCCGAAGTGGGTGAACCCTGTTTCTGCGGACGGGGATTGCCGGTGCTGAAGCGGATTGTCGGCCGCCAGCGCAACATGTTCCTGCGGCCGGATGGCGGGCAATACTGGCCGAGTTTTGCATCGACAGTCTGGCGCGAACTGGCACCGGTTACTCAATTCCAGGTCGTGCAGACTGCTCGCGATGCACTTGAATTCAGGGTCGCGGCGCCGCGGGAGCTGACTGCAGAGGAGAGCCAGCGCCTGATCGCTGCATTACACGAGTCACTCGGATTCGTTTACCGGACCACGATGCTGCGCTTGCCGGAGATCCCGCGTACGCCGGGCGGCAAGTATGAAGATTTTATTTGCGCAACGGAGTGATCTGCTGGAGCAGGTATTCCAGTGTCAAATTGTCGAAAAGTGCTGATCCTGTGGAGACGAACAGCCGTTGACGACCGGGCGCCGGTTGCGGTGTTTTGCCGGACAGCAACGCGTCAAAGTCTGAGATCCTTGCGGTATCCAGCAGGCCTGCTGCAATCCATGCCTTCAAGTCGCCGAAGCGGATGGTATCCAGCGTATCGACAAAAATATCCGCGGCGTTTGCCCATGCCGGATCCAGTTCGGTTTGATGGTCAATGTCGGCGCCGAGGCTGATCACCAGCCCGGCATGAACTTCGCCTGGTTCGCAGACCGGCGTGTTGCTGGTGGTGGCCAACGCCACGATGTCGGCGTTCGGTAAATCGCCGGATGGAGCTGCGGTGCATTTAATTCCCGGTATCCGCGAGGCGAGTGCTGTTGCCGCCGTGGTTGCGCGTTCGTGGGTACTGTCCGCGAACACGATTTCCGGAATGCCGCAGACCGTCGCCGCATAAAAGCCGACGTAGTAGCCGACCCGTCCGCTGCCGATGATGTTGAGCCGTTTTGTTGAGGTCGCGAGCAGTTTGATGGCAAGGGCGGCGCAAAGGCCGGTGCGCGCAGAGGACAGCAGGCAGGCATCAACAACATGCGTAACAAAGTTCTCGATCGGGTCGATGACCAGCGCCTTGCCCACGGTGATCTGGTCTGGCACGACCATCTGCGTGGTGTTGGTGCCGACGATCTTGAGTGTCTTGATGACGCGGTCGCCGCTGCGGGTCACGCAGGGCATTACCCGGAAGTCTGATGTTTCGCCGGGATCGGCAAAGACCTGTTTGGGCGGCATCTCGACGCTGATGTGTCCCGCGGCAATGTCACGCAGGCGTTCGTGCATGTGGCGGAAATAGTCCTGCGGCGCCGCGGTGAGCAGGCGGTGCACCGTATCGTCGGTGACGTTGGTACAGGGTTCAAGCGCTGTACGCAGTACGCGCATTTCCATCGCGTCCGGCGCTGCAATGGCGTGGACTGGTGTGGAGCGTGTATTCATTGTGTGGCCTTGCGCGCCTGCTGCATCCAGGCAGCGGCCTGTGATTCTGCGTCCGCAATCTGCGCGGATGACAGGCCGGTGCGCAGATCGGGTAGGGCGTCCGCCGCCACGGTGTCGCCTTGCAGTGCCGCGACGCGCACCCAGTAATAGGCCAGTCGCAGATCTTTTTTGACGCCTTTGCCTTCGTGATAAAGCAAGCCGAGATTGTGCTGAGCCTGCACATGGCCGCGGCGGGCGGCTTCGCGATACCAGCGCGCGGCACGTTCGTAATCCACCCCGGTACCCTGGCCTGTGGCATGGGTCAGACCCAGGTTGAACTGCGCGCCGGGATCGTTCTGAATCGCGGCAAAGTTCCACCAGCGATGCGCCTCGGCAAGGTTTTTGGTGACACCGTAACCGCGTGCGTACATCAGGCCGAGGGTGGTCTGTGCGCGTGCGTCCCCGGCTTTGGCGAGACGCAGATACCAGTCGGCTGCTTTTGCAAAATCCTGATCGGCGCCGTTTGTTCCCGCGTAATAACTTTCGGCGAGGGCGTGCATTGCTGTGCGATCACCAGCAGTTGCGCGCTGTGTCAGATCGTCGATGGTGATGTTGCTATCCGCAGCCTTTGCGGCGCAGGCCAATGCAATGAGCAATGCGGCGAGCCTAAGCCGCCACACGGTCATGCACCTCGAAGCGGTAGTCGTGGGCGTGGCGTTCATCCTTCGAATACTGTTTCGTGCTTAGCAGCGTCCAGTCGGCCGGATCGAAAGCCGGCATCTGCGTGTCGCCGGCCGGTTCTGCATCGACTACGGTCAGATAGAGGCGGTCGGCCATGGGCATCGCTGCGCGGTACAGTTCACCGCCGCCGATGACGAAGATTTCGGAGTCTCCGGCACACAAGGCAACAGCCTGTTCCAGCGTGTGCGCGATTTTGGCGCCCGCTACCGTGTAGTCCTTCTGGCGTGTAACGATCACCGTAGTCCGTCCCGGCAGCAGGCGGCCGATGGACTCGTAAGTCTTGCGGCCCATGATGATGTGGTGGCCCATCGTCACCGATTTGAACAGTTGCAGTTCGTTCGGCAGATGCCAGGGAATCTTGCCCTCCGCACCGATGACCCGGTTGCGGGCCATGGCGACGATCATCGACAGCCGGGGTTTATCCGACATGTTCAGACCGCCACCGGCGCCTTGATTGCCGGATGCGGGTCGTAGTTCTCCAGCGTGAAGTCTTCGTATTTGAACGCAAACAGGTCTTTCACTGCCGGGTTCAATTTCATCACCGGCAGTGCCCGCGGTTCGCGCGACAGCTGTTCCTTCACCTGGTCCATGTGATTCAGGTAAATGTGCGTGTCGCCGAAGGTGTGCACGAAATCGCCCAGCTTGAGTCCGCAGACCTGCGCAATCATCTGCGTCAACAACGCATACGACGCAATGTTGAACGGCACGCCGAGGAACATGTCGGCGCTGCGCTGGTAGAGCTGGCAGGAGAGTTTGCCGTCGGCAACATAAAACTGGAAAAACGCGTGGCAGGGCATCAGCGCCATCTGGTCGAGATCGGCGACGTTCCATGCCGAAACAATCATGCGGCGCGAGTCGGGATTGGTGTTCAGTTGCTGCAGAACCTGGCTGATCTGGTCGATGTGGCGGCCGTTGGCGGCCGGCCATGAACGCCACTGGTAGCCGTAGACCGGGCCGAGGTCGCCGTCAGCACGTGCCCATTCATCCCAGATCGAGACACCGTTGTCCTTGAGGTATTTGACGTTGGTGTCGCCCTGCAGGAACCACAGCAGTTCGTGGATGATCGACTTCAGATGCACCTTCTTGGTGGTCACCAGCGGAAAGCCCGCGCTCAAATCGAAACGCAGTTGTGCGCCGAACACCGAGATGGTGCCGGTGCCGGTGCGGTCGGACTTGCGGGTGCCGGTTTCGAGCACGTGGCGCAGGAGGTCGTGGTAGGGGCGCATGAATTGCAGAGGGTCGGTTGTGAATGGCCATGATTTTAGCAGGCCGTGCGGCGCTCGCCGCTATAATCACCGGCACCTCAATTCATGGATTTCCGAGATGCTTGCCCGACTGCATGCCCGTTCCGAATCGCCCGCTGCCCGTGAGCTGAAAAAAACCAGCCATCTGCTGATTATTGCGCCTGCCGGTATCGCGCTGCCAACCTTGCCGCTGCATGAAGTGCTTGAAAAAACGCTGTTGCGCCGGCGCAATAAAATGACTGATCTGGCCAAAGCCGCCGTTACCGCGGAAACTGTGGACGGCACGCTGGTTTCATGGGTCACTCCGGACACGCAGAAAACGACGTTCGAAATACACACGCTGTTGCGCAAAGCCGTCGGGTTGCTGCTGGACGAGCAGCCCGACACGCTGACCATCGTGGTCACCGGCGCAGCATCGACCCGTCGCGAACTGGCCGAGCGTGCGGTGTATGTGAGCTGGGTCAACGGCATCGCGTTGCCGCAACGCAAGAAAAAAACCGATCAGAAGCCACTGAAAACCATTGAGCTGTTCGGTTACCGGCCGACCGACGGTTTTGCGCAGGCGCGTGCGGTTGCCGAAGGCAATGTGCTGTGCCGTGAACTGACGGTGACGGCACCGAACGAACTGACGCCGGGCGCTTATCGAAAACGCCTGGCCGCGCTGGCGAAGACGCAGGGTTGGACGCGCGAAGAATATGATTTCAAAAAGCTCAAGCGCATGGGCGCGGGCGCCTTCTGCGCGGTGGCGCAGGGCAGCGATGAAGCGGATGCGGCCATCGTGCGCCTGCGCTACCGTCCGCGCGGCGCGACCAAAACCGTGGCGCTGGTGGGCAAGGGCATTTGCTTCGATACCGGCGGCCACAACCTGAAACCGGCGCGTTACATGCAGGGCATGCATGAAGACATGAACGGTTCCGCAGTGGCGCTGGGCATTCTCACTGCTGCGACGGCGGCGAAGCTCAAGGTCAACATCGACTGCTGGCTGGCGTTGGCGCAGAACCACATCAGCCCGCGCGCCTACAAACAGAACGACATTGTCACCACACTGAACGGGACCACGATTGAAGTTGTCCACACCGATGCCGAAGGCCGCATGGTGCTCGCCGATACACTGACGCTGGCCGCGCGTGCAAAACCCGATGTGATCGTCGATTTCGCGACCCTGACCGGCTCAATGCATGTTGCACTGGGCACTCGCTATGGCGGCATTTTTGCGACTAGCGACGAGCTGGCAGCCTTTGCGTTGCAGGCAGGCGTCGCATCAGGCGAGCGCCTGTGTGCGTTTCCGATGGACGACGATTACGACAGCGCGCTCGATAGCACGGTCGCTGATGTCAAACAGTGCACGCTGGACGGCGAGGCCGACCATATTCTTGCGGCGCGGCTGCTGCAGCGCTTTACCGACAAGACGCCGTGGATACACATGGA
>CAZHFZ010000088.1:0-7907 GCA_964531455.1 uncultured Bordetella sp.
CGTATTTGTTGGCTTCGGCCAGCGTCGGGTAGATGTGGATGGTGCCGAGGATCTTGTTGAGGCCGATGCCGTGTTTCATTGCGCTGACGAATTCAGTGATCAGATCGCCGGCGTGTTCACCGACTATGGTAGCGCCGAGGATTTTGTCCTTGCCGGGTACGGTCAGCACCTTGACCAGGCCGTGTGCGTTACCGTCGGCAATGGCGCGGTCGAGGTCGTCGATGCCGTAGGTGGTGACTTCGTACGGAATGTTCTTTTCCTTCGCTTCGGTTTCATTGAGGCCGACGCGCGCCACTTCGGGATCAGTGAAAGTGGCCCATGGGATCACCGAGAAATCGGCACGGAATTTTTTGTAGCCGCTGAACAGGCCGTTGACCGCCGCGTACCAGGCGGTATGTGCTGCCGTATGCGTGAACTGGTAGGGGCCGGCAACATCGCCGCAGGCGAGGATGTTGGGGTACTTGGTCTGCATGAACTCGTTGACTTCGACAGTGCGTGCCTTGGTCACCGGGATGCCGAGTTCTTCGAGGCCGTAACCGGTGGTGTTGGCGACGCGACCGACGGCGCAGAGCAGGGTGTCGAAAGCGACACGCACGCTGTCGCCGTTGTGTTCGCAATACAGCACCTTCTCGCCGTTCTCGATGGCGAAGCGTTGTGCTTTGTGGCCCGTAAGAACATTGATGCCTTCGGCGCGGAATTTCTGCAACACCAGATCGGAGACCTCGGGATCCTCGCGCACCATGATCCGCGGCAGCATTTCAACTTGTGTGACTTGCGCGCCAAGACGGGCGAAACATTGGGTCAGTTCGCAGCCGATCGGCCCGCCACCGAGCACCAGCAGACGTTTCGGCAACTGACGCAGATCCCACAGGGTGTCCGAAGTCAGATAACCGGTTTCTTCGATGCCGGGAATCGGCGGCACAAACGGGCGCGCGCCTGCGGCGATGATGATGCCGCGGGTGGTCAGCGTTTGTTTGCCGCTTGTCGTAGTGATTTCAACAGACCATGGCGATGTGATTTTCGCTTCACCAGTCAGGCATTCGACGCCCAGCGCGGTGTAACGCGCAATCGAATCGTGCGGTTCGATCTCGCGCACCACACGCTGCACGCGTTCCATCACGTCGGCGAAATCAAAATCCACCCGCGTATTTTTCAGGCCGTAATCGGCCGCGTGTTTCATCGTCGCCACCAGCTTCGCCGACTTGATCAGCGCCTTCGACGGCACGCAGCCGGTGTTCAGGCAGTCCCCGCCCATCTTGTGTTTTTCGACCAAGGTCACTTTTGCCTTCACCGCAGCAGCGATGTAAGCCGAGACCAGCCCAGCGGAGCCGCCACCGATCACCACCAGATTGCGGTCGAAGGTTTTCGGGCGCATCCAGCCGGCATAAACCTTGCGGGCTTTGAGTGCATCGAGCGTTTTTTTCGCGATCAGCGGGAACAGCCCCAGTAATACAAAAGCCCCGATGAGTCCTGCCGAGATGCGGAACTCGCCGAGCTGGGTTCCCGCATAAACATAGACCACCGTGCCGGCAAACATGCCGAGCTGACTGACCCAGTAATAGATCCAGGTGCGGATCGGCGTCAGTCCCATCAGCAGGTTCACGGCGAAGAACGGAAACGCCGGCACCAAGCGCAGCGCGAACAGGTAGAACGCGCCTTCGCGCGCAACGCCTTCGTTGATCGGACGCAGCCGGTCGCCGAAGCGCTGCTGCACCCAATCCCGCAGCAGGAAGCGTGATGTCAGGAATGCGAGCGTGGCGCCGATGGTCGAGGCGAAAGACACAATGATGGTGCCCCAGAACAGTCCGAAGATGGCGCCGGCAATCAGCGTCAACACCGAGGCGCCTGGCAGGGATAAGCCGGTGGCAGCAACGTAAACCGCGAAAAACAGCAGGCCAGCCTGTAACGGGTCCGCGGCCACTGCAGCTTCAATGGCCGCACGCTGCGACTGGAAATAATCCAGTGACACGTATTGCTTCAGGTCAAAAATAAAAAAAGCGGAAATTGCAGCGACCACGATGGCGATGACCAACAGCTTGCTTTTGCTCAAATCCTTCTCCCGGCAGCGCTGACTTGCTGCAGCAATGTATGACTGATGCGGATGCCCGGCCCCATCGCGCGATTGAGTCCGTAACGCGGTCCATTGGCGATGCGCCGGCCATAGGAAATTTCCGCAGCACTGTCTACAGGCCAATTGGCTGAAAAGTCCTGTTGCCAAGCGGCCTGGTCAAAATGTACCGCCAGCGCATCGACGTGGATGTCGTCGATGACCGTGCCATACAACGTCGACGGTGTAGCCGCAGGGCGTGTTGAAATGCGCGTGATGACGCCGAAAGTGGTCCCAGCGAAGTTCGGCATGCCGGCCGCGCCATTGTTGAACAATGCCGACTTGCCGTTCGGGGTTTCCAGTTCCAGGGCAATCGGCAGGCAGGTGTGGCTGCAGGCGATAATGCGCGCGCCGGCGGCTTGCAGATGTGCGGCAACGCGGGCGTGACCGACTGCATCGCGCAGCGCGGATTCGTCATAAGCCCATCCGGCCAGCGACTCGCAGTCGCCATGCACGATGACCACGCGCAGGCCGCCAACCTCTGCGGTCAATGTCATCGGCAGTGCGGCAAGCCTTGCGCGCAGTTCGGGAAATGCTTTTGCGGTTTCACGCAGCCGCGCTTCAATTGCGTTTGAACGTTCGACGTCGGCATCGCTGACGCTGTCCGGATAACCGCAGCCGCAGCCCTCCGTATCTTCATCGTTTGCCAGTTCGGTTTCGACGTTGCCGCGCAGTGCGTGGTGTTCGAGGACGGCTTCGTTGATGGCGGCAAACCCCGCGGCATCACAGTTGAACCAGTTGAAATCGCCGTTGAAGACCAGCTTTGACGGGGCAGCTTCGGCAGCTGCCAGCACGCGTATGGCTTGCAGCGCCTGATGGTTGCCATAAAGGCCGCCGACGACATACAGCGTGTCTGCACTGAAATCCGCAGGACGGTTCAGCGACCCCGGGGCGTAGCGGTATCCGATTGGGCAACTGCGGCCGGGATTCATCGTCTGCCGTTCATTCTTTGCCATGCCACCGGCAGCAGGAATCCCGCAATGCAGATGAGGAGCCCGTAGAAATTAACGCCCAGCAGCAGTGCGTATTTGCCGTCGCCGATAGCCCAGGAGGTCGGGATCATACCGGCAGCGAGCAACACGCCGAGCACGATGCCCGGCCAGAAGGCGAGATGAAAACTCCAGGGTGAATATTTCACCAGCGGCGCCAGCAGGAATACCGGGGCGAGACCCATCACCATCGTGCCGCTGACAGTGGTCGCCTTCAGGATGTCGGTGCCGGCGATCATCGGCAGGTTGCCGAGCAGTGCAAACACGACCATTGTCCACATGCCAATCAGCATCGCCCGTGGCCCGGGCGCGCGACCGGCAAGCATCGGCAGCTCGCGGCCGATTGACTTGGCTACCGAAGAGAATGTTGAATCCAGTGTCGAGCCTGCGGCCATGATCATCACCACGGTCATCAGCAGGTAGGGCAGCGTGCCGAAGGCCAGTGCGACGGCGCCCGGCATGTTGTCGCCCACGGGCAGGCCTTCAAGTTTTGCGTGCACGCCGACCAGACTGAAGGCGAGGATGCAGAAAAAGCCGAGTACGCCGGCGACAATCATCGCGCGCAGCATCGGTTTTTCGCGGGTGATGAAGCCGCGGTCCGTCAGTACCGGGTCGTGGAAGGGGTAGGAGACCACCTGCAACAGCGCTACCAGCAGCAGGTCGACGCCGGCATTGAGGCGGAAATCACCGACCGAGAGCAGTGTGCCGACACCGTGTTTCGGCAGTACCAGGAACAGCACCGTGCCGAGCACGAACACGAACAACACCGCCTGCACGACGTCGGTAACGATTGAACTGCGCAGTCCGCCCTTGAGACTGTAGATCAGCGTCACCGCAGTGAACAGCAGTGCTGCGCCAATGAACATGATGTCGCCGGCTTCGCCGTAATAGGCGCCGACCACCGCGGTATTGCTCCAGACCTCGTTGTAGAGACGGATCAGGATCGCTGCAGTGAAGGCCAGCGCGGCAAGCCGACCGTAACGCCCGATCAGGAAGGGCACCATCCCGGTTGCGCCGTGGCGCGTGCGCAGCCAGTAGATGACGAGGCCGGCGACCGGAATCGACAGCCAGTAGGTGGCATAGGCCAGCCCTCCGACCACGCCATGCGCCGCGCCGAGGTTGGCCGCATTGGTCACCGATTTTGCGAAAATCCAGCTGATGAAAATGCTGCACATCAGCGCCCATTCGCTTGCCGGGCGGCCGGCCTCATCGCTGCCGCTGAAAAAACTCGCATCGCTGCGCGCGTTCGGCGAGATCGCGTACATCACGCCGCCATAGAGCAACAGGAAGGCCCAAAAGTAGATTGCGAATGTGGATTCGATCATGGGGATACCGGCGCTCAGCCGGCGAGCGCGCCGCCGCAGCTTGACCCCTGGCCTGCGGTACAGCCGTAGCAGTGGTCTTTCACAACGATGGGGTTGTGTTCGAGATTCGCTCCCAGCAATTCGCGCAGATGCGGGCGCGAGCGGCCTTTCCAGGTCAGCGGCAGTTCCAGCATCTGGTTGAAATCACAGTCATAGACATAACCCTGCCAGTCCACCGAAAGCAGCGTCCGGCACATTACGGTATCGAGATTTTCCGGGCGATAAGCGTCTTTGAGCAGTTTCATGTACGGCACGAACTGGCCCTTTGATACGAGTGTGCTGCCGAAACGCTGGATCGGCATATTGGTCAGGGCATACAGTTCATTGAACACTACGCCGTAGCTGTCGAGCAGGCGTTGCTGGTAATCACGCTTCAGGCCATCCTGGCCGGGTGGCAGCACGGGGCCCTGCGGGTTGTAAACCAGATTCAGTTTCAGCGGCGAATCCGGCTGCCCATAACCCAGGCTGTTGAGTTTCTGCAGCGCGCGGATGCTGGTTTCAAAGACCCCTTTGCCGCGCTGCCGGTCAACGTTGTCCTCAAGGTAGCAGGGCAGCGAGGCCGTGATTTCGACTTGCTGGTCGGCGAGGAATTGCGCCAGTGTTTCCTGACCCGGTTCGAACAGGATGGTCAGGTTGCAGCGATCAATCACGCGCACACCCAGTTGGCGCACGGCTTCGACGAGCATGCGGAAATGCGGATTGAGTTCAGGCGCGCCGCCGGTGATGTCCAGCGAGCGGATATTCATGGCCTTGATGCAGGCGATGACTTCGAAAATGGTTTCGCGCGACATCAGTTCGGTGCGCGTCGGCCCGGCGTTGACGTGGCAGTGCAGGCAGCTCTGGTTGCACTTGTAGCCGAGGTTGACCTGAAGGGTTTCGACTGCCCTGCGACGGATCGCCGGGAAATCGCCGTTTTCCAGCAGCGGCAGCGTGGCATGCATCGGTGACTGCTCCGTATGACGCGGGGTTATTCCGTGCGCATGGGTCGGCGCCCGGGTGCAAATCCTTACAAGGTCCATTGTACGCAATCGATGCTGCACCGCCGTGAGGGAATTTTCCTTCCGGCGCGTTGACCGCAACCCTCTGATTGCGCTACATTTCCTGACCTTTCCGCGGGGTCACGCACCCTCATGTCCAAAACTACAAAATCCGCATCTGCCACACCCACTTTCGAAACCGCTCTCGCCGAGCTCGAAAAAATCGTCGAGGGCATGGAGGAAGGCCAGATGCCGTTGGAGCAGTCGCTGGCCGCCTACAAGCGCGGTGCCGAACTGCTCAAGTTCTGTCAGGCGCAACTACATGATGCCCAACAGCAGGTAAAGATTCTGGAAAATGGCGTGCTGAAGAACTTCGGTGCCGCCGAGCAGTAGTCGCTCATTTACCACCCCTATCCATTTTGACTTCCAACGACTTCCAGGCTTGGGCCGCTGCCGGGCAGACGCGGATCGAAGCGTTTCTGCAGAAAGCACTGCCGTCGCCGGACATTGCGCCACAGCGTCTGCATGCCGCGATGCGTTACGCCGCGTTGGGTGCCGGCAAACGCGTGCGGCCGCTGCTCGCTTACGCTGCCGGCGAACTTTCGCAGGCCGATCCGGAACGCGTCACCGTCGCCGGAGCTGCGGTTGAACTCATCCACGCCTACTCTCTGGTGCATGACGATCTGCCGTGCATGGACGACGATGTCCTGCGCCGGGGCAAGCCGACCTGCCATGTCGAGTTCGACGAAGCGACTGCACTGCTCGTTGGTGATGCCTTGCAGAGCCTCGCCTTCCAGTTGCTTGGTGAATACACGCTCGCGCCCGATGCCAAGGCCCAGCTCGAAATGATCAAACTCCTTGGCCTGGCCTCCGGTTCGCGCGGCATGGCGGGCGGACAGGCCATTGATCTCGCCGCGGTTGGCAAGACGTTGACCGTGCCCGAACTCGAATTCATGCACATCCACAAAACCGGTGCACTGATCCGTGCGGCAGCCGTGCTGGGTGCGCGTTGCGGCAGCGGGCTCAGCGAAGCCGAATTTGAACGTGTTGATGCTTATGCCAAGTCCGTTGGCTTGGCGTTCCAGGTCGTGGATGACGTGCTGGATGCCGAGGCACCAACGGCGACGCTGGGCAAAACCGCCGGTAAGGATGCCGAACAGGGCAAACCGACCTATGTCAGCGCCATGGGTATTGCCCGGGCCAAGGCGCTTGCCGCCCAGTTGCGCGAGGAAGCACTTGCCGCCATTGCGCCTTTTGGCGTCCGCGGGGCGCGACTGGCGCAACTCGCGGATTTCATCGTCCTGCGCAAGTTCTGAGACAATGACGGTATGAGCGGAACATTGACCATGGACGGGGCAGGGGATCGCGACCGGCCGAAGTACGAACTGCTGAAATCGATCGCATCGCCTGCCGATCTGCGCCTGCTGGAGCGCAGTCAGTTGCCGCGCGTGGCCGATGAACTGCGTAACTACCTTGTTGAGTCAGTCAGCCAGACCGGCGGCCACCTGTCCTCCAATCTCGGCACTGTCGAACTGACGATTGCGCTGCATTACGTGTTCGACACGCCGCACGACCGTCTGGTTTGGGATGTGGGCCACCAGACCTACGGCCACAAGATACTCACCGGCCGCCGCGAAGGCATGAAAAACCTGCGCATGTGGAAAGGCCTTTCCGGTTTTCCGCAGCGCGAAGAATCCGAATACGACAGCTTCGGCACCGCACATTCGAGCACCTCGATCAGCGCCGCGCTGGGCATGGCGGTGGCCGCCAAACTGAAAGGCGAGCCGCGCCGCGCAGTCGCGATCATCGGCGACGGCGCGATGACGGCCGGCATGGCCTTCGAAGCGATGAACAACGCCGGCGACATGGATGTCGACCTGCTGGTGATCCTCAACGACAACGACATGTCGATTTCGCCGCCGGTGGGCGCGCTGAACAAATACCTGGCCAAGCTGATGTCTGGGCGTTTCTATGCAACAGCCAAGGATCTCGGCACCAAGGTGCTGGGCGACCTCGCACGCCGCGCCGAAGAACACGTCAAGGGCATGGTCACGCCGGGCACGATGTTCGAGGAGTTCGGTTTCAACTACATCGGACCGATTGACGGGCACGATCTCGATGCGCTGATCCCGACGCTGCACAACATCAAGCGCCTCAAGGGTCCGCAGTTCCTGCACGTGGTCACGCGCAAGGGCCAGGGCTACAAGCTGGCCGAAGCCGACCCGATCCTGTATCACGGCGTGTCCAAGTTCGATCACAAGGCCGGCATTCCAACGGGGAAGCCGGGCAGCAAACCGACCTATACGCAGGTGTTCGGCGACTGGCTCTGCGAAATGGCCGAGAAAGACCCGCGACTGGTGGCGATCACGCCGGCGATGCGCGAAGGCTCGGGCATGGTGAAATTCGCCGCGCAGTATCCCAAGCGTTATTTCGATGTCGGCATTGCCGAGCAGCATGCGGTGACCTTTGC
>CAZHFZ010000089.1:0-7830 GCA_964531455.1 uncultured Bordetella sp.
CCGATGTTTTTTTCCTGGGTTCCGGCAAACACGCGGTGTCGCGCGTTCTGGTTGAGCATGTGGAATGCCACCATCATCACGTCCCAGCAGTCATCTTCGAGGGCCTGTGCGAGCATGTCGTGCTGCGGGTCGCGTCCGGCGAATTCGGTGATGCCGAGAAAACGGAATTTCCCTTTTTCCTTTTCGCGCAGCAGCGCGGGGGCGATTTCGGCAATCACGCGTCCGTATTCGTGCGGTTGCACGGTGTGCAGGCAAAACACGTCTACATGGTCGGTGCCCAGCACGCGCAGTGAGCGGTCGAGGCCGGCGAGGATTTCAGGAACGGTAAAGACCTTGCCGTCGAGCAGCGAGGTCTTGTGTTTGGTGGAAATCACCAGCGCATCCCGGGCACGGTCGCGGATGGCGGCGCCAACGACTGGCTCGGTACCATAGTACTGGGCGGTGTCGATGAAGTTGACGCCGAGATCCAGCGCGCGTTGCACGATGCCGACGGCGTGTTCTTTGCTGTGGCCTGCAGCGAGTCCGAGTTTGCTGCTGCCGCCGCAACCGAGACCGGCGACGCTGACCTTGAGGCCGGTGCGGCCTAGTGTGGTGTATTCCATGAGTGACGCAGTGTATTACAAATTCCTTAATGTAAACAAATGCTTATGAATTCGTAATGCACTGTGTTGGTGCGGTTTCAGGGTGTTGGCCAGAGCCGCAGCCCGACTGCCGGGGAATGTGGGGCATGCAGCAGTTTCGGCACCACGCGGCCCATCCATGTCGATGGGTTCTGGGCCTGCGCTTCGAGCGGTGCGTAGTGATGTTCGCGCGCCTCCAGCGAGGTGAATTCATAGAGGATGGCATGTTTGTACGCGCCGACACCGGCCAGCAGTTTGCGTGCGCCGACGCAGCCCGGCAGTGTTTGCAGCAGCGGAAAACGTTCCTGCGCATACCAGCCGCCCAGGTCGTCCTCGACCTGCGGAGACGGTGCATTGAAGCTGCCGATCTGGATCACCGGTGCGGTTGTCAGCCCGGGGTTGCGCGTGCCGGCATCCGGACCGTTGATGCGGATTTCTTCGGCAAGAATGCAGGCGGCTGCGTTGATGCGCATGCCGATGAATTTTCTGGTCTCCGGACTTTGCCGCGTGGCGAGCTGGCCGGGACTGGGGTTGAGGAAGGTGTGGGTGCTGTCGCCGCCGAACAGCGCCACGTAGCCGGCGCCGCGTCCGCCGTGGCCGAGTTCGTAATGCGCGGCCCAGCGATAACCGGGGCGGGCCAGTTTTTCTGGAATGTGGACGCGGTGGAACCAGTCCAGATACTCGGCCCGGTGTTCGGGGGCGATTTCGTACCAGATGGCCCAGATGCCGCGGTCGATGCCGCTGTCCGTGCTGTTGTCCATTAAGTGATCCTCCATTGCGGATTGTACGGCAGCGGCGGCGGAATCCGGACTTTGCAACTGCAGCGTTTGGGGCTACAGTCTTCCGTCCACCGGCCAGAGGCATCTGTGCGCGCGCATGTCCGACAACGATAAAAACAGCGATCGCAGCAACAATAACAACGGTTCCCGCATCAACTACCGTTTTCCGCAAGCCACCACCATCCGCAAGGCGTTGGTCTGGCGTTTTGTCGGTCTGATCACCTTTTCGTTCGCGATATTTTCAGCCGGGCTGTATTTCCTGGTGCTGGTGCCCGTGGCCGAGGAGACTGCGACCGGTGAACTGGCGCGTGCCGCGCAGAAGGTCGAAAACCGCGTCGCCGAAATCGTCAAGCAGACTGAGCAGATCGCCTGGATGTCACGCGAATGGGCGCGTTCGGGCGAATTCGGCCTCGACAATGTGAAGAGTTTCAACCGCGTGTTCATGCCCATTCTGCGCAAGAGCCCGTCGCTCGGCTCGATCATCCTCGCCGATGACCAGGGGCGGGAACTGATGCTGCTGGAGTTGCCGAACGGCGAATGGCGTACGCGGATCACCGACAAGGCGGCTTGGGGTCCGCGGCAGAAGGTGATCATCTGGAAAAACAGCGGCGAAGTGGTGCGCGAGGAATGGATCGAGAACGATTACGACCCGCGCAAGCGCCCGTGGCATATCGGTGCGATGGCGCTTAGCGACGAGAATGCGGTGCACTGGACCGAGCCTTACATATTCTTCACAACCAAGGACCCGGGCATTACCGCTTCGGTCCGGCTGCGCCAGGAGGCGACGGGGCAGACGCTGGTCTTCGGTTTTGACAACAACCTGATCGATCTGTCGCGCATCACCTCGGCGATTACCGTGGCGAATTACGGCCGCATGACGCTGCTGACGATGGACGGCAAATTTGTCGGCGTGCCGAAACACGACAGTGTGCGTGGTGATGACGACATCCGGCGCTTTGTGCTGACCAGCCCTGCCGAATCCGGATTCAGCATGATTTCGGCCGCATGGGACGGGTGGCAGGGTTCCGGCCGCGCTTACAACAAGCCGATCCGGCTGAACAACGATGGCGGAAACTGGCTGGCCACTTTTGCGCCGCTGCGTTTTGGCACTCACGATTTCCTGATTGTTGCCGGTGCGCCGGTCACGGATTTCCTGCCGGATTCCCTGCGGCGCGCGGTCATGCTGCTGGCTGCATTGCTGGCTGCCGTGCTGGCGATCGGCGCCGTTTCTGCCCTGCTGATTGCCCGCCAGTTCAGTCGTCCGCTGGAAGACCTGGCTTATGCCAGCGGCCAGCTGGCGAAGATGAACCTTGATGAGCCGGTGCAGACTGAATCGGCATTGCGGGAGCTGCAGGATCTGGCGGCCGCCCAGGAACACATGCGTGTGGCGCTGAGTGAATCGATGAATTCGCTGGAGCAGACCAACCGCGAACTGGAGCAGCGCGTCGAGCAGCGCACGCACGCCCTTGCCGAGCGTGAAGCGTATTTCCGTGCGATCTTCGAGCATGCCGCCGTAGGCATCGTCACCCGCGACACCAGCCGCCGCCTGATGGGCGTCAACAGTGCCTATGAAAAGATGCTCGGTTATACCCGTGCCGAACTCGAGCAGGTGGATGCAACACGGCTGATGGAGCTGGACGATCTCGCACGCGCACGCGAGTTGCAGGCGAAACTGACTGACGGTGAACTGACGAGCTTCTCGACAGAGCGCTGCTACCGGCGCAAGGATGGCAGCGCGCTGTGGGCCGACGTGATCACCAGCGCAATCCGTAATGAGGCCGGGGCGTTGATCGCGACGGTGACCATGATCAACGACATCTCCGAACGAAAGGCTGCAGAGCAGGCGATGCGCGAGGCCAAGGAAATCGCCGAAGAGGCGACGCGCTCGAAGTCGATGTTCCTCGCCAACATGAGCCACGAGATCCGCACGCCGATGAACGCCATCATCGGCATGTCTCATCTGGCGCTGAAGACGGAGCTGACGCCGCGCCAGCGCGATTACGTGCAGAAAATCCACAATGCCGGCAACGCGCTGCTCGGCATCATCAATGACATTCTCGATTTTTCCAAGATCGAGGCCGGCAAGCTCGACATGGAGTCGGTGCCGTTCGACCTCGAGGAGGTGATGTCCGGGGTGTCGACCATGGTCGGGCAGAAGGTTTTCGACAAGGGGCTCGAGCTGTTGTTCGAAACAGGTGCGGATGTGCCGCAGCAGTTGGTGGGTGACCCCTTGCGTGTCGGGCAGATTCTGGTGAACCTGGTCAATAACGCGGTGAAGTTCACCGAGCAGGGCGAGGTGCAGCTGCAGGTGGCGCTCGCCGAACGCCACGGTGACAAGGTCAAACTCAAATTTGCGGTCCGCGATACCGGCATCGGCATGACGCCGGAGCAGTGCGCGCGCCTGTTCCAGGCATTTACCCAGGCCGACGGTTCGACGACCCGTAAATACGGGGGCACCGGGCTGGGACTCACGATCAGCAAGCGGCTGACGGAGATGATGGGTGGCACGATCTGGGTCGAGAGCGAGGCGGGTCGCGGCAGTACCTTCCTCTTTACGGCGTGGTTCGGCATGGGCACACAGAATGCGCGTCGCAAGGTGGTTCCGGAAGACCTGAATGGTGCACGGGTGCTGGTGGTGGACGACAATCCAGGGGCGCGCGAAGTGCTGGCAGAGCAGTTGTCGGTCCTGCCGTTTTCGGTGGATCAGGTGGGCTCTGGGGCGGAGGCGATTGCTGCCGTGAAAGGTTCCGGCGCATCGCCGTACCGCATTGTGTTCATGGACTGGAAGATGCCGGGCATGACGGGCATCGAGGCTGCGCGTTTGATCAAGTCGCTGCCGGAGAATCCGGAGAAACCCCCCGCCATCATCATGGTGACGGCTTTCGGACGCGACGATGTGCGTCAGGAAGCGGAGCAGGCGCAGCTCGACGGTTTTCTGGTCAAGCCGGTCGGGGCCTCGGCGCTGGTCGACACGATAATGCAGGTGTTTGCGCCTGAAGAAATCAGCGAGGCCGGGCAGGCCGGGTCGCAGGGGCACAGTCATGACCTGACCGGGGCGCGGTTGTTACTCGCCGAGGACAACGAGATCAACCAGCAGATCGCGGTGGAACTGCTTGAAGGGGCTGGTGCGCAGGTGGTGGTGGCCAACGACGGGCGCGAGGCGGTTGAAAAATTCCTCGCAAGCCCCGCAGGCAGCTTCGACATCGTGCTGACCGATTTGCAGATGCCGGTGATGGACGGATATGAAGTGGTGCGCCTTGTGCGTGCCGATGCGGATCGCGGCAAGGTTCCGGTGATCGCGATGACCGCACATGCGATGGCCGAGGAGCGTGATCGCTGCATTGCCGCCGGCATGAACGATCACATCACCAAGCCGATTGACCCCGATGCGATGTTCAGCACCTTGCTGCGCTGGCTGCCACGGCGCGAATCTGCTGTGGCTGCTGCAAAACCAGTTCCGGCGAGTGTTGGTCATGAGTCGCTGCTGGAGATTCCGGGGGTGGATACTGCTTCCGGACTGCGGCGTGTTGCGGGGAATCACGGACTGTATCGCAAGCTGCTCGAAAAATATGTCGAAGGGCAGGCGGAGGCGCCGGCTGCGTTGCGTGCGGCGCTGGCTGCCGGTGATCGCGGCACGGCGGAGCGGATTGCGCACACCGTCAAAGGGGTTTCAGGCAATATCGGCGCGGAAGCGCCGCAGCAGGCCGCTGCAGCGCTTGAGCAGGCGATTCGCGAGGGCAGCGAGACCGGGACCCAGCTCACAGCTTTTGCCGATGCCATCGCAAGGACGGTGGCGGCGGTGTGCGCGGTGATCGACAGCGGACCGGCTGCGGAAGAGCAGGCCGTAACAGCGAATGTGGACAAGGGTGCTGCGCAAGAGGTGATCACAAAGCTGGCGGCGCTGCTGGCCAGTGCCGATGGGGATTCGGGCGACTACTGCATGGAGCACGCTGCATTGCTGCGCGGTGTGCTGGGCGCGGAAGCGGCAGGTGCTGTCGAACGCGCGGTCAATGATTTTGATTTCGATGCCGCATTGGCGAAATTGCGTATCGCCGCGGAGGCAAAACGTTTTACGACCGGGGAGCACTGATATGGCTGATGCGCTGGATTTCACCGATAAACAGTCGGTGCTGATTGTCGATGACACACCCGAAAACCTGACGCTGATGAACGGGTTGCTTAAGGACATCTACAAAACAAAGATTGCCAATAACGGTGAGCGTGCGCTGAAGATCGCGGCGGCGCAGCCTCAGCCCGACCTGATCCTGCTCGACATCATGATGCCTGGCATCGACGGTTACGAGGTTTGCCGCCAGTTGAAGGCTGACCCATTGACCGCGGAAATCCCGGTGATTTTTTTGACCGCGAAGACCCAGGTTGAAGACGAGCAGATGGGTTTCGATGTCGGTTGCGTTGATTACATCACCAAGCCGATCAGCCCGCCGATCGTGCTGGCGCGGGTGAAGACGCATCTGCTGATGAAGGATGTGCGCGATTTTCTGCGCAACCAGAATACTTTTCTGGAGAACGAGGTCACGCGGCGGACGAAGGAAGTGCAGGTGGTGCAGGACGTCACCATCATGGCGATGGCGTCGCTGGCGGAGACGCGTGACAACGAGACCGGCAATCACATCCGCCGCACGCAGCGTTATGTACGGGCACTGGCCGAAAAACTCAAAGGGCATGGCAAATACGCGGCTTATCTGTCGGATGCCACGATTGAGCAGCTCTACAAATCGGCGCCGCTGCATGACATCGGCAAGGTTGGCATCCCTGACCAGATCCTGCTCAAACCCGGAAAACTCACGCCGGAAGAGTTCGAGATCATGAAGACCCATACGACGCTCGGTCGCGATGCCATTCTTGCGGCGGAGAAGCTGATTGATGCGCCGAGTTCGTTTCTGGAAATTGCCCGCGAGATTGCCTACGGTCATCAGGAGAAGTGGGATGGTTCGGGGTATCCGCAGGGTTTGTCCGGTGAGCAGATCCCGATATCGGCGCGGCTGATGGCGGTCGCTGATGTGTATGACGCACTGATCAGTGCACGGCCGTACAAGAAACCGTTTACGCATGAGGCGGCGGTGGAGTTGATTACCAAAGGTGCGAATGTGCACTTTGATCCTGATGTGGTGGCGGCCTTTGTCGAACTGGCGGAGGACTTCAGGGCGATTGCCGAGGAATTCAAGGATACGGTGGTTAAGGAAGAGTAATAAGTATTTGTTTATAAACGACTTTTATAATAAATTGATATGGAACTTCAGGAATAGGTTGCATGACAATGAGCAATACGCGGCACTGCTGTGACGAGGGTTTGATCTTCACCGGCTGCAGCATGACCAATACCGCCGCGACGCCGGCTGGTGGACGCCGCCGTCAGGTGATTGTCGGCGGTAAACGTGTCAAGACCATCGATGTGCATGCACACTGCGTGGTGAAGGAAGCGCTCGACCTGCTCGGGCTCAAGGTGGAAGACCAGCGCGGGCCGCATATCGAGGAAGTCGGTTCGCGGCGCATCGGTGAGATGGACGAGCAGGGCATCGACATGGAGGCGCTGTCAATCAATCCGTTGTGGTACCGCGCGCCGCGCGACCTCGCTGCGGAAGTGATCCGCGTGCAGAACGAAAAGCTCGCCGAGTGGTGCGGCACCTATCCCGACCGCTTTGTCGCCTTTGCGTCGGTGTCGTTGCAGCATCCCGACCTTGCCGTCGAGCAACTGGTTCATGGCGTGAAAAAACTCGGTTTGCGCGGTGCTGCGGTCGGCGCCAGCGTGGCCGGCAAGGAATTTTCCGATCCGATGTTCCATCCCTTCTGGGCCAAGGCCGAGGAACTGGGCGTGCTGATTTTCATCCATCCGCAAAGCACGCCGGAACTGGAGCCGCGGTTCAAGGGCAACGGCTGGTTGTCGAACACCATCGGCAATCCGCTTGATACCACCATTGCGCTGTCGCACCTGATATTCGAAGGCACACTGGACCGTTTCCCCGGCCTGAAGATCTGTTCCGCGCACGGCGGCGGTTACCTGCCGTCGTACGCGCCGCGCTCTGACCAGAGCCTGCGCGTGGCACCCGAGATGGATACCGGCGTCAAGCTGAAGAAAAAGCCCACCGAATATCTGCGCGACATGTACTACGACACGCTGGTGTTCACCGACGAGGCGCTGCGCCATCTGGCGGCAGAAGTCGGTTACGACAAGCTGGTGATCGGTACCGATCATCCGATTCCGTGGCAGGCGGACTCGGTGAACCATATCCTCAATGCCAGCGGATTCACTGACGACCAGAAGCGCGCGATGTTGAGCGAAACCGCAGCGAAGCTGCTCGGTATCAAGCTATAAGCGATTATCTCAAGGAGAGTTGATGATGGAACGCAAAAAAGCGAGTGATTTTCCTCCGGAAGTGTTGAAGCTGTTCGACGGTTATGTGCACGGCCGG
>CAZHFZ010000090.1:0-7617 GCA_964531455.1 uncultured Bordetella sp.
GAGCCGATGCGCCACAGCAGCGCATCGGTTTTCAGGCGCGCACCGCCGCAGGTGGTGCATTCGGTGTAAGCGCGGTACTTCGACAGCAATACGCGCACATGCATTTTGTAGGACTTGGTTTCCAGCCACTTGAAAAACCGCGCGACGCCGTACCAGATGCCAGGCCAGGACTTGCGCCAGCTTTCCCATTCCGGCTCGCCGTCGAGTACCCAGCGTTTTTCTTTCACCGACAGTTCGCGCCAGGGTTTGTCGACCGGAATGCCGCGTAGCCGCGCGTATTTCATCAGGTCGTCCTGGCATTCCTTGTTCGACGGCGTCTGCCAGGGCTTTACCGCACCGTCGCGCAGCGATTTGGATTCATCAGGCACCACCAGCCCGAAATCCAGACCGATGACCCGGCCGAAACCGCGGCAGGTGTCGCAGGCGCCCATCGGCGAATTGAACGAAAACAGGCTGGGATTCGGCTCAGCGTAATGAATGTCGCATTCCGCGCAGTGCAGGTCGGCGGAGTATTTCCAAACCGTACCGCTGCTGGCATTGGCGTCATCGGCGGCCAATACATGCACATTGATACGGCCCTGGCCGACTTTAATTGCGGCTTCCAGTGCTTCGACAACACGGCCGCGTTCGGCATTGCCCATGCGCAACCGGTCCTGCACGACTTCAAAGCCGTTTTTGTCTTCGTTGAGAAAGCGCGTGTAACCCTGCGCGCCGAGCAGCGCTTTGACTTCTTCGGTCTTGAAATTCGCGGGCACCGGCACCGGGAAGGCAATCGCCAGCCGCGGATCGCCCTCAGTCTGCGCGCGCGCCTGCAGCGCATCAAAAATGCTTTGTGGCGTGTCCCGCGTCACCTTCGCCCCGCAGCCTTTGCAGTGCAGATGCGCTGCGCGTGCGAACAGCAGTTTCAGGTGGTCGTTCAGCTCCGTCATCGTGCCCACGGTCGAACGCGAAGTGCGCACCGGATTGACCTGGTCAATGGCGATCGCCGGCGGGATGCCGTCGATGGAGTCGACCTGCGGCCGGTCCTGGCGATCGAGGAACTGCCGCGCATAGGGCGAGAAGGTTTCGACGTAACGGCGCTGGCCTTCGGCATACAGGGTGTCGAACACCAGCGAAGACTTGCCGCTGCCGGATACGCCGGTGACCACCACCAGTTCGTTCAGAGGCACATCAAGCGACAGGTTTTTCAG
The DNA here is from genome assembly GCA_964531455.1 of uncultured Bordetella sp. Classification (GTDB taxonomy): domain Bacteria; phylum Pseudomonadota; class Gammaproteobacteria; order Burkholderiales; family SG8-41. The sequence continues at coordinate 1,191 of CAZHFZ010000090.1, forward strand.
GTTGTTCTGGCGCGCGCCGCGGATGGCGATGTGGTCGCGGTCGTGTTCGGGAATATCCATGCGTGCAATCGGTGATCGCGTGAGATGCGGCGAGGGTGTTGGGGATGCAGGCGCAGTTGCCGTCGGGACCGCTTGCGACCTGCAAAAAATCGATATTTGATTCTACCGGCTTTCGGCGTGAGTGCGCCTGTGACTCCGGGTCAATTCCGTTACAGCGAAGAGGGAGTTACCTTGGCCTGCTATTTTTTAGGCGAATCACCGGCCGGCGCGAACTCGATGTTGCCGCTGGCGCTGATTTTGTCGGTGAAATCCAGTCCGCTTTCGCCGCGTCGTACGATGGTGCCGCGGTGACCGAGCAGGATCTGCCCGGCGTCATCAAGGTTGCCGATGGCGGCAAAGCTGCCGCCGGATTCGACAAAGCGGCAGACCGCCTCGACTTTCGGGCGCATCGAACTGGCAGCGAAGGTGGTCTTGCGCAATTCAATTGGTGTCGTTTCGCCGATGGGCTTGGCGCCTTTGGCTCCCCAGTTTTCATAAACCGCCTCGACATCGGTCAGCAGCAACAACGCATCAGCCTTGAGTTGATGCGCCAGCAGCGCGGCTGAAAGATCCTTGTCGATCACCGCGTCGACGCCGCGCATGCCCCCCTTGGGTTGTGTGGCGACCGGAATGCCTCCGCCCCCCGCACAGACTACCAGCACCCCTGCATCTGACAGCAGCTTGATGGCCGGTAGTTCCAGAATGCGCAGCGGCTCCGGCGACGCCACCATGCGCCGCCATTTCGTGCCGTCCGGATTGATGGTCCAGCCGTGCGCGTTGGCGAGGCGATCGGCGGTGGCTTCGTCCAGCAGCGGACCGATCGGTTTGGATGGCCGGCGGAATGCCGGGTCGTTGCGATGAACCTCAACCTGCGTCAATACGGTGACCACATGTTTGCCGGGCAACTGGTTGCGCAACTCCTGTTCAATCAGATAACCGATCATCCCCTCGGACTCGGCGCCGAGCATGTCCAGCGGATACGGCTTGGTTCCCGCATAAGCATCGGATTGCATGGCCAGCATCGCGACCTGGGGCGAACTGCCATGTGTCACGATGACGTGATGTGTGCGTGCGATTGCGGCAATGGCGCCCGCTGCGCGCGTGATGTTCTGGCGCTGAACCTCCGCATCCAATGGCTCGCCGCGACGTGCCAGTGCGGTGCCGCCCAAGGCAACAACAACTCTCATCCGTCATCCTCCAAAATCCGCGAAACCGGGTCCGTGCAGGCATCAACAGCATTGATGGTACTCATGCGCCTGGCGGTGGGTTTGTCTTAAATCAATGTACGGGGTGTGGCGCGAATCGTCCAGAGGGTATCGGGCCTGCGTTAAGATAAGCGCGGGGAGGAATTGCAATGAAAGCGATGTTGTTGAAGGGGAAAAACCAGCCGCTGGTGCTGGAAACCGTGCCCGATCCGGTGCCCGGTCCGGGTGAAGCGGTGGCTCGCGTACTGGCCTGCGGCGCCGGTCTGACCATCCACCACGTGCGTGCCGGACGCGTTCCTGTTAAGTATCCGCGCATACTCGGCCACGAAATCACCGCCGAAATCGTTGCCACCGGCGCCGGCGTGACCCGCCTCAAGCCCGGCGACGCAGTCACCGCCTACTTTTACCTGACCTGCGGCCATTGTTACTGGTGCCGCATCAACCGGGAAACGTTGTGCGAGAACTTCGGCGGCTACGTCGGTCGCGAATGCGATGGCGGTTATGCCGAATACATCAAGCTGCCTGCGGAAAATTTCATCCCGCTGCCCGAAGGCATGAATTATAAAAAGCATGCCGCTGAAATCGGTGTGATCTGTGACGCCATTGCGACGCCGCTGAAGGTCACGCGCAAGGCGCGGGTGATGCCCACCGATACCGTGGCCGTGATCGGCGCCGGCGGCGGTCTTGGCGTGCACATGCTGATGGTGTCGCGCTGGGCGCATGCGCGCAAAGTCATTGCGGTCGATACCAAAGCCTCAAAGTTCGAGTCCTGCGTCAAATGCGGCGCAGATGCCACCATCGACGCCAGCGACGGCAAGGTTAGCGAACAGCTGATTGAAATGACCGGCGGCAAGGGCGTCGATGTCGTGTTCGACTACGTCTGCACCAAGCAGAGTATCGAATCCGCCATCGGCGGCCTCAACTTCGGCGGACGGCTGGTGTTGCTCGCCGGCAACAGCGCGCGTTTCGACGCTGACGGCCCGTCTATCATGCGCAAGGAAATCGAAGTCATGGGCAGCCGTTATGCCACGCGTCAGGAAGTCATCGAATCGCTCGAACTGGTCGCTCGGGGCGACCTTTGGCCGCTGGTAACGGAAAAGTTGCCTATGGCTGAGGCCGAGGCCGTGCATCAGCGGCTGGAAACCGGTTCTGTGACCGGCCGTGCGGCGTTGATCATGAACTGAACCGGAGGGCCATCATGGGCATTACCATTCTGTTGATCATCGCAGGACTGTTTGCGGCGTTGCTGGTGTATGCGTCTGCGCGGCCAGACCGGTTCAGTGTGCAGCGGCAAATCAGCATCGACGCACCGCCGGATAACATATTTTCATTGATCAACGAATTTCAGCAATGGGGGCACTGGTCGCCCTGGGCAACCATTGATCCTGCCATGCGGCAGTCATTCAGCGGCCCTTCTCGCGGAGAGGGCGCGATCTATGAATGGTCCGGTAACAACAAGGTCGGTTCCGGTCGTATGGAAATCATCGAATCCTTGCCGTCATCTCTGGTTCGTATCCAGCTCGATTTCACCCGGCCCTTCGAAGCCCACAATATTTCCGAATTTGCACTGGTGCCGGATGGCAGTTCAACCACGGTGACATGGACGATGTCAGGTCCTGCAAATTTTGTATCCAAGTTGATGGGCGTGTTTGTCAGCATGGACCGGATGGTCGGAAAGGACTTTGAGCGCGGACTGTCCGGTCTTAAGGCAGCCGCCATGCGCTGAGCGGCGATCCGTGCCCACGATATGCACTGTTGGAGCTATGCTGTGCGTGTCCGGACTATAATTTTTACCCGCGGGCCGCTTCATGCGGCCCGTCCTGTTTTGCGCATCGAAGAAAGGTTCACCCATGTTTTTCTCCCGCCCTCTCATGGCCCTGCTCGGCGCGACGCTGTCGCTGGCCGCTGCGGCCCAGGGTTATCCCGACAAAGCGGTACGCGTGATCGTGCCGTTCCCGCCGGGTGGCGCCGCTGACATCGTGGCGCGCCATGTCACCACGCGGTTGTCTGCAGTCATCGGCCAACAGATCATTGTTGATAACCGCGGCGGCGCCGGCGGCATCATCGGCGGCGAAATTGCTGCGCGTGCGCCGGCTGACGGCTACAACCTGCTGTTCGCGTCGTCGAGCGTGCTGTCGATCAATCCGCACCTTGGTGCGAAGGCGCCGTACGACGTGCTCAAAAGCTTTACGCCCATTGTCAAAATCGGCGATGCACCGAACGTGCTGACCGTGCATCCTTCGGTACCGGCAAAAACGGTCAAGGAACTGATCACCATTGCCAAGGCAAAGCCGGATGCGCTGGCTTATGCCTCCAACGGCGCCGGCACGCTGAGCCACCTGACCGGCGAACTGTTTGCACAGCGCGCCGGCGTGAAAATGCTGCATGTGCCGTACAAAGGCGCAGCACCGGCGACCATCGATACCGTGGCCGGTAATGTCTCGGTGTTGTTCGCTGCTTATCCCAGCGTGTCCGCGCAGGTACGCGCCGGTCGATTAAAAGCCCTTGCGGTGACCAGCAGCAAACGTCTGGCGGTGGCACCGGAACTGCCGACGGTGGCCGAAGCGGCGCTGAAGGATTTTGAATCCAGTCAGTGGTGGGGCCTTTATGGTCCTGCAGGATTACCTGCAGCGATGGTTGAACGCATGAATGCGGCCACCAACAAGGTACTCATGACGGATGACATTAAAAAAGCCCTCGCACTGGATGGCGCAGAACCTTCAGGCGGTACACCGGCGGCGCTGGCTGCGTACCACAAGGCGGATTACGAAAAGTGGGGCAAAGTCATTACCACTGCCAACATCAAAGCGAACTGAACAGGGGTCATCACAACATGCCTGATCAAAAAACAGCCACTGGGCCAACACGTCAATTTGCCGACTTCGCCGCCGGCCTGACCTATGGCCGGTTGCCGTCCAATGTGCGTGAAGCGCTAACGATATTCATGCTCGATTTCCTGCGCGTCGCTTCGCTCGGTCAGCGCATGCCGTGGAGTGCGTGGGCCACCAATCTGGGGCGCGAACTCGGCGGCAACGGCCAGTCCACCGTGATGTTCTCCTCGGACCGCACTGATCCCGAGCGCGCGACCTTCATCAACAGCACCTACTCCGGCAGCATTGACGCCGATGATGTGCATGTGGGCTCAATGCTGCATCCGGGTTGCATCGTCATTTCCGCAGCGCTGGCGATCGGTGAAGCGCGCGGCATGTCCGGCGAACGCATCCTCGCCGCCATCGCCGCCGGTTACGAGAACATGATCCGTATCGGCCTGGCGATTCAGCCCTCGCATTTTCGCCGCGGCTTCCAGAGCACGGCAACCTGCGGCGGCTTTGGTGCGGCGACGGCAGCCGCCAGTCTGATGTTCCGCGGCAGCGATCGCGCGGAACGCATCGCCGAGACCATCGGTCTTGTCGCTTCGTTCAGCGGCGGGCTGACGCAGTTCTATCACTCCGGTTCGACGGTCAAGCGCATCCACGCGGCGCATGCCGCGGGCGAAGGTGTACATGCCGCATTGCTCGCGGGGGCGGGATTTTCGGGCCCGGCGGACATCCTCGAAGGCAAGGACGGATTCGCGCGCGCCTATGCCGACGGTCATGATTTCGACAAGGGCCTCGCCGGCATCGGCGACACCTGGCGCCTGCTTGAAACCGCAATCAAGCCGCATGCCACCAGCGCACGCGTGCTTGCGGCCATTGAAGCCACGGCGGACCTGTGCCGCGAACACCAGCTGATGCCCGCAGACATTAAATCCATCCGCGTCGGCATTCCAAAAATCATTCAGGGCCGGCTCACCGTCAACGAACCGAAAGACGTGCAGGCGGCGCAGATGAGCCTGCCGTTCTGCATGGCGATGGTGATCGCGCGCGGCAAGGATTTGCCTGCGGGATTCACCATCAACATTGATGACTTCGATGCTGCGCTTGCTGACGCGTCAGTGATGGCGATTTCCAAAAGCATCGATTGCGCGCTGGATGCCGATGCCGAACGTGTCAGCACCGAACAGTCGGTCGGCGCCAAGGTCACACTGACGCTGCAATCAGGCAAAACGGTCGAGAAATTTCTTGAAGCGCCGAAGGGCAGCGCATCGCGCCCGTTCACGATGGACGACCATGTTGCAAGGTTCCGCGCCGAGATGCTGCGGCGGTTTGCACCGGCGCAGGTCGATGCCTTGCTGAGCGAAGTGCGCGAGTTCGAGCGTGCGGCGAATGCCGACCGTCTGATGCAGTTGCTCGCCAGCCGCACCTGAACACCAAACGAGCGCGCCATGCCGACTCTCAAATTGCCCGACTGCGAAATGTTCTACCGGGTCGATGACTTCACCGATCCGTGGACCAAACCGGAAACTGTGCTGATGCTCCACGGCAACGCCGAAAGCAGCCTTTCCTGGTATGCATGGACGCCGATTCTGGCGCGGCATTTTCAGGTGGTGCGCCCGGACATGCGCGGCTACGGTCAATCAACGCCGATGCCGCGCGAATATGAATGGACGCTCGACAAACTCGTCGACGACTATTGCCGATTGATGGACAGCCTCGGCATTGAGCGCTTCCATCTGGTTGCCGCGAAAATCGGCGGCACCATCGCGCGCGCATTTGCCGGTCGCCGCCCGGATCGCATGCTGTCGCTGACTGTGGTGGGTACCCCGCAGGCGCTGCGTCCCGGTGCCGAGCAGATTCCCGCGCTGATCGAAGAATTTGAAACCAAAGGTGCTGAACACTGGGCGCGGCGCACGATGGATGGCCGACTCGGTGAACATTTTCCCGACGAAGGCGTGGAGTGGTGGACCCGATTCATGGTCCGCGCGCCGGTGTCGTCGCTGGTCGGCTTCAATCGCGGCGTCAATTACGCCGACATCCGCGCGGACCTGCCGAAAATCACCTGCCCGACGCTGGTCATCACCACTGAAGAAAGCGGTCTCGGCACCGTCGAGCGCACGCGCGAGTGGCAGGAAAAGATTCCAAATTCAAAACTGATGGTGTTGCCCGGCAAGTCCTATCACGTAGCGGCGAGTGATGCCGAAGCCTGCGCGACCGAAACACTGAAGTTCATGCAACAGGCGCGCAGCAAACGCTGAGCTGCCGGAATGACTCACGAACGTTACGGAAAACAACAGCAATGGACAGAATGAAAGGCAAGGTGGCGTTCCTGACGGGCGCCGGTGCCGGCATCGCCAAGGCCACCGC
>CAZHFZ010000091.1:0-7464 GCA_964531455.1 uncultured Bordetella sp.
AACCGAGATCTGGCTGTCGCGGGACCACGGTATGCTGCCGGTGAAGATGCGCATCATCGAAGAGGATGGCAGCCGTTTCGAACAGGTCATCACACGCATCGACATGGCGACGGGCCAACAATGATTTTGCGGCGCACCGCGCGGCGAATTCTGGTTGCTGCCGCGATTTCCATGATTGCCCATGCAGCTCTGCTCGCGGGGTCCTGGCTGACGCCCCCCGAGTCGCCACCGGAACTGCCGCCGTTGACGGCACGGCTGGAACCCCTGCCCCCCGAACCGAAAGCCGCTGCGGCACCCGCACGCCAGACACCGCGCCGTATCGGGACAACAGCGCCGTCGGCATCCGCTACGCCTGCCGTGACTGATGTTCCGGGCCCCGCAGCGGCTGAACCTGCATCACCATCAACTGCTGAAGCGCCTGTTGTCATCGCAAGCGCGGAACCGACAACTTTCCGCATGCCCGAAACTCCGCCGCTGCCGAGTTTTCCGCGTAAAGGCCAGATCACCTATCAACTGACCATGGGCCCCGACAAGACGCCGGTCGGGCGCACCGTGCAGACCTGGGAATTCGAGGACACGCGATACCGGCTGGGCAGTCAGTCCGAAAGCACGGGACTGATCGAGATGTTCCGGCCGCATCGCTACAACTATCTGAGCCAGGGCACCTTGTCCGAGCAAGGCCTGCGGCCGGAACGTTTTCTGGCCAGCGTCAAACGCGGCAGCCGGACCGAAGAATCGATTGCGGTGTTCGACTGGACCGAACACAAGGTGAAACTGGGCCGCCTTCCGCTGCAGACCACGGTTGATCTGCCTGATGACAGTCAGGATGTGGTGAGCTTCATGTATCAGCTCGCGCTGGCGCCGCCGGCGCAAGGACGCATCCGTTTCCCGTTTACTCGCGGCACGCGGCTCGAAATGGTGAGTTTTGATGTGCTGCCTGCGGAAATGATCGAAACTCCGCTCGGTCGCCTGCGCACGATACCCGTCATCCAGGTGCGTGAAAACGACAATGAAAGTCTGGCCGTCTGGCTTGCCACGGACTACCGCAATCTCCCGGTACGCATCCGTTTTTATAACCGCCATGGCGAAGTCTCGGGTGAGCAACTCGCCGGCGAAATCAAGGTCAGCGACCGATGAAACCCTCTTATAAAAGATCTGCAGCCAAAACCGAAGCGCCAGTGATCAACACGCGATCAGGCCCATCACACTCCCGCCTCGATGAAGCGGCCAGCGCACTGAGCCGCGTGCTGACCTTTGAATATCCTGCGGATGCCGTACTCAGTCGCTATTTCCGCGACCGCGAAGCCCTCGGTCAGCAGGACCGCGCTTTTGTGGCTGAATCGGTATTCGGCGTATTGCGGCGCAAGCTGCTGCTCGATTACATCGCACCGGATGCCACTCCGCGTCAATTGCTGCTGTTGTGGCTTTCACGCATCGCCGGTTACAGCGGCCGCGAGCTTGGTGCGTTGTGCTCCAGCGATGAAACGCAATGGCTCAACACCACGCGGGCACAGGGCGCGCTGCCGCTGTCCGTCGAAGCCGACTTGCCGCAATGGGTGATTGATCGCCTGCCGGAACACGACGAAACTTTTGTCCGCGCGCTCGGTCGCTCGCTGCAGGAATCAGCCCCGCTGGACCTGCGCGTCAATACGCTGCGCGCGAATCGCGACGAAGTTCTGGCACGACTCGCCGCCGAGGGCATCGCTGCAGCGCCCACGCCGCTGTCACCGATCGGCATCCGCCTGCAGGGCAAGCCGGCGCTGGGCCGCCATCAGCTGTTTACCAGCGGTATGGTCGAAGTGCAGGACGAAGGCAGCCAGTTGCTCGGTTACCTGCTGGCACCGCGCCGCACTGATCTGGTCGTCGATTTCTGCGCCGGCGCCGGTGGCAAGACGCTGATGCTCGGCGCACTGATGAATTCCCAAGGCCGTCTCTACGCCTTCGATGTCTCCGAAAAACGCCTGTCAAAACTCAAGCCACGCCTGAAACGCTCCGGTCTTTCCAACCTGCACCCGCTGGTGATCGCGCACGAAAACGACACCAAGGTCAAACGCCTCGCCGGCAAGATTGACCGCGTTCTGGTCGATGCGCCGTGCAGCGGCATGGGCACGCTGCGCCGCAACCCCGACCTGAAATTCCGCCAGTCGCCGGAAGGCGTTGCCGAACTGGTGGCCAAACAGACTGCCATCCTCAATGCCGCAGCACGACTGGTGAAACCCGGCGGCCGATTGGTGTACGCCACATGCAGCCTGCTCACTGATGAAAACCAGCGGATCGTGACCGCGTTTCTCGCCGCGCACCCGCAATTCAGCGTACTGAACTGCGGCGAACTGCTGCAAAAGCAGGGCATTTCGCTGGATTGCGGCGATCACATGCAATTGTGGCCACACATCCATCGCACTGACGGATTCTTTGCGGTAGCGCTGGAGCGTGCTGCAAGCTAAGCGGGCCATTGCTGCGTGCTAACATGATTTTTTTGCTATTCGTCCACGCCCCTGATCATCGTTAATGACTGCATCCGCTGAAATCCACGGCCTGCTCCTCGATCTCTGGGAGGACCTGCACAGCATCAAGATCCTGTGGCAGGTCGGTGTGCTGCTGCTCTGCATCGGTATCGGCTGGTTCCTGTCAGTCCGTTACAACAGGCGCGTGGTCGGGCACCACCCGCTGGATATCACCCAGGCACTGGGCATCGGCAGCCTGCAACGGCTGATGTTCCCGCTATCGACTCTGATCATGGTTTTGGTCGGCCGATCCATCCTCCGCTACTGGCAGAAAACGCCACTGCTCGATGTGGCGGCAACGCTGCTGCTGGCGATGGCGCTGATCCGAATGGCGATCTATGCCATGCGCCATACGTTTGCACCCAGCGAATGGCTGCGCGCGTCGGAACGCTGGATCAGCTGGCTGGCGTGGAGCGGGGTCGCGATACACCTCACCGGCCTGTGGCCACCGCTGCGCGAAATCCTCGAGGACATCGGCTTCACCGTCGGCAAGCACCAGTTCTCCCTGCTGCTGGTGCTGCAGGGCACGCTGTCGGTCATTGTCACGCTGCTGGTCGCGTTATGGCTGGCCCGCGTAATCGAAACCCGGCTGATGCGGGCCGTCAGTCTTCAGGTCAACGTGCGCGTGATGTTCGCCAAGCTGGCCCAGTTCATCCTGTTGCTGGCGGCATTCCTGATCGCCCTGCCTGCATTGGGCATCGACCTGACCGTGCTCTCGGTGTTCGGCGGCATGCTCGGCGTCGGCATCGGCATCGGCCTGCAGAAAATTGCCGCCAACTACATCAGTGGCTTCATCATTCTGCTCGACCGTTCAGTCAGCATCGGCGATGTCGTCACTATCGGCGAAAGCTCCGGCACGCTGACGCGCATGACCGCACGTTACGTTGTCGTGCGCGGCCTTGGTGGACTCGAAGCCATCATTCCAAACGAAACCATCATCACCTCGACGGTCATCAATCATTCCTTCACCGATCGCAAAGTCCGGGTGGCGCTGCCGATACAGGTGGCCTATGCGACCGATCTCGATGCCGCAAGAAAAATCATGATCGACGTCGCCGTCGCAACACCGCGCGTGCTGAAAGATCCGGAGCCAGGCGCACTGATCACCGGATTTGCCGACAGCGGCGTCAACCTCGAATTGGGCGTGTGGATTGACGATCCCGACCAAGGGTTGGCCGCACTGCGCTCGGACCTTTATGACGGGATCTGGCGGGCCTTCCGTCGCGAGGGCATCGAAATCCCCTACCCGCAACGTGAAATCAGGGTCCTCGGGACCGTCAAAAGCGCCCCCTGAAAACCAATATATTCAATTATAATCAAATACTTATCTATTAGTTCCCGGTGATCCTTGATATTCAGGCTATCCCCGGCAGTTGATCTTCAGTACACTCCGCCCGGTGTTGTAAAAGCACCCATATTTAACGAGGTATTGAATGTACACAGGGGTTCTGGATTTACCGTGGTGGGGCTATTTTGCTTATACCCTCATCCTCACTCACATCACGATTGCAGGCGTCACCATTTACCTGCATCGGCATTCAGCGCACCGCGCGCTGGATCTGCACCCTATTCCGGCGCATTTCTTCCGGTTCTGGCTGTGGCTGACCACAGGCATGCTGACTAAACACTGGACAGCCATCCACCGCAAACACCACGCCAAATGCGAAACCGTCGATGATCCGCACAGCCCGCAGATCTACGGTATCCGCAAGGTATTGCTGCAAGGTGCAGAACTTTATCGCAAGGAAGGTCGCAATCAGGAAACGCTGGACCGCTACGGCTACGGCACGCCCGACGACTGGCTCGAGCGCAATATCTACTGCCATGACCGCTGGGGTATTGCCATCATGCTGATCACCAACGTGATCCTGCTGGGCCCGATCGGCATCACCGTGTTTGCCGTGCAGATGTTGTGGATTCCGTTCCTGGCCGCCGGCGTCATCAACGGCATCGGCCACTACTGGGGTTACCGCAACTTCCAACCCGCCGATGCCAGCACCAATATCATTCCGTGGGGCATCCTCGTCGGTGGTGAAGAATTGCACAACAACCATCATGCCTACGCCACGTCGGCCAAACTGTCGAACCGTTGGTATGAATTCGACATCGGCTGGCTGTATATCCGCATTCTTGAAACGATGGGTCTTGCTCACGTCAAGAAAATTGCGCCGAAGCTGGTGCTGGACAAGTCCAAGACCAGCTGCGATCTGGCAACCCTGCAGGCCGTGCTGACCCACCGCTACGAGGTGATTGCCAAGTACGCAACGTCACTGCGCCAAACCTGCGCCGGTGAACTGCAGGCGCTCAAAGGCGCCGGCGTCGATATGGGCAAACTCAAGCGCTGGCTGCGCATCGACAAGGCCGCACTTCCTGCCGCCGAACTGGAGCAACGCGAGGCCGCAATCCGCCAGAGCCAGAAGCTCGCGACTGTCCTCACCATGCGCGACGAACTGGCGCAGGTCTGGCAACGCTCAACCGCATCGAAAGAGCAGTTGGTCAAGCAACTGGAAGACTGGTGCCATCGTGCAGAAGCAAGCGGCATCGAGGCTTTGCAGCAGTTTTCGCGTCAGCTGCGCTGCTACGCCGCCTGACACTCAAGCCATAAAACAAAAAAGCCCGTCTGATGACGGGCTTTTTTGTTACTGCTCACGAGCAGGCAAACTCAAGTCCATGCACACAAAATTAATACAATAAAAACCCGCCTCCCGGCGGGTTCTTCATTGCCGCTTACGCGGTAATTACTTGATCTTCGCTTCCTTTTTACTCCAAGCCCGATTCAACTTCTCGATTGGAGTATTTTGTGGCAATAAAAAACCCGCCTCTCGGCGGGTTCTTCATTGCCGCTTGCGCGGTAATTACTTGATCTTCGCTTCTTTTTACACCAAGCCCGATTCAACTTCTCGATTGGAGTATTTTGTGGCAATAAAAAACCCGCCTCTCGGCGGGTTCTTCATTGCCGCTTGCGCGGTAATTACTTGATCTTCGCTTCCTTGTACGCCACATGCTTGCGCGCGACGGGATCAAACTTCTTGATCTCCATTTTCTCGGTCATCGTGCGTTTGTTTTTGGTGGTGGTGTAGAAGTGACCCGTGCCGGCGGTCGATTCGAGTTTGATTTTTTCACGCATGATCGTTTCCTTGTTTAGACGCGCACGCCCTGCTCACGCAGGTCGGCGAGGACAACATCAATGCCCTTGCGATCGATGGTGCGCAGGCCGGCAGTCGATACACGCAGGCTGACCCAGCGGTTTTCGCTCTCAACCCAGAACCGGCGCTTTTGCAGGTTGGGGAGGAAACGCCGTTTCGTCTTGTTGTTGGCATGGGAAACATTGTTCCCAACCATCGGCTTCTTGCCGGTGACGCAGCAGACCCGTGCCATTTCAGTGCTCCGCAAATTCAGAAAAGGCGCGATCATACACTGGAATGCCCCCCAGCCTCAACCCTTTCGAGCCCTGAACCCATCCGGCGCCAAAAACAATAATTCAATAAAAACAATAACTTACAATAATCCGCGCTCGGCGAACGACAAAGCGCCGTCACCGGCCACAACAAAATGGTCCAGAACGCGCACATCGACCAGCGCCAGCGCCTGTTTGAGGGCTGCAGTCAGCGCCTCGTCGGCCCGGCTGGGCTCGGCCACACCGGACGGGTGGTTGTGGGCAAAAATGACCGCCGCGGCATTGAAATGCAGCGCCCGTTTCACCACTTCCCGCGGATATACGCTGGTCTGCGTCAGTGTGCCGCGGAACAATTCTTCGGATGCAACCACGCGGTGCTGGGCATCAAGGAATACGGCAACAAAGACTTCATGCGGCCTCGCATGCAGCAACAGGCGCAGGTAGTCACGCACGGCGCCGGGAGCAGACATCGCCACACCGGCGTCGAGCTTCTCGCGCAGGGTGCGCCGGGCGATTTCCAGTGCCGCCTGCAGCTGCGCATATTTGGCCGGACCGAGTCCGGGCTCCGCGCAAAAGGATTCATTGGCGGCACCGGCCAGGGCGGACAGCGAACCGAAGCGTGTCAGCTGGTCCCGCGCCAGTTCGACAGCGCTTTTGCCCTTGATGCCGGTACGCAGGAATATCGCCACCAGTTCCGCATCCGACAGCGCCTGCGGCCCCTTGGCGAGGAGTTTCTCGCGGGGACGGTCATCCAGCGGCCAGTCGGTAATCGCCATCGCGGTTTCTCCGGGTTGATTCTCAAAAAACGCGCCAGACCGGCCGCGGTTTACCCGTCGCCGGATTTGCAGTTACACTTGCCGTCCCCTTACGCCGGAAGCGCTAGGTCCCTGATATGCAAAGTAAAAATGAGCACAAAAAAGTCCTGCTCGGCCTGACCGGAGGTGTTGCCGCGTACAAGGCTGCGGAACTGGTGCGCCGGCTCGGCGACCGCGGCATTGAAGTGCATGTGGTGATGACCGAAGCCGCCTGCGGCTTCATCACACCCGCAACATTGCAGGCGCTATCCGGACACCCGGTTTACACCAGCATGTGGGACGGGCGTATCGAAAACGGCATGCCGCACATCGAACTGTCGCGCGACAAAGACGCCATCGTCGTCGCGCCGGCAACAGCCGACTTCATGGCCAAAGCGGCGCTCGGCCTCGCCGACGATCTGCTGTCGACACTGTGCCTGGCGCGTGATTGTCCGCTGATCGTCGCACCGGCGATGAACCGCCAGATGTGGGAACACCAGGCGACACAACGCAACGTCGCACAACTCAAACGCGACGGCGTCACCATCCTCGGCCCTGACAGCGGCGACCAGGCCTGCGGCGAAACCGGCATGGGCCGCATGCTCGAACCCGACGCACTGGCTGAAGCCATCAGCGCCTTCCTCGCACCGAAAATTCTGAAGGGCAAACGCGTGCTGATGACCGCGGGCCCGACCTTCGAACCGATCGATGCAGTGCGCGGCATCACCAACCGCAGTTCCGGCAAAATGGGCTACGCGCTCGCGCGCGC
>CAZHFZ010000092.1:0-7224 GCA_964531455.1 uncultured Bordetella sp.
TCGACAACAACAATCCCGAAGGTGAATACCAGGCCAAGTTCAGCATCCAGTACACGGTTGCGCACGCGCTGGTGCGCGGCAGCGTGCGGCTGAATGCCTTCGACCCGGATCATCTCAACGATACCGAAATACGCACGCTGCTGAAAAAAATCGAGCCGATCGCCGACCCCGATATTTCCGCCGGTTACCCGAACCGCCGCGAATCACGGGTGGAAATCGAATTGAACGACGGACGGAAGTTCGAACACTTCCAACCCTATCGCAAGGGTGATCCGGAACTGCCGCTGACCGATGAAGAATTGAACGGCAAGTTCCTTGAACTCGCCGAACCGGTCATCGGCAAGGCTGCCGCTGCTTCGCTGCTCAAGCAGTTGTGGGATACCGAAAAACTGGCCAATGTCGATTACGACACCGGGGCGGGCACGAAACGCGCAGCCGGCTGAACACAACAACAGATCGTCACCGGAGGACAGGTAGATGAGAAAAACCCTGATGCTGCTGACACTCACCGCGCTGATTGCGCCGGTGGGTGCCGCCGAACAGTTTCCGACACGACCGATCCGGGTCATCGTGCCCTACGCTCCCGGTGGCAACGTCGACATTTCCGCACGCATCATTGCGCCGCCGCTGGGTGAAGCGCTCGGCCAGACTGTCGTTGTCGACAACAGACCCGGCGCCGGCGGCAATCTCGGCGCATCCCTGGTTGCGAAGGCGACGCCGGACGGCTATACCTTGCTGGTCGGTTCGAGTGGCCCGCTGTCCGTAAACCCGGTCATATTCAAGAACCTGCCTTATGATTCATTGAAAGACTTTGCGCCGATTTCCACCGTACAAGCGGTACCGCTGGTGGTTCTGGCCGGGCCGAAATCGGGCATCAATTCAATGACTGATCTGCTCGCAGCGGCAAAGGCGCGCCCGGGCAAACTGACCATGGCTTCTGCAGGCGCAGGTACGACGAACCATTTCGCCATCGAATTGTTTGCGCAGATGGCCAACATCAAAATCCTGCACGTGCCTTACAAAGGCAGCGGTCCGGCATTATCGGAACTGCTCGGCGGTCAGGTCGACACCATGGTTGATCAACTGGCTGCCTCCATTGGTTACGTCCGCGACGGCCGGCTGAAAGTACTGGCCGTGACCACGCAGCAGCGTGCCGCAGCCTTGCCCAATGTGCCCACGCTCGACGAACTGGGCTACAAGGGTTATCAAGCGGCCACATTGCTCGGCATACTGGCTCCGGCAGGCACACCGAAACCGGTGGTCGAGACTCTGAACAAGGCCTTGCGCAAGGTCATGGACAACAACGCAGTCGCCGAACGTTTTCGTGGCCTCGGCGCCAATCCGGGCGCAAGCTCACCCGAGGAATTCAGCTCTCGCATCCGCAGCGAGCTGCAGCAGTGGCAGGGTCTCGTCAGGAAACTAGACCTGAAATTTGAATGAAAGAGCCATCACACATGAAAATCCTGGCAAACAGCAAAGACATCCCAAGAATCTGGTTCTTGTCGCCACAAATAACGATCCCCCATGGGCTCGTGTTGCTACTGGCACTGGCACTACCGTCATTCGCAATGGCTCAATCCGGTTACCCGGTTAAACCCGTTCGGCTGATAGTACCGCTTGCTCCAGGCGGAACCGGGGATACGCTGGCGCGTTTGACAGGAGATCTTCTCAACACCGCACTGAGTCAAACCACCGTTGTCGATAATCGACCGGGGGCTAACGGCATCATTGGAATGGAACTCGTCGCACAGGCAGCACCAGACGGTTACACGCTTCTGTCGGGTTCCAGTGGAAATACCGCCCTCAACGCGGCCCTGTATGGCAACAAGCTGCGCTTCAACGTCGAACGCGACTTCTCCCCCGTGATCCACGTCGCGACCACCACTTCCGTCGTGGTCGCCCATCCCAGCCTGCCGGTGAAGTCGATTCCCGAGCTGATCGCATTGGCCCGCAGCAAGCCTGGTTCGATCCTCTACGCCTCCGCCGGCATCGGCTCAGCGGTGCATCTCGGCAACGCGCTGTTTGAAAATATGGCTGGCATACGCATGAATCACGTGCCCTACAAGGGAAGCACACCGGGCCGGCTTGCGGTGGTGCAGGGAGAGGCTCACATCATGTTCGACGGCCTGCTGCCTTCGTTGCCGCTGATCAAACAGGGACGGCTGCGCCCGCTTGCCGTTACCGGACTGCAGCGCTCGGCCGTACTGCCAGAGCTTCCAACCATCGCCGAAACCCTCCCCGGATACCGCGCCGAGACCTGGTACGCCCTGTTCGCGCCGGCCCGCACACCGCCGGCCATCGTAAAAACCCTCAACGAAGCAGTCGCCACGGGTCTGAAGCGCGCCGAAGTAAGGCAACGCCTGCACGCCCAAGGCGCCGAGCCGGCCGGAACATCTCCCGACCAACTGGCAACGCTGCTGAAGCAGGAAACCGCACTGTGGCGCAAGGTCATCAAGGATGCCGGCATCACGGCACAGTAAAAGCGCCAGCAGAACCTCTCGTCACTAATACCCTCGCCAATACAATCCAGACTGGCATCACCGGTCTTTTTCAAGGGAGTTACCATGAGCAAAAACTATTCTCGCCCAACCACACAGTTACGCACCCTGCTGGCACGCCCCGGCTGCCTCGTCGCACCCGGCGTCGCTGATGCCTTTGGCGCACGATTGGTGAAGATGGAGGGTTTCGATGCGGTGTACATGACCGGCTTCGGCACCAGCCTGACGCGGCTGGGAATGCCCGATGTCGGCTTGCTGACCGCCACCGAAATGATCGACAACGCCAGCCGCATCGTTGATGCCTCCGAGTTGCCGGTCGTCGCTGACGCCGATACCGGTTATGGCAACCCGATCAACACCCGACGCACGATCCGCGATTACGAAAAGGCCGGTGTTGCCGGCGTGCATCTTGAAGACCAGGCCTGGCCCAAACGCTGCGGCCATCTCGCCGGCAAACGCGTGATCCCGACTGCGGAGATGGTCGCCAAGATCAAAGCGGCCTGTGATGCGCGGCGCGATGACGATTTCGTGATCATCACCCGCACCGACGCCATCGCCATTGAAGGCATTGACGCCGCGCTTGAGCGCGGCGAACGTTACCGCGAAGCCGGGGCCGACGTGCTGTTCATCGAAGCCCCGGTCGGCCGCGAACAGGTCGAGATCGTGTCCAAACGCTTCAAGGGCGTACCATTGCTTTACAACATGGCGGCCAGCGGAAAAACACCGGACCTTCCGGCAGACGAACTCGGCAAGCTCGGATTCAAACTCGCGATTTACCCGAACTGGATGCTGCTCGCCGCCATTCCGGCGATGCAGAACCTTTTGCGTGAATTGAAAAAAGCCGGTTCAATTGCGCACATGCGCGACAAGGTGGCGAATTTCAAGCAGTTCACGGAAATCGCCGGATTGCCCGAAATCCAGGAACTTGAAAACCGCTACGGTCTTCCCGAAGACCAGCGCGCAGGGCTCTGATTCCTCCGGTATGAGTTCCAAAGCGCGACGCGTTTGCCGGCAGGGCCTCGCGGCCGCGCTTTGGTTTGCCTTTTGCCTGCCGTTACAGGCACAGACCGACCGGCCTCTGCAGCCGGAGTCGGCGAGCGGTCGAATCGAAAAACAGCTCGCCCACGCCCAACGTTACATGATTGCAGCAGCACACCCGCTCGCGGTGGAGGCCGGGCTGCAGATGCTCGATGCCGGCGGCAATGCAATTGATGCGATGGTCGCCGTGCAGCTTGTTCTTAATCTGGTTGAGCCGCACGCCTCCGGCCTCGGCGGCGGCGCTTTCCTGATGCACTACGATGCAGCAAATCGGGAAATACGTGCCTACGATGGTCGGGAAACTGCACCGGCTGGTGCAACACGCGAACTGTTCATGCGTGACGGCAAACCCATGCCGTTTCGCGAGGCCGTAAATGGCGGCCGCTCCGTTGGCACACCGGGTGTTCCGCGCCTGCTCGAGACCACACATCGCAAACACGGCAAACTGCCCTGGTCGACGCTGTTCAAACCGGCAATTGATCTTGCTGAACAGGGTTTTCCGTTATCGAATCGCGTACATGCGCTGTTGCAGCGTGAGGGTGCGCTTGGGAACGAAGCTGCGGCGCGCAAATATTTTTTGAATGCGGATGGCACACCCAAACCGGCGGGCACCATCCTGCGCAATCCCGAGTTCGCCAGCACGCTGCGTGCAATGGCCGCAGGCGGTGCTGACGTGTTTTATAGCGGGGACATTGCCCGCGATATCGTCGATGCCGTACGCAAGCATTCGACCAATCCCGGCACGCTCAGCGAAGCTGATCTAGCCGCCTATCAGGTTCGCGAAGTAGTTCCCCTGTGTGCGCCATACCGAGTATTCCGCGTCTGCGGCATGCCACCGTCTTCGTCCGGCGGCATTGCCGTGTTGCAGATGCTGGGTATGCTGGCGCAGCGCGATATGTCCGCGGTCAAGCCGGGTTCGTTGCAAGCCGTGCACCTGCTGGCCGAAGCCGGCCGGCTGGCGTTTGCCGACCGCAACCGCTGGGTGGCCGATGATCGCTATGTCGATGTACCGGTCAGCGGTCTGCTGGACCCCGCTTACCTTGCTGCGCGCGGACGACTGATCGGCATTGACCGCTCAATGGGCAGGGCGGAAGCGGGAACACCACCCGGCGCAAAAACTGCTTATGCAGATGACACGGTGGACAAGGTCACCGGCACCAGCCATATCGCCATTGTCGACAGTGACGGCAATGCAGTATCCATGACCACGACCATCGAAAATTTTTTCGGCAGCCGCCTGATGGTGCGCGGCTTCCTGCTCAACAATCAACTCACTGACTTCAACTTCAATCCGGTTGAAAAGGGCCGGCCGGTGGCCAATTCAGTGGCCCCGGGCAAACGGCCACGCAGTTCGATGGCTCCCACACTGGTGTTCCGCAATAATGGCGGACTACATCTGGTGGTAGGCTCACCGGGCGGCAGCCAGATCATCAATTACGTCGCGAAGACACTGGTCGCGACGCTGGACTGGGGACTTGATATCCAGGCGGCCATCTCGCTGCCCAATGCAGGCAGCCGCAACGGGCCGACCGAAATAGAGCTCGGCACGTCTTTCGAAGCACTTTCGGCCCCGCTGGCGGCAATGGGACATGAAATACAGGCGCAGGACATGACCAGCGGTCTGCACGGCATCATGCGGGTGGATAACGGTTGGCAGGGCGGCGCTGATCCGCGCCGTGAAGGTATTGCAAAAGGAAGGTAACTCTCAAATGCGTGAAATGAGGACACTGCAATGGCATTGACGATGTTTGAAAAGATCTGGAACAGCCACGTGATTCTGGAAAAACCCGATGGCGACGCACTTCTGCATATCGACCGCAACCTGGTGCATGAGGGATCGTTCCATGCCTTTGGCGCGCTGGCAAAAGAAGGACGCAAGGTGCGCAAGCCGTCACAGAATTTCGCAGTGGCCGATCATTACGTGCCGACGGTGGGCCGTGAGCGCGGCGTCGAGGGTGCAGAGGATGCCGATGCCCGCCACATGATCCGCCTGCTTGAGGAAAACTCCCGCGTCAACGGCATCGCCCATTACGGCATCGACGACGACCGCCAAGGCATCGTCCATGTCATCGGCCCGGAACTCGGTATCACCCAACCGGGGCTGACCATCACCTGTGGCGATTCGCATACCTCAACGCACGGTGCGCTCGGTGCTTATGCCTTCGGCACCGGTGCCTCGCAGCTGAAGCAGATTCTGGCCACGCAGTGCCTGTGGCTGAAACGGCCAAAGACACTGCGCATCGTCGTCAACGGCCAACTCGGCCCCGGCATCACCGGCAAGGATGTGGTACTGGCCATCATTGCGAAGATTGGCACTGCCGGCGCCACCGGTCATGTCATTGAGTTTGCGGGATCGGCAATCCGCGGCCTGACGGTTGAAGGCCGGTTGACCGTCTGCAACATGGCGATCGAAGCCGGCGGTCGCGCGGGCATGATCGCACCGGACGACAAGGTCTATGAATACCTGCACGGCCGCGAGTTCTCACCCAAGGGCGCCGACTGGGAACTTGCGCTTGCGCAGTGGCGCGCATTGCCCAGCGATGCCGATGCCCGCTTTGACCGCGAAGTCACGCTTGACGGTTCGAAACTTGAACCGATGCTGACCTGGGGCACCAGTCCCGAGGAAGCATTGCCGGTCAGTGGCCGCATTCCCGATCCGAAATCACTGGGCGACGCCAACCAGCGCGCACATGCCGAGCAGGCGCTGGCCTATATGGACCTCAAACCCGGCATGGCGCTGACCGACATCAAGATTGATCGTGCCTTCATCGGCAGTTGTACCAACGGACGCATTGAAGACCTGCGTGCCGCCGCAGCGGTGCTGAAGGGCCGCAAGGCGGTCATCCAGGCTTGGGTTTCACCCGGCTCAACCGCGTTGAAACGCCAGGCCGAGGCCGAGGGCCTGGACAAGGTATTCCTCGATGCCGGCGTCGAGTGGCGCGCCTCCGGCTGCTCGAGTTGCGCGGCGATGAACGGCGACAAGGTGCCGCCGGGCATGCGCAGCGCTTCCACCTCCAACCGCAATTTCGAAGGACGCCAGGGCAAAGGCGCCCGCACCCATCTGATGAGCCCGGCAATGACCGCTGCGGCCATCGTCACCGGCCGCGTTACTGACGTGCGCACCCTGAAAACGGAAAACTGACATGACACCGTTCACCACCCTGACCGCCGTCGCCGCCCCGATCGAGATGGCCAACATCGACACTGACCGCGTGATCCCCGTGCGTTTCCTGCGCAAGCTGCGCAACGACAAGGCCGGTTATGACCCCTACCTGTTCCATGACATGCGTTTCGACAATGACGGCAAGGAAGTCCCGGACTTCGTGCTGAATCAACCGGCCTACCGCAAGGCCGGCATCCTGGTCGCCGGCGCCAACTTCGGCTGTGGCTCGTCGCGCGAAGGCGCGGTTTACGCGCTGCTCGACTACGGCATCCGCTCGGTGATCGCACCCTCCTTCGGCGACATCCATTACGCCAATGAACTGCAGAACGGCATGCTGCCGGTGATCCTCCCTGAGGAGATCTGCCGCGGACTTCGCGACCAGCTGCGCGCCAAACCCGGCGCCACGCTGTCCATCGACCTGCCGAAGCAAACCGTGATTGACACTGAAGGCACCGCCCATCCGTTCACCATCGATCCGGTCTACAAGCAAAGGCTGCTGAAAGGGCTGGATGATATCGGCCTGGT
>CAZHFZ010000093.1:0-7122 GCA_964531455.1 uncultured Bordetella sp.
AGCAAGTCCTCTTGGAGGGCGGCGCGATGGCGGTGTCGCGCGGTGCTCGGAATCTCGCCTATCCAATTCGATATGTCTCGATTCCTGCGCGCTGCAAAGCAAGTCCTCTTGGGGGACGCCGTGCTCCTTGCCCTCGCGCCGCTCGCTACGGCCCTGAATGTTGGTGGTTCGCTTAGTTCAGTGTGACTCAGTTCAGCGTGATTTTTGCGTCAGCAACGATTTTCCTGTACTTGGCAATTTCGCTGCGTACCAGTTCACCCAGTTGTTCCGGCGTGCCGCCGACCGGATCAACGCCCAGTTCAGCCATGCGACCTTTCATTTCCGCGTTTTTGACGATCGCGGAAATTTCCGTGTGCAGTTTGGTCACGACATCATTCGGCGTGCCGCGCGGCACCAGAATCGCCCACCACTGACTGACTTCAAAGCCGGGCATGCCGGATTCATCAAAAGTCGGCACGTCGGGAAATGCGGATGAGCGTTTGGCCGAAGTCATGCCGACGGCGCGAATGCGGTTGTTCTTGATGTTGGGTGCTGCGACCGGCAGCGCGAGAAAACCGCTGGGCGAGTGGCCGCCGAGCAGGTCGGTCATCTGCGGGCCGCCGCCTTTGTACGGCACATGAATGATGTTGATGCCGGTGAGCAGTCGCATCCATTCACCCGCCATATGTTGCGCGCTGCCGGAGCCGATGGACGAGTAGCTGATCAAACCCGGCCGTTTTTTGGCCAGTGCAACATAGTCATTGACGTTTTTTACTGGCAGTGAAGGATGGGCCACCAGCACCAGCGGCGAAATGCCGACCTGGGTGATGGGCGTGAAATCCTTGATCGGGTCGTAGTTCATCTTCGGATACAGCGCGACGTTGAGCGCGACTTCACCCGAGGTGCTCATCAAAATGGTGTAGCCGTCGCCGGGACTGCGCGCCGCGAGTTCGGCGCCGACCATGCCGGAGGCGCCGCCCCGATTGTCGACGAGAACTTGCTGCCCCATTTTTTCGCCGAGCAGTCTGGCGATCGGGCGGCCGAGGATGTCGGTGCCGCCGCCGGGCGGGTAGGGAATGATCATGCGAATGGGTTTCGCGGGATATGGCGCCTGTGCCGATGCGAAACCGGCAACCGTGAACAGCAACAGCGATACGAGAATGCGTGTAAGCATGTTTCCCCTCCGTGTTGGCTTGTTGATGCCCGGAACTGCGGTGCGCCGATTGTTGTGTGTGGTCTGGCGCTGTGCAAAGACTAGAGGAGTTCCGGTCGGCTGCGCAATAGCGGCGTCGTTATCAGCGGGATACCGGATGTATTTGATTAAAATGTAAATTTTGCAATTATTGGATGAGGCATGCGATGACCGGTCATTCTGCGGTGGCGACCCCTTCGGCCTGGGTGCGGCGTTGGGCGCCACTGGTGCCCAAGGGCGGCGTCGTTCTGGATGTGGCCTGCGGCAGCGGCCGGCATGCGCGCTTTTTTTCCGCGCGAGGCCACGCTGTCGATGCCGTTGACCGTGATCCCCTGGCCATTGCTGCGCTGGCAGGTGTGGCCGGGGTCAGCGCACTGTGTGCAGATATTGAAGAGGGCCCATGGCCCTATACGGGGCGCATCTATGCCGCGGTAGTGGTGACCAATTATCTTCATCGTCCGCTGTTTCCGCGGCTGCGTACGGCGCTGGCGCCGGGCGGCGTGTTGATTTACGAGACTTTCGGCATCGGTAATGAGGCCTACGGGCGGCCGTCGAATCCCGGGTTTTTGCTGCGTCCACATGAGTTGCTGGAGCTTGCTGGCGCAGATTTTTACGTTGTGGCGTATGAAAACGGCCTTGTCGAGCATCCGAAGCCGGCAGTCGTGCAACGGATTTGCGCGATTTTCAGGCCGCCGCTTGATGTGAATCAAAACCTGAATTTCTTTTTGAATTCATAAGGTTTTCGCGTTGCAGCAGAAATAGCCATAAATTGACCCGGGTAGCTGCAAACTGTAAAATTCGGGGGTTTATTCGAGGCCGGACAGGAAATGCGCATCAAGTTCGTTGCAGGCAACTGGAAGATGAATGGCAGTCTGTCCGCCAACGACGCACTGTTGAAGGATCTGGTGCCTGCGCTTGCGGCCCTGAGCGGCATGGAAAGCGCGGTTTGTCCCCCGTATCCGTATCTGGCACAGGTTCAGCGCGCATTGCAGGGTTCGGTTGTGGCGCTGGGTGGTCAGGACCTTTGCCAATTCGGCAATGGTGCATATACCGGCGGTGTTTCGGCGGCGATGCTGAAGGATTTCGGTTGCAGCCATGTGATCGTCGGGCATTCCGAGCGGCGCACATTGTTTGGCGAGGATGATGCACTGGTCGCGGAGAAGTTTGCCCTGGCGCAGCAGGCCGGGCTGAAGCCGATCCTTTGTGTCGGTGAGACGCTGGCCGAGCGGGAGTCCGGCGCGACGGACAGTGTGGTTGCAAGACAGTTGAATGCAGTGCTGCAGCGTTCCGGCGCCGCGGCCTTGCGGGATGCGGTGATTGCCTATGAGCCGGTTTGGGCAATCGGTACCGGCAAGACGGCATCTCCTGAAGAAGCGCAGGCGGTGCATGCGGGAATCCGCAGTCTTGTGGCGAAGTCTGATGCTTCGGTGGCTGCGGCGGTGCGCATCGTTTACGGCGGCAGCGTCAAGGCATCAAATGCGGTGCAGTTGTTCGGCATGCCTGACATAGATGGCGGTTTGATTGGCGGCGCAGCATTGGTGGCCGCAGAATTTGCAGCGATCTGCCGGGCCGCGTCCCGGTAACAGATATAGACCAAAAGACTGGGTGACAACAAGATGGAAGTCCTGATTCTGGTGTTACATGTGCTTGCAGCCCTGAGCATCATCGTTCTGGTGTTGCTGCAGCATGGCAAAGGCGCAGACATGGGCGCGGCATTCGGCAGCGGATCAGCCGGCAGCGTTTTCGGGTCTTCGGGCTCGGCCAATTTCATGAGCCGTACGACCGCAGTTCTTGCAGTCATCTTTTTTACGACGAGCATTGGTCTGACAGTGGTTACGAGCAAGAAGTCCGATGACAAGGGTGTGATGTCCAGGGATGTATCGACGCAGCCTGTCGATCCTGCGCAGTCGCAGACCTTGCCTGGCCAGATTCCTACTTCGCCCCTGACGGCGCCTGTCCCGGTTGTGCCTGTTCCTCTGGCGCCGGGATCAGCCGCGGGTTCGAAGACGGGCGAGGTTCCGAAGTAAGCAAGTGGATCATGCCGGTCGCAGCTTCGCGGCCGGTTGCAGTCAAGTGCAGTGGGTAGGTCGACGTGGTGGAATTGGTAGACACGCCGTCTTGAGGGGGCGGTGGCGAAAGCCGTGAGAGTTCGAGTCTCTCCGTCGACACCAGGCGCTGGTGCTGAGTTTTAAGCAGTGTTGGTTGTGGCTTGAAGTGGCTGGATGGTCACAATGCCGCATGGTGCGGTCGGCTTGATTGACCGTGTGAATTTCGTAATGTTTCTGAAGGCAGCAGATGCTGGAAGGTTATTTTCCGATTCTGATGTTTATAGCTGTCGGCGCGGTGTTCGGTATCGCGCCGATCGTATCGGGCTGGGTTGTCAGCCGGCTGGTCGGGATGCACCGGCCTGATGCGCAGAAACTCTCGCCTTACGAGTGCGGCTTCGAGGCCTTCGAGGACGCACGCATGCGCTTCGACGTCCGTTATTACCTCGTGGCGATTCTTTTCATTCTGTTTGACCTCGAAATCGCATTCCTGTTCCCGTGGGCTGTCGTGCTCCAGGAAATCGGCATGTTCGGTTTTGTGGCCATGATGATTTTCCTTGCCATCCTCGTCGTAGGCTTCATTTACGAGTGGAAAAAAGGCGCTCTCGACTGGGAATGACTATGGGTGCCATCGAAACCCTCAACGAAAACCTCAACGAGCGTGGCTTCATGACCACCTCGGTCGATGCACTGGTCAACTGGACCCGCACGGGTTCGATGTGGCCGATGACCTTCGGCCTGGCCTGTTGCGCCGTGGAAATGATGCATGCCGGTGCTTCACGTTATGACCTTGATCGTTTTGGCATCGTGTTCCGTCCGAGCCCGCGCCAGTCCGACGTCATGATCGTCGCAGGAACGCTGTGCAACAAGATGGCGCCGGCGCTGCGCAAGGTTTATGACCAGATGGCCGAGCCGCGCTGGGTGATCTCGATGGGTTCCTGCGCCAACGGCGGCGGTTACTACCATTACTCTTACTCGGTGGTTCGCGGTTGCGACCGCATCGTGCCGGTCGACATCTACGTGCCGGGCTGCCCGCCGACGGCGGAAGCGCTGCTCTACGGCATCATCCAGCTGCAGAACAAGATCAAACGTACCAACACCATTGCCCGCTGAAGCGACTCCGGAAGAATTTTAGATTTCATGTCAAAAAGCCTTGAAACCCTGAACGCCTCGCTGCAGGAAGCCCTGGGTGAGCGTCTGGTCAGTGTCACGACGGCGCTGGGGGAGTTGACCATCGTCGTCAAGGCCGAGGATCTAGTATCGGTCTGCACGACGTTGCTCGATGACGACAAGCTGCACTTCGAGCAACTGATCGACCTGACCGGGGTTGATTACAGCGAGTACGGCGACGGCGGCTATGAGGGACTGCGCTTCGCGGTGAACTATCACCTGCTGAGCCTCAAGCATAACTGGCGCCTGCGCGTGCGCGTTTTTGCCGAGAATGACGATTTCCCGGTGCTTGAATCAGTCATCAGTGTCTGGTGTTGCGCCAACTGGTATGAGCGCGAAGCGTTCGATCTCTACGGCATCATGTTTACCGGCCACCCCGACCTGCGCCGCATCCTGACCGATTACGGCTTTGTCGGTCATCCATTCCGCAAGGATTTTCCGTTGTCTGGCAACGTCGAGATGCGTTACGACCCCGACCAGAAACGCGTGATTTACCAGCCGGTGACCATTGAGCCCCGCGTGATCACGCCGCGCATCGTGCGTGAAGAAAACTACGCGGACTCCGAAGGTTTCCGCAAGGGCTGACATGGCAGAGATCAAGAACTACACCATGAATTTCGGGCCGCAGCATCCGGCGGCCCACGGCGTGCTGCGCCTGGTGCTGGAGCTGGACGGCGAAGTGATCGAGCGCGCCGATCCGCATATCGGCCTGCTGCATCGCGCGACCGAAAAGCTTGCCGAGAACAAGACCTTCATCCAGTCGGTGCCGTACATGGACCGCCTGGACTACATGTCGATGATGGCCAACGAGCACGCCTATGTGATGGCGATCGAGAAGCTGCTCGGCCTTGAGGTACCCGAGCGGGCGCAGTACATCCGCGTGATGTTTGACGAGATCACCCGCCTGCTGAACCACCTGCTGTGGCTTGGCGCGCACGGGCTCGACATCGGCGCGATGACGATCTTCCTGTATTGCTTCCGCGAGCGCGAAGACCTGTTTGACGTTTACGAGGCGGTATCGGGCGCACGCATGCACGCGGCTTATTACCGTCCGGGCGGCGTCTACCGCGACCTGCCGGACACGATGCCGCAGTACACCGCGACGCGTATCCACAACGACAAGGCCACCAAGGCGCTGAACGAAAACCGCCAGGGTTCGGTGCTGGATTTCATTGACGACTTCACCAAACGTTTCCCGGCCTACGTCGACGAATACGAAACGCTGTTGACCGATAACCGCATCTGGAAGCAGCGTACCGTCGGCATCGGCGTGGTATCGCCGGAGCGTGCGCTGCAGCTGGGCTTCACCGGTCCGATGCTGCGCGGTTCGGGCATTGCCTGGGACTTGCGCAAGAAGCAGCCTTACGAAGTCTATGACCGCATGGATTTCGATGTCGCCATCGGCGTCAACGGCGATTGTTATGACCGTTATCTGGTGCGCGTCGAGGAAATGCGTCAGGCCAACCGCATCATCAAGCAGTGTGTGGACTGGCTGCGCAAGAATCCGGGCCCGGTGATGGCCGACAGCCACAAGGTGGCGCCGCCGTCGCGCGTGGCGATGAAAACCAATATGGAAGAGCTGATCCACCACTTCAAGCTCTTCACCGAAGGCATGCATGTGCCGCCGGGTGAGGCTTATGCCGCCGTCGAGCATCCGAAGGGCGAGTTCGGCATTTACCTGGTATCCGACGGCGCGAACAAACCATACCGGCTGAAGATCCGCGCGCCGGGTTTCCCGCATCTGGCAGCACTGGATGAAATGGCCAAGGGCCACATGATTGCCGACGTGGTGGCGATCATCGGCACCCAGGACATCGTGTTCGGGGACATTGACAGATGAGCGATCGATGAACGCACCGATGAAACTCTCGCCTGAGTCGCTGGCGAAAATCGACAAGGCGGTCGCCAAGTACCCGTCGGACCGCAAGGATTCGGCGGTAATGGCGGCGCTGACCATCGCCCAGGACGAGAAGGGCTGGCTGTCGACCGAGACCATGGATTTTGTCGCACAGTATCTCGGCATGCCGCCGGTTGCGGTGTACGAAGTCGCGTCGTTCTACACGATGTACGACCTCAAGCCGACGGGCAGATACAAACTGACCATTTGCACCAACCTGCCGTGCGCGTTGCAAGGCGCAACCCACACCGCGGAATACCTGAAAAGAACGCTCGGTATTGGTTTTAACGAAACCACGGCCGACGGACGCATCACGCTGAAGGAAGGCGAGTGCATGGGCGCCTGCGGTGATGCACCGGTGCTGATCCAGAACAACAAGAAAATGCTGTGCGCGATGAGCAATGACAAGATCGACCAGCTGCTGAAGGATCTCAAATAATGGGCCTGCCGATCCCTCCTTTTGTCGGTGACATTTTCGGGCCGGATGCCGTGATCATGAATGGCATCAACGGCACGAACTGGCGTCTCAAGGATTACGAGGCGCGCGGCGGCTATGCGGCGCTGAAAAAGATCATCGCCGAGAAGATGCCGCCGGAGCAGGTTGTCAATGAACTGAAGAAGTCCTCGCTGCGCGGCCGCGGTGGCGCCGGCTTCCCGACCGGCCTGAAGTGGAGCTTCATGCCGCGGCAGTTCCCGGGACAGAAATACCTGGTGTGCAATTCGGACGAAGGCGAGCCGGGCACCTTCAAGGACCGCGACATCCTGCGCTATAACCCGCACATCCTGATCGAAGGCATGATCATCGGCGGTTACGCGATGGGCATCACCGTGGGCTATAA
>CAZHFZ010000094.1:0-6793 GCA_964531455.1 uncultured Bordetella sp.
ATGTTGCGGGTCAAGGGCCTGATCAATGTGGCCGAACACAAGGGGCCGATGGTGGTGCAGGGCGTGCAGCATCTGTTCCATCCGCCGGTGGAACTGAATGAATGGCCCAGTGCTGATCATTCGACGCGCATTGTATTCATCACCCGCAATATTCCGCGGGAAACGGTGGCCAACCTTTTTGCAGCGATCGGGGCGGTTACGGCAACGGCCTGATTTCCGGTTTCAACAAGCATGCTGAAAGCCCGCAGAGATACGGGCTTTTTTTGTCGATGGTCGGGGCGGGGGGCAATGCCTTGCGATTGTATTGGTACTGATCGAGCGCCCGAATGCGCAGATACTGCAGAGGGTTTAACCTTGAATTCTTTGCCGTTATAACCCCGATGGCGTAGTGGAATACGTACCCTTTCACTTTCATTCCTCAGGCTGGCGGCAGGGTTATGCGCTACAGATGCTGAAACAGGTGGAGCGCAGGGGCATCGTCCGTTATCATTTCAGCCCCGGATCAGCCCGCAGGGGCAAGCATTGCAAAATGCCGATGCAAACAGGCGCCCGGAATAGAATTCTTTTTCACGTCAATTTTCAAACACAAACAGGCTTTTTCGAAAGGATGTTCCCATGATCGCAGTTGGACAAACTCTCCCCGCAGGTAAATTGATGGAATCCACGGCCTTTGACGAATCCAACGGCTGCCCGATGCCGCCGCAGGAAGTCGATGTCGCTGAAGCGACCAAAGGCAAGAAGATTGTCGTATTTGGTCTGCCTGGCGCGTTCACCCCGACCTGCTCGGCGAAACATGTTCCGGGTTATGTGCAGCAACGTGATGCGCTGAAGGCCAAAGGCGTTGATGAAGTGTGGTGCCTGGCGACCAACGATGCGTTCGTAATGGCGGCCTGGGGTCGTGATCAGAAAGCCGCGGGCAAAGTGCGCATGCTTGCTGACGGCAGCGTCAACTTTACCAAGGCGCTGGGTCTGGAACTGGATCTCACAGCGCGCGGCATGGGCGTGCGGACCAACCGCTTTGCCATGATCGTTGACAACGGTGTGGTCAAACACATTGCAGTCGAAGGTCCGGGCAAGTTCGAAGTGTCGTCTGCCGAGGCCATCCTGGCCAAGCTGTAATACGCAGCATTCACCGGGTTTTGTTTCGGCAAGGCGTGGCAGTGATGCCCCGCCTTGTTTTTTGTACGGGCGCGTTTTACATTGCCCGCGCCCTTTCAATCCTGAAAACACTGGAGCCGCAATGATTACGCGCATCGATCACATCACCATTGGCGTTGCCGACCTGGAGCAGGGCGTCACGCAGTACAAAAAACTCGGGTTCAACGTGCTGCAGGGCGGGGTGCACGCCGGCAGGGGTACGCACAATGCGGTGGCCTGGAACGGTGAGGAATATATTGAACTGCTGGCGATTCGTGATGTTGCGGAATATCGTGCGGCAAGTACGACTGGAGGCGAGTTCGAGAAATTCATTGCAGCAGGCGGCGGCATCCGCTCCATCGCACTGGCAAGCGATGATCTCGCGACGGATGTGGAAGGCATGCGCAGTCGCGGCATTGATGTCGGTGATCCGGTTGAAGGCTCGCGCCGTACGCCAGAAGGCCTTGAGTTGCGCTGGAAAATTGCCATGCTCGGTTCATCGCATGCACTGCCGGTTTTCTTCATCCAGCACCTGACGCCGCTGGCGCAGCGTCGACCGACGGGCGCTGGCGCACATCAGAACTCGGTGACCGGACTGGAACGCGCCTACATCGTGGTTGAGGAGGCTGAGGCAAGCGCTGCCATGCTTGCACGCATTCTGGGTATGAATCAGCCCGGGTTGCAAAAAGGCACGGTGATCATGTCGAACATGGCGATTTTCCAGTTGGGACCCACCGGGCTGGGCATTGTCACGCCATATGCCGATGGTCCGGCTGCCATTGCATTGAAAAATCGTGGTCCGGGCGCTTTTCAGGCGTTGTATCGAACCACCAGCATGGGGGCTGCGGCCAACTGGATGGCCGCGCAAGGACTGCCGCCGCTGGAGCGTGGGGTGCGCAATACCGGTGAACACGCCATGCTTGCAACACCGGCAGAAGCCTGTGGCGCTTATATTGGTTTTGTCGGACCGCAATGATGCTGCTTGGATTAGTCACTGGTGGTTTATATAAGTAATTGTTTTTTTGAAAGTATTTATTTGGTCCGTCAGCGGACCCAGGCGAGGCGGAAAGTTTGCAGGTACGGCAGTCGTGGGGTTAAATGCGGGGTCACCGGAGCGGCTGCCTTACAGAAGACTCCGCCCGGGTTGTCGGAATTCATCAATGAGGAGTACACATGCGTATCAACGTTGCCTCGGCAATCGTGCTTGGGTTGATGGCCTGCGCGCAGGCCAATGCACAAACAGCCAAATTTCCGGATCGTGCGGTACGCATGATTATCCCGTTCCCGCCGGGCGGTACGGTAGATGTTGTTGCCCGGCTGGTGGGGCCGATAGCAGCCACGGCAATGGGTCAGCAGATCATCATGGAAAATCGCGTCGGCGCATCCGGCATCATCGGAACCGGTTTTGTCGCTCAATCCAAGCCTGATGGTTATACGCTGCTGATCAACACCACGCCGCTGGTCACCAACACGCTGATGTTCAGCAAGGTGCCTTATGACGCACTCACCGACTTTGCGCCGATTTCACTGCTGGCATCTACGCCTTCTTTTGTCAGCGTACATCCGTCGGTACCCGCGCGTTCGGTGAAGGAACTGATTGCCCTGGCCAAGGCTCGGCCCGGTACGCTGAATTATGGTGGTGCCGGTACCGGCACCAATCCGCACATCGCCGGCGAACTGTTCAATTACCTCGCCAAAACGGAAATTGCTGTCGTGCAGTACAAGGGCGGCGGTCCGGCGCTGACCGCGGCGATCAGCGGTGAAGTGGGCGTGGCGTTCTCCGGCCTGGCTGGTGCCACGGGCTTCGTCAAATCAGGCCGTCTGCGCGCCTTGGGGGTGACCAGCCTGAAGGAAAGTCCGGCACTGCCCGGGGTTCCGCCGGTTGCCAGTGTTCTGCCCGGTTATGAATTCAGCGCCTGGTTTGCGCTTGCGGCGCCCAAAGGCACGCCGCGCGACATCGTCAACGTGCTGAACCAGCATTTCGTCAAAGCGCTGGGCAATACCGAACTCAGCCGGCGTTTTGCAGATGAGGGTATCGATTCCATCGGTGGCACCCCGGAGCAACTCGGCGCGTTCCTCGACAGCGAGCTGAAGAAATTCGCCCGCGTGATCAAGGAACGCAAGATGAAAGCGGATTGATTAGGCAACACCCGGACGCAAAATCATGCGTCCGGATTGTTGTGGCAGGGCAGCCCCCCGGGATCGCAGCCCCGGGAATATCCGCCATCACATCCCCGCAAGTTTCGTCAGCTCGGCGAGCAACTCTTCTTTGGTCTTGTCGTGCGTGTCGGCAACAAAGGCCGGATGCTCCGGTGCTTCGTAGGGGCTGTTGATGCCGGTCATGTTGGGGATCAAACCTTCCCGTGCTTTTTTGTAGAGACCTTTGACGTCGCGCTGTTCGCAGACCGCCAATGGGGTGTTGACATAGACCTCGACAAAACGGTCTGCACCAATCAGTTCTTTCGCCATTTCGCGCTCATAACGGAACGGCGAAATAAACGAAGTCATGACGATGATGCCTGCATCCATCATCAGTTTGGCGACCTCTGCAACGCGGCGGATGTTTTCAACGCGGTCAGCATCGGTGAATCCGAGATCCTTGTTCAGTCCGTGCCTTACGTTGTCACCATCGAGGATGTAAGTGCGCATCCCCTGACGATGGAGCTCAATTTCAAGTGAATTGGCGAGGGTGGATTTTCCGGAGCCAGACAGTCCGGTAAACCAGATTACTTTCCCTTTATGGCCATTCAGAAGCTCGCGTTCAGTACGGGTAATCGAAAGCGCCTGCTTGTGAACATTTTGTGCCCGGCGCAGGCTGTGCCTGATCATCCCTGCGGCAACCGTTGCGTGGGTGAAACGGTCGATCAGGATGAAGCTGCCCAGGACCTGCGACTTGTCGTAAGTGTCGAACGCCAGCGGCTTGCTGGTGGCAATGTTGCATTCCGCAATATCGTTCAGCTTGAGCTGTTTGCTGGCCTCGTGCGCCAGCGTATTGACGTTGACGCGATACTTGATATGGGTGATCGAGGCGGATGCGCGTTGAGTTGCCAGCTTGATGTCGTAGTTCCGTCCGGTGAGACCGGCGTCTTCATGCATCCACACCAGCGTGGCTTCAAATTGGTCGGTGGTTTCAAGCGGCAGCCGGCTCAGTGAGATGACGTCGCCGCGCGAGGCATCAATCTCGCGGTCGAGCGTCAGCGTAATTGCATCACCGGCAACTGCTGACTTGATCGAGCCGTCCATCGTAACAATATCGGCGACTTTGGCGGTCTGCCCGGAAGCGGTGACCCGGATATCATCTCCGACATTGACGGAGCCATCAGCAATCGTTCCGCTGAAACCACGAAAGCTTGCATCCGGACGGTTAACCCATTGCACCGGGAATACCAGGCGATCGCTTCCGGATTTGTGGACTGTAACCGTTTCCAGATGGCCCATCAGGGTAGGGCCGTTGTACCAGGGGGTCTTCCCGGAGCGGTCAATAATGTTGTCGCCACGCAAGGCGCTCAGGGGAATTGCGGTAATGGATTTGAAGCTCAGAGGTTTTGCGAATGACTCAAAGTCGGACTTGATCCCGTTATAGATGTCGGCCCGGAAATCCATCAGATCCATCTTGTTGATGGCCAGGACAACATGGCGTATTCCCATCAACGACGTGATGAAGGCGTGGCGCCGGGTCTGGGTCATCAGTCCGTTGCGTGCGTCGACCAGTATCACCGCCAAGTCGGCTGTCGATGCGCCGGTTGCCATGTTGCGCGTGTACTGCTCGTGCCCGGGGGTATCGGCAACGATGAATTTACGCTTGCTGGTGGCGAAAAAGCGGTAGGCAACATCGATTGTTATGCCCTGTTCGCGTTCGGCGGAGAGTCCGTCGACCAGCAGGGCATAGTCAATGTCATTGCCCTGGGTGCCGTGTTTTTTTGAGTCAGCCTGCAACGTGGCGAGTTGATCATCAAACAGTTGCCTGGCTTCCCAAAGCATGCGGCCGATCAGCGTGCTTTTGCCGTCATCAACGCTGCCGCAGGTGATGAAGCGCAGCAGATCCTGCCCCTGCTGCTGTTCGAGGAACTCCTGCATGGTTGCGATCGGCGCAACATGGCGTGAATCGGTGTTTTGCTGCTTTGATTGAGACTTGGGGCGGGACATCAGAAATAGCCCTCCTGTTTTTTCTTTTCCATGCTTGCGGCGGAGTCGCTGTCGATGGCCCGGCCTTGCCGTTCGGAGACCCGGGCGTTGACCAGTTCCATGATTATTTCCGGAAGGTTTTTTGCGCTTGATTCGACTGCGCCGGTCAGCGGATAGCAGCCAAGGGTGCGGAAGCGAACGACTTTTTCAATGATTTCTTCGCCGGGAAGCAGACGAAACCGGCTGTCATCAATCATCAGGATCATGCCGTTGCGGATGACCACTGGACGCTCTTTGGCAAAGTAGAGCGGTACTACCGGTATGGCTTCCTGATAGATGTATTGCCAGACATCCAGCTCGGTCCAGTTTGATATCGGAAAAACACGGATGCTCTCGCCGGGATTCTTTTGCGTGTTGTAAAGGCTCCAGAGTTCCGGGCGCTGGTTTTTTGGATCCCAGCGGTGGGTCTGGGTCCTGAATGAAAAGATGCGCTCCTTTGCGCGGGACTTTTCTTCATCGCGCCGCGCGCCGCCGAACACCACATCGAATTTGTGGTGGTCCAGCGCCTGGATCAACCCCTGCGTTTTGGTGATGTCGGTGTGCAGGGAGGAACCATGGTCGAACGGGTTGATGTTTTTTTCAATGGCCTCGGGATTGATGTGGACGATCAGTTCCATTCCGCTTTCGTCGGCGATGTATTTGCGCATCAAATACATTTCCTGGAATTTCCAGCGGGTATCCACATGCAGAAGCGGGAAGGGCGGGGGCGCAGGATAAAAAGCCTTGCGTGCGAGATGGAGCATGACCGCGCTGTCTTTGCCGATGGAATACATCATGACCGGATTTTCGGCTTCGGCGACGGCTTCGCGGATGATGTGAATGCCCTCGGCCTCAAGGCGTTTGAGATGCGGCGTGATCCGGGTTTTCTGCGGCGGCTGACCGGCTTTGATATCCAGTACAGGCGAATGAACGGAGGAGGCGATGGTGATTTCGGAAGTTGATGGTGCTGAACGCAGCCATTTGACGAGATCGCCATGGGGAATAACGGCTATCTCCTTGCCGATGTGTTGCTGCAGGCGCTGCAAGGCGTCGAGGATGTCTGCAGTTTTTCCGGGGCGGTGCTCCAGCGGCAGCCAATACCGTGCGCCGCGGGCATCGTTGGCATGCAGGCAGGGTTTGCCGTCAGGCAGGTCTTTTAACTGGACGTAGAGCAGCAGTTTTCTTTTGCTGCGAACGCGTTCTATAAAAGCGTTCAGAACGAGTTGGTTTGCCGGGCGCCCGATCTCATCAAGCACTCCTTCAGCGGCCAGTTCAGCCGGGAGCAGGCCTGCTTCGTGAAGTCGCCGTTCGGCAGTGCGCTTGGTGTTGGCTTGGTCAATCGAGCGGAGGTGCTCAAGCGCCTGTTCGGTGTCCCAGACCTTGTTGCTGTCGAGGCCTAAATTCGGGTGCGTAGACATGACTTGTCGTAATATGCAACTTTAATGAATTGGGATTCATTATTTATGAATTAATAATAAATTTCAAGTTATTT
>CAZHFZ010000095.1:0-6676 GCA_964531455.1 uncultured Bordetella sp.
CGCGGCAACATGCCGATGCGCGCCAGGAACGGCAACTGAAACGCCAGTTGCAGCACTCCGCCGACAAACACTGCCCAGGCCAGCGCTTTGACCGGCGGATCGAACCACGGCGCGGCAAACAACGCGAAGCCGATAAACGACAGGTTGAGCAGCACCGGTGTAAACGCCGGCACCGCGAAGCGGCTCCAGGTGTTGAGGATGCCGCCGGCCAGCGCGGTGAGGGCTATGAATACGATGTACGGAAACGTGATGCGCAGCAGGTCGACCGTCAATTCAAACTTTTCCGGCGTGGATGCAAAGCCGGGCGCACTGACCGCGATGATCCACGGCGCCGCCAGCACACCGACAGCAGTCACCAGCAGCAGTACGATGACGAGCACCCCGCTGACACGATCCACCAACGCGCGCGTGGCCTCTTCGCCGCGCCGGTTTTTGTACTCGGCGAGAATGGGCACAAACGCCTGGGAGAAGGCGCCTTCGGCAAAAAGCCGACGCAAAAGGTTGGGAATCTTGAAGGCGACGAAGAACGCATCGGTAGCCAGACCGGCCCCGAAAACCCGCGCAATCAGTGCATCGCGCACAAAACCCAGCACGCGGGACACCAGGGTCATGCTGCTGACCGTAGCCAAAGCCTTGATTAGATTCATATTTCCTGAAACCGGGCAGCAGGAAGGCCGCCAAGGCATAACTTGCGGTTAAGGCGTATTTTCTTTATCATTACGCCCTTTTTCCGAACGAAATCCGGAGTTTACATGGCCAATATCGCTTCAGCCAAAAAAGCCGCACGCCAAGCCGTCAAGCGTCGCGCCCTCAATGGTGCCCAACGCTCTGAACTGCGCACTGCGATCAAGGAAGTACGCAAGGCGATCGCAGCCGGTGACAAGGCCGCAGCCAAAACCGTATTCCAGAAATCGGTCAGCACCATCGACTCGATCGCCGACAAGAAAATCATGCACAAGAACACGGCTGCCCGTCACAAGAGCCGCCTGTCCGCCGCCGTCAAGGCGATGGCCTAAGCATTTGTTCGCCGCCTGCCGGATTCCGGCGGGCCATGGATGGCGGGCGTCTGCCTAGCTGTCCGAACGGGGAGTGACCCCGCCTTCAGCCACAGCAGTCCCGGTCGCCGGATCATCCGGGCGTTTGGCTTTGCGGCCAGGCCGCATCTTCAGCTGATTGTCTCGGGCAAACTGCAGCAGAAACTTATAGGCAGCGGGATCCCATCGCTCCAGTTCCCGGTCAATGGCCACACAGCGCACACCGCCGGCCATGATCGGTTTCAGAAAAGGCGAATAGGCGAGGTAGCCGTCCGAATAGGCGAGGTAGCCGTCATCGCTGAACACGGAAAGCATGCCGCTGAGGCGCTCAGCCCAATCGCTCGGGCGGAACGTTTCCCCGCTTTCCGTAATGCCCTGGATGACGATTTCCGGCGCGCCTTCGAACATGTTGCCAGCCCTGTTTAAACACCTGATTTTTTGAGCGGCCAAGTCTAGCATAACACCCCTGAAAAACCCGGTTTTCCACTCTGTAACGTAACGGAAAATTAACTTGCCAAGGAAAACGGGGTTGGCGAGAATAGCTGCATCGGCGGCGTGAGGCCGCCGTCTGTTTTTGTGGAGGTCAAACGACCATGTCGCACGTGATGAACACCTACGGCCGCCTGCCCGTCGCTTTTGAGCGCGGCGAAGGCGTCTGGCTATGGGACACGCAGGGCAAGCGTTACCTCGACGCGCTCGCCGGCGTGGCCGTGAACGCGGTCGGCCACAGCCACCCGAAGCTGGTCGCAGCGTTGCGCGAGCAGGTCGGCAAGCTGATCCACACCTCCAATATTTACCAGATCGCCGCCCAGGAAAAACTCGCTGACCGCATTGCCGCGGCCTCCGGCATGGACTCGGTGTTTTTCTGCAATTCCGGCGCGGAAGCCAACGAAGCGGCGATCAAGCTCGCCCGCTACTACGGCCACAAAAAAGGCATCGAGACGCCCGCAGTGGTCGTGCTAGAAAAATCATTCCACGGCCGCACCATGGCGACGCTGTCCGCCACCGGCAGCCGCAAAGTGCAGGCCGGCTTCGAACCGCTGATGACCGGATTCGTGCGTGTGCCATTCAATGATCTTGAAGCCGTGCGCCGCGTCGCTGCGTCCAACCGCAACGTGGTCGCAGTGCTGGCCGAGCTCGTGCAGGGCGAAGGCGGCGTCAGCGTCTGCGGCGATGATTACCTGAAGGGCCTGCGTGAAATCTGCGATGCGAACGGCTGGCTGCTGATGCTTGACGAAGTGCAGACCGGCATGGGACGCACCGGCAAGATGTTCGCCTTCCAGCATTACGGCGTGATGCCGGACGTCGTGAGCCTCGCCAAGGGCCTCGGCGGCGGTGTGCCGATCGGCGCCTGCGTGGCCCGCGGCGAAGCGGCCACGTTGTTCAAGCCGGGCAGCCACGGCTCGACCTTCGGCGGCAACCCGCTGGCCTGCACGGCGGCGCTGACCACCATCGACATCATCGAATCCGAAGACCTATGCAGGAACGCCGACGAAATCGGCGCGCGCATCCGGAACAATCTGCAACGCGCGCTGGCCGAGACCGAAGGCGTCCGCGACGTCCGCGGCAAGGGCATGATGATCGGCATCGAACTCGACCGGCCCTGCGGCGACCTGGTGAAAACCGCGCTCGAAGCCGGCCTGCTGATCAACGTCACCGCCGAAAACGTCGTGCGGCTGGTGCCGCCACTGGTGATGTCGCGCGCCGAAGCCGATCAACTGGTCGATCAGCTGGCGCCGATGATCCGCTCCTTCCTGATGAAGGCCGCTCCGGCGGCCGCCTGATCACACGGCGCGTCCGCCGCGCCTGGAAAAATCATGCAATTGCGTCATTACCTCCAGTTCAAGGATTTCACCGCCGCGGAATACGATCACGTATTCGCTCGCGCGTTGTGGATCAAGGAACGCTTCAAACGCTACGAACCCTATCTGCCGCTGCACGATCGCACGCTGGCGATGATTTTCGAAAAGAATTCGACACGCACCCGCGTTTCCTTCGAGGCCGGCATGCTGCAGATGGGCGGCACGGTGATCAACCTCACCTCCAGCCAGACCCAGCTCTCCCGCGGCGAACCGATCGAGGACGTTGCACGCGTGATCACGCGCATGGTCGACATCGTGATGATCCGCACCTTCGAGCAGTCGATCATCGAACGCTTCTCGGCCTACTCGCGCGTGCCGGTGATCAACGGCCTCACCAACGAATATCACCCCTGCCAGATTCTTGCGGACATCTTCACCTTCATTGAACACCGCGGCTCCATCCGCGGCAAAACCGTGGCGTGGATCGGCGATTCCAACAACGTCTGCAACACCTGGCTGCAGGCGGCTGAAGTACTCGGCTTCAACGTACACGTGTCGACGCCGCCGGGTTATGAAGTCGAACCTGAGCGCGCCGGCCTTTACGGCACCGACCATTACGAAGAATTCAAAGACCCGATGGATGCCGTGCGCGGCGCCGATCTGGTCACCACCGACGTGTGGACCAGCATGGGCTTTGAAGCCGAGAACGAAGAACGCAAACGCGACTTCGAAGACTGGTGCGTCGATGCCGACATGATGCGCGTCGCCGGCAAGGACTCGCTGTTCATGCATTGCCTGCCCGCGCACCGCGGTGAAGAAGTCACCGCCGAAGTCATCGACGGTCCGCACAGCGTGGTATGGGATGAAGCCGAGAATCGCCTCCACGCGCAAAAGGCGCTGATGGAATACCTGCTGCTCGGCAAAGTCGAGAACACTTAATTACTGCAACTCTGAAAATCATGATAAAAGTCAATAAAATCAATAAGGTAGTGCTTGCCTATTCCGGCGGCCTCGACACCTCCGTCATCCTCAAATGGCTGCAGGACGTCTACGGCTGTGAAGTGATCACCTTCACCGCCGACATCGGCCAAGGCGAAGAAGTCGAACCGGCGCGCAAAAAAGCCAAGCTGTGCGGCGTCAAACAGATCTTCATCGAAGACCTGCGCGAAGAGTTCGTTCGCGACTTTGTGTTCCCGATGTTCCGCGCCAACGCGGTTTATGAAGGCGAGTATCTGCTCGGCACGTCAATCGCGCGTCCGCTGATCGCCAAACGCATGGTCGAGATCGCGCGCAAGACCGGTGCCGACGCGGTGTCGCACGGCGCCACCGGCAAGGGCAACGACCAGGTGCGTTTCGAACTCGGCGCCTATGCGCTGATGCCCAACGTCAAGATCATCGCGCCGTGGCGCGAATGGGATCTGCTGTCGCGCGAGAAGCTGCTCGCCTATGCAGACAAACACGGCATCCCCGTCGACTACAAAAAACGCAAAGGCGGCGCTCCCTACTCGATGGACGCCAACCTGCTGCATATCTCCTATGAAGGCGGCATCCTCGAAGATCCGTCCTTCGAGCCGGAAGATTCGATGTGGCGCATCACGGTGTCACCGGAGAAAGCGCCGAACAAACCCGAATACGTCGAACTGACCTACGCCAAGGGCGACATCGTCGCCATCAACGGCAAGAAGATGTCCGCCGCGCAAGTACTGACTCAGCTCAACAAGCTCGGCGGCAAACACGGCATCGGCCGCCTCGACCTCGTCGAGAACCGTTATGTCGGCATGAAGTCGCGCGGCTGTTACGAAACCCCAGGCGGCACCATCATGCTGCGCGCCCACCGTGCGATGGAATCGATCACGCTCGACCGCGAAGTGCTGGCGCTGAAGGATGATCTGATGCCGCGCTACGCCCGCCTGATCTACAACGGCTACTGGTTCAGCCCGGAACGCCTGCTGCTGCAGCAGCTGATCGACGAATCGCAGAAGTGCGTCAACGGCACCGTGAAGGTCAAGCTCTACAAGGGCACCGTCACCACAGTCGGCCGCGCCTCGAAAACCGACTCGCTGTTTGATCCGGCGATCTCCACCTTCGAAGATGACAAAGGCGCTTACGACCAGGCCGACGCCGGCGGCTTCATCAAGCTCAATGCGCTGAGAATGCGCATCGCCGCCAACCTGCGCAAAAAACGCAAATAAAACACGGCCAACAACCTTTCCCGGAGTTCCGCATGTCCCAGTTCGACAACGTATCCGTCATCAAAAAAGCCAACGTCTATTTCGACGGCAAATGCGTCAGCCACACCGTGATCCTCGCGGACGGCGTGCGCAAATCGGTCGGCGTGATTCTGCCCTCGACCCTGACCTTCAACACCGATGCCCCCGAGCGCATGGAAATCATCGCCGGCAGCTGCCGCTACAAACTGGCCGGCGCCGCCGACTGGAAAACCGTGAAAGCCGGTGAAAGTTTTGATGTGCCGGGCAAATCCAGCTTCCAGATCGAACAAAGCGAGCCGCTGCACTACGTCTGTCATTTTGGTTAAACGCGCATGACCACTGTCGTTGTGGTGCGCAAAGGTCGCGACATCGCGATCGCCGCAGACACCATGACCAAGTGGGGATCGGGCAAGGAAACCGCCGACTACGTGGTCAACCACGGCAAGCTGCTGCAGGTCGGCGATACCTGGCTCGGGCTCACCGGTAACGCCACGTTCAAGACCATCCTCCGCGACTATTTCTCGCGCCCCAAGGTGCGTGCGCGGTTCGATACGCCTCTGGAAATCTTCCGTACCTGGCAGGCGCTGCATGTCGCGCTGAAAGCCGATTACCAGTTGCTGGCTACCGGTCACGATGACGAGCCGCTCGAATCCACGCGGTTTGATGCGCTGGTTGCCAACCGTCACGGCATCTTCGGCGTCGTCGCCCACCGCACCGTGCAGGAATTTTCACGTTATTACGCCTTCGGTAGCGGCAGCAACTATGCGATGGGCGCGCTGCATGCCTTGTACGGCGAACGCAGCATCAACGCTGCAACACTGGCTCGCCGCGCGGTTGAAACCGCCGCTGAATTCGACGATGCGACCGGGCTGCCGGTCGACTCGCAGAAGATCCTCCAGTCTGCAACGCGCAAAAGCACACGCTGAACCCGGCCCGCATCCACAGGATGCCGGGGCGTATAATCCACATCTGACACACTGAACAGCGAGGAAGCCATGCCTTCATTCGACATCGTTTCCGAGGTCAATCAGGTCGAAGTGCATAATGCCGTCGACCAGACCAACAAGGAAGTTTCCACGCGTTTCGACTTCAAGGGCTCCGATGCCCGCGTCGAAATGAATGAAAAGGAAAAAACACTCACCGTCTTCGCCGACGATGACTTCAAACTGAGCCAGGTGCGTGACGTACTCACTGCCAAACTGGCGAAACGCGGCGTTGACACCCGCTGCCTCAAAATCGGCGACGGCGAAACCATCAGCGGCAACAAGATGAAGCAGCCGGTCACGGTGCGCGAAGGCATCGAACAGGAACTGGCAAAAAAAATCGTCAAGCTGATCAAGGACAGCAAGATGAAAGTCCAGGGCAGCATTCAGGGCGATGTGGTACGCGTCTCCGGCGCGAAGAAGGATCTGCTGCAGGACGCGATCGCGCTGATCCGCAAGTCCATCACCGATTTCCCGCTGCAGTTCAAGAACTTCCGCGACTGATACCGTAGACGGGCGCAGACCGATGAGCCGGGAACAGGAAGCGCCGCCCGCAATACCCTTCGCCGAAGCCTTCCGCTTCTGGCTCAAGCTCGGCTTCATCAGCTTCGGCGGCCCCGCCGGGCAGATTTCGATGATGCATCAGG
>CAZHFZ010000096.1:0-5505 GCA_964531455.1 uncultured Bordetella sp.
CGCCACATCCCAGGAAATCTTTTCCCACTTGCCGTCTTTGAGCTTCATCGGCGTGCGCAGGCGGTGCGAAATCTCGTGCATGCCGTGTTCGCGGATCGAAGCACCCTTCGCGCAATGCGCGCCGAGGTTGATCGGCGAATCAAACACCGGTTCCTGGCGGATCCACACGCCGTTCTGCACAACCGCGTCGACGGCACAACCAACCGAGCAGTGGGTACAGATCGTGCGTTTGACTTCAAGCTTGCCGCCAGCCGCCTTGTCGGCGGCCTGCGCCTTGCGCATCACCGGGAACGGCAGCTGCGACAGCGCCGCTGCGCCGCCTGCGGCAAGACCGCTGCGTTTGAGGAAAGTCCGGCGGTCGATGGTGCTGCCGGTGAACGCCGTGGCACTGCGCGTCAGACGGCTTTGTGACGCCGCGGTTTTGGTGGATTTCCGGGTGAGTAACATGCTTGCTCCTCAGACCTTGGTGGTTTCGTAATAACGGCGCACGTGTTCGGAAAGCTGGTAACCCTTGCCCTGCGGCGCAGCCTGCACGCTGTCGGCTTTCGGCACGTCACCCTCTTTTGTGGCGACCACGGCTGCTGCCGCGGCCACACCGCCGACGCCCACTGCTGCAAAAAACTTCCTGCGACTCATCTTGTCGTTCATGGCTGGATCTCCTTCAGGCAAGCTCGAAATATTGGGATTCGTGGGTCAGAAAAGCGTCTGCGGCACGTGCAACCTTGCGGTAAAAACCGGCGTCCGCGGACTTGTCGATTTGTTCAAACAACTGTCCGCACCAGGGCGCGAGGTAGTGGTGGAAAAACGCCTCCTGCTGCGCGGCGGCGTCGGACGATACCGCCTCCTCATCGACCAGCCCGCGCATCACATCGCAAAGGGCCGCGAAGTGGTCTTCGTATTCACTGCTGTGCTCGGCGCGCGCGAAGCCGAGCTTCGCCAGATCGCCGCGCAGTTCCGCCAGCACCTGGCCGCGCTCGCGGCCCGACATATAGCTCGAGGCATACAGCGAAACCGCCGGCTTGCCGGCACTGACAAACAAGGCATCGAACGCGTCCACCACTGCGGCCGGATCGATGGATGCCGCTTCGGCACACAAGGCGTGCCAGGCGGTCGAGAGTGCAGAGTCCTGAGCGACGATCATGGCCTCCGAATCCGCAATGCACTGAAGCAATGCAGCATCGGGCCGGTCAGCAAAGAGATGGGCGAACACGCCATAGAGCGCGGCTCTGACGCCGTTCTCCCCCGCTGCGGCTGCTTCCGGGATTGCGCCCGTAGCATTTTCTGTAGTGGCCGTCATCATGTGAATTGTTGCCTATCTTAGAGGGCTTTGCGGCAAAATTCCACCTGTAGCAGCTCAATAATGACCCTAAATAATTAGTGCCATTCAGGTCCGGGATCAGGTCCGGGACAAGGTGTCATGATGGGTGTCAGGATGTTGTCAGATTTCATTGATGTTGCCATGCGATGCATTCTGCAAAAGATCGACTACCCTGCAGTCCGCACACATCTTGATCCGGTCCAGCGCACCGGGCTGGGCAAACATCGAATGCTGTCCCAGCTTGGCCAGCATGCCATCGACCATCTGTTTGGTTCCAAAGGGTTTCCCGCATTTGATGCAGGGAAACGGTTCGGCTTCGTTCAGCGTACGCGGCTGTTTGACTTCGGGGTTCAAGGCCAGTCGCGGCAGCAGCGTAATCGCCTGTTCCGGGCATGTGCGTACGCACAATCCACACTGCACGCAATTGCGTTCGATGAAACGCAGCGCGGGTGATTCCTTGGAATCCAGCAAAGCCCCTTCCGGACAGGCACCCACACAGGCCATGCACAAGGTGCATTTTTCTTTGTCGACGGCAATTTCGCCAAACGGCGCGCCGGATTTCAATGCGATGACTGCAGGCGCCGGTTTGGCATGTGCGCGCAGATGATCGAACACAAAATCCAGCGTCGTGCGTTTCTCGTTCGACAGATTGAATCCTGCCGCCGG
This sequence comes from uncultured Bordetella sp., assembly GCA_964531455.1. GTDB lineage: Bacteria > Pseudomonadota > Gammaproteobacteria > Burkholderiales > SG8-41. Next base: position 1,985 of record CAZHFZ010000096.1, read on the forward strand.
CATGGCCGACGCCGCAGGCCATGCCGCAATGCCACGCGCCAGCGCCGTCTGCTCCGTCGCGGCCAACAGTTGCAAACGCCCCGGCGCATGGCCAAAGCCGGTGAGGATCTCTTCACCGATCGCCATCTGCCGGCCCAGCGCCTCGGCGTATTCATCCGCCTCGGAACCGGCCAGCAGCACCGCCACCTGTGCCGCGCCCAAGGCCACGGCACCCAGCATCAAATCCATGCCGATGGCCGCCACATGCACCACTTCCACCGGAATCAGATTGGCCGGCAGCCCCTGCCGCGAACGCCCCAGACGCAAGACCAGTTCACGGCCGTCGCCACCGTTATGGAACAACAGCCGCGGATTCTTGCCGCCGGCCGCCGCATAGGCCTTGAGCATCGCCTTGATGCGCGCGCCCATGTCGGCCACGCGCGGATAGGCATAAGTCATCGCACCCGACGGACATACCGTCGCACAGCCACCGCAGCCCATGCACAGATGCGGCTCCACCACGACGCGGTTTTCCTTCAGCGCACTGGTAATCGCGCCGGTCGAACACACGTCGATGCATTTCGTACAACCGGTGATGTTGGAGCGTGCATGCGCGCAGAGTTTTTCCTTGTAGACAAAAAACTTCGGCTTCTCGAACTCCCCCGTCATCTGCGGCAGCCTCGCCGCAGCCAGCGCCTGCTCCAGCGGATCGCGCCCCGGCGCGAGATAACCCTGCGGCAGCTCGTGCAGGCGGATATGCGGCGTCTCCGACAGATCAAACACCAGATCGAATTTGTCCGAACGCACGGTATCCGCGCGCGCAAAATCAATCGCCTTCACTGACCCGCAGGCCGTCACACAACTGCGGTGCGATTTGCATTTATCCAGATCCACCTGCAAGGCCATGCTGATCGCCGACTCCGGACAGGCTTCCACACAGGCGCCACAGCGCGTGCAGGCTTCGAGATCAATCGGGTTCGCCTGCGTCCACGACACCTCGAACGCACCGAGATAACCTTTTAACTGGGTTACCTGTCCCGAATACACCGGATAACGCCGCTCCGCCGGCAACTCCACGCCCTTCGCGTCATCGGTGATCAGCACGCAGATCGACAGTGTTGAAGCCAGGCGCTCGGCCCAGCCCAGCGCCGCAGCACCCGGCCCGACGATCAGCAGATTGTTGCCGGCCTCGTAATTGACCACCGGCACCGGTTCCGGCTCGGGCAGATCAGCCGCCGCCAGCAGCGCCGCCATCTTCGGCGTCGCCTGCGCGCCCTCTGCGGACCAGCCTGCCGTTTCGCGGATGTTTACAAACCGGATCGCGCCCTGCCCCTCGAAATCATCATGCAGCGCGGAGAACAGCGAGGCCTCCTGCGTACACGCCACCAGCAGATCCTCACCGGACTTGACCGCCGCCTCGAAGGCCGCCACATGCTGCCGGCACAGCGCGTCATGAATGCGCGGTTCGCCGCTTTCATCCAATGCACCGGCAAGGGTCTTGGCATCCAGCTTCATGGTGCGGTTGCAATTGCACAGCAAAGTCTTGTGACGCATGGTTATCCCGTAAGTGTTCTTGTAGTCGCCGCAAGCGCTGCAGATCAGCTGCGCGGCGTGACTTTATCGTTGATTTCCGGTTGCACGGCAACCGCTTCCAGCGGCAACACCGGTTCTGGTGCAATGGCGGGCGACGCCGCCGCCGTGCCCGCATGCTCCGTATCGGTCGCCTCCTCAGTACCAGCCTTCTCAGTAGCCGCTTTCTCTGCACCCGCCTCCTCAGCACCCGCCGCGGCCAGGCGCTGCCGCTCTGCTTCCTCGTGTTTTGCCGCTTCCTCGCGCCGTTCGTTGCCGGCGACGATGATGTCCTGCGCCTGCCTCATGGTCTTCAGCATGGCCTCGGGAATCGGGTCCGACACTGAATAATCATCAATATAGGTGTCCAGCCCGTCCATCACGTTGAAATGCGGTTCATGAAACAGCTTTTTCAACGCCGCGCGGCGCAATGATTCATCCACCTTCGGGTGCAGGAAACCGCGGAAGTCCGACTCCATGTTCAGCCCCTCGACCGGCGGCAATTCCGGTGGTTTTTCCTGGGTGGCCGGCGTCACCGCAGCCGGCGGCGCCGCCTGCTCTTCGCGCACCTGCTGCTTGCGCCGCGACCAGCGCGACAGGAACTCTTCACCGGGCGCCGGTTTATCTTCCGAATTTGCCATGGTTTATTAAACGAGTTCCCTACCCTCACCCCAACCCTGCTTCGCCTCAAGTGTGCCCTTGTCTCCCGCCCGAGCGGGAGAGGGAGAGAATTTATCCCCTCTCCCCCGTTCACGGGGGAGAGGGCTAGGGTGAGGGGGTGATCGGTTAGCCAACTTTTTATCCATGCATCAATCAGGCCGCCAGTTGCCCATGCGCCCCTTGTCCTTGTTGGTCGCATATTTGGCCTTCCTGCGCGGCTCGGGCTTGTAGTTCTCCTCGCAGTATTTCGCCATCCACGGCATCAGCTCCGCCGGCAGCGGCACAGCGTCCACCGACTCGCCGCTGTCCAGCCAGCGCGAGCCCTCGTGATAACTCACCGTCAGGCGCTGCGGTTGCGCGCGTTCATTCTCCAGCCGCCACATCACAAAGACCTTGGGCTGGGTGGACGTGATGTTCATGTAATAACCCTCGGCCTCATCCCGCTGCAGCACGATGTCGAAGCCGCCGAACAGGATCTGCAACAGCTGCGAATCCTCGACAATCACCTTGGGAACTGCGCCCGGCTCGAGATCCGGCACCACGCCTCTGGCCTCCCACTTTTCGGAGGCCCAGCGGTTGTTCAAAGCACGCCGCTCCATGATCACGGCAGCGGGCCAGCGGGTCGGTAATGGGGACTCGGGAAGCGACATGCGCGCATTCTGCGCTACCGTACCCCGGGATTCAACCGGCCCGACCCTGTAAATACCTGATTTTCAAGTATTGTCATCCTTGCGCCTGTGGAAACTCCTTTGCCATAATCATCGCCCCTCATGACTCACAACATGACCGCAACAATTCCTCACGCCCGCAAGCCCGCAAGCCTGGACCGCCTCGGCAGGCCCCTGCGCGACCTGCGCATCTCGGTCACCGACCGCTGCAACTTCCGCTGCGTGTATTGCATGCCCAAAGAGAAGTTCGGCAGCGACCACCAGTTTCTCGAACGCTCGGCGCTGTTGTCCTTCGAAGAGATCGCGCGTGTCGCCCGCGCCTTCAAAAGCCATGGCGTTGAAAAAATCCGCCTCACCGGCGGTGAACCGCTGGTCCGCCGCAACGTCGAGCAACTGGTCAAACTGCTGTCCGCCATTCCCGGCCTCGACCTGACGCTGACCACCAACGGCTCGCTGCTCGCCAAAAAAGCGCAGGCGCTGCGCGACGCCGGCCTCAAACGCATCACCGTCAGCCTCGACTCGATGGACGACGCCGTGTTCAAGGCGATGAACGACGTCGACTTCCCGGTGGCGAAAGTCATCGAAGGCATCGACGCCGCAGCCGCTGCCGGCTTCGACCCGATCAAGGTCAATATGGTCGTCAAA
>CAZHFZ010000096.1:5515-6635 GCA_964531455.1 uncultured Bordetella sp.
GATGGCGCGCTTTTTCCGCGAACGCGGCCACATCCTGCGCTTCATCGAATACATGGACGTCGGCGCCACCAACGGCTGGCGTCTGGATGACGTGGTCAGCGCGCAAGAGATCGTCGACATCATCTCGCGGGAAATGCCGCTGGAACCCGCCGACCCGAACTACACCGGCGAAGTCGCCGAACGCTGGCGCTACAAGGACGGCTCGGGCGAGATCGGCGTCATCGCCTCCGTCACCCAGGCCTTCTGCCGCGACTGCACCCGCGCGCGCATCTCCACCGAAGGCCAGCTTTACACCTGCCTGTTCGCCACCAGCGGCCATGACCTGCGATCACTGCTGCGCGGTGGCGCCAGCGATGACGAACTCTCGGCCGCCATCGGCAAAGTCTGGACTGCGCGTGCCGACCGTTATTCGGAAATCCGCGGTGAACACACGATCCCGCTGAAGAAGATCGAGATGTCGTACATCGGGGGCTGAGTGAAGCTTTATCCAGCCATTCCCGTCATTGCCCTGCTTGCATTGAGTTCAACCGCCGCCGCCCAGACCGTGCTGACCGATTTTTACAACAACAGCACCGTAGAGGTTTGTGTTGAAGAACAATCCAGGCAAAGTTGCCAGAAAGTTCCGTCCAAACAATCAGGCCGGGTTTATATTCGCAATACCCAGTGGATTCAATTTGGCAAGGAGAGCTTCCGTTACAACGTGCCGAGAAGTTTTCTCAAACCCGATTTAAGGCTGCAGGCCGAAGCGGATGGCAAACTCCATCTCGTTCCGCCCGATGCGCCAGTGCCGCCGTCCGTATTGCCCAAACAACCCGTCGGCTTTCCGTTGGCGCCGACCCGCAAAGCAGACCTGAGCTCTCCGCAACAACCCTGACTCCATGTCGAAACCGGAAATCACCCAAGCCACCCGCCCGCTCACCGTCGAAGTCGACGCGCTGAACGAACACGGCGAGTCCGTGCCGACGCCCATCGCCGGCGAACATCCGCTGACGATCTATATCGACAAGCGCGAAATCGTCACGCTGATGACGCTGGGCCAGAACCCCGAAGCGCTGGTGCTCGGCTCTCTGCGCAACCAGCGCCTGATGAAATCCATCGACGACATCAAAGCCGTGCAGGT
>CAZHFZ010000097.1:0-6347 GCA_964531455.1 uncultured Bordetella sp.
TAGAAGATCTGGCCGTTGACGTCTTTGGCCGCATCACTGGCCAGAAACACCGCCAACGGCGCGTTCTTGTCCGGCGTGACCAGTTGACGCTGCGCGACACGCGCCGCCTTGTCAGGCGTGTTGGAAGGAATGGAACCCGTCATACGCGTCCAGGCGGAAGGCGCGATGCAATTGGAGCGCACGTTGAAACGCTGCATGTCGAGTGCAATGTGTTTGGACAGCATCACCATGCTCGCCTTGGCCGCGCCGTAGTTGGCCTGCCCGACGTTGCCGGCAAGACCGGAGTTCGAAATCATGTGCACAAAACTGCCGCCATTCTGGTTGCGGAAATGCGTCGCGGCAGCACGACTCATGTTGAAGGCGCCGTAGCTGATCACCTTCATTACCGAATCCCAGTCGTCAAACGTCATCTTGTGGAAAATCACGTCGCGCAGGATGCCGGCATTGTTGACCACGCAATCAACGCGGCCGAAGGTATCCACGGCCTTCTGCACGATGCGTCCAGCGGCATCAAAATCAGCAACGCTGTCGTAACTGGCGACGGCTTCGCCGCCGTTCTTCTTGATCAGTTGCACCACCTCCTCGGCCGGTGTCTGGTCCGTGCCTTCGCCGGCAAGGGAGGTGCCAATGTCGTTGACCACGACTTTGGCGCCTTCTTTCGCCATCATCAGCGCAATCTCCCGGCCGATACCGCGCCCTGCGCCGGTAACCACCACGACTTTCCCTGCAACAATACCTTCGCTCATTTCCCTGTCTCCATTAAAAACAAAGCTGCGCGGCAGGTGCCGCGCAGCATGTATTGGCCGTCCCTGCAACGGATTCGAAAAAAACTACTCGCCCTTGATCCCCGCAATATTCGCGACCTTGATCCACTTGTCCATTTCAGCGATGACATGCCTGCCGAGTTCTTCCGGCGTTTTGGTCATCGGCTCCGCCCCCTCGTGGATCATGCGCTTGGCAATATCCTGATTATCAAGCACTACTTTGATCTCTTCGTTTAGCCGTTTGATGATTGCTGGCGAGGTGCCGCGCGGAGCGACTACCCCCCACCAGTTGGCAGTGTCATAGCCTGCCACGCCGGATTCCGCAATGGTCGGCATATCGGGCAATGTGATGCTGCGCTTTGCCCCACTGGTCGCCAATCCGCGCAGTTTGCCGGAACGGATGTGGCCGATGGCCTGGATCAGCGATGACAGGCAGACATGCGCCTGACCGGCAATAGTGGCGATCAGCGCCGGCCCGCCGCCCTTGTAAGGCACATGCAGCATTCTGGTGCCGGTCATGTGTTTGAACAGTTCGGTGCCGAAGTGCGCATTGCTGCCGACACCGGTCGATGCATACACGAGGAAATCCGGTTTGGCCTTGGCCAATGCAATCAACTCCTGCACCGACTTTGCCGGCAGGCTCGGATTGACGGCAAGCACGTTGGGCCCGTTGCCGAGCATCGCCACCCAGGCAAAAGCCTTCTTGGAGTCGTAAGGCAGTTTGTGGATGATTGGATTGGTCGTGAATGACGTTGAAATGACCAGCAGCGTATAGCCGTCAGGTTGGGATGTTGCGGCAATCTCGGTGCCGATGATCGAATTGCCGCCGGCGCGGTTGTCGATCACCACCTGCTTGCCCAGCCGCTCTCCCAGACCGGCACCGACGAGGCGGCCGACGATGTCATTGCTGCCTCCGGGCGGGAACGGCACGATCAGCCGCACCGGACGATTCGGATATTCCTGGGCTGCATGTACGGCTGGCAGGCCAGCCAGCGTGATGAAAGCAACAATGGCCGTAACGCTCAAGCGCTGAATCATGTGCCCCTCCCTGAATCGTTTATCGATGGAACAGCGAAGGCCGCGGCATGCCCCGACAACAGGGTCTTGTTATGCCGCGGCCGCAGCAGGATTGATCAGTGCAGTTTCAAACCAGCTGCCTTGGCCAACTTTCTCCACTTGTCGACTTCTGCGCGGATGGTCGCGGTATATTCCTCAGGCGTCGAACCCACTGGCGTTGAGCCGTCGGCTATCAGCTTCTTCACCACTTCGGGATCCTTCAATGCAGTGACGATGCCGGCATTGATCTTGTTGACGAGAGGTTTGGGTATCTTTGCACTGCCGATGATTCCGTACATCTGGTCAACGTTGTATCCGGGTACGCCGCTCTCGGCGACGGTCGGCAGGTCCACCGACGGCGAGCGCTTGCTCGCGGTGATCCCGAGACCACGCAGCTTTCCGGTCTGCATGTGCGGACGGACACCGAACAGCGTGCCGAATCCAACCTGAACTTCGCCGGAAAGGTTGGCAACAACGCCGGCTGCGGTGCCCTTGAACGGCACATGCGTCATCCTGGTCTTGGCCATGTAATCAAACAGTTCTCCGGCCAGATGCTGCAGCCCGCCCGTGCCAGAGGACGAGTAATTGAGTTTTCCGGGATTGGATCGGGCATAGGCCACCAGTTCCTGCACATTCTTTACCGGCACGGAGGCATTGATATAAAGAACATAAAACAGCGAGGTCGCCTGCGAGATGCCCTGCAGATCCTTGGTCAGGTCATACGGCAGATTGGGATTGGTGGCCGAGTTGACATGCATGGACGCTGAAATCAGACAGATGGTGTAGCCGTCCGGTTGCGCTTTTGCCGTCAGATCGACGCCGATTGCGCCCGCAGCACCGGTGCGATTATCAACAATGACCTGCTCTTTCCACTGCTCGCTGAGGTGCTTGGCGATCAGGCGCGCCGTGGTATCGGTACCGGCACCCGGCGTGAACGGGCCGATCAAACGCACCGGCTTGTTGGGGTAAACCTTGACCGCATCAGCAGCCCAGCCGATGGAAGCGGTCGCCGCAAGCACGGCGATTGTGATCGCGCCAGCAGCGCGTTTGAAACTGAGTGACATGGTGTATTTCCTCTTTAATAATTTTTCATGAGTAACTGGTGGGCGCAATGTTAGGCAATTAACCGTTAACGTGCCATGCACATGCCGCCCTGACTATCGCTCCTGCTGCAAACAATCAGCCTAAGTGACTGATTTTATTATTTAATTAATCCAGCCCCACCCTGGCTTCGCGGATCCATGCAGCCACTGTTGCTGCGCTCTGCGCCGGCGGCATCAGTGGCGAGAGTCGAGCATCCGGCAGCAGCTCGCGCAACGCAAGTGCCGCCGAAGCCGAGTGAGAAGCGTCATCACCAGACATGATGAATGCCGGCAGCTTCATCGCCAGCAGTTCTTCGCCGGTTGCGCCCGAGGGCATGGTGTCGTTGAACAGATTTTCGCGCGACTGCACGACCAACCCGCGATAACGTTCGACGTCCTGCTGCAAGTATTGCGCGGCAAAAGCAGCGTCATGCTTGATCGGCGCCGACCATGGACCAGCCTCGGGGTCGTTCCAGAACAGACCGGACTGTTGCGCGCGCGCAGCGACACCGGCGAAACCATGTTCTTTCAAGTAAGCCAGGTGCTTGTCGAAATTGCTGCGCGCTTTCAACATCCAGCGGTAACCACCCACCGGCCAGTGCAGCAGCAGGCCGCTCACCCGTTGCGGGTAACGCGCGCCGATGGCCAGCGCTACCGATACGCCCATGCAGCCACCGATGATAAAAGCACGGTCGATCTTCAGATGGTCAAGCAGCGCAATCCCGTGGCGCGCATAGGCTTCCCAGCTGAGCGCCTCAATGCGTCCACCCGACTCGCCTGCTTCGCGGCGGTCGTAGGCGATCAGTTTGAAATCCTGCTGCAGCGTATTCAGCGGCTGCATGTCTTTCCATACGCCGTTCAGCCGCCAGCGGGATATTGATGAATCAAAACCCGCAGGCGCGAGCATCAGCAGCGGCGGGCCCTCGCCTGCAATTTCATACTGTGTGCGTATCCCGTCGATATCGGCAAAAGCCATGCAATCTCTCCACCATTCAAGCTGCATATTTTACTGCGACGGCACATCATGGATGACTACACTTGCGATCATGTGGACTCGAAAAAATTGCCGCCATCCGGATCCGGCAGACCGGCAACCGCAGGCAAGCCGTATACTTTCGCGCGTCTGCCCGGATTAAAAGGCCACATAATGAAGTTCCGTTCCGCAATGCCCGCGCTGCTGGGTGCAACAATGTTGTTTTCTGTCGCAATGCCTGTGAATGGCGCGGATAACTATCCGAATCGCCCGGTGCGCATGATCATTCCCAGCGGCGCCGGCGGAATTACCGACATCATCGGCCGAACGATTGCACCAAAGCTGTCCGACAGTCTCGGTCAGCAGGTTGTCATCGACAACCGGCCCGGCGCCAGTGGCGTACTCGGCAGCGGCATCGTTGCAAAAGCAGCGCCCGATGGTTACACACTGCTGATGGTATTCCCGTCCCATCCGGTCAATCCGGCGCTGTATGCGGACATTCCATTCGATACCGAAAAAGCCTTTGCGCCGATCTCACTCGTCAGCGCGGTGTCGCCGGTGCTGATCGTGGGCAGCGGATCGCCCGCACGTTCGGTCAAGGATCTGCTGGACCTCGCCAAAGCGCGCCCCGGAAAACTGAACCACGGCTCAGTCGGCGCCGGCAGCATGGGTTCGCTCGGCGCGGAACTGCTGCGCAGCATGGCCGGCATCCAGTTCACGCAGGTCGCCTACAAGGGCTCGCCGCAGGCACTCACGGCAGTAATCTCGGGGGAAATCGATTTTTACCTGATCGGTTCAGCCGGTGTGGTCGGCCCGCAGGTCAAGGCCGGACGCATCCGCGCGCTGGGGGTCGGCGCGAAACAGCGTTTGGCTGTTCTGCCCGATGTGCCGCCCATCGGTGACACCCTGCCCGGTTACGAGGCTCGCGGCTGGAACGGCATACTTGCACCCGCCGGAACACCCAAAAACATCATCGACAAGTTGAACCGCGAAATCGTCAGGATCGCGCGCTCGCCCGAATTTGCGCAGGTGCTCACCGGAGAAGGTGCGACAGCCGTCGGCAACACGCCGGCAGAGTTCGACGCCATCATCCGTGCCGATATCCGCAAGTGGGCCAAGATCATCAAGGACAACGGTATTCGCCAGTAAGCGATGCCATCAAAACCATAATCAGGAATCAGGAGACACCATGCCCTACCTCGATCTGCCCGACTGCAAGCTGCACTACATTGTTGACGACCACACCGACGGCTGGACGCAGCCGGAAACGGTGCTGTTTGTACACGGCTTCACTGAATGCACCGAAGCATGGCGCGCCTGGGTGCCGCATTTCTCCCGGCAATACCGCATGCTGCGCATCGACCAGCGCGGTTTTGGACTGTCGACACCGGTACCCAAGGATTACCCGCTGAGCAACGACCGTTACATCGATGACCTGAGCCAGATCATCCAGCAGACCTGCAACGGCGGTCCGGTGCATATCGTCGGCGGCAAAAGCGGCGGCATCAGCGTATTGGCGCTGGCAGCCGCACGACCGGAACTGGTTAAAACCGTCACCGTTTCCTGTTCCCCGGTGACACCGCCAAACGCGGCCGGCTGGGTCGATGAAATGGAACGCACCAGCGTACGGGCCTGGGCCAAACGCACCCAGCGTGAACGCATGGGCAGCAAAATGCCGGAAGCCGGCATCAACTGGTGGTCGGACATGATGGGCCGCGCGCCGCTTTCAACGATACATGCCTATATGCGCTGGGTCAGCGCCATCGACATCCGTGAAGACCTGAAACGCATCAAGGCGCCGACCTTGGTGATCGGTACAGACACTGCGCGGCGCGGCAAGGCAATCTTTGAAGGCTGGCAGAAAACCATTCCAGGTTCGGAACTGGCGATTCTGCCGATCGACGGTTATCACGCCGCCGGCACCGACCCCGACCTGACTGCGAAAACCACGCTCGAATTTATCGCGCGTCGGGGCTGATAACGCGAAGAAGCTGCGGGCGCGCTAACGGCGCCGGGCGATGCCTTCTTCCCAAGAGTAGGCGCCCCGCTCTTCCGGGCCATAGGGAATTTCGATCGTACTGCCCGGCGGGTAATCGCGGGAATGATGTTCCAGCTGACGCAAACGCTGCGCTTCGCGCGGATGCACCAGCGCCAGCGGATCACTGACGCCCAGTGTGCGCGCTGCATGCAGCGGCCAGTTCGGGTTGTCCATCAGGCCTCGGGCCAGTGCAATGAAATCGGCATGCCCCTGTTGCAACAGGTCCTCGGCATGCTGCGGCTCCCGAATCATGCCCACAGCCACTGTCGGCAGACCGGTTGCATGCCGGATTTCACTGGAATAGCCGGCCTGAAATCCGGGCACACGGGGCACCGGCGGCAAACTGCCGTCACCGCCAACGCCGCCGGAAGAACAATCGATGGCGTCGATGCCGCGCTCTTTTAATGCCTTGGACAGTGCCAGCGTTTCTTCGA
>CAZHFZ010000098.1:0-1845 GCA_964531455.1 uncultured Bordetella sp.
CGAGCTGCACGATGCAATGCAGCAACTGTATGATGAAACCATCGAGGCCATGCAACTGGCCAAAGTCAGTCCCGACCTCGACGACCTCTCGGCGGTGTTTGCCGTCGCCTTGCTGAAACTGGGCATGGCCACCGGCTTTGTCGAACAGCGTCATCCCGGTTTTGCCAAGGAAGTCGAAGAAAAGCGCCAGCGGGTCATTGCCGCACTGACGCAGAAACACTGAGGATTCAAGATGAAGACCCCGATCTATCTCGACAATTCGGCCACCACGCCGCTGGATCCCGCGGTTGTGGACGCAATGCTGCCGTATCTGCGCGAGCAATTCGGCAACCCCGCCAGCAGCACCCATGCGTTCGGTCATGCCGCCAGCAAAGCCGTTGAAGCGGCACGTGCCGACGTGGCGCGACTGGTCGGCGCGGAACCGCGCGACATCGCCTGGACCTCGGGTGCTACCGAGTCGAACAACCTCGCAATCAAGGGCGCCGCGATGGCCGCACAGGCGCGCGGCAAACATCTGATCACCCTGCAGACCGAACACAAGGCCGTGCTCGACACGATGAAATGGCTGGAGAAACAGGGCTTCAGCGTGACCTACCTCGCACCGCACAAAAACGGCCTGCTCGATCTCGAAGCCTTCCGGTCCGCGCTGCGACCGGATACCGTGCTGGCCTCGGTGATGCTGGTCAACAACGAGATCGGTGTCATTCAGGACATCGCGGCCATCGGCGCAGCATGTCGCAGCAACGGCACACTTTTTCATGTCGACGCCGCGCAGGCCACCGGCAAGATTGCGATCAACCTCGCGCAACTGCCGGTCGACATCATGTCGCTGACCGCGCACAAGACCTACGGCCCCAAGGGCATCGGCGCGCTGTACGTGCGTCGCGCGCCTCAAGTACGCATTGAATGCCAGATGCACGGCGGCGGCCACGAGCGCGGCTTGCGTTCCGGCACACTGGCCACACACCAGATCGTCGGCATGGGCGCAGCTTTCCGCATCGCCGGCGAACTGATGGCGACGGAAGTGCCGCAGCTGCGCATGCTGCGCGACCGCTTCTGGAACCGCCTCAAGGATCTGCCGGGGATAATACTCAACGGCGATCTGGAGCAACGCATCGCCAACAACCTGAACATCAGCATCGACATCCCCAATTGCGATTCGCTGGTCACCACACTTAGTGACATTGCGGTCTCGTCGACCTCGGCCTGCTCCACCGGCGGCGTATCGCATGTACTGCAGGCGCTGGGTTCGGATGACGGCATCGCCGGCAACTCGATCCGCATCACCGTCGGCCGCTTCAATACCGTCGAGGAAATCGACTGGGCCGCGGATTACCTGCGCAAAAAAATAGAAGATTGCCGCGCAGGACGGCTGCAGGCGGCATAAGCCTGAAAATTAAATAAAAACAATAGCTTAAATCAACGCCGCTGGGGCGCGTTCGCCGCTTCCTGCAAATGGATAAAGCTGTGGTCGCAGAAGCCGGGTTCGGCAAGCGACTGCAGTTCCTCATAAACCCGATCGGGCTCGCGCAGCACACGCGTATCAAAATGGCGGGCGTTGACCGCGCCGTAGTTGATGCAGACATTGCTCTGCGGGTCGCGCTCCAGGCAGGCATAAACCGTGGTCACGACATACATGCCCGCATTGCGCTCGATGTAATGCAGGTAACGCCCTTGCACCACCTGCACATCGACCGCACCCGCGCGCCGGGTGTCGATCGAACGTACCCGCTCGCCGCGCTGCCGCTGGTAATGGGTCAGTGAGTTGGAGCGGCCTTCGACCAGCAGACGGTTTCCTGTTTGCGGATCAATGTCGTATTCGCGGTAAAAGGCGCAGTGCACCAT
>CAZHFZ010000098.1:1945-6178 GCA_964531455.1 uncultured Bordetella sp.
CCGTTGACCCAGAAGTTTTCCTCCAACTCCTTTTTCCAGTCATCGGTAGCCGCCATCGCTGCCAGAACCTTGTCCCAATAGGCAATTTGCTGCGGGGTCATCCCGCGGGGTCCCATCAACCCGCGCCAGCTTGAGGAGTCCGCAGGAATGCCCTGCTCGCGCCATGTCGGGATCGATGCAAAGTCACCCCACATCCGTTTCGGCGAGGAGATCGCCAGCGTACGCAGTTTGCCGGTGCGCAGATGCGCAACCATGTTGCCCAACCCCGTATTGACGACATCAACATGACCGCCAAGCACTGCAACAGTGGCCGCAGATCCGCCGGGGAACACCGCAGTCTTCAGTTTCCTGATGTCCACGCCACCGGCCCGCAGGCAGGTGATCAGCGTGGTGTGATTGGCCCCGCCCAGACTCGTGGAGATGCCGAAGCTGGCGGCCTCGGGATTTTTTTTCAGCAATTCCACCAGATCCCTGCCAGTCCTGATCGGCGACTCGGCGCGCACGTTGACGCCGAGATATTCCTCGAACAGCATCGACAGAGGGGTGAACGCAGTGTGGTTGTACGGAATGAGCCCCAGGATGTGATTGCTGATCGAACCGGTGGTGGCCACAATCATGTAGTGACCGTCGCCTGGATGCTGGTTCAGGTAATTCAGGCCGATGGTGCCGCTACCGCCTGGTTTATTGACAACATTGACCGGGACGTCGACCAGCTTGTGCTGAGTGAGGATTTTCGCGACCACCCGCGCGGTGCGGTCCGTAGTGCCCCCGGGACCTGAAGGGGCAACAATCTCGATCGGTTTATCAGGCTTCCATTGCGCCTCAGCTTCAGCAATAGTGACCGCGATGACTGCCAGAACCAATAGTGCCGCATACCGGACTTGCGCCATGTGAACTCCTTAGCTGAAGTGTCAGCAAAATATAGCACGCCGTTCGCGGGAAACGTTCACGATATACTCAGAGTCGGCCCGCGCTCGGCGGCCAAAACCCTTCTTGCACAATACGGAATCTGACGATGGGCATGACTGCCGCAGAAAAGATACTGGCCCGCACCAGCGGACGCGCCAACGTCAAGGCAGGCGACATCGTCTACCCGCAACCCGATTTCGTGATGATCCATGACGGTGTGGTGCGTGGCGCCAAGGAGGAACTCGACGCCCTTGGCATCACCCGCCTGTTTAACCCAGACCGTGTGCTGATGGTCACTGACCATGACGTCGTATATGTCAACGACCGTGCGGCAGCCCGCGGGGCCTTCAACCGCAAGGCCGCTGAAGCGTGGGGCGTCAAAAATTTCTTCGATGCCGGGCGCGGTGGCCACGGCCACATCTTTCCGACCGAACGCGGCTGGGTACTGCCGGGCACCTTGTATTTCGATAATGACCGCCACTGCACCAACGCAGGCGGCATCGGCGCGCTCGCCATCCGCATGGGCACCGAAATCAACCGCGTTCTTGCGACCGGGACGAATTGGACCCTTGTGCCGAAGTCGGTCAAGCTCACCATCAAGGGCAAACTGCAACCCGGGGTGTTCGCGCGCGATCTGGGATTTTTCATCGGCAAACAATTAAGCGAGGACGGCGCATTCGGTGTCGACATTGATTACCGGGTGCTCGAGTTTGCCGGCGACCTCGACCAGTTCAGCATCGCCGCGCGCATGTCCCTGTGCAGCACACCGACCGAGATGCGCGCCATCGGTGTATTTTTCCCGCCGTCGGAAGCGATACTGGCCTACGCCAAAGAGCGTGCGCAACGACCGTTCACGCCGGTTTATGCCGATGCCGACGCACATTACGATGCCAAGGTCGAACTCGACGTCAGCACACTGCCACCGCAGGTCGCACTGCCCGGCGGCCCGCACAAGGCCGCAGATCTCTCCGGCGTCGCCGGCACGCGAGTCAGCCACACTTACATCGGATCCTGTGCCTCCGGAATGTACGAGGATCTCGAAATTGCTGCATCCATCCTCAAGGGCAGGAAACTTGCGCCGGGAGTACGCATGATTGTAGTACCGGGATCGGAGGATTCCACCCGACGCATGACACGCGAAGGTCTGCTCGATATTTTCCATGATGCCGGCGCAATGGTAATACCGGCCGGCTGCGGTCCCTGCGCCAGCGGCCGCACCGGGCTGATTGATTCCGGGGAAGTCTCGATCTCCACAGCGGTTGCCAATGGTGCCGGTCGTTTCGGCGCCAAAGAAGCACAACTGTATCTCGGCAGTCCCGCCACCGTTGCGGCCTCTGCAGCCACCGGGCGTATCACTGATCCACGGGAATTCCTGTGACCGTCAATGATTGATCTTGTAACAGCACAAAATTACCTTCGACACTTTTTGCAAATGGTTAACTGAATGGGCATGACCGCAGTAGAAAAAGTACTGGCTGCAAAAAGCGGCCGCATGACCGTCAAACCGGGAGATGTGGTTTCCCCCGACCCTGACTTCATCATGATCCACGATGGCGTGGTAATGGCGGCAAAACGCGAACTCGACGGATTGGGCATCACCCGTCTGGCCACACCGGACAAAGTGATGATGGTCACCGACCATGACGTGATTTACGGCAGCGCGCGCGCCGCCGAGCGCGGCGCCTTCAACCGCAAGGCCGCGGCGCAATGGGGTGTGAAGAATTTTTTCGACGTCGGCCGCGGCGGCCACGGTCACATTTTCCCGATGGAAAACGGGATGCTGTTGCCCGGGATGTTCTATTTCGACAATGACCGCCATGCCACCAATGCCGGAGCCATCGGCGCTTTCGGCTTCCGCATGGGCACCGAAATCTCCCGCGTGCTGGCCACTGGCACCAACTGGGTGATGGTGCCGAAAACAGTGCGTCTGACGCTCAAGGGAAAACTCCAGCCGGGAGTGCACGCCAGAGATGTCGGCTTTCATTTCGCAGCCTTGCTCAAACAGGGGGCGCTTTCTGCCGACCTCGATTACCGCGTACTTGAATATGCCGGCGATCTGGACCAGTTCGACCTTGCTTCGCGCGCGGCGCTCTGCTCAACACCGACCGAAATCCGTGCTTACGGTGTGTTCGTGCCGCCGTCAAAAGGAATACTGGAACATGCCAAGTCACGCGGCCAGCGCCCCTTCACGCCGGTGTATTCCGATACCGATGCGCATTACGATGCCGATCTCGCTCTGGATATTTCAAAGCTGGAGCCGCAGGTGTCACTGCCAGGCAGCGTCGAAAATGCCGTTGATGTCTCCAAAGTCGAAGGCACTGCCATTGATCACGCCTTCATCGGCTCCTGCGGCTCCGGCATGTGGGAAGACCTGGTAACGGCCGCTTCAATACTCAAAGGTCGCCGACTGGCACCCAATGTCCGGCTGTTTGTCGCCCCGGGATCCGAAGCCACCAACCGCCGGCTCGCCAGCGAAGGCCTTCTTGGCGTGTTCATCGAAGCCGGCGCGGTGATGCTGCCGCCGGGCTGCGGCCCCTGCAATGACGCCGTGATCGGTCCGGTGCATTCGGGCGAGGTCTCGCTGTCGACTGCCACCAATAACAATGCCGGGCGCTTTGGCGCACGTGACGCCAAACTCTATCTCGGCAGTCCGGCCACGGTCGCCGCATCCGCCGTCGCCGGAAAAATCACCGACGCACGCAAGTTGAACTGATTCTCGGGAAAAAAAGCCATGAACGAATTCCAATGGGTACTTAAAGGCCGTTGTTACAAACTCGGCCATGATGTCTGGCACGCCGGCGGTGTAGTGCCGAACTGGGTCATCACCGGACGGCATTTCGACCCCAAGGACATCATCCCTCACCTGTTCGAGGAAACTGATCCGGGTTTCCATACGCGCTGCAAACCCGGCGACATCATCGTCACCGGCAAAAACTTCGGCATGGGCCCGAAAATGAACGGTTACATTGCGATGCAGGCCCTGGGACTCGGGCTGCTGTGCGAGTCCATGCCTTTCCTCGCCTACCGCGCGGCAATCGGCTGCGGCGTTCGGGTGATGACGGACTGCGTCAACGCCACCGAAATGTGCGAAACCGGTGATGAGCTGGAAGTCGATTTCCGCGACGGCTTTTTCATCAACCATACGCGCGACATCCGCCGTGAATATCCGCCGATCCCGGATTCGCTGCTTGAGATGGTGCAGCTTGGCGGCAATGCCGGCTGGCTGAAACACTGGCATGAAACGCAGGGCCGGGGAGAAGCAGCAACCCCGTCCACATGAAAGAGCGGCTCAATGAACACGGCCAGCCCATCGGCTTCGCACTG
>CAZHFZ010000099.1:0-5828 GCA_964531455.1 uncultured Bordetella sp.
GTTGACGCCTGGATTCAGGCCCGTATCGAGGCCAGAGACAACCGCCGCGCAGCCTAAACGGGGGCTTGTCATGCACCAGACAAAAAAATGGCCTGACGCGCGGTCAGGCCCAAAAACATCCCCACCGAAATGTTCTTTACGCCTGACCAGCGCGTCCGTCAAGGGGGGTGACTGATGGCACGTTCTAGGAATCTGAAACCAGGGTTTTTCAAGAATGAAGCCCTGGCCGAACTCCCCCCATTGACTCGACTCTTGTTCTCCGGTCTATGGTGCATCGCTGACCGCGAAGGCCGTCTTGAGGACAGGCCAAAGCGAATCCGCGCGGAGCTTCTTCCCTACGATGACGGCAGTGTTGACGCCATGCTGGATGAACTACATCAGGCCGGTTTCATCCTGCGCTATCAGCACGGTGAACAGCGATTCATCCAAGTGGTGAACTTCACCAAACACCAGAATCCACACGTCCGCGAACCGGAAAGCACCATTCCAGCACCGGGCGAGCACAGTACAAGCACCAGACAAGCACCAGTCAAGCACAGAACCGGCCCGGCTGATTCCCTTAACCCTATTACTGATTCCCTTAACCCTATTACCTCTAAAAACCTTTTGTCGTCAGCAAACACTGACGACCAGGCGAAGACAAAAAGGTTAAGCAAGAAATCGAAACCTGATTGCCCGCATCAAGCAATCATTGACCTGTACCACGAACTCTTACCGGCAAGCCCAATCATCAAAGACTGGACACCGGCAAGGTCCGCACTACTGCGCGCCAGATGGAATGAAGACCCAGCACGCCAGAACCTCGAATACTGGAAACGGCTGTTCGAATACGTCGCTGAAAGTGATTTTCTGACCGGCAGGGTGTCGTCACCCGGTCGCAAACCGTTCTGCGCGCCGCTGGAATGGCTGCTGAAGGCTGACAACTTCAGCAAGGTCAGGGAAGCCCGTTACCACTCGGAGCCGACACAGTGAACCCCTACGACCTGAACGATGTTGTCCTGCCGCCGCACTCGGTTGAAGCAGAGCAGGCCTTGATCGGCATCATGCTGCGCGAACCGAACGCCTTTGATCGTGTGCGTGACAGCCTGGCGGAATCCGACCTCTACCGCAGCGACCACCGCGCTATCTGGCGGCAGATTGCCACCCTATCGGATGCGGGCCAGTCGGTTGACCTGTTTATCGTGGCTGAACGCCTGGAACGACTTGGCACCCTGGATGAATGCGGAGGGCTGGCCTACATGACCACCCTTGCACAGAACGCACCCGCCGCCGCAAACATCCGCCGCCATGCCGAAATCGTTGCTGAACGTGCCGCGCTGCGCGCCCTGCAAGCCGCTGCCCGTCAAATCCTTGACGACGTAGACGCACCAGGCACCCGCACTGCTGCCGAAATCGCCGCCGATGCAGAGCGCGCCTTGTCCGGTTTCGTTGCTGCCGACCGTGGCACCGAGGAACCAGTCACCGCCGCCGATGCAATGGCCGCTGTCCTACGCGATGCCGACAACGGAGCAGCGCAACCAGGACTTCAGACCGGGATTGATGACCTCGACCACCTGACAGGTGGACTTGAACCCGGTCAACTGATTATCCCTGCCGCCCGACCCGCAGTCGGCAAGACTGCCGTCGCCTTGGCGATCGCGCGTCACGTTGCAGGCAACGGTGGCCGGGTTGTTTTCTTCAGCCTGGAAATGACCAGGCGCGAACTTGCTGCCCGCTTGTTGTCCGCCGAATCAGGCATTCCGGCGCGCGTGCTTCGCACTGGTCCGAACCCCGGCGAATGGGCCGCCCTGGCTGATGCTGCGACAAAGCGCGGGCATACCGGTCTGATCCTGGATGACCGCGCCGCCGCTTCACTCGCCTACATCCGCGCCCGCTGCCGCCGCCTGAACCGGCAAGGCAAGCTGGCGCTGATCGTGGTCGATTACCTGCAACTGATGACGCCGGAAAACCCGCGCGCCACCAGAAACGAGCAAGTCGGCTCCCTGTCCCGTGGTCTGAAGGCACTGGCGAAGGAATTGCATGTGCCGATCATCGCCTTGGCACAATTGAACCGCACCAGCGAGAGCAGAGCCGACAAGCGCCCGATGTTGTCCGACTTACGCGACTCGGGCGAGGTCGAACAGGATGCCGACGCCGTACTTCTGTTGCACCGGGCAACCGAGGCAGGCGACATCCTCGAATGCAACCTGGCGAAGCACCGGCAAGGCCCGACCGGGACGTTCTATCTCGACTTCGACGGCGCGCGGATGCGTCTGTCGCGTCGATATGGACCACCCGAGGGAGCGACCACGAAAAGCACCAGGCCGGCGCGGGGGTTTTCGGAATGACACCGCTGTATCTGATAAACGCCGCCGAAGATGCGCTTGCGGTGGCAATGCTCTCCGACTTGCCGCTTGAAGTAGCGATGGACGAAGCCGCACGCCGGCTGCAACACGCTGCTCGCCACGATGAGGAAACGACGCTGATCGCGTTGCAAATCATGCGTCACCTGGAAGACGTTGCCGAAAGCAACACCGACTTATTCATCAGCAAGATGAGCCGCGAAATCCTGGAACGCGCCAAACGCGTGCAGGATCGTCCGATGAGCCACTAGCCTATGCCAACCCATCAACCAACACACCAACCCGCCCAAAACGACCGGAAAACGGCCGCGCTGGGCATTTCCTGACCAAGGAGCAGCACATGCGCAACATCGCACCAAGTGAGTTTTGCTTTACCGATGGCGGTCTCGCCAATTTCCGCCCGACCGGCCCGCGCCCCGCGCAACACGGCGCGTCCGACCCTGTACGCGCGCTGTCAGCAAGGATTGATGCCTTGCTGGCGACCATGCCGCGTCAGGTAGCGCACAAGACCGCCGCACCGACAACGACTCCCGACCAGGAACCCGAAATCGACGCGAACGCCATTTTCGAGGCACGTCGGGCAGCCTGCGACGGCACCACCAGGAAGCCCGAGCCGGCAACCGCTGAAAACATTTTTACAACCGGCGCTGCCGCCGTTTTCCAAGCACGAGGCCAAAAATCATGAACATGAAAACCCTGAAAACCGAGGCGCAAGCGACCGCCGCCGCCGTTGTAGCAGCCGAAGAAAAACTTCTGAAAGCACGGGCAGGAGTGGGCGACGTTGCCGCGCGCAATTCAAACCTTGTGCGCCTGTTGGCTGACTTGCGCGGAAAGGTCGCTGCACTTGTGAAAACCGGCGATCTAGACGGCGCTGCAAAGCTGGCGCAACCGATAGGCGACACCCGCGCCGCAATCGAGGGAGCCGAAGAAGTCCGCGCCCTGACCGATGAGCACCTGGCAGAACTCGAATATGAGCTTGTGCAAGCCGAGTACCAGGCAAAACGCGCTTTCGAGGCGCTGCACCAACAGCAGGCCGATGAACTACGGGCCGCATTGGTTGAGGATTTTTCTCGCCGTTGGCGGGCTTGTTTTCACCATTATTTGCGCGCTGGCGGGCCGCAAACCTTCGAGCAGTGGAGCCGGGCCGTCATGATTGATGGAAATCTTCTAGTTGCCGACGAGCACCTTGGGCCGCCTGACCTGGGCGGCATGCCAGCGCACCCGCTACAACGCGAGGCGGTTAATTTCGTCCGCCGCCGGGAGCTTCTTGGCCGCTTGTACGCCGTCCTATGACCATCCGGGCCCGTGGAACGCTCATAGGCCCGGAATTTTCGAGGATTCCAGATGACAGCAAAATCAGACCTGACCAAAGCGGAGCAGCAAGCCGCGTGCCTGAGCCTTCGCCGTGCTGGCCGGTCATACGCGGAAATATCAGCAGCGACCAGCATCCCGAAAACATCGGTTTACAGGCTGGTCCATGCCGCGCTTGAGGATTACCGCTGCCGCACTCAGAACGATGTTGATGAGCATATCGCCTTGCAGATTGCGCGCCTGGATTCAGCACTGGCGGCAATCACGCCCAAGATCGAAGCCGGAAGTCTCGAAGCAATCGACAGACTATTGAAGGTCGAAGCCCGCCGCGCTGCGTTGCTTGGCTTGGATGCACCAACCCGCCTGGCACCAACGACGCCAGACGGAAAAGCCGAATACGGCACCAATTCGATCGGCCTGGCTGGCTTGCTGCACGAAGCCCGCCGTCTACGCGAGGGAGACTGACCCATGAGCGCATTCACCACTCGACCCAAGGTCATGCCGTCATGCGATCCGCGCACAGCACCAGCGGCAAAGCTGACCGATACCGAACTGGCTGCACTGCCACCCGCTGAACGGGAAGCCGCGTTGATGAAGCAGTCCGGGCACGTTTGGGAACCACTGACACGGCGCTGGATACGCCGATAACCGGAGAACACCATGACCGAGCGAGTTTGTGGCGCGCCACTTTTGCGCGGATTTTGTGGTCGGCCTGCGACCTGTTACCAACTATTGCACCCAAAAGGGCAGATCCGGCCCGGCAAGCGTTATCTGTGCGAGTCATGCGCCCGACGTATGCGAGAGCTTCACCCGCGCATCGTGATTCGCGCCATCGAACAGCCGAAGCCGGCATTACCTGGCAGCGCAATTCCAGCCTGAAAACTTACCTGGCAGCAGATTTACCGGCGTCGGCACGGTGGACACAATGGGCGCACCCTCAACCAACCAGGAGTTCGTCATGAACCTGAACACCGCCATCCTGAAAGACCCGACCGCCGCCAGCCTGGCAGATGCCTTCATCACCGTGTCCATGCTGTTGCGCGATGAGCAAGGCGACGCTGACAAGGCGCAATTGATTGAGGCCGCGCGGGATAGCCTCACGGCTGCGCTGGAGGCCATGCGCTGCACTCAACCGGCTGGCTGAACCCATAGGCACCACCAGACCGCGCACCCCTCGAAATGGGGCCGATACGCGGTCTGCTATCATTCCCTTCAGGTAAACCCCGAGGGAGTGCAGCATGAGCCAAAGCAAGCCGGCAACACCCGCCAGACGCACCAGGAAGTCCGCCGCTGCACGATCGATGCCGCGTTTGGGTAGAGTCCCCATCCCGGCACCAGATGCGACCAGCGACGAGATTTTCGAGTACGCCAACCTGCCGCCAGACAACCAGCACATTTTCGACCAGGGGCTTGAACTGTTCGAGTGGGCGCGAGATAGGCTGTCCCGATATGAAACCACCGGAGAGCTACCCGAAACCCGCCTGGAACTGCTGTCCTTCGTTTCACTGCTTTTCCGGATGATCCGCTTTGAGGCGCACCCGTCTGAATACGATGAGTTGATCGAAGAACGCGCGCAGATAGCCCGCCTGATCCTGACCAAGCTTCACCAAATGAAAGGGGAAAAATATGTGGATATTCCTGAACAACGCATTCTTGTCCGCCGTGGCACACCGGACCCAGCCTGATGACTTGCTGGTGCGTGCCCGCGTGGCTGGTGACATCGGCCGCGTTTTCCCTGGCGTGATCGAGACCGAGACACCGACAGCCGACTATCGCTATCGAGCCACGATCCCGCGCAAGACCGTTGCGGCAGCCCTGGCTGAACAGGTTGCATCAATCAGCTACGACAACTTCAAGAACTCGGTGCTGGAAGACGACCGCCACGACGCCTATTTTCAAAGCTGGCACGCGATGCACCAGCTACAAACCGACCGCGCACGGCGCTAACTCAACCGTTACGCTGTAACCGTGATCCCGCCCGAGTGGCGGGTTTTTTGCGCCCATCCGGGTTACAGCGTAACCAGCAGATCGGAATCAAATTCCATGCCAACCGTGGAGCCATAAACAAATCTTCTGGCACGCGATATGCAATCAGCAAGACATGCGCCAATAGGTTTGGTTTATGCCACCTTGGGCGATAGTGCCGACGACGCCAGCAAAAGCGATATGCACCGG
>CAZHFZ010000100.1:0-5807 GCA_964531455.1 uncultured Bordetella sp.
CAGGGCAAGACCACCGCACTGGCGATGCAGCCGGCGCGCGCGTGAGCGCACCTCGAGCACGTTGAGGCCTGCGGTGTCGTCGATATAGAGCTGGGCATCATTGAGTTTGCCCACGGCATCCACCAGCCGCGGCCAGTCTTCTTCCTTGAAGGTGCCGGTACGCAGCTGGTGCTGGTCGACACGTCCGACGGAACCGATCATCCGCATCGCCAGCTGGGGACCCGACATCTCCATGCTGAATACGGCCACGGCTTTTTTGCTGTCCAGCGCGGCACTTTCGGCGATGTTCATCGCCAGCGCGGTTTTACCCATCGACGGGCGTCCGGCCACCACCACCATTTCACCGGGCTGCAGGCCGGATGTCATGCGGTCGAGATCGACAAATCCGGTGGGCAGTCCGATCACGTCATTCTTGTTCTCGCGGGCGTAGAGCATGTCGATACGCTCAACCGTCTCGGTGAGGATCGGGTCAATGCGGATAAAACCCTGCTTGTTCTTCGAACCCGCTTCGGCGATCTGGAACACCTTGGCCTCGGCTTCGTCGATCAGCACATGCGCATCCTTGCCGCTCGGGCTGTACGCTGAATCGGCAATCGCAGTGCCAACGGCGGCGAGATTGCGCATGATCGAACGGTCGCGCACGATTTCAGCGTAGCGCCGGATGTTGGCTGCGCTGGGCGTATTCAATGCCAGCGAACCGATATAGGCCTGGCCGCCGACTTCGGCCAGCTTGCCGCTGCGTTCGAGGCTCTCGGCCACCGTCAGCGCATCGGCCGGATGGTTATGTTCGATCAGCTTGGCAATGTGCTGGAAGATCATGCGGTGATCACCGCGATAGAAATCAGCCTCGGTCACCACGTCGCCGATTCGATCCCAGGCCACGTTGTCGAGCAACAAGCCGCCCAGCACCGATTGTTCGGCCTCGATTGAATGCGGGGGCGTACGCGCCGCTTCGAGCTGGGGATCCTTGGGGAATTGCGTGACAACTTGAACCATGGCGACTATATCTTTAAGTTATTGTTTTTAAATGATATTAAATTGGCGGATTGAGCGAGGTGGAAAGCAGCAGACTTTCAATCTACCAAAAAAAAGGGCTGTCGCCAGCCCTTTTTTGGTCGTGCAGAAAAACGCTTTTGATTCAGTGCTTACGCAGCCTCGCCGAGCACCGAAACGGTGATCGAAACAACCACATCGGCGTGCAGCGCGACTTTCAGCGGATAGTCGCCGATCATCTTCAGCGGGCCTTCCGGCATGCGAATGGCAGCCTTCGGCACGTCAAAGCCTTGCTTTTTCAGCGCTTCTGAAACGTCGCTGTTGGTGACCGAACCGAACAGTTTGCCGTCAACGCCGGCTTTCTGCGAGATCTGAAGCATCAGGCCTTCCAGCTTGGCGCCTTTTTCCTGCGTCTGCGCAAGCATTTCCGCGTGGGCCTTTTCCAGCTCGGCACGGCGCTTTTCGAAGTCAGCCAGGCTGGCCGCGGTGGCGCGCTTGGCTTTGCCTTGCGGGATCAGGTAATTGCGGGCGTAGCCGTCCTTGACGCGAACGACGTCGCCGAGCGTGCCCAGATTGATGACTTTTTCAAGAAGAATGATTTGCATGTCAGGCCTCTCAGTGCAGGTCGGTGTAAGGCAGCAGCGCGAGGAAGCGCGCGCGCTTGACCGCAATCCCCAGCTGGCGCTGGTACCGCGCCTTGGTGCCCGTGATGCGGGCGGGGATGATCCTGCCGTTTTCGTTGATGAAATCTTTCAGCAGGTTGACGTCTTTGTAATCAACCTGTTTGATGCCTTCAGCCGTAAAGCGGCAAAACTTGCGACGACGAAACAGGGCGTTGCCCTTTTTGCGTCCGTCCTTGCCTTTGCCTTTGCCGAATTTACCTTTACCGCCGCTGTTTCCGCCCATTCGTGCCATGTGCGTTTCCTTTTCTAGATCAGTTCCATGTTCGTAACATGCAGGACAATCTGCCTGCTCATGCGATGCTTGCGGTTGAGAAACCCCTGCACATCCATCCCGCTGCCCTGCCGCATTCCGGCAATCCGGGCTGCCAGTTCGCCGGTGGCTTTCGCCGCCATCTCGAACTCCACCTGCCGTTTCTGTCCTGCTTCGGTTTGCTCGGAAGCGTGGGACAGTGTGAACTCAACGACCGGCAGACCGGCTGGGGTGTGACGCAAAGGTTCAACCGCGGCCAGGACACCAAAAAGCCTGACCGTATTCCGGCTCACTTACGCCGCGCTCTCCACTGCTGCAGCGGCCGCAGGTGCTGCCGGCTTGGCTTCATCAGACGGGCGCGCGCGCTCTTCCCGCATCATCGGCGACGGGGTCGTAACGGCCTCGTCCATGCTGACGGTCAGGTGGCGCAGCACTGCGTCGTTGAACTTGAATGCGTGTTCGAGCTCAAGCAGCGTCTCGTTGTCGCACTCGATGTTCATCATGACGTAATGCGCTTTGTGCAGCTTCTGGATCGGATAAGTCATCTGGCGGCGGCCCCAGTCTTCGTAACGATGGATCGCGCCTTTGCGGCCGATGATCAGTTGACGATAACGGTCAACCATCGCCGGGACCTGCTCGCTTTGGTCCGGATGGACAATCAAAACGATCTCGTAATGTCGCATTCAATATCTCCTTGTGGGCTGTTGGGCCACCCGCGATGCGAGCGCGGTGTGGCAAGGAAGGGATTTCATTTCAGTGACCCGTGCGACAGGCGCCGCACGGGAGGCCGGGATTATACCGGAACGCCCCTCAGAATCAAGGGCTTGTAAGCGGCCCGTGGGCGGTCAGTAAACCATAACGAGGCTGCCGTTGAGGCGCAAATCGCCTTCCTGGCGGGTGCCGTGGGCCTTGAGGATATTGGACAGGTCGAGCCGCAAACTGACGCTTTTGCCGTAGGACATGCGCATGCCGACGCCGGTGCTCGCCAGATACTTGCTCTCCTGCTCGCCCGGCAGCGGATCAACCCGTTTGACATAGCCGAAATCGTAGAAACCAACCAAACGCGTGCGCCACTTGTCGCTCAAGGAAATCATTTCGGCAAAGTTGGGGGTGTACATCTCCAGCTGGGTCGCATAACCCTTGTCGTTCGACGCTTCGCGCGGCAGGTAGCCGCGCACGGAATCCATGCCGCCGATACCGAACTGTTCGCCCGCCACCAGCATGTCGTTGGTGTATTGCCCGTTGAATGCCACGCGCGCCTGCCAGTCATTGCGGTAGGCATGCGAGAACGTGGTGCCGAAACGCGTCAGCGTGTAATTCGCATTGGCACCGGCGCGGGACGCATTGAAGTCAGCTGACGTGCCGTCCTGTCCACCGGGAAGGTTGCGCGAAAGCGACGCGTTGAAACTCCACTCACTGGCGGTCATGCGCAGCATGCCGGCATAGCCGATCGATGCCGGATGCACGGTGATGTCCGGCACAAAACCGATGCCGCCCAGCGTTACGTTGTTCTGATAGGCACGGTAATCAAGCCCGGCGAAAACGCGCTGCTCGACATCGCCCCATTTCGGCAGGAAATAGTTCCAGCGTGCACCGAAGATTGAACCCTTGCCGCTGATGTTGAACAGCCCCTGTACGGTGCCCGAATCCACATCGGAGTAACCGGCAAACATGTCCAGCGTGCTGTTCATGTTGTAGAACGGAATGCGGTAACCCAGACCGTAGATCGACACCTTGTCGAGTTCCGACGGCGAAGTGATGTATTGCGCGGTAAACGAATGATCACGGTCAAACAGGTTGCTGTGCTGGAAACCCACCCCAAGCCGCATGTAACCGGTATCGGAAGTGCCGGTGTCATCCAGCGTCATCAGCAGGCGCCACGGGCGGCTGTCGGTTATGCGAACGTTGGCATCAACCAGACCTTCATTTGCCCCCGAACGCAGCAGTACGCTGGTCTGTTTGATCGAATGCTCTGCAGCAATCTGCAGGTCACGGGCGATTTCGTTGGAATTCGGGATCTCGCCTTCTTTCACTGAAGGCAGCGAGCGGCGGACGTTCTCCGTGCTGAAGAACTGGTTGCCTTCGACGTTCACCTTGCCGACCTTCGGCTGGTTGATGTTGAAGCGCACCACGCCGCGGGTGATGTCCTGCTCGGGCAACTGCACCTGGATCACGCCATAACCCAGTTTGCGATAGGCCACTTCCAGGGATTCGAGGGCGCGCTGGACATCGCCGAAATCCTTGTCCTTGCCGGTGAACGGCGTCACCGTGCGTTGCACGACATCGGAGCCCAGTATCGTATCGCCGACGACCTCGAAGCTTTTGATATCGAATTTCGGCGCAGGAATTTCGACTTCCTGGGCGACTACAGCCCCTGCGGATGTCGCGAAAAACATGGCCAGAATGGATTGCCGAAGCAGGTTTTTTTTGTATGTCATTGTTTTTAATGGCATTTTTAAAGTTTTACGACTCAAACACACCCTGTTTAAACTTCCGCGATAACGTGACGCAATTCACACAAACAACTTGCTGGCGATTATGGCAGATTCGGCGTCGTGAACGCCAATTATCCGTTATAAAACAAGGTGCCCGAAAAAAACCCCGGTCGCGAGCACCGGGGCTTTTCCAGAAGGGCGGTCAACGGCAGGACGCGGTTTCCTTTTTCTTCTTCGCGTCGTTCTCATCCTCGAAGATATCCTTCTTCTTCTCGGCGTCCGGCGGTTTGATCGACTCGCTCATCGCCACAATCAGCGTGTCGGGCGGCACATTCAGCGTTGCCCCGCCGCCATATGTCACCAGCAGGTTGGTGCCGAGGACTGCGCCGCTGCCGCCGGCAAAGAAGCCGGTTGATCCGTCAAACAAGACCCCCGGAACACCGTTCACCGTAAAACCGCCGCTGGTCAACATCGGGAAGGTCAGGTAGATGGTGGTGGGCAGACCCGCTTCGATGCGTCCGCCGGTATTGATGAACACTTCACCGCCCACTTTCATTGTCACGTCGGGATAACCGGTAATCCAGCCGTTTGTTTCCACCAACACATTGCCGCCGGTAGTAATGCTGGCGATGCCTGGGCCACCCAAAAAGCTGTTGTTGATGACGCTGAGGCTGCCGGATGCATCCACCTGCACTCCTGTTTCACCGTAGGCATAAGCCATATCAAGCAGGATGTTGGCGCCACCAAGGCCCACCATGCCTTCGCTGTCCAGATAAGCCTCGTTTTGCAGCGTCAGATTGCCCGCAGCAGCCACAACGATCGAGGCCACACCTTCGAACTCCCCGTCGTCATATCTGGCACTCATGCCACCGCCTGACAGCAGGATGCTGCCGCCGGATATGACGTTGATCGCGGCGTTGCCACCGTTTTCCCCGTATCCGCCATAAGCCCTGATATAGTTGCCGCCTTCGCCGCCTTCAATCTGTATCGGCCCGCTGGCGAAAAGCCCGACCGATGCAGCACCGCCCTGACCGAAGGAACCTGCATCTCCGCCGTAACTCTCGACCACACTGTCGCTGACGAAGATGCCGCCGCCAGCGGAAATCACCACTGCGGCGGCGCCACCAACACCGCCCTCCCCGCCATCTCCGCCATAGGCCTGTACATACGAAAAATCGGAAACGCTGGTGTTGCCGGCTGAGGTGATTTCAATGGTGGCCTGACCGCCATTTCCTGATGAATAGAAACTATTCACGTCACCACCACGCGCCTCGACTTCAGCGCTGCCGGATATGGTGATCGAACTGCCGGTCGAAGTCAGTTTGACCGCAGCATTGCCACCGTTACCACCGTAATAGGCACCGCCACCAACGGCATCGACTGATCCTCCTGCGTTAACCACAATGGCGCCGCTCGCGACCACATCAATTGTGGCTGCGCCACCGG
>CAZHFZ010000101.1:0-5622 GCA_964531455.1 uncultured Bordetella sp.
AACATGACGGTGATGACGCCCGCCGATGAAAACGAATGCCGGCAGATGCTGTTCACCGCATTCCAGATGAACACGCCGGTGGCTGTGCGTTATCCGCGCGGCAGCGGGCCGGGTGTTCCGATACAAAAGGAAATGGCTGCGTTGCCGGTCGGTCGCGGCGAACTGCGGCGCAAGGGCAAGGGCGGTGTGGCGATTCTCGCTTTCGGCTCGATGCTTGCGCCGGCGCTGGCGGTGGCTGAAGAATTTGATGCCACCGTCGCCAACATGCGTTTCGTCAAACCGCTGGATGTCGAACTGGTGCGTGAACTGGCCGCCAGTCACGCGTTGCTGGTGACGGTCGAAGAAAACGTGGTCATGGGCGGCGCGGGCAGCGCCGTGCTCGAAGCGCTGGAGCAGAACGGCTGCACGGTGCCGGTGCTGTTGCTCGGCTTGCCCGACCGCTTTATTGAACAGGGCGACCCGGCGGTGCAACTGGCCAGTGTTGGCCTCGATGCCGAAGGCATTGCATTGTCGATCCGCCGTCGCCTTGAAACCGAAATCACGCGCAAAGCCGCGCAGAAGGGCTGATGATGCGCAAAGAGAACGTGATGGACGGTTACGCCAAGATCGACCAGTACAACCCGAAAAAAGTCCGCAGCATCGCCAAGAAGTACACCGGCATTCTGGAAGACATCGGTGAAGACCCGCAACGCGAAGGGTTGGTAAAAACCCCGGAGCGTGTCGCCAAGGCGCTGCAGTTCCTGACCCACGGTTACAACCTCGATCCCGCGGAAATCCTCAAATCCGCAATGTTCACCGAGGAATACCAGCAGATGGTGATCGTGCGCGACATCGAGGTCTATTCGCTGTGCGAGCACCACATGCTGCCCTTCTTCGGCAAGGCGCACGTGGCGTACATCCCCAAGGGCCGCATCGTCGGCCTGTCGAAACTGCCGCGCGTGGTGGATGCGTTTGCGCGCCGGCTGCAGGTGCAGGAGCGGTTGACCGTACAGATTCGTGATTGCATCCAGCAGACGCTCGACCCCGCCGGTGTTGCGGTGGTGATCGAAGCCCAGCACATGTGCATGATCATGCGCGGCATCCAGAAGCAGCATTCGGTAGCAACCACGTCGGCCTTCACCGGCGAATTCAACAAGGATGTGACGCGCTCCGAGTTCCTGCGGCTGATTGCTGCAAAAGCATGAAAATAACAATAAAAAAAAATACTTACGTAATTCCCTTGGTATGAGCGGCAAGGCCAAAAGCAGCGACTACCTCGTCGAGCATATCCTGCCGGCGGTGCGCCGCGGCGACATGGTGATCCTGGTCGACAGCGAAGACCGCGAAAACGAAGGTGATCTGTTTGTCGCGGCCGAGCGCGCGACGCCGGACGCAATCAACTTCATGGCCACCGAAGGCCGCGGCCTGGTGTCTCTGGCGCTGACTGAAGACCGGTTGCGTACGCTGGGTCTGTCACTGATCACCGATGATCGCGGCAACCAGACCAAATTCGGCACCGCATTCGCAACACCGATAGATGCCCGCGAAGGCGTGGGCTCGGGCATGTCTGCGCATGACCGTGCGCGCACCATCGCCGTGGCCATTGCCGACAACGCCAAGGCCACCGACCTGATCCGTCCCGGCCGCCTGCAGACTTTGCGTGCGGTTGATGGCGGCGTGATCTCGCGTCGCGGTCATACCGAAGCGGCGGTGGATCTCGCGCGACTCGCCGGACTCAAACCTGCGGGCGTGATTTGCGAAATCATGAAAGCCGACGGCACGATGGCGCGCATGGCCGACCTCGAAGCCTTTGCGCAAAAACACAACATACAGATCGTTCGCATCAGCGACCTCGTTGCCTACCGCGAGAACGAACGCGAAATCCGCCGCAAGGCCGAGACGGTATTGCCGACCAGCAAGGCCGGCGAATTCAAAATGATTGTTTACGCCGACAATCTGGAGTCGGAACTGTTTGTCGCGCTGGTGAAGGGCGAGATCAAACCGGATGAACCGGTGCTGGTACGCCTGCATTCCCAGTGCCTGACCGGCGACGTGTTCGGCTCGGAGCGCTGCGACTGCGGTGAACAGCTCGAAGCCGCCATGCAAAAGATCGAAGAAGCTGGCCGCGGCGTGCTGGTCTACATGTTCGATGAAGGCCGCGGCATCGGCCTGCTCAACAAGATCCGCGCCTATGCGCTGCAGGACCAGGGCCACGACACCGTCGAAGCCAACCACGCGCTGGGTTTTGCTGCCGACATGCGCGACTACCGTGCCGGCGCGCAGATTCTTTCAGACCTCGGCGCGCACCAGGTGCGGCTGATGACCAACAACCCGGACAAGGTCGCTGCCCTGCAGGATTACGGCCTGACGGTGGTGGAGCGTGTCGCCGTTGAAGTGCCGCCGCGGGATGCCAACCGCCGCTATCTCGATACCAAGCGCAGCAAGTTCGGGCATTTGCTGGCGATGGTGGGTGGGGCGCCGGAGAGCAAGAAGTAGGGCTGGATTGACAGGCTCCTGTTGTAACTGGTGCGCCAGACAAAACTTGATCCAGGTAAATGTGCCGTCCCTGAATCTAGCAGACTGCGCTATGAATGAGTCGCAAAAGAGCCGACTGTTAGATAGCACGTCAGGGACGAATGCCACAATCTTCCTTTTGGCCTTCATGACGCCAAGCAACGATCTTTTCAGTCTTTGGGTCAATCTCAAAGTACGTAGGACATTTACCTCCCCGTCCGCGTCTGAACTCTTCTTCGATGTTCCCATTGGCTAGTTGTCGCTCCGCTACACGCAATTCGACATATCGACGCCGGTATGTATCAGGATCGTAAGCCCACCTACCTACTTGGGCTTGCATCCAGTTGGTGTAATTCTCGTACGGACTTACTGTAGTGCAGCCAGTCGGCAAAATTACCAAGAGCGCCGCTAGCAGACGGAGCATCGGCACCGGTAATAGGTTAGATATCAACGCGCCTACCATAGCTTTTGATCGCAACATCACGCGTCAAGACTTGCAACTTTGGAGGGCCACCACCATGCATTTCACCCTGTGGGTATGTGTGTTCCCAATAGCGACCGT
This sequence comes from uncultured Bordetella sp., assembly GCA_964531455.1. Taxonomy (GTDB): domain Bacteria; phylum Pseudomonadota; class Gammaproteobacteria; order Burkholderiales; family SG8-41. The sequence continues at coordinate 3,056 of CAZHFZ010000101.1, forward strand.
CAGAGGGGTCTCGATACAGATTAGACCAGCCATCTTCGCTTGTTGCGACATGCGCCAAAGTGCTGGTGATTAGTTGATTGATCCTTATGGTCGTTTCGTCTCCCACCATCTTTCCGTTGAGGAGTCCCCATTTACCTTCGAGAACTGTTTCAGATGGCATCAACGTCTTCATTTTTCTGTTTTACCTTTTGCAGGAGGAAAAATACTGCATTAAAAGTTCCGGAGTTGATTTGAGAACGCTTGCCACATCATTTGCCGGCCTCACGATACGCCGCCTGCGCCGCCCTAACCATGGACGGGTGTAAGGTGCCCAGCAAAGGTGTCTGCCCATGCGGCGCAGCCGGTGGCACTGAAAACCATTCCGCAGTGTAGGGCAGGTCAACCAGCTGCCGCAGGTTGAACTTGGTGTCGTAACTGAGTCCTGCCGCAGCATAGGCCGCAGGGTTCTTGTTTTGCAGGATGGCGAATTCGCCGCGATAGAGTTGGGTGGTTTTCTGGCTGGTGCCGTACGCGACGCGTACTGTGAATGACGGTGCGTCATCATCGAATACTGCGACGATCAGCGCGGGCCGCGGTTTTGGGCGCGGGTTGATGTTGTCGGGGAAGTGGCACCACACGATTTCGCCGGCGGTGGGCTCTCCCCAGTTTTTCATTTTTTTGCGGATGCCGTATCGAACAGGCTGGAGCGCAGCGAGCTTTTTTTACCCTGCGGCGCGTGTTTTCTGATCTGCCGCATTTGTGCTGCACTCAACGGCCCGTCGTCGGCTTCGTACTGCGGCAGGATCCTTGCTGCCAGTTCATGCAGGGCGCGGTGTATCGCCTGTGTTTCATCAACACCCAGATGTTCGGCGATGCGTTTCGCGGTTTCACGCGTGACGCCGTTCGGGCTGTCGGTGACCCGATAGCGGAAGGCAATCTGTTCGGCGGTCAAACGGGTGGCCATGGGGTGTGCTCCTGTGAGATATCTATAAGATATCCAGATCGCCCGGGGTCGTCAATCGCGAGTGTGAGTATCAGGAGTGCCGGCGAAGGCGATTTTAAATATAACTAATTGTTTTTATTGTTTTTTATATGACGCGCGTCCTCAAAACCGCTTGATCAACGTCAGACTCTGCCCATCCCGTTTCATCTCCGTGCGGTTCAGAAAACTCATCCCCAGCAGTACTATCGGCAGGTTGTCACCTTCCAGCACCACGGCATCGACCGCGTGCAATGTGATGTCGCCGATCTTTACCGTATCGAGTGTGACGCGGTAGGCCGCGGCGCGGCCGTTGGCGGTTTGCGTGAAGCCGCGCTGGCCGTTGACGTAGTTGATCCCCAGCTGGCGTGCGCGTGTGCTCGACATCGCGATGGCGGTGGCGCCCGTATCGACCATGAACTGCACGGTGCCGCCGTTGATCTGGCCGAGCGTCATGTAATGGCCTTGTGAGTCTGCGGTCAGAGTGACCGATCCCGTAGAACTGCCGCTGCCGCCGACGGGACCGCCACCGCCCAGGCGTCCACTACCGCCCAGCGTGAGGGTCTGGCGTTTGCCCTGGAATTCGATGACCGCGCTGCTGCTGTCGGCGCTGATCAGGCGGATGCCTTCCGGCGTGCTCTGACCCACCGAGATGGTGCGCGGTGCACCTCCATTGACCACCAGCACGGCCTTGCCGGTGAACAGCGCCGCGACGGTGATGTCGTTGGCATGGGCCATGCTTGCTGAAAGGAGCAGCAGAATCGCAACACAGCCCTTAAACTCCGGTAACCGCATTCACAGCCTCCGCATGAAACCGATCGCCATATTCCGCCATACGCCGACAGAAGGTCCGGCCTATTTTGCCACGTACCTTGAACGCCGCGGCATCCCGTACCAAGTGATCAAAATCGATGCCGGTGAGCCGGTGCCGGCCGAATCCTCGTCATTCGCCGGGCTGTGTTTCATGGGCGGACCGATGAGCGTCAACGATGACCTGCCGTGGATTGCGCCGGTGTGCAGCCTGATCCGCGATGCGGTGGCGCGCGATGTGCCGGTGCTGGGCCATTGCCTCGGCGGGCAGTTGATCGCCAAATCGCTGGGTGCGCCGGTGACCCGCAATCCGGTCAAGGAGATCGGCTGGGGCGCAGTGCAGGTGCTGGATGATCCCGAGGCGCGACGCTGGCTGGGAGACGACCTGCACGAGTTCCTGTCCTTCCACTGGCATGGCGAGACGTTTGCGATCCCCGAAGGCGCTGTGCGGCTGATGGAGAGCCCCTGGTGCGGCAATCAGGCCTATGCGCTGGGCAAACACTTCGGCATGCAGTGCCATGTCGAAATGACGCCGGAACTGATCCGGACGTGGTGTCGCGACTGGGCGAAGGAAGTGGAAGCGCTCGCCGGGCGGGTGGCGTCGGTGCAGACGCCGGCCGAGATGGAAGCGGGCATTGATGACAAGGTCCGCGCGCTGAATGCGGTGGCGGACCGGATTTATGACCGGTGGGTGGAGGGGTTGGCGAAGTAGGTTGTAGCGTAAAAAAGCAGAACATTCGCCCAGCCCCTCACCCTAACCCTCTCCCCGCAAGCGGGGCGAGGGGATTGGCTGGCTCTA
>CAZHFZ010000102.1:0-5508 GCA_964531455.1 uncultured Bordetella sp.
TGGTGTCGTGGCGTTTTTTCAGCGCCAGGGCCGATTTCGATTTTGTCGAGTGGGACTTTTCCGGGCAGGGAAAAAACTCCAACACCGAGGAGGCCGCGACCCTGTTCGGCATCCTCAAAGGCATGGGCAAAGAAGTGTACATGGCGGTGTATGACCAGTTGGGCGCCACGGCCTGCCGCATTCTGGTGCCGGGGTATTCGGAGGTGTATCCGGTGGAGGATTTAATCTGGGACAACACCAACAAGGCGCTGTTGTTCCGCGCCGACATCCTGAACCTGCATCGTCTGGATGACGCCGGCCTCGCGGCATTGCTTGAACGCCTGGAGAACAGCGGGCTGGATGATTACACCGACATCATCACCCTGATTGGCATCGAGTTTGACGAGAACACGGTCTGGGGCCAGCTGACCATTCTGGAGTTGAAGCTGCTGATCAATCTCGCTTTGAAGCGGTTTGAGGCAGCGCATGAGCTGGTGGGGAGCTTCCTGCAATACAACGAAAACACGGTCGAACGCGGATTGTTTTATCAGGCCTTGAATGTGGTGCTGGAGGTTGTGCTGGACGAGGACCTGGAGCTGGACGATTACGTAGGCAATTTTCGCCGGATGTTTGGCGATCCGCGGATAGATGCGGTACTTGGGTCAGTGGACGGCAGTGTGCGCTTCTTCGGCTTGACGCCGACGAGCATGAAGCTGGAGGGGCTCGACCGACATCAGCGCCTGATTGACAGCTACAAAAAACTGCACGTAGCGCGGTCCCGTGTGGCGGCCCTATCGAGTTAGGGGCGTGCAATGGGATTGGGCCAAGCACCTGATTGCCGGCGGGTAGTATGGACTATCATGTCGTCATGACTGCATTGACCACACCCGCAGCAGAGTTTTTTGTGTTCGACAACACTTACGCCCGCGAGCTCGAAGGCCTCTATGTGCCGTGGAAGGCTGCCGAGGTCTCCGAGCCGAAGCTGATCCGGCTCAATCACGCGCTAGCCGAAGAATTGGGTCTTGATGCCATGGCGCTGGACACACCGGAAGGCGCGCTGATTTTCTCCGGCAACAAAATCCCGGAAAGCACCGCCACAATCGCCCAAGCCTACGCCGGTCACCAGTTTGGAGGTTTCTCGCCGCAACTCGGCGATGGACGTGCCTTGTTGCTCGGCGAGGTCATCGATAAAAACGGCAAGCGCCGTGACATTGCTTTCAAGGGCTCCGGCCGCACGCCGTTTTCCCGCGGCGGCGACGGCAAGGCGGCGCTGGGGCCGGTGTTGCGCGAATACATCATCGGCGAGGCGATGCATGCGCTGGGCATACCGACCACGCGGGCGCTGGCTGCAGTGACTACCGGTGAAGCGGTGCGCCGTGAACGTAACCTGCCCGGTGCGGTGCTGACACGCGTGGCGTCGAGCCACATCCGCGTCGGCACTTTCCAGTTTGTGACCGCGCGCGGAGATGACGCGACGCTGCGCAAGCTGGCTGATTATGTGATTGCGCGGCATTACCCGGAACTGAAGGGACAGGCGGATCCTTATCTGGGATTGCTGCGTGCGGTGTGTGAACGCCAGGCCGAGCTGATTGCGCGCTGGATGAACGTCGGATTCATCCACGGCGTGATGAACACCGACAACATGACGCTGTCCGGTGAAACCATCGACTACGGTCCCTGCGCGTTCATGGATCACTACAACCCCGCAACGGTGTTCAGTTCCATCGATGAACAAGGCCGTTATGCCTATGCCAACCAGCCGCCGATTGCGAACTGGAATCTGGCGCGCCTGGCCGAAGCGCTGCTGCCCTTGCTCGCGATTGAACAGAATGACGACCAAGAGCATGCGGTGCAGAAGGCGATGGAAATCCTTGAGGCGTTCCAGATGCGACATGAACACTATTGGCTGCGCGGCATGCGTCTCAAACTGGGGCTGACCCGCGATGAACCGGAGGATCTTGCGCTTGCGCAGGATTTCCTGAAGAGCATGGAAGGGCAGGGAGTGGATTTCACCAAGGCCTTCCGCTGTCTTGCCGATACCGCTGAGGCGGCTGACGCATCGCGCGAAGGCTGGCTGCGCAAGCTGTATGCCGATGATTCGGCGTTGAACGGCTGGTTGCCGCGGTGGCGTGCGCGCATCAACAGCGAAGGGCTTACGCCTGTGCAGCGTGCGCAGGCGATGCGTGCGGTGAACCCCGTATACATTCCGCGCAACCATCGTGTTGAAGAAGCGCTGGCGGCGGCTGTGGATCTTGGTGACTACGCCCCCTTCGAACAACTGCTGACGGTATTGCAGCAGCCGTTTGAGGAAAAGATCGAATATGCGGCATACGCGGAGCCTGCGCCGGCCAGCGAATCGGCCGGCTACCAGACCTTCTGCGGCACCTGAACGTTAAAACCGGCCTGCTTTCAGGGTGCGGGTTTCGGCGCGGCGAACGGTTCGATGTTTTCCGGCACGGTCAGCGTGCGGAAGCTGAACACATCGGGGTCATTTGCGTCGACGGTGACCATCACCCCGTGAATTTCCCTGTCACCGAATACCATCAGCCGCGTTGCGTTGTAGATCAACTGCCGGTTCTGGTACAGCGGCTTGTCGACGATGAAGCGGTGTTTGTCGCCATGTATCAGCAGCACCGGCTTGGCAAAGCGGATGATGCGATCCTTGAGCAGGCGGACGGTGTCGGTAAATCCCGCGCGCTGGTCTTCGCGCCCGTCGAGTTCCCACCACGCATCGGCATGCAGCACAACCACCACGGCGGGCGCCTTCGCTGACTCGGCCCGGTCAAAGGTTGTATTGATCCAGGCCAGATTGGCGGCGTTGCGCTCAGCGTATTCGTTTAACGCCGCCTGGTTGCGCTGCAGGTTGTTGTTGCTGCCGACCACGTGCACGGTGGCGAAATGCACGCCGCCGCGCTGCCAGTGTGCGTTTTCGACAAACTTTGAAAAACGCGGGTCGGCGCTTTGCTGTACTAACGGTAAGGGATTCCGGCCGAGGCTGGTATTGCCCGGGAAAAATACGTTGCGCAGGTGCTGCAGGCGTTCGATTGGATCGGATGCGGATCGGTCAGCGGGGCCGATCCGGTGACAGTCCGTCCACTCGTTGTCACCCGGGGTATAAATCAGCGGCGCTTCAAAGCGGTCGAAAAGGCCGCGCATGCGCCGGTAAACATCGTCATCACAAAATGAAACGCCATTTTTGAAATCGCCAACATGGACCGTGAACGCCGGCGCGGCGGCGTTGATCCTGGCGATCAGTCGCTCGAAGTGCGGGAAATGGGTCTCACGGTAAGGCATGTCACCGAGCGCGGCAAAGCTGAACCGTTCGGCGGCAACAGCCGTTCCCGAGGCCGCTGCCAGCAGCAGTGTGGCTGCAAATGCGCGGAGGCGGATTGTGATGAATTTCATGGGCGTTGTCCTGTGTGCCGATGCGATCAGGATCGGGTCCGGGCAGTTTAGCGCGGACGCTGCCCGCCTTCGAATTCGGCAATGGCTTTGGCGAGGTCGTGGAATTCTTCGCACGCTGAACGACAGATCCGCGCCAGTTCATTCAGATGACTGCGCGCCTTCGTTGCATCGCCGCGCATCAACCAGGCTTCGCCAATATACTCGTGGGCGCCGCGATGTTCCGGATCGAGATCCAGTGCACGCAGATAGTGCGTGAACGAGCGGTCGAGATTGTTGCTCTTGCGATAGGCATAACCCAGCAGATTGTGCACATCGGCACTGCGCGGATGTTTTGTCGCCGAACGTTCCAGGCGAATGATCGCTTCCGGCCAGTTTTCCGCCTTCACCGCCTTGACCCCGTTGTCGAAATCGGCATCGTTCACCGGGGCAGCTTCTGCGGGTTCATTGAAGGCAGCGTATGTCAGCGTTGACGGTGTGGCGGCAAGTGCCAGCATCAGCAGAAGTATTAAACGCATGATTGCGGAAGCGTGAAGGTGGGTTGGTGTCGGGTATATTATAAATAATTGTTTTTATTGATTATTTTATGCGGCATCGGCGGTGCGCAGGCGTACGACTTTGCCTGAGTCGTGCTCCTCTGCGTGCACCTGCGGCTCCCAGCGTACAAGCTCCATCCTGCCGTCCATGTGTTCGACGACTGCGGTGCAACTGTCCACCCAGTCGCCGCAGTTGATGTAGGTGATGTTCTCGATTTTACGCAGGGCTGCGGTGTGGATGTGGCCGCAGATCACGCCGTCAAGCCCGCGCTGTGCTGCAGTGCGCGACACCGCAGTTTCAAAATCGCTGATGAAGCTGACCGCCTGCAGAACGTTGCGCTTGGCGTAGTCGGCCAGCGACCAGTGGCCGCTGACGCCAAATTTGCGGCGTAACCATGACAGCATGCGGTTGAGATGGATGAGAAAGGTGTATGAAATGTCGCCAAGCACCGAAATCCAGCGATGCAGCGCGGTGACCTGATCATATTCGTCACCGTGCAATATCAGGAATTTCTTGCCGTCAGCGGTGGTGTGTACATGTTCGCGCAATAGCAGGACATCGCCGAAATTAGAATCGACATGTTCGCGCAGCAGTTCATCGTGGTTACCCGGGATCAGGTATACCTTGGTGTCATGGCGTGCCTTCTTGAGGATCTTCTGCACCACTGTGTTGTGCGAGGCCGGCCAGTGCACGGAACGGTTCATCGCCCAGAAGTCGATGATGTCACCCACCAGGAACAGGTTCTCGCAATCGTAGTCCTTCAGGAACGCCAGCAGGTGTTCAGCCTGGCAGGCCCGTGTGCCGAGATGGATGTCGGACAGGAAAAGTGTGCGGACGCTGTTCATTGGAGTGTTCCCGCCGGCAGGGGTTTGCGGCCCAGATAGATGTAATAAGGCACGCGCAGTCCGGGCAGATAGGGCAGTGCGGCGTTGGATTCCCTGAGGGTTATCGTTTCGGTGAGAGATTGCATGACTTCGACATGTTCGCGATCAAGATAAACCCCGTCGTGGGCAAACCAGCGTTTCCAGAATTCGCAGGAGCAGCGATCAGCGAGGCAATTACCGCGGGGCAGTTCAAAATCGACGACACCGAGGATGCCGCCGGGTTTGAGCATGGCAACGGCGTTGTCGAGCGCCGGTCGCCATTCCTGCATCATGGTCAGCGAGTAGGACATATACACACAGTCCGCAGGCCGCGGCGGCCGGTAATGCGTGGCATCAGCTTCAATGACGCGAATCCTCGGCTCATGCACCCAGCGTCTGCGCGCCTGCTCCAGCAGCGAGGGACACAGGTCGACCAGTTCAACGGCTTCGAAGCGCGCCAGATCTGCGCCGAAATGGCGGGCGTTGTTGCCGGTGCCTGCGCCGAGTTCGATAATCAGCGCACCGTCCTGCGGCGCCAGCAGTTCGATCAGCTCGGATCGTCCATGGAGCATGCGTTCGCGGAAAGCGTCATAGGATTCCGCCTGAGGGCGGTAAAAACGCTCCAGCCGGTCGGCGTGACTATTGCCCCCGGGCGCGCCGCGGGCGAGCCGCCACAGGGTTTTGAAATCGGCTGGAATCGAATTTTTCATGCCTTCACCTTTAGTGA
>CAZHFZ010000103.1:0-1373 GCA_964531455.1 uncultured Bordetella sp.
GAATAAACATGGAAACCAGTGTCAGCAGCGAGATCAGTGCTGCAGTTACCGCCAAGACTGTATTCAGTCCATTGCCCTGCGGCCCGGTATACAGCAGCAATAGCGCAGTCCAGACACCTGAAACCAGTGCAAGTAATCCCAGTAAAACCAGACTGGTGAACGCAGCAATTCGTTTCATTCGGTTATTTCCTGCAAGCGGGAGGGGCGGCATCGCCAATGCTTGATGAGCAATAGTTGAGCCGGATTGGGAAAAAGGGAACCATCTGGCCCAAGATCGCTGAGCTCAGCCCCATAAGTTGTCCCTGTCTGGCGGCATGGCTGGCAGAGTACCAATTAGCATCAGGCTTGGCAAACCGCGAGCTTTTTTGGTGTCGGCTGTGACACCTGTCCGCGCGATCATGCTGACAATGCTGAGCTGACAACGACCGAAGTTGTTTAAGTTTGTCGGTCGGTCTACCCCATAAGGTTGTCGCACGGGTTAGACTTGCCGTATGAATCCTGCATGCGGTGTTATCCAATTGTTTTCCGGAGATGTGAATGAACGAACCGCGTTCTGAACTTACCCGAACCACACTGGCCGTTTTATTCATTGGCGGGCTGATTTTTTCGTCCTTCTGGATCATCCGGCCTTTTCTGGCGCCTTTGATCTGGGCAACGATGATTGTTGTCGCGACCTGGCCCCTGATGTGTCGCGTACAGCAGCGTCTCTGGAACAGCCGGTTGCTGGCGGTAACTTTCATGATGCTGGCCCTGCTGCTCGTTTTCGTGGTGCCTTTGACGCTGGCCATTGCCACCATCGTTGAGCATGCGGACGAGATCGTCATCTGGGGCAAGGAGTTGACCGCGTTTCGCCTGCCGCCGCCTCCCGTCTGGCTAGGATCCGTACCGCTGGTTGGAGAGCGGGTTGTTGCGGCCTGGGATACGGTGGCTGCCCAAGGAGCAAAGGAACTGGCCGCTCAGGCAGAACCGTATGTGGGCCTGGTGACGCGCTGGTTTCTCTCGGAAGTCGGCAGTTTCGGCATGGTGTTTGCCCAATTTCTGCTGACAGTCATCCTCTCCGGGGTTCTCTATGCGGGTGGTGAGGGGTGGGCCCGGTGGATGCGGCAATTCGGTAATCGACTGGCCCCCGTTCGGGGCGATCATGTTGTCGTGTTGGCCGGTCAGGCGATCCGGGGTGTTGCGATGGGAGTCGTGATCACCGCTCTCGCGCAATCCATACTCGGCGGCATCGGACTGGCCATTGCCGGAGTGCCATTTGCCACTGTGCTGACGGCCGTTATGTTCATGTTCTGTATTGCACAACTGGGGCCCGTTCTCGTGCTGCTTCCAGCGGTGGGCTGGCTTTACTGGTCGGATATGACGGGCTGGGCGAC
>CAZHFZ010000103.1:1473-5507 GCA_964531455.1 uncultured Bordetella sp.
CCGCTTTTGCGGCCCAGTTGACCGGCATCCACTTTTTCCTGCCATAACAGGCAGGGACGATATTTCGGATCCTTGAACCCGTCGTATAGCACCTGCAGGATGGCGAGGCAGGTATCGAGTCCGATCAGGTCCGCCAACGCCAGAGGTCCCATCGGATGGCCCATGCCGAGTTTCATTACGCTGTCGATTTCTTCCGCCGTGGAAAGACCCTCATGCAGGCAATACACCGCCTCGTTCAGCATCGGCAAAAGAATGCGATTGCCGACAAAACCCGGACTGTTCCTCACTTCCACCGGCGATTTGCCCAGCTTTTCGGTCAGCGTCCTGACGGCCTGGTAAGTCGTATCGGAAGTTTGCAAGGCGCGGATCAGTTCAACCAGCGGCATCACCGGGGCCGGATTGAAAAAGTGCATGCCGATGACCTGGGCGGCTCGTTTGGTCGCACCAGCGATACGGGTCAGCGAGATGGACGACGTATTCGAGGCAAGGATGGCGGTCGGTTTGGCGATGCGGTCGAGATCGCCAAAAATCTTCAGTTTTAATTCGGCATTTTCAGTCGCCGCCTCAATGATCAGGTCGCAGTCGACAATGTCATCCAGCCGGGTTGTTGTGCGGATGCGTGCCAGCAGTGCGTCCTTGTCACAGGCCAGGAGTTTCTGCTTGCTCACCAGCCGTTGCAGGCTCTTGTCTATGACGTCGAGTCCGCGTTGCAGGGTGGCGTGATTGAGGTCGGTCATGACAACCGGGAAGTTGCCGGCCGCAATGACTTGTGTGATGCCGTTTCCCATGGTGCCGGCACCGACTACAGCGACGGAATTGATTTCCATTGAAGGCGTTCCTTTGTGTTCGTGCAATCAGCTTTTTTGCCGCGGCCCGTCGGAGATCACGTACTTGATATCGCGCGTGCGCCCAGTTTTGCGACAGTCGTTTTTATCCTAAAACCTTGTTTCCGCTCTTTCGTCGTGCGCTGGCGATCAGAGTTGCCACCGCACAAGAAGCCAGCCGTGCAATCAGTGTGTCGGCGCGACTCGTCAAAATGATCGGAACGCGCGCGCCAAGGACAATGCCGGCGGCGTCGGCACCGGCGAGAAAAGTCAGGCTTTTGGCGAGCATGTTACCGGCCTCGAGGTCCGGCACCACCAGTACGTTTGCACGGCCTGCGACCGGCGACTCGATTTTCTTGATTTTTGCAGCTTCCGGGCTGATTGCGTTGTCGAGTGCAAGCGGCCCGTCAAGGAGGGCACCGGTGATCTGTTTGCGATCAGCCATCTTGCAGAGTGCGGCTGCTTCCAGTGTGGAGGGCACATCCGGATTGACGGTTTCCATGGCCGAGAGGATTGCGACTCGCACACTCGTGAAATCCAGATCATGCGCGAGGTCGATCGCATTCTGCACGATATCGACTTTATCCCTGAGGGACGGCGCAATGTTCACTGCGGCATCGGTGATGATCAGTGGATCTGCATGTCCCGGAACATCCATGATGAAACAATGGCTTATGCGCCGTGCGGTACGCAGGCCCGTGTCGCGACTGATTACCGCGCCCATCAATTCATCCGTGTGCAGGCTGCCTTTCATCAGCGCCTCGGCGCGACCTGCGCGTACTTCAGCCACTGCCTTGTCAGCCGATTCGTGGCTGAATTGGGCGTCGACAATGGGATACCTGGATATGTCCAGGCCGGCCTTTGCGGCAATTTCACGGATGCGCGCGACCGGACCTACCAATATGGGTGCGATCAATCCGGCTTTCGCCGCATCAACGGCACCCTGCAACGAACTCTCATCGCAGGGATGCGCCACCGCGGTTGGTGTTGGTGGCAGCGCTTTGCAGCGTTTGATCAGCCGCTGGTATTTTTTGTGGTTGTTGACCATGGTGCTGTTCCTTGCCCTTGCTTCGATGTTGCATTGCAGCAATGATAGGCGGACTGTAGCCAATTGACCAGATTCATGTCAATCGACAGCGAGTCGAGACCTTTGCAGGCGATCATTTGCGATGTGTGCGCCGGGCATCTGCTGCGAAATTCGGCGGCGCACTTTCTTGAACGGGCTGACTGCGTCAGACGAGGGTGTTGTGTGGACGGAACAAAGCCGGAGAGTCTTGCCTGCAAGCGGCTTGTCCCCGTAATGGGGAAGGGGGGAACCTTGTTATGCCGCCGTTTGCCGTCCTGAAGGCGGAGGCCCGGGTGCAGCAGATTCCGCTAAGTGCCCGGTTTGTCCAGCTAATTGCCCAGCCGGTTACGCAATCTCGCGACAATTTCATCAACAATTTTCAGCGTTTCCTGCGGACCCAGTGCGGCGACTGCTTTTTCGCGGACTGAGTAGTGCATCATCAGCAGACTGCGCATTTTCTTGAAGGCGCTTTCATTCTGAATGCCGCACACCGTGGTGTCGTCGTTCAGCACACGCTGAATATTTCCTGAATCAAGCAGATTCACACGGCAGATCGAAGCGTACTTTGCGATTTCACCGGTTATTTCGTCAAACTGCTTTGCCCATCGCGCCTGACTGTAGCTGGGTTCTTCCGCCATGATTATTCTCCCGTTTGTGTGGTCATGATCATTCGAAGTTGCCGCCCAGGGCAAGATGGAGGTTCATGCGCTGGGCCAGTCGCTCACTTTGCACACGCAGGTGCGAGGTCTGCGCGGCGTACAGGGCAAGCTGGCGCTGTTCGACCGTGCGCCGGTCGATGCTTCCGACGCGGTATTGGATCTGCGCAAGTTCAAGGGCGCGTTCGTTATCGCGGACGGCGGCCTGAAGCAGCGTGTCGCGATCACGCAGCGTTCGCTCGGCGGCGAGTGCATTTTCGACTTCGCTGAATGCGCGCTGCCCCGCGCGAGCATACTGTGCCAATGCTTGTTTCTGGTCCGCCGTGCGGATTTCAACCTGTGCCCGCAGTGCGCCGCCCTGATACAGCGGGGCGACCAGATTGGCGCCCAGGCTCCATACGGGATTATCCAGATTCTTCAATACAATCAAATCACTGGATACGTCACTGCCGCCGGCAGTGAGGCTGATGCGCGGCAGTTGCGCCGCACGGGCTTCGCCCACGCGGTTGAAGGCAGCGGCGACGCGGCGTTCTGCTGCCACCACATCCGGTCGGCGCTCCAGCAACTGCGAGGGTATGCCGGCGGGTACGAAATCCGGCATCGCAGAAAAGCGATCCGCGACTTTGATTTCGGCGGATGGATAGCGGCCGAGCAGTGATTCGAGCGCACGCAGCGATTGTTCGCGCGATAGTTCAATCTGCGTCAGGGCATCGCGGTAGCTGGCTACCGTGGCTCGCGCGTCGGCAACTGCCTGTTCGTTGCCGTTACCGATGCGCCAGCGTTCCTGCGCAAGCTTCAGAAGGGAATCCGTACTGCGCAGCATTTCCCGGGCAATTGCTTGCTGCAATCCCGCTTCGATAGCCATGAACCAGCTTTTCGCCACCATGGCGGCGAGCGACTGGCGGGCATAGGCGAAGTCTGCGGCGAATGCGGCGGTGTCGGCTTCTGCGGCCGACTGGCCGTAGCGCACACGTCCCCACACATCAAGCTCCAGCGAAGCGTTCAGGAACACCCCTTCCAGTCCGCCGCTTCCGCCAGATTTGCCGCCCGTGACACCGACGGCGGTAACGGATGGCTGCAGTGACGCACTGGCAATTTTCAGCAAGCCTGCGGCGCGTTCAACGCTGGCCGCGGAAGCCTGCAGGTCAGCGTTGTATTTCAGTGCTTCATCGACCAGCGCCGTCAATGCGGGATCATTAAACGAGGCCAGCCAGCGTTCGGCAACAGGCGCCTGCGAACCGCCGGATTTCCATGTGGCGGGTATCGCGGTGTTGGGCAGAGCCTGCTTCTGCAATTCCCCGTTTGACGGCGGCGGTGTCAGCGCGCAACCGGTAAGCGCAACCGCAACGGTAACCGCGCACAGCTTGCGGGCTAAGCGTACGGCGATCATCAGTGCAGCTTCAGCACGAGGTAGTTGGTGATCGAGCCCACGCGCATGATGACCTTGCGAATGATATGTATCGCCGCAACGTGGTCGGTATAAATGGC
>CAZHFZ010000104.1:0-5431 GCA_964531455.1 uncultured Bordetella sp.
ACGAGATCGCGGTTCAGTTTGACGGCAAACGGGATCAGGCCTGCAGCCTGATCCAGACGACGTTGCTCGCGGCGGTCTGGCACCGCATTGGCGGTTCCCCCGAATCGATCGGGGGTTCCCGCCTTTTTCATCTTGTTGACGATTTTCAGCGCGTTAAGCTTTTGCAGTTCGGTCGGCTTCATGGTCATGGGGACGGACTCCAGATGTATGGGGTGCAGAAATAACAAGGCCGCGCAATTCGCGCGGCCCCGGAAGATTGTGCCGTGGATTATTGCGGCGGCTGCTGTGGTCCGCCGCCGCCGGTATTACCGTTACCGCCACCACCGCCTCCGCCTCCGCCGCGACGTTTGCCAGGACGTTTGTGGAATTTCTTGCCCCCACCTCCGCCGCCTCCACCTCCACCTCCGCCGCCTTGGTTTTTGCCTTGCGGACGTCCGCCGCCCATTTTGGGCTGCTGGCCGCTGGTCATCACCCCCATACTGCGGCGTTGCTGGGGATCAGGCGCGCCGGGGCGGTTGCCCGAAGCAAGAGCAATTTCAAGTTCATTAAGTTCGTCCCACTCGGCATCGGTCCGATTGCGATCGGGGATGGCCAGCAATTCCTGCATACGCTGGCGGGGTGAAACGGGGGATTGGGGTGGTTGCGAATCGTTCATGGAATGTATTATCGCACTGTACACGGCAACCTTCAATTAAAACAACAGGTTAGCGTAAAAAAAGCAGCCAAGCCGTTGATTTTGCGTAACCTAGACCAAGGCCTGAAGCACTAAGGCGTGCAACAACTGACGGTGGTAATAGCGAATAGCCCCGGGCGCATGGGCCATGAATACCGTCACCAGTTCCTCGGTTGGATCGACCCAGAAGTAGGTGCCCGTGGACCCCGCCCAGTGAAATTCCCCTGCAGTGCCCGGCATACCGCCCCGCCCTGCGCTGCGTCGCACGGCAACCCCCAGCCCGAAGCCGTAACCGCGGATGTTCGGGTAATCGTTGAGTTTGCCCAAATCCACCTCCGGACCGAGATGGTCGCTGGTCATGAACTCCACAGTCTTGCGTGACAGCACACGCACACCGTCAAGTTCGCCGCGATTGAGCAGCATCTGCGCAAAACGCAGATAGTCCGCCGCAGTCGATATGGCGCATCCGCCGCCGCAGTCAAACTTGTGCGGCGTGGTGCCGTCGCGCAGGGTCTGCGCCTGACCGCTGACAGGATCAACCGCCAGCGCTTTCGCATAACGCGACAGCTGTGCGGCGGGCACTGTGAACACGGTATCGCGCATGCCAAGTGGCTTGAACAAACGTTCGTCAAGAAACCGCGAAAGCGGCATTCCGACAACGGCTTCGATTGCCAGTCCCAGCACATCGAGACCGAGACTGTATTCCCAATTGGACCCTGGCTGGTAATGCAGCGGCAATGATGCGATTTGCCCGAGAAACTCGCTTCCCGTCCATTTTGAGGATGCATAATCGGAAGATGCCGGGTAACGCTGGTAAATCGCCTTCTCGCCGCGACCGTAACTGAGACCCGCCGTATGGCGCATCAGATCTTCGATGGTCATTTCGCGCAACGCCGCTTCGGTGGGCGCGCCCGGGGCTCCATCGCACAGCGGCGGGTTGACGCGCATGCCTGCCAGCTGTGGCAGGTAATACCGCACTGGCTGATTGATCGCCATGCGCCCCTCTTCACACAGCATCAAAGCGCCGACAGTGACCAGCGGTTTGGTCATCGAGGCAATGCTGAACATTGCATCTGCAGGCATCTTTATTCCCGCGACCGGGTCGAGATGGCCGAAAGTTTCGCAATAGGCCAGCTTGCCGCGGCGCGCGATCATCAGCACCGCACCGGGAAGCGCGTTGCGCGCAACTTCAGCCTGCAGGGTGCCGGCAATACGCAGCAGGCGGTCCGGGTCAAAACCAAGCGTTTGCGGTTCGGCACACGGCAAGGGCAGGGATTCGGGGTTTTCCGGCTTGTTCATTCAATGTCCTGGTTTCAATGTGCTAATAATGCGGCGGAATTTCATGGGTTGGCGCGTCTGACTCCTGCGGCAAACTGCGCTGCAACTGCAAACGCAGGTCGCGCACGAGCCGTTCGAGATCGCTGATACGCTGTTGCTGGTGCGCAACGGTGCGGTTGAGCTCCTCCAGCATATCCTCATTGAAGCTCAGCTTGATTTCGATTTCGGCAAGGCGTGACTCATCCATGGCCAGCCCTTACTCCGGCGCGCGCACGATAATGCGCACACCCTGGCAGTCGACCTGCTGGCCGGCACGGATCTTCGCTGTCTTGCGGCTTTCACCCTGGCCATCGACCAGCACTGCCCCGGCAGCAACCAGTTGCTTGCCGCGGCCACCGCTTTCGGCAACGCCGGCCAGCTTCAGCAGGTCACAGAGGCGCACGTGATCGTCGCGCAATCTGAATTCACGGGTTTCCAAAAGCAGGCTGCCTTTTAATGAATGGACGTCCATGATACTGGAACAACAATGCAGGGAACCATGCGGCAATGCGGCGTTCGAACTGATCATGACAACGAGAACCGTGCGCCAGCCGTTAAATATCCATGAATAAAACCCTGCAAACCGTTTTTTCAACATGCATCGCCGGCAGCCTGCTGCTCAGCGCAGGCTGCAGCGTAACGCCACCGGCGCCTCCGACCGAAAAGGTTGCCGCAGCACCGGCTGCGCCGATGCCCGAGGCCATGCCGCCTGTGGCCCCTCAGTCCGCAGCAATCGTACCTGTTGCGCCAGTCATTGCAACGACGCCGAAAAACGAGCCCCAAAAACCGGAAATAGCCGCGATTAAGGTGCCGGTCAAACCCACCGCCGCCCCGCAGCAAAAACCGCAGGCCGCCGCACCTGCGCCACTCGCGCTGGACACATTGGAGCAGCGACTGAAAGATACGCCCGCAATCGGCGTTTTCACCAAACTCACGCTGAAAAACCAGGTTGACGATTTATTGAGCCGTTTTCGCGCGCACTACGAAGGACGCGGCGGCCTGACGATTCCGCAACTGCGGCAGAACTATGAGCAACTGCTCACCAAAGTACACAGCCTGTTGAAAGATGGCGATCCAGCACTGGCGGGTGCAATAGTGAATTCGCGCGAAGCAATCTGGGGCGTGCTCGCCGACCCGGTGAAGTTCGCAAAACTCTGACAAGGATCCACACCCATGCTTTCAACACCAGACCGGAAACGGGGCCGGATTTTCGCGGCTTCCATACTCTTGCTCGCAACCATTGCCACGGCACAGGCAGCAGACAACACCGCACTGGCAAAAGACCTGTCCGCGTCAATCGCTCTGCTCGGACTGCCCTGCGGACAGGTCGTCAATGTCTCGTCCCAGAACGACAAGGACCATCTGACTACCTGCAGCGACGGCAACCGTTACCGGGTCTATGTGAACGCGCAGGGGCGCGTTACCGCAGAAAAGCGCTGAGCATCGTCAGCGTTCAATGCTTTAATGAATAAAAGCTCTCCTTATCGTCAGCGCTCAAGGCGTTGACGAATAAACGCTTTTCTTATCGCTGTGGCGCAAAGGGCTGGCAAATAAAAGCCTTCCTCTATTGTGGCCGCACATCCCGCAGCGACGAATACGTGGACTTTCGCATGCGGCATTGCAGTTGTTGACGCTATCATGGCGCCTCCGCAACCGCAGAAAAGCGATGCCATGCCGAATCTCCAGCAAAAACCCCTTTCTTCCGGCGACCGTGCGACTCCGCAGATCACCAGCGCCAACGCTCCTCCCGCTCTGCGCATGATACTTGCGCTGGAAGATTTCGAAGCGCCCGCACGCCGCTACATTCCGCGACCGATCTACGGTTATGTTGCCGGCGGCGTCGAGCGCAATACGACTTTGGGCTGGAACCGCTCGGTATTTGATGACCTGGCACTGATCCCGCGCATGTTGGTGGGCGTGTCGCAGCGCTCGCAGAAAACCGAACTGTTCGGTCGCACCTATGATTCGCCCTTTGGCATCTCGCCCATGGGCGGCACTTCGCTCGCCGGGTATGAAGGCGACCTGTCGTTGGCGCGCGCTGCCAAGGCCAACAACATCCCGATGATTCTCAGCGGGGCATCTCTGACCTCGCTGGAAAAAGTACGCAAGGAAAGCCCGCAGAACACCTGGTTCCAGGCTTATCTGCCCGGCGAGGAACAGGCGATCACCGAACTGGTCGAGCGCGTTGCCAAAGCCGGCTACGACACACTGGTACTGACCGTCGATATTCCCGTGGGCTCCAATCGGGAAAACAATGTGCGCAACGGCTACAACGCACCGCTGCGCCCCAGTCTGCGTCTCGCGCTGCAGTGCCTCGCACATCCACGCTGGCTCTTCGGCACTGCGCTGCGCACCTATTTCACCACCGGCATGCCGCATTTCGAGAATATGGGCAAACGCACACCCCTGGTTTCGAGTACGGCTGTGCGCGAACGCGCCAACCGCGACCACCTGAATTGGGAGCATGTCGCACTGATGCGCCGGTTATGGAAGGGCAAACTCCTCATCAAGGGCATCCTTGCCAAGGAGGATGCCGTCATCGCGCGTGAACACGGCGCCGACGGCATCATTGTCTCCAACCACGGCGGCCGCCAGCTCGACTCGGCGACCTCGCCTTTGCGTGTGCTGCCGGGAATCGTCGCTGTTTCCGGTGACATGCCGGTGCTGATCGACAGCGGGTTCCGGCGTGGCACCGACGTGCTGAAAGCGCTGGCACTCGGCGCGAAATTTGTCTTCGTCGGTAGACCCATGTTGTATGCAGCGGCTGTTGCCGGCGAAACCGGCGTCAGCCACGCCATCCGGCTACTGCGTGATGAAGTGGATCGCGACATGGCCATGCTCGGCACCAACACCATCGGTGAAGTCACGCGCGCACACCTGATGGACGCGCGCAGCTTCGACGGATTGTTCTGAAGTCGGGCCGCATGCGCGGCATCACCGTCACGTCAACGCAACGGTTAAAAGTGCTGCCGGATTTGCCGACGATTGCCGAAGCCGGCGTGGCCGGTTATGAATCCACCACATGGTTCGGTCCGCTGGCGCCGGCAAAAAAGCCGCTTGAAATCGTCACCAGGCTCACCGGGGAACTGAACAAGGTGCTGCAGTTGCAGGATGTCGGCAAACGCTTCGCTGCAGAAGGCATCGAAGCACTGGGTGGCACGCCGGATCAGTTCGGCAGCTACATCCGTGCCGATATGGAGCGCTGGGCGCGGGTTGTGCGCGAGGCCAACATCCGCCTCGACTGAAGCAGGGCCTGGGCTCAGGCCGGCATCGGTTCCGGCACCGGGACGCCCTCCTGCTCACAACTGTTCGCGATGTCGCTGACGGTCACGCGACGCATCACGCGAACCCAGCGCAGGTCGTCGAAATCCGTCCCGCGGTGCATCGTGCAGCGGTTGTCCCACATCACCAGTTCATTCGGACGCCAGCGATGGGTGTAGA
>CAZHFZ010000105.1:0-3650 GCA_964531455.1 uncultured Bordetella sp.
GCTACTGACGGTTCTGCGGCGAGATCATCACTAAAAACGGGATCTCTCCCCGGCTCAGAATCAACGAGCCCGTTGCCAGCAGGACTCCCTTGTCCTTTTTGACAATGGCGGAATCAAGATGGCACGACATCGGCGACGGGTATGTGCCTTCGTTGTCCAGATGTTTGATGAATGCATCCATGATTTCGTTTGGGGGCATATCCATCAGGTTCATCGAAGCCTCGAATGCATAATTCGCATTGCCGCCGGTTTCTGCATCCATCATTGCGGCGTTGTAGGTGGTGCTGATCATTTTTGGCCCCGTCGTGGTTACGGAAAAACGATCAGCTAACGCTATTATTGTTGCGGAATCATTTCAGTGGCCGGACACAAGGGCCATTCAAACCCGCCGGCGGACCCGATAAGGGTGAAAATGCCCTGACTGTGCCGGGCCGGGCCGGGTCGGGTAATGCGGCCGAGACTGCCGGAGCGGTTTGACCCGTGCGATAAAACCTTCTGCCCGCATTGGTTTTCGTCGGAATTTGACGCAGATCAGTACCGGCACATTCCATAGCTCGGGCGCTTGCGGCACAATGACGCGTCCAGTTTACATTTGAGAGGAGACTGCATATGGGACACACCCTGGAACAGTTTGCGGCGCAATGCCACGATTTCATCAAGGCCGAGCCGGGACCGGCAGGCCGTAAAAAAGTCGCTGCGTTACTGCAGGAAGTTTTGAAGGACAAGACGTTTATCGACAAACATGTCGATTCCAGCGTCGGTGAGCGCAAGATTCTTTATGAAGATTCAGAGCTCGGCTTCTGCATCCTCGCGCACGACTACACCGATGCGAAAACCAGTGATCCGCATGATCATGCGCACTCCTGGGCCATCTACGGCCAGGCGCGCGGCGAGACGCAGATGCGCGACTACCAGTTGCTGGAGCCGGCAACGGCGGACAAGCCGGGCAAGGTCAAGGAGACGCGCTCCTACAAACTGACCCCGGGTATTGCCCATGTCTACAACGAGGGCGACCTGCATTCACCGAAGCGTGTCGGACCGACCAGCCTGATCCGCATCGAGGGCACCAATATGGCGAAGGTCAAGCGCTTCAAGTATCAGCCGGTTTGACACATCGCCTGCGCTGACAAAAGCGGCCCGCGGGCCGCTTTTTTTATGTCATTCCGGTGCGTCCACTGCGCCGGAGATGCGGGTGCTTCAGTGGGGGGCGTTCCGAAGCTGTGCCCGCTCGAAGGCCACGACAATGGGAAGGGAGAGTGCCAGCGGGATCAGCATGTACATCAGGCGCCAGATCAGCAGGGCGGCAATGACATCCGATGGGGGTACGGTATCAACGATGGCAAGGAAGACGGCTTCCATGACGCCAATCCCGCCCGGCGCCTGCGAGATCAGTCCGGCGGAAAAAGAAAGCAGGAATGCGCCAAGGACAATCATGAATCCCGGGTTTCCCACTTCAGGCAATGCGAAATAGATGATGCCCGCCGCCGCAAACAATTCGAGGGGGGCGGCGATCAACTGGCGAATCACGATCGGGATCTTGGGGTAAAAAATGTGAAATGACCGGATGGTCACCGGTTTGAATCCCCGCCATGAGCCGACGACGTACAGGGCGCAAAGCAGCAGCATGGCGACGCCTATCCAGATGATGAAGGTTTGGGAGAGGGCGAATCCTGGAATCAGAACGTCGAGGTTTTGCACGATCTGCGGTTCAAGCACGAAAACCACGCCGGTCAGCATGACCGTGCCGTAGGCAAACGTGAACGAGCACAGCGCCACCAATACGGTGACCTCGGCGATATTGAGGCCCTTTGCGCCGTAGGCGCGCAGCCTGACCAGCCCGCCTGAAACCACCGAAGCCCCCAGATTGTGGCCAAGGGCGTAGGTCACGAATGAGCAGGTCGCAATGTAGTTCCAGGAGATGTGCCTGTGCTTATTGAGGTGAATCAGGGCAATCCGGTCATACCAGGCGAGGGCAACATAGGCCACCAGCGTCGAGAGGCCGGCGAGTGCGTACGCTTCACCGGTGACTCTGGAAAGGCTCCGTGCAATCGAACCGTAGATCACCGTCAGGCTGGTCCATACCCCGCCGGTCGCTAACAATGCCTTCGCGGCCGGGTCTGCGGAGACTTCAGACAGCAGCTTCGAGTAAAGCAGCCACAATGACCAGCCGAGGACCAGTGCGACGATGGTCAGCCACAAGGTCTTTTTGGCGTGTTTGATCCAGGGATGGCGTGCGTGGTCGGACGGCATCAGCTTGAATAGTTAAAAAGGGTGGGGGCAGGTAACGCCAAGAGTGGGGATTTCCATTAACCGCGGGGATTTATACCATAGTTCCGTTAAGCCGATAGCGCTCCCTGACCGGGTTGACGATCCCCATGTCAGGCATCTTCCCGCTTTTTCGGCAACCCGCTAACAGGTAGTATCGGCGTTTAACATCCATCCCCCGTAATCGCCATCAATCCCTCATGGCCGACCGTCGCCTCCAGGTTTTTCATGCTGTTGCCCGGCAGTTGTCTTTTACCAAGGCGGCCGAGCAGCTGTTCATGACCCAGCCTGCGGTCACATTCCAGATCAAGCAGCTGGAGGAGCACCTCAATACGCGGCTGTTTGAACGCAACCACGGCCGCATTGCGCTGACCCCGGCGGGCGAACTGGTATTTGGTTATGCGGAAAAGATCCTCACGCTGTCGGAGGAACTGGAAACCCGGGTGGGCGAGCTGACGGGGGCCATCAGCGGACCGTTCCTGCTGGGCGCCAGCACAACGGTGGCCGAGTTCTATCTGCCGCAGATACTGGGCGAGTTCAAGGCGCTCCATCCCCATGTCCAGGCGCATATGACGGTGGCCAATTCCGAAATCATTGCCAACCGCGTGGCCGAACATGCGCTGGACCTCGGATTGATCGAATCGCCGGCGCAGTTGAACGGCGTCAATACCGAAGTCATCTGCGAAGATGTGCTGGTGCTGATCTGCAGTCCGAAACACAAGCTCGCAAAAGCACGCAGCGTGTCCGCGGCCGATGTCGCCGCCGAACCCTTTGTCAGCCGTGAATCCGGTTCCGGTACGCGTGAAGTGGCAGACCAGTATTTCCGCCAGAACAGGATTTCACCTGACGCGATCAATGTGGTGATGGAACTGGGCAGCCCGGAGTCGATCAAGGGCGTGGTCGAGACCGGTCTTGGCGTCTCCATACTGTCCCGTGCCACGGTGTCGAAGGAGCTGAAGCTCGGCGTGCTGGTTGCGGTGCCGCTGGATCCGCCGCTGATCCGCGCGCTGTCGGTGGTGACGCCGCATGGCAAATTCCGCTCGCGCCTGCTGACGACGTTTGTCGAGTTCGCGATGGTGCGCATGAAGGAAATGGCGGCCGCGCGATGACGCGGGCCGCTGCGGTGCGCTGAACACAGACATGCAACCCACCGATCACGACGAAGTGAGACTGCTGGCGATCTTTCGCGCGCTGTCGGCAAGCGACCGTCATGCGCTGCAGGCTTATGCCGAGTTTCTATCGGTGCGCGGCGGAACGGTCGGGGTGGATGCGGTCACCGCCAAGCCGCAACCGGAGTCGCGGCCTGACGGCGAATCCGTGGTGATGGCCATCCGGCGGCTGACGCGAACCTATCCGATGCTCGACCGCCGCAAGCTGATGGGGCA
>CAZHFZ010000105.1:3750-5315 GCA_964531455.1 uncultured Bordetella sp.
TCCGGCGGCTGACGCGAACCTATCCGATGCTCGACCGCCGCAAGCTGATGGGGCAGACCTCGCAGTTGATGGCGGAGCACGCCTTGCAGGGCCGTGCCGTGGTTGAGGTCATTGAAGAACTGGAGCTGCTGTTCGCGCGCCACTATCACGATGCCGTCAGGCATGAATCCTGATGGTCATGACTGGATGATATGCCGCGACCGATAACCGCAACCATCAACCTCGCCGCACTGGCGCACAACCTCGGCGTCGCACGCGCGCATGCGCCGCATGCCAAGGTGTTTGCGGTGGTCAAGGCCAATGCCTACGGGCACGGGTTGTTGCGCGCGGCTGGCGCCTTGCGCGCAGCAGACGGTTTTGCCGTGCTGGAGTTTGAGGCGGCGCTGCAGTTGCGCGCCGCGGGATATGCGCAACGCATTGTTTTATTGGAAGGTTTTTTTGATCGCCGGGAGGCGGTCGAAGGCGGGGCGCGACGGCTGGCCACGGTTGTCCATAACGAGGCGCAATTGCGCCTGCTGGATGGTCTGGCCGCCGGCACGCGCCTGGATGTCCTGCTCAAGATCAACAGCGGCATGAACCGGCTGGGGTTTGCACCCGATGCCGTTGCTGCCGCTTACGCCCGTCTGCAGGAACAGCCGGGTGTCGGCAAGGTGACGCTGATGAGTCATTTTGCGGATGCCGACGGCGCACGCGGCGTGGACTGGCAACTGGCGACATTCGAACGTGCGGTAGCCGGTATCGCCGCGCCGCGCAGCCTCGCCAATTCAGCGGCGACGCTGCGTTATCCGGAAACGCATTTCGACTGGGTGCGGCCGGGCATCATGTTGTACGGTTCCTCGCCTTTTGCCGAGCAGAGCGCGGCGGCGCTGGGGCTGCAGCCGGTGATGACACTGGCCTCGGAGATCATCAGCGTGTGCGATCTGCGGCCCGGCGATACCGTCGGTTACGGCGGCATGTTCCGCGCCGACAAACCGATGCGCATCGGTGTTGTGGCCTGCGGTTATGCCGACGGTTATCCGCGCCACGCGCCCAACGGAACCCCGGTCAGGGTGGGTGATAGACTCAGCGGCACCGTAGGCCGGGTGTCGATGGACATGTTGTGCGTGGACATCACGGACTTGCCGGAAGCCGGTGTCGGCACCCGCGTCGTGCTGTGGGGCGAGGGCAATCCGATTGACGATGTGGCGACGGCCGCAGGCACAGTCAGTTATGAACTGATGTGCGCGCTGACCGCACGAGTGCCGGTGATCGAACAAGATAATTAGATTTAGTTGAAACAACTGCAAGGGGAGAGCAGCCATGCCGTGGCGTGACTGGCAGAACGATATCGAAAGACAATTCAATCCGCGGGCCTGGGCGACGGATGTCGAGGCCCAGCATGCGCTGCGCGGCAAGCTGTCCAAGGAAGCGCGCGAGCGCCTCAAGGGCGAATTCAATATTCCCTACGGCGACACGCCGCGCCAGGCGTTGGACATCTATCACGCGGGCAACGGTTCTGCGCCCATCGTGGTCTATCTGCACGGCGGCTACTGGCGCGTCGGTGAAAAAGAAAAACAGGCGATCCT
>CAZHFZ010000106.1:0-4883 GCA_964531455.1 uncultured Bordetella sp.
TATCTGCTGATGGACCTCGTCGGGCTCTGCATCGCCCTGGCGGCGCTTCCCGCCCTGTGCGGAGCGACGCTGCGTATTTTCTACGCCTTCATGGTGCCGATGTTGGGCGGACGGGTGTGGACTACCTTGTCCACCGCTTCGCTGCTGCTGCCGGCACTGGGAATCGGATTTGCGGTACAGGATCCGGACACCACTTATCCCACGCTGCTGATGCTGGCGCTGCTTTGCGGACTGGGGGGAGGCAATTTCGCCTCCAGCATGGCCAACATCAGTTTTTTCTTTCCTGTATCGCAGAAGGGGGTCGCGCTGGGATTCAATGGCGGTCTGGGCAATCTCGGGGTGTCGATGGCGCAGTTTGTGGTGCCGCTGGTGATCGTTGGCGGTCTGTTTGGCGCCATCAGCGGCGCACCGCAAGTGTGGAGCGGAGCGGGTACAACAAGGGAAATCTGGTTGCAGAACGCCGGATTCGTCTGGGTGCCGGCCATTGCACTGATTACGCTGGCAGCCTGGTTCGGAATGGACGACATCCCCGGCGCCCGGGCGTCGTTTACCGAGCAGGCCGTGATTTTCGTGCGCAAGCACAACTGGCTGATGTCCTGGCTGTATCTCGGCACCTTCGGGTCTTTTATCGGTCATTCGGCCGCATTTCCACTGTTGCTGCAAACGGCGTTTCCGGCGGTCGAGGCTACGCAGTACGTGTTCATCGGACCGCTGGTGGGTGCTCTGATGCGCCCTATGGGTGGCTGGCTGGCCGACCGCATGGGTGGCGCGCGGGTCACCTTCTGGAATTTTCTGCTCATGGCTCTGGCAGTGGCGGCTGTGCTGTACAGCCTGCCGTCCGCAGATTCCAGCGGGAGCCCGCCTGGTTTTCTGGGGGCATTTTTGCTGCTGTTCTTCACCGCGGGGATCGGCAACGGCTCCACGTTTCGCATGATCCCGGTCATTTTTCTGACCGAGCGCGGGCGTGCCGCCGAGGGCAAGGGGGCGCAAGAGAAGGAGCAGGCCGTAAGGGATGCGAACAAGGAAGCTGCGGCAGTACTCGGCTTTACATCGGCGATTGGCGCCTACGGCGGTTTTTTCATTCCCAAAAGTTACGGCACATCGATAGCAGTCACCGGCGGGCCGGAAGCCGCGCTCTATGTGTTCATGATTTTTTACTGCAGCTGCATCCTGATGACCTGGTGGTATTACTCGCGCAAAAACGCCGAGATGCCGTGCTGAGGGAAATGCGAAAGGGAGCAGCGCAAGTGCAGGGTAACCACGATTCAGCTCTAAGTTGTAGCGGTTCCAATTTTGACAATTCACGAATCACGAGGCGCACATGAGCCATTTTCTTGATCGACTGACTTATTTTTCACAACCGCGGGAATCATTCGCCGGGGGCCACGGTGTGACCAATGGCGAAGACCGGACCTGGGAAGATGCCTACCGCAACCGCTGGGCGCACGACAAGATCGTGCGTTCCACCCACGGCGTTAACTGCACCGGGTCGTGCTCGTGGAAAATCTACGTCAAAGGCGGCATCGTCACCTGGGAAACTCAGCAGACCGATTACCCGCGCACCCGCTGGGACATGCCCAATCATGAGCCGCGCGGCTGTTCGCGCGGCGCCAGCTACAGCTGGTACCTCTACAGCGCCAACCGGGTGAAGTATCCGCTGGTGCGCGGCCGGCTGCTGAAAAGCTGGCGTGCGGCGCGGCTGGATAAGTCCCCGGTCGAGGCCTGGGCGTCCATCGTCGAATCCGATGCCAAACGCCGCGACTACCAGAGCGTGCGCGGCCTTGGCGGCTTCGTGCGTTCGAGCTGGGACGAAATCAACGAGATCATCGCGGCGGCCAATGTTTACACCATCAAAAAGCATGGCCCGGATCGGGTGATCGGATTTTCGCCGATTCCGGCGATGTCGATGGTGAGTTATGCCGCGGGCAGCCGCTACCTCAGTTTGATCGGCGGCGTGTGCATGAGTTTCTATGACTGGTACTGTGACCTGCCGCCGTCCAGCCCGCAGACCTGGGGCGAGCAGACGGACGTGCCGGAATCGGCGGATTGGTACAACTCCACGTACATCATCGCCTGGGGTTCCAACGTGCCGCAGACGCGCACGCCCGACGCGCATTTTTTCACGGAGGTTCGCTACAAGGGCGCCAAGACCGTCGCGGTCACGCCTGACTATTCCGAGGTGGCCAAACTCGCCGACATCTGGATGCACCCCAAACAGGGCACCGATGCCGCGGTGGCGATGGCCATGGGGCATGTGATTCTCAAGGAGTTTTATTTCGACAAGCGCAGTGAGTATTTCGACAACTATGCCCGTCGCTATACCGATATGCCGATGCTGGTGATGCTGAAGGAGCACACCCTGCCGGGCGGCGACAAGATACTGGTGCCCGATCGCTACGTGCGGGCCTCGGATTTCGCCGACAAACTGGGCCAGGACAACAATCCCGACTGGAAGACCGTTGCTCTCGACCAGAGCGGCAAGGTGGTGCTGCCCAATGGCGCCATCGGTTTCCGCTGGGGGGCTGATGGCCGGGCCGACCAGGGCCAGTGGAACCTCGAAGCGAAGGAAGCGCATCACGGCAGCGACGTCAAACTCAAGTTGTCGCTGCTCGAGGGCGAGCACCCGTATACGGATACCGCGAAAGTCGGCTTCCCGTATTTTGGCGGCATCATCAGCGAGCATTTCCCAAACAACGTGCAAAAAGGCGAAAACGGCGATGTGCTGGTGCGTACGGTGCCGGTGCAACGCGTCACTATCGGCCCGACCGGCGAACAGCGAGACGTGCTGGTCGCTACCGTGTTCGACCTGCAGGCCGCCAACTACGGAGTTGCACGCGGTTTGCCCGGTGAACTCGCAGCCACCAGCTACGACGACGATACGCCGTACACACCGGCGTGGCAGGAGCGCATTACCAGCACGCCGCGCGAGCAGGTGATCAGCGTCGCCCGCCAGTTTGCCGAAAACGCCGACAAGACCCACGGTAAGTCGATGGTCATCATCGGTGCGGCAATGAACCACTGGTATCACAGCGATATGAATTACCGCGGCATCATCAACATGCTGATGATGTGCGGTTGCGTCGGTCAGAGCGGCGGCGGCTGGGCGCATTATGTGGGCCAGGAAAAACTGCGCCCGCAGACCGGTTGGACCGCGCTGGCCTTCGCGCTCGACTGGATACGCCCGCCGCGTCAGCAGAACAGCACCAGTTTCTTTTATGCGCACACCGATCAGTGGCGTTACGAAAAACTGGGTGTCGATGAGGTGCTTTCACCGCTGGCCGACAAAAAACTGTTCGGCGGCAGCATGATCGACTACAACGTGCGCGCCGAACGCATGGGTTGGCTGCCTTCAGCTCCGCAATTGCAGTCCAATCCGCTGCAGGTGGTGCGTGATGCGCAGGCCGCCGGCGTGGACCCGAAGGACTACGCGGTCAAGGCGTTGAAGGACGGCTCGCTGAAAATGAGTTGCGAGGATCCGGACCATCCCGCCAACTGGCCGCGCAACCTGTTTGTCTGGCGCTCCAACCTGCTGGGCTCCAGCGGCAAAGGCCATGAGTATTTCCTCAAACATCTGCTCGGCACCAGCCACGGCGTGCAGGGCAAGGATCTCGGCCCCGATGACGCCAAGCCGCAGGAAGTGGTGTGGCATGACCAGGCGCCGGAAGGCAAGCTTGACCTGCTGGTGACACTCGACTTCCGCATGAGCACCACCTGCCTGTATTCCGACATTGTGCTGCCCACCGCCACCTGGTACGAGAAAAACGATCTCAACACCAGCGACATGCACCCGTTCATTCACCCGCTGTCCACTGCGGTGGATCCGGCGTGGCAGTCGCGCAGCGACTGGGACATCTACAAGGGCTTTGCGCAGAAGTTCAGTGAAGTCTGTGTCGGCCACCTCGGCGTTGAGAAAGAACTGGTGCTGACGCCACTGATGCACGACACCCCCGCTGAACTGGCACAGGCACTGGACGTCAAGGAATGGAAAAAAGGTGAAGTGGACCTGATTCCGGGTAAGACTGCGCCGCAAATCGCGGTGGTCGAACGTGATTACCCGAATGTCTACAAACGCTTTACCGCGCTCGGCCCGCTGATGAACAAGGTTGGCAATGGCGGCAAGGGCATCGCATGGAATACCCAGGACGAAGTGCGGCAGATCGGTGAACTCAACGGCCTCAATATTGCGGAGGGCGTCACCAAAGGCATGCCGAAAATCGAAACCGACATCGACGCCTGCGAGGTGGTGCTGTTGCTGGCACCGGAAACCAACGGTCATGTTGCGGTGAAGGCGTGGCAGGCGCTGGGCAAACAGACCGGCATCGACCATACCCACCTGGCGATCCATCGCGAAGACGAAAAAATCCGTTTCCGCGACATCCAGGCACAGCCGAGGAAGATCATCTCGTCGCCGACTTGGAGCGGCATCGAAAGCGAGACGGTTTCCTACAACGCCGGATATACCAACGTGCACGAGCTGATTCCGTGGCGCACGCTGACCGGCCGCCAGCAGTTTTACCAGGACCACCCGTGGATGCGCGCCTTCGGCGAAGGCTGCGTCAGTTACCGTCCGCCAGTGGACCTGAAGACGACTGCCGGCATCCATGGCATCAAGAGCAACGGTAATCCCGAGATTCTGCTCAACTTCATCACCCCGCACCAGAAGTGGGGCATCCACTCCACCTACACCGACAATCTGCTGATGCTCACCCTGAGCCGCGGCGGACCCTGTGTCTGGCTGAGCGAGGATGATGCGACACGCGCGGGTATCGTCGACAACGACTGGATCGAGCTGTTCAACATCAACGGCGCCATCGCGGCGCGGGCGGTGGTCAGCCAGCGTGTCAATCCGGGCATGGTGATGATGTACCACGCGCAGGAAAAGA
>CAZHFZ010000107.1:0-4821 GCA_964531455.1 uncultured Bordetella sp.
CTCCAATAAGTTCATTAACTTACCAAATGTGTCCGGGGAAACGGGGGAAGCCCAAGCAGCGCTGCATTGCGCTGGCGGCGTTTTTGGCTGAACTTTCGCAAGCCACACACCAATCAGCCCTCGTTTTTGATGATCCTGTTTCCTCGTTGGATAAAGGACATCGGGAGAAAATTGCCAAACGCCTAGTCGATGAGGTAAAAAATAGGCAAGTAATTGTTTTTACACATGATTTCGTATTCTTAAATGATTTACTGGCTTTCGCAAAAACTAATGCGATGACACCGCAAGTTCTTTCACTTGAGTGGAATGACGGTGCCCCGGGGAGGTATGTAACGGGGCTCCCATGGGATAGTAAGAGGCCCCTTGATTGCTTAGCGGAACTTGCAACTAACCAAAAAGTCATTAGTGCTAAGTGGAACCCTCAGCCAAACGCAGAAAATATTGCGGAGATGCGGCACGCCTATTCCCGGCTACGTTCAACTATGGAAAGGATTGTCGAGGTCGAACTTCTTGATGGCATTGTTTGCCGGTTCGAATCTCAGGTGAAGTCAGGGAAGGTTAAGAGTTTGATTGGCGTTACTCAAATAGAGTGTGACGAAGCTAAGCGACTTCTGGACAAGTGTCACAAGATTACTGATGCTCATGCCCCTTCAGGAAGCGCGGTGCCTGATCCTGAAGAATTTCACAAAGATTTAGATGATGCGAAATTACTAGTCGAAAGTATCAGGAAGCGTAAGAAACAAAATAACCCTTAAGAAAGAGCTTCTTCTTATCATTTACTAAGCAGCCACCCGCTTCGGCCCCCCCATTCCAGCCGCCAGCGCCGCAATCTCCCGCACATCCTTCGCGTTTTCGAAATCCTGGATAGCCGCATACAGCCGCGCGACGTTATCCGTGGACAGTGCCCGTGCGGCGCAGTTGTCGAACTTTGCTTTGAGCATCTCGGCCGGCAGCGGTTTGTCGACGCTGCGACCCAGCGCCTGATCAGTCTTGGTGCTGACGACGCGACCGTCAGTCATTGTGACTTTCACTTCAGCGCCGAAATGGTTGTCTGCGGGGAACTGTTCCGTGGTGTACGGCGCGACATGGATCTTCGGCAGCATTGCGCGAGTCGCGGGGTCTTTCCAGTTGTCGCCCTCAAAGTGTTCCAGTTTGACTGTGCGGTCCTTCAGCGCGCGGGCCAGCGTGTACTGCACGCTGAACTTGGCATCGAGGTATGACTGCGGATCGGGGCGGTTGGTGTGTTCCAGGCGGCGGGTGTGGGTCCACGAATCAATGCGTGCGACCTGTTCGGGTTTCAGGTTGTGCTTCTGCACGAGTTCGAGCATGCAGTCGATGGCGGGGTGCGTGCTGCCGCAGCAGGGGTACGATTTGATCGCGATGCCGGGGCGGGTA
Organism: uncultured Bordetella sp.; assembly: GCA_964531455.1. GTDB lineage: Bacteria > Pseudomonadota > Gammaproteobacteria > Burkholderiales > SG8-41. The sequence goes on from CAZHFZ010000107.1 coordinate 1,396, forward strand.
ATGTCCAGCGGATTGGCCCAGGCCGGGATCGCCTTGCTCGCGTCGTAATTGCCGGCGCCGTTGAAAACTTCGAAATAACCCTGCTTGTGTTCGAAGGCGGTTGCGCCGGCGGTGAAGCCGTCGCGCGCCAGCAGCGCAGCGAACAGACCGCTGCGCGCGCAATGGCCGACATGAAACGGCTTGGTCATGGTGCCGAAATTCGATTTGACGCCGGCGGCGAGTGATGCGGCGATCGACAGCGCAGTGGCGGTTTTCTCAACGGACAGTTTCAGCAGATGCGCGCAGGCGGCGGCACTGCCGAACACGCCGATGGTCGTCGTCGGGTGCCAGCCTTTGGTGTACTGGTAGAAATTCACCACCATCGACAGTTTGCACTCGGCTTCGAAGCCGGCGACGTAGGCGGCGATGAAGTCTTTGCCGGTGGCGCCGGTTTCATCGGCCAGCGCGAACAGCGCGGGCAGTATGGGTACCGAAGGATGGCCGCCCAGCGTGTTGTTGCAGTCATCGAAGTCCAGTGCGTGTGAGGCCGTGCCGTTCACCAGCGCCGCATCCAGTGCGCCGATGCGCCGTGCATGGCCGAAGACCAGCGACGGGCCGCTGCTGGAACCGGAGACGCCGAGCAGGATGCGTGTCGCATCTTCCGCGGCACCGGCAATCGTTACACCGACGGTGTCGAGGATGCCGACCTTTGCCCAGTGCACGGCATCAGCCGGCAGGGTCGAATACTGTAATTCATTGATTTTATTTGCTAAATCGGTGGCGAATGACATCGTCGGACTCCTCGGCTGGTGCAGGCCGGCGCCGTTGGGGCCGGCCCATTATTGGATGGCGGAAGAGAGTGGGAGTCGAACCCACACAGGACCGCTCGCGGCCCCTACCGGGTTTGAAGTCCGGCCGCCCCACCGGGAGCGATTCCCTTCCGTTGTTACTGCGCGGTCGTCATTGTAAGACGGCGCGGTGCTGACGAGAAATGCGGTTCCAGACTGTGGTGATGTTTAGTGCCTGCGTGCGGCGCTGAGCACGACCGGTGCAATTTCAACCGTGTTGTCGCCGTCAGTAATCCATGTGGTGCCGTCTTGAATCGTGCATTGCAACTGCATCGTGCGTTCCGCGAGTTTTGCCAGCGCCTGGGTCGAGGCTGCCGGCAAATCAATCACCGTGAGGTTGTCGGGCCGCGCCATTGCGTCGCTGTTGTCCTGCCACCATTTCGCAGCGCCACGACCGTAGGTATAAAGCTGCACCTGTGTCGCACGGCCGCAGGCTTTGCGTACGGATTTTTCATCGGGCAGGCCGACCTCGATCCACTGCTCGATGATGCCTGTCAGGTCCTTGCGCCACAGCGCCGGCTCCTCTTCATTGCTCAGACCCTTGCCGAACTCCAGCGCTTCATTGGCATTGAGTGCGAAGGCGAGCAGCCGCACCATCATGCGTTCATCGGTTTCGGAGGGATGGCGCGCCAGTACCAGCGCATGGGTCGCGTAATAACCGCGATCCATGTCCGAGATCGTCAGATCCACCTTGAAGATGGTCGCGGTCAGCGCCATGCGCTTATTTCAGCCGCGCAGCAACGGCGTCGGCGGCGCGATTCGCTTCCGCAATCGCGTCATCCAGGCTGCCGCCGCAGCCGCTGCGTACTGCACCAATGGCCCAGACGCCCGGCAGCGTGGTTTCCAGCGCATCGTTGGTGACGAGGCGACCCTGGTCATCACGCTTGATCGTATCCGGCGCAAACGCGGTGTTGGGTTCAAGGCCGATGTAGGCGAAGACACCGGCGACGGCAACCTCCTCATTGCCTGCTGCGGTTTTTACACTTATTTTTTCGACCATCTGTCCGCCGAGGATGGCCGCGACCGTAGTGCCGAAACGTTTTTCGATTTTGTCGTTGGCATTGACCTGGTCAATGAAACGCTGCTGCGCACGGAATGCCGTGCCGCGATGAATCAGCAGTACCTTGCCGCAGTAGTGCGTCAGCACATTGGCTTCCTGCAACGCGGAGTCGCCGCCACCGATCACGGCCACGGTTTCGTTCTGGAACATCGGGCCGTCGCAGTCGGCGCATTTCGAAACGCCGCGACCTTCGAATTCCGCCTCGCCGGGCACGTTCAGTGATTTCAGCTTGGCGCCGCTGGCGATGATGACCTGGCGTGCGCGGTAGCTGCCGCTTTCGGTGGTTACGGTGTAGCCGCCATCGGCCGCCGCCAGTGCAGTGACCGGTTCCTGGATGCTGGTGACGCCGGCCTCGGTGTTGGCGCCGGTCATCTCGGCGGCAAACGCGGCGCCGCCGGCTTCGCCGCCGGGCGGAGCGGGATCGAGTTCATTCACGTTGAGTACGAGGCCGCCGAAGATCTGTTGTTCGAAGGTGGCGGCGCTCAGGCCCTTTTTGGCGAGTGCACCGGCAGCAGTGAGTCCGGCGATACCTTCGCCGATGATGATGACGTCAAATGCGGAAGTGGTCATGGCGTTCTCTCAGTTCAGAATTCAATAACGTTTGTTGCGGAAAGGGGGACGTAGCTGCGGTTTGCCGGATGCGGGTTTCTGCGCCTGTGGTTTGGCTACTGTGCCTGGCGGGGGCGGCGGTGCCGGATCAGCGGCGCCGAGGAGAGGCACAAAGTCCTTGCGCATCTTGCGCGCGTCGCCGATGCGCTGGGTCACGGTGATGCCGTCCAGGGCTTCGAGAATTTCAATCGCCAGCGTGCGGCCGATGCCGACGGCGTCGCGGTATTGCGCGGCGGTGAACTGGCCATTGGGTTGTTTGGCGGCGACGGCCTGCGCCGTCGCGGCGAGTACGGCCATCGTCTGTTTCAGATAGAAGCGCTCGGCGCCGACCTTGTACAGATTGCCCGCCTTCATCTGGCGATAGAGGAAATCCTTGAGGATGGCGTCTTTCAGTTTCAGCAACGGCGCCAGTTCCTTCAGCGGCGGCGGATTGAATCCGGCGGACAGCAGTGCGGGCTGCACGGTCTCCCACAGTTTGACATCGGCGCTGTTGGCGGTGGTGTCATGGCCGGGCTTGCGTACCAGCGAGCTGTGCACTTCGATCTGTCGCTGGTCGGCGAGCAGGCGCAGCACATGACCAAACGCGTCGGCGTCGAGTTCCGTTGCCAGTGCCTGATGCAGCACTTCGATTTCCATGCCCGGCGCCTGGGGCTGGGCCAGATGAAATGCGCTCACCTGTTTGACCACAGCCTGATGCAGCGCGGTCAGTCGCGGTTGGGTGATCGCGATGCGGCGGTCCTTGCCCAGCGGTGTAAGGCCGGATTGGGCAATCGCTGCAGCAGCAACGTCAGGCAGAAGATTGAAGATGGCTTCGAAGTGTGCGAGGTCAACCGGGCGTTTGCCGTCGGCGGCGAGGGCGGTCAGTGCCGCGACATGATCGGCCGATTCGAGCGCAGCGAGTGTGGCGTCGCGCGTTTTGCTGCGCCGTGA
>CAZHFZ010000108.1:0-4817 GCA_964531455.1 uncultured Bordetella sp.
GATGCCGTCATCGATCAGAAAATTCTGGCCAAACCGCTTGCGTGGAATATGCCCGCTGGCAGAACGCATCGTTACGCCGGACGTTTGCTGCGCAAGGCGAGTTCTGCCGCCAGTTCAACCGCGGCGACCAGGCTTTCAGCTTTCGCTTTGCCGGTGCCGGCCAGTTCCAGTGCGGTGCCGTGATCGACGGACGTCCGGATAATCGGCAGCCCCAGTGTGATGTTGATGCCGCCGCCGAAACTGGCATATTTGAGCACGGGGAGACCCTGATCGTGATACATCGCCAGCACGCAGTCACAGTTCTTGAGACGATCAGGCTGGAACAGGGTGTCGGCGGGCAAGGGACCGATCAGATGAAATCCCTCATTGCGCAGGTGCTCAAGTACCGGAGTGATGACTTCGATTTCCTCGCGGCCCAGGTGGCCGGATTCACCGGCATGCGGATTGAGTCCGGCAACAATGATTCTCGGCTGGGTAATCGCAAAACGGTTCACGAGGTCGGCGCGCAACACGCGCAGTGTGCGTTCCAGTCCCTCCCGGGTAATGGCAGCAGCGACTGCATGCAATGGCAGATGCGTGGTGGCCAGTGCAACACGCATGCCGCCACCAGCCAGCATCATGACCACGTGTGGGGTGTGCAACCGTTCTTGCAGGAATTCGGTGTGGCCCGTAAACGCGATGCCCGCATCGTTGATGACGCCTTTGTGCACCGGCGCAGTTGCCATGGCGTCGAACAGACCATCACGACAGCCGTCAGCGGCAATTTCGAGGGTGCGCAGCACGTAAGGGCTGTTGGCCGCGTCGATGCGTCCAGCCGCTGCCTGTGTAGCGAGGGGCACATGCAGTACGGAAAATGCCGGTGCTGCATCGCGGCCGATAAACCGTGGCAGTGAACCCCCCAGTCCCAGCCTGCGTGCCCGGGTGTGCAGCAGGGTTTCGTCGGCGATGATCACGATGCGCGCTGGAAACCCGCGTTCAGTGATCATTGCACAAAGGTCGGGGCCGATGCCGGCAGGTTCACCGGCGGTGACGGCGATCAGAGGAGTGTCTGCAGTATCGGGCATGGCGCGCCAGCTCCCGGATCAGCGAGGCTGATCAATTTCGATTCTCGAGTCGCTGCTCGATATAGGCACGGTCACGCAACTGGCGCACCCATTCCTGATAGGCTTCGTCCGTTTTACGTTCGCGCAGGGTCTGACGCACATTCATGCGCTCACCTTCCTTGGTCATGTCCTGGTTGCGCCGTTCCATGACCTGGATCAGGTGCCAGCCGAAAGGGCTGCGCACCGGTGCACTGATTTCACCAGGCTTCAACGCGTTCATCGCCTGTTCGAATTCAGGCACGGTATCCCCTGGTGATAACCAGTTCAGATCACCACCGCGCGATGCACTGGTGTCTTCCGAGCGAGCCTTTGCCAATTCGGCAAAATCAGCCTTGTTGTCCAGACGCTCCTTCAAGGCCAGCAGGCGATTGCGCGCTTCGGTTTCCGATACCAGTTCATTGGTCTTGATCAGGATGTGGCGCGCGCGTGTCTGTTGTACGAGCACGGGCGCGGCTCCGCCGCGGCGCTCGTTCAGAAGCAGGATGTGAAAGCCGTTGGGACTGCGCAGCAAACCACTTAACTGACCGGGCTGCAACGGGCGCAGCGCTTCAACAAACAATGTCGGCAGACGGTCTGCCGGACGCCATCCGATCACGCCGCCCTGCAGGGCTTCAGGGCCGTCGGAAAAGGCAGCCGCAACCTGACGGAAATCAGCCCCGCCCTTGATCTGCGCCAGCGCCTGCTCTGCCCGGTCGCGGCGGGTCTGCAATTGCTCGGGCGAGGCGTTTTCCGGCACCGCAACCAGGATATGTGAAACATTGAACTCGTCGCGTCCGGGTTGCGCCTGCTGTCCCTGGATGAAATTGTCGATCTCCGCTTCGGTGACCACCACCCTTTGCGAGATCTCGCGCTCTTTCAGGCGTGACAGGGTGATTTCACCGCGGATGTCTTCACGGAATTTGGCAAAGGGGACATTGTCTTTGGCCAGGACTTCGCGTAATTGCGGCAAAGTCATCTTGTTCTGCTCGGCGATCCGCAGCAACGCGCGGTCGAGTTCGGCGTCATCGATGCGCATACCGATTTCCCGGGCATGCTGAAGCTGTACGCGGTCATTGATTACGCGCTCAAGCACCTGCTTCTCGATGACGTCACGCGATGGCGGCGGGGTGCCCTGTGCACGCAGCTGGCGGAATGCAAAATCGACGCGCGCCGCCAGTTCACGTTCGGTCACGACTTCATCGTTGACCACGGCAATGATGCGGTCAACGGTAACGATTGCACGGGGTTTCGTCTGCTGGGCCCCGGCAATGCTGGTGCCGAAAAACAGACAGGCGGACAGGAAAAGCAGGAATACGCGGGAGTACATGTCAGTTCCAGGGTTTCGGGTGGCCCGGGCGCCGTAAGGGCGGCCGGTCAGAACAATCCAGGCACATTGTATTCGACCGGAGCCGGCGAGCGCGGATCAAACTGCTTGTAGCCGCCGATATTCCGCTGCAATACATCCAGCGGATTGTTGCCGATCCGGGACACGCCGTTCAGTTCAAGCTGGATGAATATTGATGTGCTTGCGGCGCTGGTCGTTGTGGCGAAGCGATGCGCCGCAACGCGCAACGACCAGCACCGATCATTGTATTCCACGCCCGCCAGGGCCTCCAGCACGCGGTTGTCGAGCAGCGAGTAGTTCCAGCGGCCCACCGCAGTCCAGCCGCCCTTGACCGGCCACTGCGCGGAAAAATCCGTCTGCCTCACGGTGTTGATGGTTTCGCGGTAGGCCAGGTTGAGCACCTTGCCGCGTTGCGGCTGGTAGCGTCCGGAGACATTGAATTTCTGGGTTTCCTTCAGATCCGTGTTGTATTGCCACCCGGCGTCTGCTGTCCAGTTGGTCGCGATGCTGCCGCTCAGCGCGGCGAGCAAATCAGAAGAGTTGCTGTCGCTAGCCCGTGGCGCGACGCCCGGCACCGTAACCCGTTGTGACTGGAAATAATAACGCTGGGCAATGGCGCCGCGTATCCGCTCAATGCCGGAGTCGGCGCTGATGAAACGCGATGTGATGCCCAGCGTCAGTTGATTTGCATCATTGATCCGGTCCTGGCCGCTGAACTGGTTTTCGGAAAAAATGGTTGCGAAATTGATGTCCTGAAGGCCGCTGTCAAAGTTGGGGAGGGTACTTTGATCCTTGTAAGGGATGTAGACGTAATAAGCCTTCGGCTCGAGCGTTTGGATGGCTCTTTGACCGCCGGTGCTGGTTTCCCGCTCGAATACCACGCCGCTTTCAGCACTGAATATGGGTAAGGAGCGTGTCGCATTCGGCAGGTTCGCGGCATTGTTGCTGCCCATCGTGTAGCGGGTGAGGTGCGCGCCGAGCTTGGGCTTGAAATGCGCGAAAGAATTTTGCAGCGGCAGTGAATAGCTGGGATAGGCGACCACGCGCTGGCCATTGACCAGAGACACATGATCAAAAGCCGTGTAGTTGCCCAGAAACTCGAAGTCACCCTGATTGACGGTTTGACGCTGTGCCGCCAGTGAAATTTGCGGCTCCCGGTTGTAGGGCGGTGTCAGCGGCGCCAGCGGATCGGACTGTAGCGTCTGGAAACGCTGGGCAAAGGCGGAGAAGCTGTAGGTGCCGCCGTTTCCCCAGGTACCACTGCGCGCCAGCGTTGCATCATTGGATAAGTGAACCTGGGATGTCACCGCCACCTGCGTCGACAGATCGGTGAAATACTTGCCGTCGGAAACCCGGTTAAGGTTCAGGCTGCTGCCCCATGAATCACCGATTTGCTGCTGGTGTTTGGTGAACAAGCCCCAGCGATCAGTGCCGATCTGCTGGTCATTGGACAGCATTTCCGCCCGCGCCTCTCCCCGCCATTTCGGATTCAGGTAGCGAAACTCGCCGCCAAGCTGCAGGCCGCGTTTGGTCATGTAGCGCGGATAAATTGTTGCGTCCATGTCCGGTGCCAGATTCAGGTAATACGGCACCGTGAATTCGAGACCGGTGGTGTTCGAACTGCGGTAACTGGGTGTCAGTACGCCCGATTTGCGCTGCTCATGCAGCGAAAATGTCAGATAGGGCGACCAGAATATCGTCTGGTCGAAAAACACGATGCTCGCATCACGCGCAACGCCGACATCGCGGCTGCGATCCAGGTCAAGCTGACCGGCGCGCAGGAACCACGCATCGTTGCCGGGTTCGCAGGTTGTATAACTGGCCGATTCCACGCGATATTGCCCGGGGCCCTGGAACAACAGCCGCTCTGCGGTGCCGCGACCATCACTTTCGGGCAGCGGTGCGCTGCCGGCCGGACCGGTTGCGGGCAGGCTCATCAGCATGTAACGCGGCGATTCCATGAAACCACGGTCGGTTGCGATTTCGTAGCGCAATACGCTGCCTTCAATGACCTCGCGACCCTGCTCCAGGCGCACATTGCCTTTGGCGTCGAGCACATCGGTCGGCGTGTCATGACGCATCCAGTCCGCCGCGAATGACTGGCCGCGCTTGCGCATCCGTACGTCACCGAACGCTTCCAGTTCCTTGTCCTGCGTGCCCTGGATGCGGTTCGCATCGATAAACAGCGGAACCTCTTCTGCGGGATCCGGCAGCGGCAGCAGTCGTGATTGCGGTTTCAGCGTCAATCCGTCGTCGGCGCTGGCGAGCAGCGGCAACGCGCACAGGACTGCAAGCGCAATTCGGTTTTTTCGGGAGAAAGGCATTGGGAAAAGGCGTCAGGCGAGGTGCTAAAATCTCACAATTCACTCTGTGAAGCAACGATTGAAACC
>CAZHFZ010000109.1:0-4775 GCA_964531455.1 uncultured Bordetella sp.
GGCGCGCGAGTTCATTGGTCATCGCCATGCCCCAGGTGCCGATGTTGGACGCCGACTCCAGGAAGGACGGCAGGTGCTCGGGCGTGATGCCGGCGCCGGTAATGAAACGCAGATGCACCTGTTCGCGGCTGCCGGCGACGCTGATCGGTTCCGGCTGCAGCGTATCCAGCGGTGCGCGCTGCGTGGGATCGCCTGCAGCGCGCCACAGCGCCGAGGGCGACAATGCATCCAGCGCTTCGGCGCTGACCAGCGCGTTGCCGAGACCGAAGTTACGGGTGACACCGACGGCACCGTGTTGCTCCAGTAAACCGCGCAGCACATGTACTTCAGGCAGTGCGCCCTGCACTGCGCAGGGTTTACGCGAACCCGCAACAATCACCAGCGGAATGGCAAAAAAACGCAGGCCGATACCTTCGCCGCGCGCATCCAGCGCCGCAGCGAGTGCGCGCGCGACACGCTGCGCGCGAGCCGGCGGCTGTACCGCCAGCGCGACGCGGATACCGGCATCGTCGCCCGCCTCCAGCGCCTGCTGCAGCGCCGTGCGCAGCGCGGCATCGTCAGCCTGTTGTGCCGCTTCAAGCAGCGGGTGTTTTGAAGTTGCGGGCGTTTCTCGCGGGTCGGGCAGTGTTTCAGTGTTACTCAATCGACTTTTGCTCCCGAGGCTTTGACGGCCTTGCCCCATTTATCCAGTTCGCTTCGAATATAGGCGGTGAACTGCGCCGGCGTATCGCCGACAAATTCCGCACCTTCGGCAACCATGCGGTCGCGCAGGTCCGGCGCCTGCAACGCCTTGGTAGACTCGGCATGCAGCTTGGTGATGATGGCCTGCGGCGTGCCGGTCGGCACGGCCATGCCGAACCATGAACCGGTTTCGTACCCTTTCAGGCCCTGTTCATCCAGCGTCGGAATGTCTTTTGCGGCATCAACGCGCTTGAGGCTGGTTACGCCCAGCGCGCGCAGCCGGTTGGATCGTGCATGTGGCAGCGTCGACACCATCGCACCGAAATAAACTTCGATATGGCCGGCGATGATGTCGGAGATCGCCGGGGTCGCGCCTTTGTACGGCACATGCACCATCTTCACACCCGCCATGGTCTTGAAAATTTCACCGGCGAGGTGATGCGGACTGCCGATACCGGTGGAACCGTGGCGCAGCGCATTCGGATTGGCCTTGGCGATGGCGATCAGTTCCTTCGCGTTTTTTGCCGGCAGCGAGGGATGCACGACGACGATGCCCGGTACCTTCGCAAAATTGGTGACGTAGGCGAAATCCTTCAGCATGTCGTAGTTGAGCTTGGGATACAGCGTCGGATTGATCGCATTGGCCACCGTCGGCATGAACAGGGTGTAGCCGTCAGGCGGCGCCTTCGCGCCGAGTTCGGTGCCGATATTGGTGCCGGCGCCGGGCCGGTTGTCGACGATCACCTGCTGGCCCCAGGCGGCAGCGAGCTTCTGCCCCACCGCCCGCGCCAGCATGTCGGAGGTGCCGCCGGGGGTGTAGCCGACGATGTAGCGGATGGTGCGGTTGGGATAATTCGCCGCGGCATCCTGCGCCAGCGCAACCGGCGTTGCAACAAGCAGCGCGGCTGCACCAGTGAAGCATATTAAGTATTTGTTTTTATTGAACATTATTCCTCCGATGGATTGCTTTGTTATTAATCTGACATCGGCAGCGTGGTCAGTCGACCCGCGCGCCCGATTCCTTCACCACCCGGCCCCACTTGGCGAAGTCGCTACGAACGACGCGCTCGAAATCGGCAGCGCTGCCGCCCACTGCTTCTGCGCCTTGCGCCTGCAGGGTCTTGATCAGTTGCGGCGTGCGTAACGCCTCGTTGAGCGCTGCATTGATGCGTTCGGTGACCGGCTTGGGTGTGCCGGCCAGCGCAAATACGCCAAACCAGTTGACGACTTCGTAACCTTTAACAGTCTCGGCGATCGCCGGTATCGCCGGGAACGCCGGCGAACGTTTCGGTCCGGTCACCGCGAGGCCGCGCAGTTTGCCCGAACGCACCTGCGGCGCGAGCGGGACTGCGCTGGCGATGGTCAGCGCGATCTGGCCGCCGAGCATGTCGGTGATCAACGGACCGGTGCCCTTGTACGGGATATGCGCCATGTTGATGCCGGCCATCGACTTGAACAGTTCGACGGCAAGATGACTCGATGAACCGCTGCCACCGGAGCCGTAGTTGATCTTGCCTGGATTGGCCTTGGCGTAATCAATCAACTCTTTCACCGTCGTCGCCTGCAACGACGGACCGGATGCCATCATCAAAGGCACGGAAACGAACTGCACTACGGGCGCGAAATCCTTCAGCGCGTCATAGGACACTTTCTTGTAGAGGTGGGGATTGATCACATGCGGAATCGACGAGAACAGCAGCGTGTAGCCATCGGGATTGCCGCGGGCCGCAGTTTCAGTGGCAATCAGGCCACCCGCACCACCGCGATTGTCGATGACAACCTGCTGGCCGAAGCGTTCCGACAGTTGCTGGCCTGCGGCGCGAGCCAGGATGTCTGCCGCGCCGCCCGGCGGGAAGCCGACGATCAGGCGCACCGGCCGGTCGGGATAGCTTGAAGCCGCAATCACACCTGTCGCGGGCAAAACCGCAGCGATGGCCGCTGCCGCGACCATGAATGAGTAACGTTTGATCATGTGCATTCTCCAGTTCAGCCGGTTGATTCCGGAACTGAATTCCGGAGCAGCAATCGTGCCATTCCTTACCAGCCCAGCACGTAAGCCGGTCGCCGCGGATCGGCACCGCCGTGCAGCACGCCTTGTTTGAAATCATTCACGATGGTGCACACCGACCCGGCAAGCCAGGTCATGTCGCTCCACCAGTAGATCTTGTGCCCCATCGCCGCCAGCGCCTCGCCTGTTTTGGCATCAATGCGCGACTCGAGATACAGACGACCGGGGAAGTAAGCATGCGGCTCGAACGAACCGGGATAGCTGTAGCTCGCAAAGCGCGGCGCTTCGACCGCATCCTGCACGGCCATGCCGAATACATTGATGTTGAGGAAGACCTGGATCATCGCCTGAATCTGCACATCGCCACCGGGCGTACCGAAGGGCATGTAGGCATGGCCGTTTTTCAGCGCCAGCGCCGGATTCGGCGTCAGCCGCGGCCGTTTGCCCGGCGCCACCGATGACGGATGCGAAGGATCGGCCCAGGACTGCGTACCACGGCCCGAACACAGGATGCCCACCCCGGGAATGATCGGCGTCTTGTCGGAACCATCCGACGGCGTTGCCGAAAATGCATTGCCGTGGCGGTCAATCACACACAGATAGGACGTATCGCCGGGACCCGGTGCTTCATCGGGCTGCGGGATCGGCATGCAGATGTTCTTCAGCGCCGACAGCGTTTTCGGATCACCGGCCGGCGGCATTTCGGGCCAGGCCTTGTCAGCCTTGATCATCGAGCGGCGCCATGCCGAATATTTTTCCGACAGCAGGCCTTTCAGCGGCACATCAACAAACTTGGGATCACCAAAATGATGATGACGGTCGGCGAAGGCGAGATTGATGGCTTCGGTAACGACGTGGATGTACTGCGGCGTGTTGTGCCCCATCGCCTTCAGGTCGTAACCCTTGAGGATATTCAGCGCCATCGGCAATGCCGGGCCCTGCGACCACGCGCCGCAGGCATGCACATCGATATTGCCGAACTTCGACACTACCGTCGGCTCGAAATTGACCTTGAATTTTGCAAAGTCATCGTATTGCATCAGGCCGCCCTGCTGGCCGATCCACTTGGTAACGTCACGCGCAATGTCACCCTTGTAAAACGCGTCACGTGCCGCCTGCAGGCCGGCCTTGCGGCCCTTGCGTTTGCCGCGCCGCTCTTCGTCAACCATGTACTTCAGCGTGCGGCCAAGGTCAGCCTGCACAAACACCTTGCCCGGCACCGGCGGTTTACCGCCCGGCAGGAATACTTTTTTGCTCGAAGGCCAGCGGGAATAGTTATCGACATTGGCGCCGATGAATTCCGCCATCAGCGGATACATCGGGAAACCTTCACTGGCGAAACGGATGGCCGCGCCAGCCACTTCACCAAAACTCATCGTGCCGAAACGCGACAGTGCGGTGATCCACGCATCCGGCGCCGCAGGGACCACGCAGCGCTCAATGCCCGGCGGAATCTTGCCGCCGTGTTTTTTCATGAAGTAATCCGGGGTGATCGACTGCGGCCAGACGCCGAGACCGTCGATTGAATGAACCTTGCGGTCCTTCGCGGTGTAGATGATCTGCGGTGCAACGCCACCGATGTTGACCTTTTCGGTCTGCAACACGCCGATGGCCAGACCGGCGGCGACGCCGGCGTCAATGGCGTTGCCACCGGCCTCAAGGATTTCGAAGGCCGCGTGAGCGGCCAGGTAATGGCCGGCGGCAACTACGTGCCGGGTGCCCATAATGGTCATGCGTTTGGCGGTCATGTCTGAATCTCCGGAAGTTGCCGCAGACCTGCGGCTGCAATCCCCGGATTCTACTCCGCAGCGCCTGTCCCGCCCGACGCATTGCCACAAATTGGACCTCACGGAAGTACTGCGCGACCAACGCAGTACTTGGTAAACTGCCGCCAGATCAACTAACCGTCTGCGGCCTTCCAGGCAAGCAGCGACACCGAGGAGTAAGTAATGAAATTGAACCGATTGCGTATTGCCGCAGCAGTCGCACTGATCGCCGCGAACTGCACGGCCTTGGCGCAAACCTACCCCGCCAAAACCATCAGGATGGTGATTCCGTTTGCTGCCGGCGGCAACACCGACATCAT
>CAZHFZ010000110.1:0-752 GCA_964531455.1 uncultured Bordetella sp.
CGAGGCGCGTGAAGAGTCACGCATTCCCAGCGGCGTCGATGAATTCGACCGCGTACTCGGCGGCGGCCTCGTGCGCGGCGCCGTGGTGCTGATCGGCGGTGATCCGGGCATCGGCAAATCAACCTTGCTGCTGCAGTCGCTGGCGACCATCGGTGCAACGCGCAAGGTGGTCTATGTGTCGGGCGAGGAATCGCCGCAGCAGATCGCGCTGCGCGCGAAGCGGCTGAATGTCGACGGACAAAATGTGCAGGTCCTCCCCGAAACAAGCCTCGGCAAGATCCAGGCGGTGATCCAGGAAGAAAAACCCGAAATCGCCGTCATCGATTCGATCCAGACACTGTACTCCGATGCGCTGACTTCCGCGCCGGGCTCGGTGGCGCAGGTGCGCGAATGTGCGGCGCAGTTGACGCGGCTGGCCAAGGCGGGCGGCACGACGATCATCTTCGTCGGCCATGTCACCAAGGAAGGCACGCTGGCCGGACCGCGCGTGCTCGAACACATGGTCGATACCGTGCTGTATTTCGAAGGCGACACCCATTCGAGCTTTAGGTTGATCCGCGCCTTCAAGAACCGCTACGGCGCGGTCAATGAACTCGGCGTGTTCGCGATGACTGACAAGGGCTTGAAGGGTGTCGCCAATCCCTCGGCGCTGTTCCTGTCGCAGCACGACACCGAAGTGGCCGGCTCCTGCGTGCTGGTGACGCAGGAGGGAACGCGGCCGCTTTTGGTCGAAGTGCAGGCGCTGGTCGATG
>CAZHFZ010000110.1:762-4555 GCA_964531455.1 uncultured Bordetella sp.
AACAGAGCCGCCTCGCGTTATTGCTGGCGGTACTGCACCGCCATTCCGGCATTGCCTGTTTTGATCAGGATGTCTTCGTCAACGCCGTGGGCGGTGTGCGCATCACCGAACCGGCCGCTGATCTGGCGGTGCTGATGGCGGTGGTGAGTTCACTGAAAAACAAACCGCTGCCGAAAAAACTGGTGGTCTTCGGCGAAGTCGGGCTCGCCGGTGAAGTGCGTCCGGTGCAGCGCGGTCAGGAGCGTTTGAAGGAAGCCGCCAAACTCGGCTTTACGCATGCACTGATTCCGCATGCGAATCAGCCGCGGCAGCCGGTGTCGGGCATCAAGGTGATTGCGGTAAGGCGGATTGAGGATGCGGTTGTGCGGTTCCGTGACGGATTTTAAAAATAATTAATTAAATCAAATACTTATATAATACACGGTATTTGCTTTTATTCCCCTGAATGAATCTCCAGGGCCGGCACGGTCAGCCTATAGCCGTTATTCGTAGCCTAGACAGTCCATTGCGAGGGCTTGTTTTTGTATCTACAATAATTCATGGCAGTCACCTTCGATCCGAAGAAGCGCGCGGCCACCCTTGCTGAACGTGGTCTTGATTTCAAGGATGCCGCACTGGTATTCGGCGGCACGACTTTTGAAGTCGAGGACAAGCGCAAGAACTATGGTGAAGCCCGGATCATCTGCTTCGGTGTTCTGCGTGGACGGATCGTTGTTGTCGGCTATACACCGCGTGGCGCGGATCGCCATGTTTTCAGCATGAGGAAAGCAAATGACCGCGAAAAAGCGCGCATCGCGACGCTCCTTGGGCTCTGACCTGAAACGCGTGGATGCCCATGTCATTCAACGGCAGGAGTACGACGAACTGCCTGAGCTGACGGACGACATGCTCGCCCGGGGCAAGGTCAACAAGGGCGGGCGTCCCCGCTCCGCAAATCCGAGAAAGCTCATCTCCATCCGCCTGCCCGAGAGCGTCATTGAACGCTGGCGCGCGACAGGGCCCGGCTGGCAGACGCGCATGGCGGACCGGCTTGCCAAGGCTCAGCCGAAGTGAAATGAAATCGACTCCGGTTCCTTTGGCATTTTGGTGTGCATTTCACGACGCTGGGGAGGATCGTGAGGGAGGGGGGGTGGACGCTACTTTGCTAGACCTGACCCCTTTGTGCGCTGCGTTTTCTGGCTGCTAGTTATTCGGCGGACGTAAACGATGTCGCTTTTCTAGTGCGCGCTCTTAAAGATCAAGGGATGATGGATTTTCGAGCAATGGGTGGCGTGTGCGAAATCCTACCCAGGGGATATATGAAGCTAGATGAGTTACGAGGACCGCAATCTGCCTCGGCACAAGGGTTTATTGCAATGTGGTTCGACGTAACGCTCAATGACGCATATGAGAAAGGCTTTCAGCCTGGTTTGCTGCGCGCCGGATATGATCCGCTTCGAATAGATCGCGTTGAGCACGTAAATAAAATCGATGATGAAATCATTCGTCAGATCAATGCATCGCGTTTCGTTGTGGCAGATTTCACGGGGCATAGGGGTGGAGTCTATTTCGAAGCAGGCTATGCCCTTGGCAAAGGAATTCCTGTTTTCTGGACTTGCCGCAAATCGGATATGAGCACTCTGCATTTTGATATTCGTCAATTCAATTGTATTGATTGGGATGTACCAGAGAACCTCGCGGTGCGCCTGGCAAACAGAATTGAGGCGGTGTTGGGGGCTGGACCTAACAAACCAAAATGAGTGATCTTACTTCGATCCCGTTTGTTATCAGCGGAAGCCGCCGCCACCGCTGACATACACCGTATCGGCGGTCATGAACTGGCAGGCGTCGGAACACATGAACAGCACCAGCTCGGCGATTTCGTCGGCATCGGCGATGCGCTTCATCGGAATGCTGTTCAGCGCGCGATCGGCCTGTTCCTTCGGAGTGCCGGAGGCGGTCTGGAAGGCGGTGTCGACCGAGGCCGGCGAAATCGACAGGCAGCGGATTCCACGGTCGGCGAATTCGCGGGCCACGCCCAGCGTCATCGTGAGAACCGCGCCCTTGGCCGATGCGTAGTGCACGGACGTGCCGGGGCCGCCGCGCTTGTGCGCCATGCTGGCGATGTTGACGATGGTTCCGGCGCCGTTTTCCAGCATGTGCGGCAGCACTTCCTGCATGCCGTAGAAGGTGCCTTTCACGTTGAGGTCGAAAGTCAGATCCCAGAGCGCGTCATCAATCTCGAGGAACTTTGACCGCTTCACTGCGCCGCCGGCCGAGTTGAGCAGGAAGTCGATGCGTCCGAAACGCTCGCGCCCCGCGTTGATGAAGCGGCGCACGTCCTCCCGCTTGGTGACATCGGTTTGCACGAAGATGGCTTCGCCGCCAGCGGCGGCAACCATGCGGACGGTTTCCTCGCCGCCGGCTACGTTGATATCGCTGCAGACAATGCGCGCACCTTCGCGGGCGAAGATCACCGCCGTTGCGCGGCCGATGCCGCTGCCGGCGCCGGTGATCGCAATGGTTTTGCCTTTGAAATAATCCGGAGTTCTGGCCATGCTGTTTTTCCT
Organism: uncultured Bordetella sp.; assembly: GCA_964531455.1. Lineage (GTDB taxonomy): Bacteria > Pseudomonadota > Gammaproteobacteria > Burkholderiales > SG8-41. The sequence continues at coordinate 3,312 of CAZHFZ010000110.1, forward strand.
TGAGGTGATGGTTGCGCCGGTGGCGCTGGTGACTAATTGATGACGAGACCGTTGTCCTTGATGACCTTGGTCCACTTGTCGAGGTCATTGCGGATCACCGTGCGGAATTCGTCGGGCGTTGATCCGACGAGGCGCCAGCCGTCGGCCTCGAAGCGCTGGATGACGTCCGGTGATCGAACCGCCGCAGTGATGCCGTTGGCGAGCTTGCTGATGATTGCCGGCGGCGCCTTGGCGGTGATCACCGCACCGTAGTACTGGTTGAGTTCATAACCCGGCAGTCCGGCCTCGGCGACCGTAGGCAGATCGGGCATGGCGCGCATGCGTTCGTTCGAGGTCACCGCCAGCGCGCGGGCCCGTCCGGACTGCAGGTGCGGCCGGGCGCTCGTCAAAGTGATGAATCCGATCTGCACGTCGCCGGCGATGGTGGCGCCGATCGCCGGCGCGCCGCCCTTGTAGGGCACGTGGCTGAACTTTGTGCCGCCCATTTGGCTGAGGACTTCCCAGCCGAGATGCTGCAGGCTGCCGGTCCCGGGCGTGCCGTAGTTGAGTTTGCCAGGATGAGCACGGCCGTAGGCGATCAAGTCCTTGAAGGTCGTGAACGGCACCGAGGGATTCGAGTAGACGAGATAGGACAGCGCGGTGGCCTGGCTGATGGCGGTAACGTCCCGGGTGATGTCGTATGGACGTTTCGCTGACGGTGCCGAATTGATGACGTGGTCCGCAGACATCATCAACAGCGTATGGCCGTCCGGCGCCGCCTTGATGGCCAAATCGAAGGCAAGAACGCCGGATGCGCCGGGGCGGTTGTCCACGATGACTTGCTGCCCCCATGCCTGGGTCAGCTTTTGCGCGACGGCGCGGGTCGTGGTGTCGAGCCCGCCTCCCGCCGATACGGGGACGATCAGCCGGATCGGTCGCGTCGGATACTCGTTCTTTGCCTGAGCATGCTGAGGCAACAGGCTTGTGGCCAGAATGGATGCCAGCAGAATGCCGCATCGTACGCAGTCAAAAATCATCGTTCTCCTCCCGGGGTGGTGTTGCGCAAGGTGTTTAAATCTGCCACAAGCGTCGGTAAAAAATATTATAAAAAAACAAATGGTTATATGATTTCGGCTCAGCCCGCATTGAGCGCAAGAATGTTGTTCAACCGCGCCACCGCCTGCCGCAACTCTGGCAGGATGCTCCCCAACAGTTCCTGCCGTTTCACCACGCCGGTGTTGAAGGCGATGTTCATCGCCGCGATG
>CAZHFZ010000111.1:0-4296 GCA_964531455.1 uncultured Bordetella sp.
GCCGCGCGACTGCTCTTTGCCGGTATTCGGATCAATGACTTTGGCTTCGTTGCCGTAGGCGGTGCCGGGGCTGCCGATCTTGCGCTTTTTCGGGTCGTAGGGATTGGTGAAGCAGGGCGCGTTGGTTTCGGTCATGCCGAAGGTTTCGATGATGCCGATGCCGAACTTGTCCTCAAACGCGCGGTGCAGTTCCGGCGGCAGCGGCGCGGAGGCGGAGCGGCAGAACTTGACGCGGGAGACGTCGAGGCCCTTGTCCTTCGGTGTCGGCGCATTCATCAGATAGGCGATGATCGTCGGCACGACGTTGATCCACGTGCATTGATGTTTCGCGGCCAGTTCCCAGTAATTGCTGACGCTGAAGCGCTGCGGCATCACCACGCTGCCGCCATGCACCAGCGGCGCGACGGTGGTCACGATCTGGCCGTTGATGTGGTACAGCGGCATCGCGCACAACACGCGGTCTTTTGCGGTGAGCTCATGCGCGCTGCTGGTAAATTCGCCGCCGGCGCAGACGCTGCGGTTGGATAACACGCAGCCTTTGGGTTTGCCGGTGGTGCCCGAGGTGTACATCAGCAGCGCGTCATCGGTTTCATTGACTGCAGGCAGTGGTGTATCGGGCAAATGGGCGCGTTCAAAAAGCGTGGTGGCGTCTGGATCGATGGCGATGATGGTGATGCCGTGGTCCAAACCTTCCAGCGCAATTTCCAGGCGCTCTGCAAATTCGGCGCTGGTGAAAATGATACGCGTATCCGAATGCTGCAGAACGTAGCTGAGCTGTGATGGCTGCGCCAGCAGGTTCAGCGGTGCAACCATGAAGCCGCCGTACATCACGCCGATCAGCAGTCGCGCGGTCTGGAAACTGTTGTGCAGCATCAATGCGACCTTGTCGCCTTTTTTCAGGCCCGCGCCCATCAGGAAGTGGGCCAGGTCCTGCGAGTTGCGTTGCAACTGCGCGAATGTCATCGTCGCGCCGGTTTCGGGCGCGATCAGCCAGGTGGCGTCAGGTTGTTCGGCGGCGCGACGGTCAACGTAATGGCGGATGGTGCGCATGGCTGGCAAATCCCTTAACCGCCAAGACGCGAAGATCTTTTAACCGCCAAGACGCCAAGAACGCCAAGAGAACCTATAAACGAAATGCATAGCATGGAAATCCTCAGGGGTTTTACTTCGATTTTGTTTTTCTTGGCGCTCTTGGCGTCTTGGCGGTAAACGGGTTTAAGCCTCGTATTTTTTTCGGTAGTCGCCAAAGATCTCGTCCACCGACGGCTCGCGCGGCGGGATGGTGCGCACGATGCGCGTGGTGTTCATGAAGTGTTTGTAGTTGAGATTCTCGGAAAAGCTGTTGCCGCCCCAGGTGCCGCAGCCCATGGTCAGCGAGAACGGCAGGCCGTTGTCGAAGTTGCCGCCGTTGGCGATGGCGTGGGCCTGGTTGACGATGACGCGGCACACTGTCATCTCCATTCCAAGCCTTTGAATGTTTTGATTATTTTTGCTGTGTATGCCGCAGGAGTGGCCGTCACCCTGATAGTCGTAAATGGCGCGCAGCGTGTTGAAGGCGTGGTCGAAATCGCGCGCTTGGTAGAGGGTCATTACCTGGGAGAGTTTTTCGCCGGAGAACGGCGCGGATTTGCCGGTGCCGGTTTCTTCGACCATCAGGCATTTGGCGTTGACCAGTTCGGCGCGGGTGAGGCCGGCGATACCGCAGATCTTGGCGACGCTTTGCGCGGTGACCGCGGATGACAGTTTGCCGCCGGGGAACATGGTCTGTTGCAGCGTGGTTTTTTCATCGGCGGTGAGCAGTGCGCCGCCGGTTTTGCTCAGTGCGGCGATCATCCGGTCGTAAACGGCTGCGTGGATGATCAGGCTGTTTTCGGACGAGCAGCTGGTCGCGTTGTCGAAAATCTTCGAGCGCATGATTTTCTGCGCGGCATCGTCGAGGTCGGCCGAGTCATCAACAATCACGGCGACATTGCCGGCACCGACGCCCAGCGCCGGTGTGCCACTGGAATAACCGGCGCGCACGTTGGCCTGTGAGCCGGTGATGACAACGAGGTCACACTGCTTCATCAGTTCCTGGCTCAGTTCCTTGGTCACCGGATGCGGCAGCGTCAGCACCAGATCAGTCGGCGCACCGATGCGTGCGAATTCAGCGTAGATGAATTCGATCAGTTTGGCCGACGTTGAATATCCCTTGGGCGACGGCGACAGGATCACCGCGTTGCCGCACTTCAGCGCATTGATGATGTTGTTGGCCGGTGTTGCGCCGGGATTGGTGGACGGTACGACAGCAGCCACCACGCCGACCGGGCGGGCGATTTCGGTGAGGCCGAGTTCCGGCAATTCGGCGAGCACGCCGGTGGAGATCGCACCTTTGAGGTCGCGCATCAGGCCCAGCGTCTTGCGGTGGTTTTTGTTGATCTTGTCATCAACACTGCCGAGCCCGGTGTCGCGGACGGCGATTTCGGCGAGCATGCGGTTGCGCGCCGGTTCCATGATCGCCCAGCCGGCGGCACTCACCAGTTCATCGAGTTGCGCCTGCGAATATTTTGCGATCGAAGCCTGTGCCTTGCGCGCGCGTGCAACAAGCGCTGCCACGGCCATCGCTGCGGGTGATTGCGCGGATTGCGGATTCATTTCAGCCATGTCGGTTCCCGGTTTGCACCAGTCTGCGGATGTTCTGCGGCCGGCGTCGTGTTGATTTGATGGACATTATAGCCAGCGCGGGCGTAGGGCCGGTTTTGCTGTTCGTGCGGCACAAAAATTGCTAGACTCGCGCTTCCCGAAAAACGACAACACCAGTTTATGAAATGGCCGATCAAATATATTTCAAATTCCAGGGAAAAATCGTTTTCGTCGGTTTCGGTTCCGTAGCACAGGGCGTCTTGCCGCTGCTGTTGCGGCACATCGATATACCGAAAGAACGCATTTCCATCATTACCGCGCATGAGCGCGGTCGCGCCGAGGCCGAAGCCTACGGCATCCGCTATGAAATCAACCCTCTCACGCGCGAAAACTACCGCGCCATCCTTGGCCCGCGGCTGGGCCCCGGCGATTTCCTGATCAATCTGTCGGTCGACGTGGCGAGTTCCGCGCTGATCGACTTCTGCTGTGAAAAAGGCGTGATCTACCTCGACTCGTGCATCGAGCCGTGGGCGGGTGGCTACACCGACAAGTCGGTGTCGGCGTCGCGCCGTTCCAATTACGGACAGCGCGAGGAAGTGCTGGAGCTGCGGAAAAAATTTCCCAAAGGCCCGACCGTCATTCCGACCAATGGCGCGAACCCGGGATTGATCTCGCACTGGGTGAAACAGGGCCTGGTCGATCTCGCGCGCGACATTCTTGGCCGCACCGAAATTCCGAAATCGAAAGCCGAGTGGGCGCAACTGGCGATGGAGCTCAATATCAAGAGCATTCATTGTTCGGAGCGCGACACCCAGGTCGCCAGCCCGCGCAAACGGCGCGGCGAATTCGTCAACACCTGGTCGGTGGACGGCTTCATCGGTGAAGGTTCTCAGCCCTGCGAACTGGGCTGGGGCAGTCACGAAAAACATTTTCCGCCGGAAGGCCGCGAACACGATTTTGGCTGCAAGGCGGCGATTTACCTCGACCGCCCCGGCGCTTCGGTGAAGGTGCGCACGTGGACGCCCGATGAAGGCGAGTTTCACGGCTTCCTGATCACCCACGGCGAGGCGATTTCGATTTCCGATTACCTGACCGTCAAAAAAGGCGATCAGGTGGTATACCGGCCGACCTGCCATTACGCCTACCATCCCTGTGACGACACCGTGCTGTCGGTGCATGAGCTTGCCGGGCGTAACTGGGTGGGGCAGGAACAGCGGCGCCTCTACCGCGACGAGATTACCGAAGGCTCCGACGAACTCGGCGCGCTGCTGCTGGGACACAAGAAGGGCGCGTACTGGTACGGCTCGAAGCTGTCGATCAGCGAGGCGCGCAAGCTGGCCCCGCACAACAATGCCACCAGCCTGCAGGTTTCCGCCGGCGTGCTCGGTGCAGTGGTGTGGGCGATGGAAAATCCGCATGTCGGCATCATTGATCCGGAAGATATGGATTACCGTCGCGTGCTGGAGATTGCGAACCCGTATCTGGGCAAGGTCGTGGGCAAATACTCCGACTGGAATCCGCTGCAGGGACGCAATCATCCATTCCCGGAAGATCTCGACGAATCGGATCCCTGGCAGTTCAAAAATATCCGGGTGGTGTAGGCCTACTGCGCGCTGCAGAGCAAGTCCTCTTGGAGGGCGGCGCGATGGCGGTGTCGCGCGGTGCTCGGAATCT
>CAZHFZ010000112.1:0-4288 GCA_964531455.1 uncultured Bordetella sp.
TGTGCGAATTTTGTGCGAATTTTGTGCGAATTCAAGCCAATTTTTAGCCTAAAAATTCGCACAAAAGGGCCTTGAACCTTTGGTAGTGCGTATTGGCTGCCGTTGTCTATTGGCGCCGGTGGTTGTCCTAAGTCGTTGATTCAAAAACCTAGGACGCGGGTTTCGTGCCCGCCAATTTAATTATAAAAAACATAATTAAATCAATAAGTTGGTGGAGGCGGCGGGAATTGAACCCGCGTCCGCAAGCCCTCCACAGTCAGGACTACATGCTTAGCCTGGTTATTTGGATTTCGCCTCGCACCCGCCAACCGGCAGGCTGGTGTTTGGCTAGTCGCTTCGACGGATCCACAAGGTTAAGCGACCAAACCCTGCAGAGAGGCTGATGTAAATGACGTTGCACCCCTCTCGGGGCCTGACCCATCAGCAGGTCAGTGCAACGTCTAGCCGGTGTTAGGCGGCTAGAGAATAACGCTCGTCGTTGGCGTGTATAGAATTTCCAGCGGATTTACAAGGTGACTGGACCTTGGCATGCCCTGTGCTGCTTTGTGACCCACGTCGAAACCAAGTCGCCCCCGGTCTCTTGTAACTCGGACATTATCGCATAAGGATAAGTTCCGAAGGCCCGAACAGAGCGCTTAAAGCCTTTTGCGCTGTGTCTTGCGAGTGGCCATCCGCGGGCCTCTGTTGCGAACGGTAGAGGGCTCTGCACTTTCGTCAGCCAATTGTGCCTGCAGAAGGTCGCGAACGTCACGGCGCAGGCTGTCCGGCAGGCGCATTGTCGCCAGCCGGTCAATCCTGGACTTGGCATCGGGCATCTGGTGAAGGCCGAGCATGTAGAGCAGCAGGTCGTCTGTAGTCGGCGTCTGGCCAAGAGTGCGGACGAAATCCCTGGGCAGGTTGGCGGAAAGGTAATTGTGTGAGGGGAACAGAATGCGAATAACGAAGTCGCCACAACTCAGGCAGAAGCGTTGGCTGGGTTGACGTATTGTGCAGTACGGGGTTTCGTCGTCTACCCAGATTGCAACACGCCGTGTCAGGTCATTGCGCAGGGCCTGCATGTCACGTTCGTTGCGGAAAGGGCGGATGCCGTGCAGATATTCTATTTTGTAAAACTTGCCGTCTGACTCGATGGCGCCGAGCTTGGTGAAATCGACAACAGAGACGCCAGTGCCGGGAAAAGACCAGGCGATGCGCTGGTCTTCCATTTCAATCCCGACGTGGTCTTCCATTGTGCCGTCCGGATGGGTGATTACGAAATAATGCACATAGCCCGCTTGGCCATGCGCTGGTGCGGTTACAGCGGGGGGGGCGGGGTTGTTGCGTTCCACCGATGAGGTCGGCGGTTTCGGGGGCGATTTGGGCTGATTGCGGATTGAGGCGTCGCTGCTTTCGCTCGTCAGTGCGAGTGCACAGGCAATGGCCAGCCCGAAAATGAAGTTCTTGCGCATAAGTTTTGGATACTCTCATGCACCCTGCAGCTTGCGCCATACCCGTGTGACTACGCGTCACATGTATTTAACATATTGATTATAAATAAAAATACCAATGATTAAGAAAGCGAGCGGAGTATCTCCAGAGGCTCATCGACAACGAGATCTGCATTCCATTGGTCGGGGTTGCTGCCGTTGAGATAACCGAAGCGTACGGCCACGGTGCGCATTCCAGCCGCCTTGCCGGCAAGGATGTCTCGTTCATCGTCTCCGACATAGACGCAATTTGATGGTGACCACGCAAGAATGCGGGCTGCTGCGAGCAGTGGCGCAGGATGTGGCTTCATATGTCCCGTGGTGTCGCCGCCGATGATGCAGGCGGCGCGGGTGCTGTAGCCCAGTTGCTGCATCAACGGCAGTGCAAAACGCTCTGCCTTGTTGGTAACAATGCCCCAGGGCAACTTCATGTTTTCCAGATGATCGATCAGTTCGGCAATTCCAGGGAACAGGCGCGTGTCGCAGCATAAATTGTTCTCGTAAATCTGCAGAAACTCATCCCGCATGGCCGCGTAGTCGGGGTGATCAGGAGTCATGCCGAAGCCGACACCAAGCAGTCCCCGCGCGCCCAGCGAAGTGACACGCCGGGTTTCAGAAAGCGGTACTGGGCCCAACCCGCGGGCTGTACGCATGGAATTAACTGCACGTCCGAGGTCCGGCGCGGTATCGGCAAAGGTGCCGTCAAGGTCGAACAATACAGCGCGAGTCATGAGTGCGCCGGTTTGCGGGTGCTGAGAATATAGTTGACGTCAGTATCCTCACCGAGAGCGTATACCTTGGTGAAAGGGTTGTAGGTCATGCCGATCAGGTCGACGATCTCGAGCCCGGCACGACGGCTGGTCGCTGACAGTTCAGAGGGTTTGATGAAGCGTTCGTAGTCGTGTGTACCGCGTGGCAGCATGTTGAGTACGTATTCGGCGCCAATGATTGCGAACAGGTAGGACTTTGGATTGCGGTTCAATGTGGCGAAGAATGCATGGCCGCCTGGTTTGAGCAGTGTTGCGCAGGCGTGCACCACAGCAGCAGGATCCGGAACATGTTCAAGCATTTCCATGCAGGTTACGACGTCAAAACTTGCGGGTGCTTCGACGGCCAGTTCCTCCACCGCGATGTTGCGGTAATCAACTTTTTGTCCGGACTCAAGCAGATGCAATTGCGCCACTTTCAGCGGTTTTTCAGCCAAATCAATGCCGGTGACAGCAGCGCCGCGTGCAGCCATTGCTTCTGCGAGTATGCCGCCGCCGCAGCCGACATCGAGGACATTCTTGCCAGCGAGTGCGGCGATGCGGTTGATATGGTCCAGCCGCAGCGGATTGATCTCGTGCAGGGGGCGGAATTCGCTCTGTGGATCCCACCAGCGATGAGCCAATTCACTGAATTTGTCCAGCTCAGCCGGGTCGACATTTGTAGTCATGGGGTTTGCAGTTTCGTTTTCCAGTAGTTGGCGCGAGACAGCAGCGCAGTTTCATCCAGGTTCATCAACTTGCCGTTTGTTACACGGCGCGTACCGCCGACCCAGACGTCGGTGACATGTTCGCGTCCCGCCGCGTAAACAAGGTGCGAAACCGGGTCATAACAAGGAGACAATTCGGTTGCCGACAGGTTCACTGCGGTCAGGTCGGCAAATTTCCCCGGCGTAATGGATCCGATGTGCTCCTGTAATCCCAGTGCGCGAGCGCCGCCGAGTGTTGCTGCTTCCAGGGCGTGGTGTGCCGGCATGATTTGCGGATCGCCGCTCGCGCCCTTGGCGAGCAATGCTGCAAGGCGCATTTCTGCAAATAGATCCAGGCGGTTGTTGCTGGCGGCGCCGTCGGTGCCGATACCGATGTTGACGCCAGCCTTGAGGAATTCGCTGACAGGAGCAATGCCGCTGCCGAGCTTTAGATTTGACGATGGGCAATGAGCGATCGAGCAACCGTGCCGGGCCAATAACGCTATTTCAGCCGAATTCAGATGAACGCAGTGCACGGCAAGCAGGTTTGGCCCCAACAGACCGAGTTTCTCCAGTCGTGCAAGCGGTCTGATGCCATGCAAGTCGATACTGTCGCTGATCTCCTGCAATGTTTCGTGCAGGTGGATATGTACCGGCAGATCCAATTCGCCTGCGTAAATGGCGATCTGCGTGAATGTGGCATCGGATACGGTAAACGGCGCGTGAGGTGCCAGGCAGAACGATAGTGTTGGCTCGTCACGAAGTGAATCGCGCAGCGCAATACCCTTGGCAAGGTAATCTTGCGCATCAACGGCATAAGCGGAACGGAATTCAACTGTGATGATGCCGAGGGCAGCGCGCATGCCTGCTTGGAGAACCGCGCGTGCGGCGGCCTCCGGAAAGAAATACATATCGTTGAAGCAGGTCACGCCGCCTCGAAGCATTTCAGCGCAGGCGAGCAGGGTGCCGTCGTACACAAATGAATCCGAGACCATGCGGGATTCAGCAGGCCATATGTGATTTTGCAGCCAGTCCATCAGTGCGAGGTCGTCGGCAATGCCGCGCATCAGTGACATTGCGGCATGGGTATGCAGATTCACCAGCCCCGGGATCAATACCTGTTCGGGCAGTTGTATCCGTGTGGCATCAGGGTGGCGCGCGAGCGCGTCAGCCAAGGGCAGGACAGCGCTGATCCGTTCGCCTTCGATGACCACCGCATGGTCAGCTAATACGATGGCGGCAGGGATTACCGGGATGACCCATCGGGGTTCAATAACAGTGATTGCAGACATACGGGAGTGGATACAGGAAAAACCGATTGTAGTGCAAAAAAAAAGCCCTGCCGAAGCAGGGCTTTTTAATGTTGCTT
>CAZHFZ010000113.1:0-4237 GCA_964531455.1 uncultured Bordetella sp.
CGCCGAAAAACGCCGGCCACTTTGGTCTGGCCTATGAGTCTTACACCCATTTCACTTCACCGATCCGTCGTTACCCGGATCTGCTGGTGCATCGGGCGATCAAGGCGGTGCTCAACGGCGGCAGCTACGAGCCGGGTGACTGGCGGCAGCTCGGCGCCCAGTGTTCAATGACCGAGCGCCGCGCTGATGAAGCCACACGCGATGTGACCGCTTGGCTCAAGTGTTATTACATGCGTGACCGTGTTGGTGAAACCTTCATGGGCAGCATTGCTGGTGTTGCTGCTTTCGGTGCATTCGTTGCGCTGGATGACGTTTATGTTGAAGGGTTGGTGCACATCTCCGACATGGGCAAGGATTACTACAAGTACGATGCGGCAAGGCATGAACTGATGGGCGAGCGCACCAAGCAGCGTTATCGCCTGGGTGATCGTCTACGGGTGAAGATTGCGCGAGTAGACCTCGGGGCGGCACGTATCGATTTTGTGCTGGCCAATTAATTAAAAGTATAATTAAATCAATAACTTAGTAATTTTACGGCAATGAGCGACCTGCAACTGATCCACGGATTCCATGCGGTGACCAGCCGTCTCCGCCAGCGCGAAGGGCTGGTCAAAGAAATTTATTTTGACAGTGCCCGCCGCGACAATCGCGGCAAGGATCTGCTGGCATTGGCTGAATCGCGTGGTGTCCGCGTGATCATGGTCGATGCCAAACGGCTTGATGGCATGACCGGGCAGGCCCGCCACCAAGGGGTGGCCGCACGTGTCGATGCAGTGAAACTGCCGACGCATATCGATGACGTGCTGGAAGAACTGACGGAGCCGCCACTGTTGCTGATTCTCGACGGCGTCACCGATCCGCACAATCTGGGCGCCTGTCTGCGTGTCGCGGATGGCATGGGTGCGCATGCGGTGATTGCGCCCAAGGACCACGCGGTCGGACTCAACGCCACGGTGGCCAAGGTGGCCAGCGGGGCTGCGGATACGGTGCCCTACATCATGGTCACCAACCTTGCGCGCACGATGCGCGAATTGAAAGACAAGGGTGTGTGGCTGATCGGCGCCGATGAACGCGCCGAGCATGACCTTTATGGCATCAAACTCAATGGCCCCATGGCATGGGTGCTTGGGGCGGAAGGCGAGGGCATGCGCAGGCTGACTCGTGAAACCTGCGACGAACTGGCGCGCATCCCGATGCTGGGTGCGGTGGAGAGCCTCAATGTGTCGGTGTCTGCGGGCATCTGCCTGGCCGAAGCTCGCCGTCAACGCAGGATCAAATAAACCAACCCCCTGCGAGCTGATTCATGGGCATCGAAATCAAGCTGACCGACCGTGATCTGCCGGTTTCGCCGGTGTTCATTGATTTCCTGCACCGGCGCATTCACGGCGCAGGTCCCGAAGCGTCATGGCATGACCAGATTTCGGAAGAACTGGTTCCGGGAAATCTGGACAAACGCATCGAACATGCCCGCGGCGTTGCTGAATCGGTCATCGCGCATCCGGTCGGGCAGCGGGTGATCTATCGTTCCTACGAACTTTTTACCGCGCTGTTGACGGGTAACGAGGCTCGGCTTAAAGCCTTTCACGACAGGTTTCGTTTTATCGTGATTGTCGGTTGTCCCCGCCACGGTGGAACCTATCTGACCAAGCAATTGTTCCGCGCGCTGGGTCATCAAGCGGAAGCAATTCCCAATGTCATCGCGCATGACGGGTTTCCGGACAGCGCACCATTCTTTTTCGGCGATCAATTCAATTCGCAAACCCATACGCTGCTGCAGACTGCCGAATATCTGGCGATGGTCGAGGCCTATTTTGGCGACTGCCAGCCAATAGACGGCAAGATCATCGTTCCGAAGAAGGCCACCAAAGCGGCATATAACGGTGCATTTTTCAAAACGGTGTTCGGCGCCGATGCGGAATACATCGTTACCTTGCGTCATCCGCTTGCCGCCTGCATCTCGACTTATGAAAAGTCCGGAGGACTTCCGGCTGATGGCCTGTTCAGGAACCGCAGCAATATCGAGGAATGGGCGCGGCGCGACCTTCTGGTTTCCGGCGTTCGGGAATCCGATGTGGATCGCATGCCGTACATCGATGCGTATCTGGGGTATTGGCGTTATTACCATCGCCAACTGGCTGATACCGGGCTTGCCGCTGTCACAAATCTGCAACTCGTGCCCTATGGCAAAGAACCTTTGATGCAGCTGGCGAGCCGATTCAACCAGTGTTTCGGCATCAGCACCTCGCTTGAGGATTTTGAAGTGGCGCAGAAGCTGCACAGACATCCTGAGTGGATGCCCCAAGCTGATGCGGCCTTGCATCAAATCGGTGCTTTGTGGAGGGCGCAGGGCTTGCAATTCCCTGATGCAGCGCTGGCCGAGGCCTGGTGATTCGCCAATCGTGCGAATTGTCACAATGCAGAACAAAAACAAGCTTTCCAACATGATACGGCGATGGTTTTGACCTATAATGATATGAGGTGAAAAAGGTCGCCAATCAGGGCTGTTTTTTTTCAAATGTGCAGCGCCTGTTTTGTTGGTGACCCACAACTAGGAATCCGGGGTCCCCATATGGTCAAGCCAACATCGCAACGCGCCCGTCACGCCAACCAACTGCATCCGCGCCACATCCGCCGCAAGGCAGCCGCAGTTGCAGTAGCCGCCTGTTTCACGAGCGGCATTGCGATGGCCAATCCGACGGCCCCCACCGTAGTCCACGGCACGGCGACCATGTCCCAGGCCGGCGGCATTCTCAATATCACCAACAGCCATAACGCGATCATCAACTGGGGTTCGTTCTCGATCGGCGTCAACGAACTCACCCGCTTCATCCAGCCTTCGGCCCTGTCGGCTGTGCTCAACCGCGTTGTCGGGTCGGACCCGTCGGCCATTCTCGGTTCGCTGCAATCCAATGGCCGTGTGTTTCTGATCAACCCGAACGGCATCATGTTCGGCAGCGGTGCGCAGATCAACGTCGCCGGTCTTGTGGCCTCGACGCTGAACATCAGCAATGACGACTTCCTCAACAACCGCATGCGCTTCACCGATGGCGCGCTGGCGGGTGGCGTTGTCAATCAGGGCAATATCACCGGCGGCAGCGTCTACCTGATCGGCAATGCCGTTGCGAACAAAGGCCTGATCACCAGTCCCAACGGTGAAGTGGTGCTGGCCGCGGGTAACAGCGTTGAACTGGTCAACCCGGGTACGCCCAACCTGCGCGTCGAAGTCGTCGCGCCGGCGAATGAAGCGCGCAACCTCGGTACGATTTCCGCAGAAGCCGGTCGCGTCGGCATTTACGCCGGCCTGATCAAGCAGGGCGGCACCATCAGCGCCGACAGTGCAGTCGCCGAAGGCGGCCGCATCATGCTCAAGTCCACCCGGCGTACCGATCTCGAAACCTCCAGTGTGATCAGTGCGAGAGGCAGGGATGGTGGACGGATTGAAGTGCTGTCTGACATGGCGAGCGGCCAGACCAATGTTGAGGGCGTCCTGAACGCCTCTGCTCTGGGCGACGCTGGACGGGGCGGCTTTGTGGAAACTTCCGCGGCCTCGGTCAACGTCGGGGCCTCCACCACCGTCAATACCACGGGCAGCGCCGCTTCGGGGCGGTGGATGATTGATCCCGAAGACTTCGTGATTTCTGCGGGCAGCGCTTCGCAGACCTCAAGCGGCATCGGCGCTGACACCCTGGCGACAAACCTCGCCACGACCCCCGTGCAGATTTATACCGCTGCTTATGGCGGCGGCATCGGCAACATCCTGGTCAATTCGCCCGTGGTCTGGAACAGTGCCAATGGCCTGTATTTGTATGCGCACGGCGATATCATAGTCGCGCAAACCTTGGCCAATGCCGGCACCGGCGATATTGCTCTGCTGGCCGGATGGAATGGCAATCCGTTTGCTTCCTTCCCGGTATCCGGCTCCGGCAATATCAATGTCAACGCGCCGGTCACAAGCGGCGGCACGATCTTCCTGTTCAGCGGGAACTCGATTACACAGAACAGCGCTGGCACGTTGACTGCACCCCAGCTCAACGCCCGCACCCTGGCTGGCAGCATCAACCTGACCGCCGCCAGCAACAATGTGGGCACCATTGCGGGCACTGCCACGGGCCAGTTCGCATTCAAAAACACCGGCAATTTGACGGTTGGCACCGTGGGTGGCACATCGGGCATTACCGCTTACGGTGGTTCGCCGGGACTGCACGTCACAGTTGACGTGGATGTGACCGGTGGTGCG
>CAZHFZ010000114.1:0-4023 GCA_964531455.1 uncultured Bordetella sp.
CTTCCAGAAAGGCTTCCATGGCCATGCCGCCATCCTGCACGCCGTCGAGGGCGTCATAACGCAGTTCCGGCACCACGGCGGGCAGCACCTTTTTGATGCTCCAACTGCCATGCTGGCTGGGGTGGTAGTAACGCGTCCGGGCAATGGGCAGCAGATCGACCACGCGCGCGTTGATGGCGAGCAAGGGTTCACTCAATTCCGGGTAACGCGCGGCCAGTTCGCGAATGCGCGCGGTTTCGAATCCGGCGTTGTAGACATACACCGGCCCGTGCTCACCGCACGCGGCGATCAGTGCGTGCGCGAAGGGTTCGGACGGATTGTTGCCGGAGAGATCGAGGAAGCCGGTATGTTCAAGCTGACCGGATGCCGTCAGCGTGTGCAGGCTGAACTGGAACGTAATCTGCTGATATGGCCGGGTGCCTTTCCAGATTGGCACCGCAAACTGGATGGTTTCGAAGTCGAGGAAATAGGCGGGCAGGCTGTGGGCGGCCAAGTCTGCGGCGGCACCTGAGGCATCGAAGTACACCGTGTTGGCCAGGGTGTGCTGTTTGACCCGCTGTTGCATGTCGTTGAGCAGGTCGTCGGGCACGTCGCTTAGATCGTCCACGCCCTGCGCGGCAAGGTTCTGGATCTTGGTGGCGGAAATGCGGGGCAGCCAGTAAACCGGGTATTCCGGCTTCGGCTCGTCGCGGCTGCAATAGTCGTAAAAACCGCATTCATACGGCTTGTCGCAATGCATGCCGATGGCCATGACCGGTTCGGCGGCTTCGGCGACGATGCTTTGCGCCTGAGCAATCCAGCCCTGGACTTCCTCGGTGCGGGCGAAGGCTTCCGCCGTGAGGTCGTTTTCTTTCAGCAGGCCCCGGTAGTCTTCATCGCCGGGATACACCCACGAACTATCAATGTGCGCCAGCGCAATGGATTCCAGCGCCACGCCAGCGGTTTGGGCGATGAAGGCTTGCACCGCCACGTCATCGCGGTGATACGGCTTTACGCTGGTGGCCGATTTGACTTCCACCATGCGCCAGACCTGCTTGCCGTTTTTTTGCTCGGGCAGCATCACATCAGAAAAAGCCAGCGCGCCGCCAGCGGAGAAGCCCGCTTCAAAGATGGGCTGCGAGGTTTGAAGCAATGCCGCGCTGCGGGCAAATGCCTGCTCGAAGCCTTCGTTCTGTACATCGATCAGCGCACCAAGCCTCTCGGGGTCATAGATTTTCTGGGCAATGTCGCCCACCTGGTAACCGATCTGGAAGCTCGCCTCGGTCACGGCGGAGTCTGCGCGTAGTTCAGGGCGATGGACTTCCAGCCACAAGCGTTTGGGGCACTGGCGCAAAGCCATGAGTTTTGATTTGGAGAATGAGCGCATGCGGTTTTCCTGGTGGTTCTGACGAAGTTGCAGGTCAGGGAATTGGTGAAGACGGGTCCATTATCCGCAGACGTGCGTCAAATTGCGTCGCACGTTTTCATGGTCCAGAACCAGGTCGAATTTTGTGGACGACGCATTCCGTCGCACCCATCCGGAAACTGTGTGCCTCACCAGGAAACATGGAAACCGAGGCCACTGTGGAATGCATTGACGTCTATTTCTCCCCGAAGCAGCTCTCCAATCCGGAGACCACTTCGCCCAGCCCACGCAAACCGGAATTCGTGGTGGCCGACTGGATCGAGCAGGACTTGCCGATCCGGATCGTTGAACCCGTGTCGGTAAGCCGCGAGCAGATTGCCCGTGCGCATGAGCGCAGCTACGTCGATGGCGTGCTGGATTGCGTGTTGCCGAATGGTTTCCGGGGCCGCCAAAAGGATGTGGCCGATTCCCTGCCCTGGACTTCCGGCTCATTCCTGTCGGCGGCCCAGTGCGCCTTGGACAACGGCTTGGTCGCATGTTCGCCAACTTCCGGGTTTCACCATGCCGGACCGGCATCGGGCTATGGCTACTGCACGTTCAATGGATTGATGGTGACCGCGCTGGCTTTGAAGGCGGAAGGCAAAGTCCGCCGCGTCGGCATTCTGGATTGCGACGAACACTACGGCGACGGCACCGCTGAAATCATCGACCAATTGGGCATCGACTGGATTCGCCACGTCTCCGAAGAGTACGCAGGTGCCGCCGCTGCCAAACGATTTATCGAGACGTTATCGGCGGTTGTGCGCGGCTTTGCGGGTTACGACTTGCTGATCTATCAGGCCGGTGCCGACCCGCACATCGATGACCCGCTCGGCGGGTTTCTGACGACGGCTGAACTGGCCGAGCGGGATTGCATCGTTTTTACCGTAGCGAAAGCAATCGGCATTCCCGTGGTCTGGAACCTGGCTGGCGGCTACCAGCAACCGCTGGCACACGTACTAGAAATCCACCGCAACACGATGGCGGTCTGTGTCGCGGCATTCGTCAGTTGAGGACCGGCATTTCCCCGAAACGGAGGATATGCAATGTGGTTGCTGATTGACGATTGCCGCGACCTCGGAGTTGATGTGATTGCGAGGACGCCGGAAGCAGGCAGGAAGTTGCTTGCGCTTGGAGGATGGGAATGTCTGTGCCTTGACCACGATCTCGGATCGGCGCAGGAGACGGGGTACGACGTACTGAGGTGGGCTATCGAATGCGGCATGCTGCCCCCAAAGGTTCAGCTTGTTACCAGCAATCCGGTTGGCCGCTCGAATATGCGGGCAGCGCTGGAGTCGGTGGGATATTCGACAGCGGACGGATTCAACTTTGTGAATCACATGCGCGGCTTTGAAACACATCAAATCACTTCTGGAGCCTGAACATGAATCGCCGTCATTTTTTGCATTCTCTTGCCCTCCTCGGTGGCGCGTTGACACTGACTTCTGGCAGATCACTGGCGGTATCTAGCCAAAGCCTAAGCACGCCATTGCAAGAAGCTTCACTGCGGGCAACCGGAATCGATGAGCCAAGTGCTTCAAGGCTGCGTATCGGCATCGTGGCTGCAGATGGCGGGGCCAGCAACACCCTTGCCAGCCATGTTGGCGAGTTCCCCGGCCGGACTCGAATGGTCGCGATTGATGCCTCGGAGGTCACTCTGCGCAAGCTGCCCAATGCCACGCACATCCAGTTACGGGATAACGGCCGATTTTCAGGGAATCCATTGGCGGGATCGGATCTCGCCAAGGCAGCCAGGTCCGTCATTGCACAAGCGCTCGACGGGCTGGATTTTGTCTTCATCCTTGCCAGCCTTGGCGGCACCGCCGGCAGCAGTGTCGCCCCGATGATTGCCAAGATCGCCAGCGAGTCCGGCATTCAGACCGTTGGCGCTGTGATAGCGCCATTTGGATGGGAAGGCGAGGCGAGACTTGCTTCAGCGTTACGTCAAAACGGAGTGACAACGTTGTTTTCGCTCGCCAATGACGAGAGCGCTAGACGCCTTGCCCCTCAAATCTCACCGCAATCTGAATTTGATGTCGCGGCCCAGAACTTCGATGCTCTGTACAGGGGGATCGTCATACCCCTTGTCGAACCGGGAATATTCGACATTGAGCTGGCCGATGTGCTTGATGTTCTCAACAAGCCAGGCGTTTCATCCTGTGGACATGGCATAGCAATCGGGCCGGGAGCTGCGGCAACGGCCTGCTCTCAGGCTATCGAAAGGTCTTGGCTGGGACAGGGACGCCTGAATGCAGCCAGCCGCATCCTCGTGCATATCGAGGGCGAAGAGACTTTGACCATGAGCGATTATGGAGCGGTGTGTGAGCAGCTCCAGTTGCATTGCCTTGATGCGGTTGTCGCAGTCAGTCTGCGGTTAAGCAATGCGCCTGGTACCGGTTGCCGGGTGACGCTCCTGGCAACGGGAGCAGGATTTGAGATGCCCGCATGAACCAATTTTCTTGCTCGCGGTAGTCGACATTCATGGTTTCAAGATGTGGTGGCGCAGCTGGAAGCGAGGATTTTGCCGACCTCCACATAGCGGTCATTCGCGCAATATTTCATGGTGATCGTGAGCGTCGGTTCAGGCCGACGACTTGACGGCCAGGTCGAGCTAACGGCAGGCAGCTAACTGGACTCAA
>CAZHFZ010000115.1:0-2722 GCA_964531455.1 uncultured Bordetella sp.
GCGCTGGGTGTGGCCTTGCGCGGCGTGGCGCGCAGTGCGATTGATGTGTCGGACGGGCTGGTGGCTGACCTGGGGCATATCTGCGAGCGCTCGAAGGTTGCGGCGGTGGTGGCGATTGAACGTCTGCCGGTGTCACCGCTGATGAAACGTTACCGGGAACTCCCTGCGGCGCAGGCAGCGCTGCTGGGTGGCGGTGATGATTACGAACTGTGTTTTACCGCAGCACCGGCGAAACGGTTGGCGGTGGAACGTGCCGCGCTGAAGGCGGGCACGAAGGTGACGCGCATCGGGCGGGTGATTCGTGCGCCGGCCGGTGCGTGCAGCGTGGCGGTAGTGGATCGTGATGGCCTGCCACTCGTTTTGCAGCAGAAAGGGTTTGATCATTTTGGATAGCGCCATGAATAGCGGTAGTGCAGCCGTCAAACCGAATCTGCGTTTTGTATTTCGTCACCCGGCGCATTTCATCGCCTTCGGCGCCGGCGCCGGTTTGTCGCCGGTGGCGCCGGGCACCTTCGGCACGCTGCTGGCGCTGCCCTTGTTCAACTGGCTGGCGCCGCAACTCGCGCCGTGGACCTTTCTGGTGCTGGTAGTCGGGCTGTTCTGGCTGGGGGTGTGGGCGAGTTCGGTGACCGGGCGTGCGCTGGGCGTGGCGGACCACGGCGGCATGGTGTGGGACGAGACGGTGGCCTTCCTGCTGGTGCTGTTTTTTGTGCCGGTCACCGGTTACTGGCAGGCCTTTGCCTTCCTGATTTTCCGGCTATTCGACATCCTGAAGCCGCCGCCCATCCGCTACTATGACCGCGCACTCAAAAACGGCTTCGGTGTGATGTGGGACGATCTGCTGGCGGCGGGTTACACGCTGCTGGTCATGGCGGTGGCTTTCGCGGTAATCGGGTAGTCGGGTAATCGATAACTTGCAGGAGGGTTTGTGATGCCCAACAAACATGCAGCAGATGATTCGATTTTGTTTGAACTGGCGGCGAATGTCGGCGAGGCGCTGAAGGCGCAGGGGCTGATGCTGGCGACGGCGGAGTCGTGCACGGGCGGTTGGATCGCGCAGGCCTGCACGGCGGTGCCCGGCAGTTCGAACTGGTTCGAGCGCGGCTTTGTCACTTACACCTATATCTCCAAGCGCGAGATGCTCGGCGTCAGTCAGGAAACATTGGGTACGCATGGCGCAGTGTCGGAGCAGACCGTGCGCGAGATGGTGCTGGGCGCACTGGCCAACAGCCATGCACAGGTGGCGGTATCCGTCAGCGGCACTGCAGGGCCCACGGGCGGTACGCCTGACAAACCGGTGGGTACGGTGTGTTTCGCCTGGAGCGTCAAAAACGGCGAGCCGAAAAGCGCGATCAAGCGCTTCAACGGCGACCGCGAAGCGGTGCGGCGGCAGGCGGTGCGGTTTGCGCTGGAAGGGGTGCTGGCCCTGTTGCCGGGGATGCCTGACAGCAAAGCCAAGTAATACTAATACATTGTTTTTATTGATGTTTTAGTCATTTAAGTGGTTTTATACACACTACTGTATAAATATTCACCTTTTTTCCCGGATTGTGTAATAATGCGTTCCATCAACAGCAGGCAACGCAAGACGCAATCCCGAAGAATCTCCAGATTTCACCTGAATTTTTACTGAACGAACTTAACTGAACGAACGACTGGACTACGAGGACACCATGGACGAAAACAAATCCAAAGCGCTTGCAGCAGCGCTGTCGCAAATCGAAAAACAATTCGGCAAGGGCTCGGTCATGCGCATGGGCGAGTCGGATATCGCCAAGGACATCCAGGCGGTGTCGACCGGTTCGCTGGGCCTCGACATCGGCCTCGGCATCGGCGGCCTGCCGCGCGGCCGTGTGGTTGAAATCTACGGTCCGGAATCGTCGGGCAAAACCACGTTGACGCTGTCGGTGATCGCGCAGATGCAGAAACTCGGCGGATCGGCGGCGTTCATTGATGCGGAACACGCACTCGACCCGCAATACGCCGGCAAGCTGGGCGTGAAAGTCGACGAGCTGATCATTTCGCAACCGGACAACGGCGAGCAGGCGCTGGAAATCGCCGACATGCTGGTGCGTTCGGGTTCGGTCGATGTGGTGGTCATCGATTCGGTGGCCGCACTGGTGCCCCGTGCTGAAATCGAAGGCGAGATGGGCGAGCCGCAGATGGGCCTGCAGGCACGGCTGATGTCGCAGGCGCTGCGCAAGCTGACGGCGAACATCAAGCGTTCGAACACGCTGGTGATTTTCATCAACCAGATCCGCATGAAGATCGGCGTGATGTTCGGCAACCCCGAAACCACGACCGGCGGCAATGCGCTGAAGTTCTACGCCTCGGTGCGTATCGACATCCGCCGCATCGGCTCGATCAAGAAGGGCGAAGAGGTCATCGGTTCCGAGACCCGCGCCAAGATCGTCAAGAACAAGGTCGCGCCGCCGTTCCGTCAGGCTGAATTCGACATTCTCTACGGAGAAGGCATTTCGCGCGAAGGCGAGATCATCGAACTCGGAGTTGCCAACAACATCATCGAGAAGTCCGGCGCCTGGTATTCCTACGGCAAGGATCGCATCGGCCAGGGCAAAGACAACACCCGTGATTACCTGCGGGAAAACCCCCATATCGCCGATGAAATCGAAGTCAAGATTCGCACGGTGCTGGGCATCAACGGTGGTCCGCAGGTGGTGGTGAAGAAGGAAAAGGCCCCGCTGGAAGTGGTCGAGTCCGA
>CAZHFZ010000115.1:2822-3907 GCA_964531455.1 uncultured Bordetella sp.
GAACCCAGTCTCAGGGTCCGTGCACTTAGGCACTTGGCGCGGCGCGAGTACACCCGGCAGGAATTGAGCCGGCTGCTTGCGCCGCACGCTGAGTCCGAAGAAGAAGTGACACAGATCCTTGATGACTTTTCGCAACGCGGCTGGTTGTCAGAAACGCGCGCGGCGGAGCAGATGGTGCATGCGCGGCGCGGGCGTTACGGCCCGATGCGCATCCGGCGGGACCTCGAAGCCAAGGGCGTGCCGGCGGAACTGGTCAGCAGCACGCTGGCCACGCTGAAGGACAGTGAACTGGAAAACGCGCAGGCTGTGTGGCGCCGGAAATTCCGCGAACCGCCGGCCAACGCGGCGGAGCGGGCGAAGCAGGCGCGGTTTCTGATGGGACGGGGTTTCAGCAGTGAAGTGATTACCAAACTGCTGCGGGCTTTGGGACGCGGCGAAATCGGAACAGAAACAGGAGACGAATCATGATCATGATGATGATGTTGGTTGAAAAAGCGCTTGAATACCGCGATCAGTGCGTGTTCTATGGCGCCATGGCCATCACCGTAATGCTGCTTGCGGTCTGAATCCCGGTAACAGTCCGCGGTTTTTCCGCGGCTGAGGTCGCGTCCAAGGCTCGGCGGAGCCCCGAAGCAGCCGGTCACAGGCCCTGTGTGACAGAAACCCGGAGAAATCCGGTTGCCCGCGCTGCAGTGCGGGATGCAGTGGTAAAACTGGTTTAAAATCTGCGCCTTACCGCAACCTTCCTGGCGCATCCGCATGAAATCCGCAGAAATCCGCGACAAGTTCCTGAAGTATTTCGAATCCAAGGGTCACACCGTTGTGGCTTCGAGCCCGCTGGTGCCGGGCAATGACCCGACACTGCTGTTCACCAACTCGGGCATGGTGCAGTTCAAGGACGTGTTCCTCGGACAGGAAAACCGCCCCTACAAGCGCGCGACCACTTCGCAGCGCAGCCTGCGTGCCGGCGGCAAACACAACGATCTCGAAAACGTCGGTTACACCGCGCGCCACCATACCTTCTTCGAAATGCTGGGCAATTTTTCGTTCGGCGATTATTTCAAGCGCGACGCGATTCAATACGC
>CAZHFZ010000116.1:0-3735 GCA_964531455.1 uncultured Bordetella sp.
TTAAAACTTGGAAACGCAAAATAGTAAACGTCATACCCTGCGTTCCTCAGAAAATCCAATACCCGAAAAACCCTGTTATCTTCATTGCATTCAAGCCAAATAATCGGTTTTTTCTCTCTGATCCATTGTGCGTCTGAATCCAGCACATCCCGTTCGCAACCTTCGACGTCCAGTTTCAGCACATCGTAGTCGCCATGCGCGCCGCGCAATGCCTCCAAAGTAGCGATAGCCGCTTCAACCGCGTCACCGACTTCGGCGCCGGTTTGACGGGCTGAATCCGAAAACGTCATTGACCCGAGATTAGCTTGTTGCGCGTAGGTGCCGGTCACCATTCTCCCGGCCTCAGTGCCAATCACACCTTGCACGACCACATGCGGAACGGCGAGGTTTTTGTCCAGGTTGGCCGTCAGGGTAGCGATAACTTTGGGATTCCCGTCTATTGCCACCACGT
The DNA here is from genome assembly GCA_964531455.1 of uncultured Bordetella sp. Classification (GTDB taxonomy): domain Bacteria; phylum Pseudomonadota; class Gammaproteobacteria; order Burkholderiales; family SG8-41. The sequence goes on from CAZHFZ010000116.1 coordinate 452, forward strand.
GCGCCGGTGACCATAAGCGTGCCCCCAAACTGAACGTGCCGATATACGCACCTGCGTCAAACAATCGACTTCCCTGAGGAACATTATGGCGCAGGAATTCACATTCCAGAAAAGCCCATTCCCCATATGTTCTCAGGAAGCGTGCGATCAAATCTTCTGCTTCAGGTATTTCCAAGTCGCCATAGCGAGTTGGTACCAAATCGTTCATCTTTTATTACCCACTGGCCAGAATGCATCTGCTTCGCGCAGACATCAGTTGTTGATTATCCCGAACACCACTCCCACCGTGAACGCAATCTGGAAGATGATCTGTGTCAGGCTGCGCGCGACTTCGATGCTTTTCGTTTCGATCTTCGGCAATACGATGATCTCATCCCCGGCGGCAATCCGGTCGGCATTCTCCGCGAGCATCGTCTCGCCGTTCTGGCGGACAATGAGTGCCCGCGACGTATCGGCCCCCTGGGTATAACCACCGGCCCGCCTGATGTAATCATCGGTCGCGAGCCTGCTCTGCCACGATACCGCGTTGGGGAACAACACCTCGCCGTGCACCATGACCAACGAGGTCCGCTCCGGAATCACGATCGTGTCCCCATCCTGCAGCAGCGTGCCGCTGCGCTCAGCCTCGTTGAGGACGATCTGCCCCTTGGGCTGGAGGTTTTTCGCGCGCTCGACGAAACGCATGATCGATTCCGATTCCTTGGCGCGCAGTCCCGCCTCCTCCGAGGTCATCGATCGCGCGGAGAGCGTCGCCTCCTCCAGCTTTTGCAGTGAGACGAGCAGCATCTCTTTCTGCCGGTCGGCCACCGAGCGCCGGTAGATCTGGATCGAATCCATCCGCGACATCGAGTTGGACTTGATGCGTGCCAGCACGTCCTTCAGGGTCGCGCCATAGGGCAGTACCATCGCATGATCACCAGAATGCGCGCCCTCAATCCTCACCTGAATGGTGCCGGGGTAGCGGTCTGTGGTCACCGTGACGTTATCGCCATCATTGATCGTGACCTTGGCAGTGTCCTTGATCGGGTAATACTCCGTGGTGCGCTCGATGCCCTGCCGCCGCACAATGCTGACATGCGTTGCACCGGGTTTGACTTTGGCCATGTCCAGCGCGCGTTGAAGTGGAACGGTGGGTTCGCTGAATTCGAAGTCGAAGGCGTTGAACGCCTCGCCCGCGACGCTGAAGGTATGCTGCCGCGGCCCGACCAGGACCACGTCACCATCCTGGAACTGCACCAGGTCCAGGGTGCCGTTGAGCAAAAAGTTGTAGAGGTTCACGCGCTTCCTGATCTCTGTCCCCCGCTTGATCACGATATCGATATAACTGCCGCGATCCTGGTCTATGCCACCGGCCTTGTCGAGGTACGAAATCGGTGAATCCGCGGCCACGCCGCTGTACAACCCCGGCTGGCGTACAAAGCCCGTGACATACACCTTCACTGGCTGCGACACATCCAGGGCAGCGTATACGCTGGTGTTGTTCTTGAAGGTCTTGCGCACGCCCTGCTCGACCACACGGTTCAATTCACCGCTCTTCACTCCAGCCACCAACACCGGCCCGACGTTCGGTATGAAAATGTTGCCCTGCGGGTCAACGATCATGCTGGCGTCGAAATTGAAGGCACCCCACAGCCGCAATTGCAGCCGGTCGCCGACGGCGATCACGTAATCCGGGTTGAAGCCGGTACCCACCGTGCCACGGAAGGTGCCGCCGAAGAGCTGTGAACCGAACATGCGCCCCGCGGGCGCGGGCGATACAACGACGAGCTGGTCGCGTGGCGCTACCGGAGCGGTGACACTTGGTACCGCCATTGTGGCCGGAAGGCCGGGCAACGCCGGCGATGCAACGGGAGCAGTTTGCGGGATCGGTGCGGCAGCACCCCCTGGTGCAGCGCCCGGTTGCGTGGCTTGCGCACCGTTCGATGCTGCCCCGACAGCCCCCGCACTTGAACCAAACGGTGAAACACCTGGCGGCAGTATCTGCGCCGTGCCCGCACCAGCGCTGGCGAGCAACAGCACGCACAGCGCCTGAGCAGTCCGGCGTGCCCGACGTGAAAGCCAGACTTGCGGTTTAATCATAAGTAATTGATTATAAATGTTTTTTATGATGGCGGCGGCACAAACACCGGTGCGGATCGGTAGTGGATTAATCACGATGATCCTCGACGATTTCAATGGTTAGCCGGATAAGCCCATACAAAAGGCATAGCGCAAAAAGCCACGTACCAAGCATGTAGGCGCGCCGCGGGTATTTGGCCTCTTCGGCCAAATGCGGACTGGAGAGCACGGCCAGGCTTTTAACTTTGCGCGCCGCTTCGAGCCGCATCTTCTCGAGTGTGGCGAGTGTAATTTTGTATACATCCGAATGAAAATCGACCATCGCCCGGTAATCCAGATACTCGGCAGCGACTTTGTTCAGTGCACCACCCTTGGTCGAAGTCAATTTTTTCTTCTCGGAGTTGATTTGCTGTTTAAGTCCAGCGATGGTCTGGCGCAGCGTGACCACCTGCGCAGCGTCGCTCTGCAGCATGCCGGAGAGGGTGTTGAGCTCCACCTCCCGCCCGGCCAGTTGCGCCTCGAGTTCAGCGATCACACGCTGCGTAATCTCGGCGGAGGCAGCAGGATCGAGCACGGCGTTGGTGTCCTGAAAACCCAACAGCCGGTCGCGAGCCCGGTCGAGATCCTTGCGTGCGCGCAGAAGTTCGCGATTAACGAATTCGATCTGCTCGCGCGCCACACGGTGCGAGAGTTCATTGATGAAACGCTCCGCCTCAGTGAGTATCGCCTGGTTGAACTGCTGTGCAAACTCCGGTGTGTAACCATGAGTGATGATGATCAGTATTCCGGCTTTTTCGTCGAAGCCGACCTCGACACGCTTGCGGTACAAATCCAGAAAATCTTCCCGAGTCGCCCACGGCGGCAACATCTGCATGACATCCAGCCTGTGCATTGAAAACGCCTGACGCAAGCCAATCTGCGGGTCAAGCCGGTCGAGCATATCCTGCGAATGGATGAATTCACGCAGGTGCAGCGCATCCTCCCCGCTAGTGCCTCCAATCGATCCGAGAAACGGCAGCGAGAAGCCGCCCAGCTGTGCTGAGGAATCGCCGCTGCGCTTGACCACTACTCTGGATTCCGAAACATAGCGGTTGGAAGCGAGCAGGCCGTAATAGACCGTCAGCACCAGCATGGGCGCGAAAATGATGTACCACGCCAGACGATGACGTTGTCCCTGCAACCAGCCATAAATGGCTTTCCCGAATTTTTCAGCCATTGGCTTGATA
>CAZHFZ010000117.1:0-3645 GCA_964531455.1 uncultured Bordetella sp.
TACTACAAGTGGAACCAGTGGCTGTTCCTGCGCATGCTGGAAAAGGGCGTCGCCTACAAAAAGACCCAGGTGGTGAACTGGGACCCGATCGACCAGACCGTACTCGCCAACGAACAGGTCATTGACGGCAAGGGCTGGCGCACCGGCGCTACCGTCGAAAAGCGCGAAATCCCCGGCTATTACCTGGCCATCACCAAATACGCTGACGAGTTGCTCGAGGCCCTCGACACGCTGCCGGGCTGGCCGGACCGGGTCAAGGCGATGCAGGCCAACTGGATCGGCAAGAGCTACGGCGTGCGGTTCGAATTCCCGTACAACATCGACGGCAAAGCAGAAAAGCTGTGGGTTTTCACCACCCGCGCCGACACCATCATGGGCGTCACCTTTGTTGCGGTCGCCGCGGAACATCCGCTGGCCACACGTGCCGCGCAGAGCAACCCCAAGCTCGCCGCCTTCATCGATGAATGCAAACACGGCTCCGTAATGGAAGCCGACATGGCGACGATGGAAAAGAAAGGCATGCCGACCGGCATTTTTGTCGAGCATCCGCTGACCGGAGAAAAAATCGAAGTCTGGGTCGGCAACTATGTGTTGATGGGTTACGGTGAAGGCGCCGTAATGGCGGTGCCGGCCCATGACGAGCGCGACTTCCATTTCGCCAAACAGTATGGCCTGCGCATTACCCAGGTCATTGATGTCGCGGGGCAGCCGTTTTCGACCGATACCTGGCAGGAGTGGTACGCCGACAAGGAAAAAGGCGTCTGCACGCATTCCGGCAAATACGATGGCCTGAATTATTCCGCGGCTGTTGATGCCATTGCCACCGACCTCGCCGCCAAAGGCCTCGGTGAAAAACAGGTGCTCTACCGCCTGCGCGACTGGGGCGTCTCGCGCCAGCGCTACTGGGGTTGCCCGATCCCGATCATCCATTGCGCCGACTGCGGTGACGTGCCGGTACCGGACAAGGATCTGCCGGTGGTGCTGCCCGAAGACTGCGTGCCCGACGGCAGCGGCAATCCGCTGAACAAACGTGCGGATTTCGTCAATTGCGCCTGCCCGAAATGCGGCAAACCGGCCAAACGCGAAACCGACACCATGGACACCTTTGTTGATTCGTCCTGGTATTACCTGCGTTATGCCTGCGCCGACAGCAGCACGGCGATGGTCGATGAACGCGTCAACTACTGGCTTCCTGCTGACCAGTACATCGGCGGCATTGAACACGCCATCCTGCACCTGCTGTATTCGCGCTTCTGGAGCAAGGCGATGCGCGACCTCGGCCTGGTCAAACTGGATGAGCCGTTCAAGAACCTGCTGACCCAGGGCATGGTGCTGAACGAGATATTCTTCCGCAAACCGGCGGCCGGGCGCATCACTTATTACAACCCGGCCGATGTGGACCTGATCATTGATGATAAGGGCAACCGCAGTGGCGCGACGCTGCGTGCCGACGGCCAGCCGGTTGAATCCGGCGGTATCGGCACGATGTCGAAATCGAAGAACAACGGTGTCGATCCGCAAGCGCTGATCGAAAGCTACGGCGCCGACATCGCGCGTTTCTACATGATGTTCACCGCGCCGCCCGAGCAGACGCTCGAGTGGTCGGATGCCAGCGTCGAAGGCGCATCCCGCTTTTTGCGCCGCGTATGGACTCTGGGCTTTGAGATCGGACAGCGTCCCGCAGTCAACGCAATTCCTGCGACGCTGCCCGCGCCGCTGGCTGGCGCACGACGCGAAATGCATGCCGTCCTGAAACAGGGCAATTACGACCTCGGCCGTCATCAGTTCAATACCGTCGCCTCGGCAACGATGAAAATGCTCAACGCGCTGGAAGGCGTACTGAAAGGTGGCAACGACGAAGCCGCCAATGCCGTTCTGCGGGAGGGCTTGTCCATTCTGCTGCGGGTTCTGTCGCCGATCACCCCGCACATCACGCATCAGCTATGGCGTGACCTCGGCTACGGTGACGACATCCTTGCCGCACCGTGGCCCGAACCCGATGCGCAGGCGCTGGTCGAGTCTGAAATCGAGCTGGTGGTGCAGGTCAACGGCAAAAAGCGTGGTGACATTCGCATCGCCAAGGACGCCGACAAGGCAACAATCGAAGCCGCCGTGCTGGCTCACCCGGAAGTGCAGAAATTCATGGCCGGGCAGCCGGCCAAAAAAGTTGTTATCGTGCCGGGACGCTTGGTCAACGTTGTCGTCTGAATGCCAATGAAAACTTTTGCCGCCATGCTTTTGATGCTGCTCCTTGCCGGCTGCGGTTTTCAGCTGCGCGGTTCGGCCTCACTGCCGTTCGAGACACTGCATGTGCAGGCTCCGGTCGGCTCGCAGTTCGGTACGCAATTGCGGCGACTGATCACCTCGGGCAGCAGCACCCGCATTGTCGAGGTCGCCAAAGGCGCTGACGCCACGCTGGTGCTGGTCAATGAACTGCGTGAAAAGAACATCCTGTCACTGTCCGGCGGCGGACGCGTGCGCGAATACCAGCTGAAATACCGTATGTCGTACCGCTTGCTTGATCGCAATGCAGTCGAGATCATTCCGGTTACGGAAATCGCGCTGGTTCGTGACTTCTCCTTCAACGACAGCGAAGCGTTGTCCAAGGAAGCAGAGGAAGCACTTCTGTTTCGCGACATGCAGAGCGATGCCGTGCAGCAGCTGTTGCGCCGGCTGCAGGTCGTAAAGCTCAATACCGTCACCCCGGCCTCGCCCTGAAGCCTGTCGTAAGCCGGCGCATTCTGCGGTAGCATTGGCTCCAACAATGCGCCTGTCCTCCGAACAACTTGCCGGCCACCTCAAGCGGGAACTGCAACCGCTGTATACGGTATTCGGTACTGAACCGCTGCTGGCGCTAGAGGCCAGTGACCGCATCCGCAGCAAGGCGCGTGCAGACGGTTATACCGAACGTGAAGTGCTGACCGTGGATTCCGGATTCAAATGGAACCACCTTGCGCTTGCGGGCAGTTCACAATCCCTGTTCGCGTCGCGCAAATTGCTGGAACTGCGCATTCCCACCGGCAAACCCGGCAAGGAAGGCGGCGAGGCCCTGCAGAATTACTGCCGCTCGCTGCCGCCGGATACCGTCACCCTCATTTACGTGCCCGACCTCGACTGGCGCGGCCAGAAGGCCGCCTGGTTCGAAGCCCTGGAACGCGCCGGCGTCGCCGTTGAAGCCAAACCCGTGCTGCGCCGCGCACTGCCGCAGTGGATCGCCGGCCGGCTCAGCCTGCAGCAGCAGGAAGCCGATACCGAAACGCTCGATTTCATCGCCGATCGCGTCGAGGGCAACCTGCTCGCCGCCTACCAGGAAGTACAGAAAGTCGCACTGCTGTTCCCGCAAGGGACCATCACCTTCGATCAGGTCCGCGAAGCGGTGCTCGATGTCGCGCGCTACGACGTGTTCAACCTCGGTGAAATCATGCTCGAAGGCGACCCGCTGCGCGTGGCACGCGTGCTCGACGGCCTGCAGGGCGAAGGCACCGCGGCGCCACTGGTACTGTGGTCGCTGTCCGAAGAAATCCGCGCCATCGGCAAGATCATCACCGGCGTCAATGGCGGCAAACCGGCATCGATGATGATGCGTGAAGCACGCATCTGGGGTCCTTCACACCAGAACGCGATGCAGAACAACCTGCGTCGCTT
>CAZHFZ010000118.1:0-3339 GCA_964531455.1 uncultured Bordetella sp.
CGGAAGCGCCCTGGCGGATTATTGAGGCGGTGGACAAGAAAAAGGCGCGGCTCAACTGCATCCACCACTTGCTGAGCCAGGTGCCCTACCAGGAAATCGAACGCGAAGCGGTGACCTTGCCGGCGCGGGTACATAACCCGGACTACCTGCGCAACCCGGTGCCGGAGGATATGTTTGTGCCGCAGGTGTATTGAGGCAATAGAACCGGTTTTGGTTATCCCTGGCGGGCGAAATCATCGGCTTAAAAGCCGAAAGACGTAATCAAGAAACACGGTAGGGTGCGCCGTGCGCACCGCTTGACGCTGGATGGTGCGCGCGGCGCACCCTACGGAATCATGAATCGCACGGGGTGTTTCCAGGGTCCGGCTGCGTCAAACGCCAGGTGTCGCGGGCGATCACCCATTCCTCGTTGGTCGGAATCACCCACGCCGAAATCGGGCTGTTCGCCTGGCTGATGCGCGGGCGGTGGTGGTTGTTGGCGTCTTCGTCCAGGTGCAGTCCCAGCCATTCGAGCCGCTGACAGACGGCGGCGCGCACCGGTGCGGCGTGTTCGCCGATGCCGGCGGTGAAGACCAGGGCGTCGATGCCCCCGGCGGCGACCGCGTGGCTGGCCACCGCCTGGCTGATCCGGTAGGCGAACAGGTCCAGCGCCTCGGCGGCATGCGGGTGTTCGCTCGCCAGCAGGGCGCGCACATCGCTGCTGATGCCGGAGTAGCCGAGCAGGCCGCTGTCATGGCTGAGCAGGTCTTCGAGTTGATCAGGCCGCATGCCTTCCTCGCGCATCAGATACAGCAGCACGCCGGGGTCGATGGCGCCGCAGCGGGTTCCCATCGGCAGGCCATCCAGGGGGGTGAAGCTCATTGAGGTTTCAACGCTGCGGCGTTGCCGCATGGCGCACAGGCTGGCGCCGTTGCCCAGATGGGCCACGATCACCCGCCCGTCGGCAGCAGAGCCCAGATGCTCGGGGAGCACACTGGCGATGTACGCGTAGGAGAGGCCGTGGAAGCCGTAGCGGCGAACACCGCGCGCGGCCATTTCGCGCGGCAGCGCAAAGTGTTTTGCCACGTTGGGCAAAGCATGGTGGAAAGCGGTATCGAAACAGGCGACTTGCGGCAAATCGGGCAGCAGCTCGGCCAGCGCGCGGATGGCGCCCAGGTTGTGCGGCTGGTGCAGGGGGCTGAGCGGAATCAGTTTTTCCAGCTCGGCGAGCACCCGGTCATCCACTAAAGCGGGCTGGCTGAATGCGGCGCCGCCATGCACCACGCGATGCCCCGCCGCGCGCAGTTGCAGTCCGGGGTGGCTGCTGTTCAGCCATTCGAGGACGAGGCGCAAGGCCTGCGCATGGGTTGCCGGGCTCACCGCCTGATCAAGCACGCTTCCCTTGTCGCGCTGCTCGATGTGAAAGCGTCCACGCCGACCGATTTCCTCGATCACGCCGTGATAGGCCGCGCTCGGCGCGGGGGCCGCATCCGCCGAATAAATGGCGAACTTCAGGCTGGATGAGCCGGCATTGAGGATCAGCAGAGCGGTTTGCATGACGGGTCCGGAACAATGGATGCGCTTCGATGGTAGCTGGCGATTGCTACAAGCAGGTATCGATCATGCAGACATCGGAATCCGACATTTCCATCCGGGCTGTAGCCAATGCGTCATGCAGCTGAAATATCGTTGTCATGCCAACGACTTAACATGAAATAACCCGTAGGTTGGGCAAAGCGAAGCGTGCCCAACTTGCCCACACAAGCTGTTGGGCACGCTTCGCTTCGCCCAACCTACGCCGATGGCTTGCATGATCAGGCGTGTCGCGTCATGGAAGTTAGTGTGGCAACCATTCCTCAGAAATCGGTCATTCATGAACGCTCCCGACTTGTGCTTCCATAGCGCGCCGACGCCGCTGACGCTGCGTGATCGCCTTGATCAAAACGTGTTCAATGCCTTGTATGCGCGTTCGCTGGTTTACAACACTTGCTGGGAAGACCCGGCGGTGGATCGTCAGGCGCTGCAACTGGGGTCTGACGATAGCGTCATGGTGATCTCCAGTGCCGGCTGCAATGCGCTCGACTACGCGCTCGATGCGCCGGCGCGGATTCATGCGGTGGATGCCAATCCACGTCAGAACGCGCTGCTGGAGCTGAAGATCGCAGCGATTCGCCGGCTCGAATTCGAGGACTTCTTCGCCATTTTCGGCGACGGATATCATCCGCGCTTCGCCGAGCTTTACCGGACCTGCCTGCGCGCAGAGCTGTCCGATTTCGCGCGTGAATGGTGGGATAAACACGGTGTCTGGTTCACCAGTCCGCTGGGCAGTTTTTACTACCATGGTCTTGCCGGATTGGTGGCGCGGGGGTTTCGCGCCTACTTCAGGATGCGGCCGAAGCTGGCGGCGGATGTGCAGGAGCTGTTCGCGGCGGCCGAGTTGTCCGATCAGCGTCGCATTTACGATGAACGCATTGCTGCCGCGATGTGGACGCCGGCGATGCGCTGGGTACTTGGACGCCAGCTCACCCTGAGCCTGCTCGGTGTGCCGCATCCGCAGCGGCGCCTGGTGCAGGCACAGCATTCGGATGGGGTGGCGGGGTTCGTGCGGGAGGCGATCGAATATGTCTTCCGGCACTTGTCGGTGGCGGACAACTATTTCTGGCGGGTGTATGTGAATGGACGTTACACGCGTGAATGCTGTCCCGAATACCTCAAACCGGACAATTTTCAGGCGCTGAAGGCGGGCTTGGTGGACCGCATCCGGACGCACACCTGCACGGTGACGGAGTTTCTGCACGAAACGAAAAAGCCGATTTCCCGTTTTGTCCTGCTCGATCACATGGACTGGATGAGCAGCTATCACCCTGCCGCGCTGGTCGAGGAGTGGAATGCCATTCTGAGTCGTGCGCGCGGCGGCGCTCGCATCCTGCTGCGCAGTGCGCATGCCGATCCTGACTTTCTGCGCTGGGTGAAAGTCGGCCATGAACGTCGCCGTCTCGACGAGACGCTGACCATCAATCGCGCATTGGCGGCCCGCCTGCAACAGCAGGATCGAGTGCATACCTATGCCGGTTTCATGGTGGCCGATGTCCCTGCCTGATTTCGCTGCGGATGCCGGCATTCTGTTGCGCATGTTGCGCGGCTTGCCGCGCGCCGGCAGCCATGCTGAACGCTTGCAAGGCTTCTACGCGCCGCAGGCGGAACGCTACGATGCCTTCCGCTCACGGTTGTTGCATGGGCGTGATGCGTTGATCGAAGCGCTGGAAATTCCCGCCGCCGCACGCGTGGTGGAGCTTGGCTGCGGCACCGGAAGTAATCTGGCGGCGATCGATAAGGTCAGGCCGGTTGTGACGTTGACCA
>CAZHFZ010000119.1:0-3089 GCA_964531455.1 uncultured Bordetella sp.
GCTGCGTTCAATGCCTCGCACCTTCTTACCGTACATGTTTTTCATCTTGATGACATCGAAGGCCTTGCAGGCGATTTCTTCGCTGTCGCTGAGCAGATCGAAGGGGAAACTCATCTTCGCTTTGAAGTTCTCGTGCGACTTGATACTGTCACGCGAGATGCCGAAGACCACGCTCCCGGCCTTGGTGAACTGGCCGTGCAGATCGCGAAAATGCTGCCCCTCGGTGGTGCAGCCGGGGGTGTTGTCCTTCGGATAAAAGTAGAGGACGACGTTCTTGCCGAGCAGGGCGCTCAGCTGAATGCTCTTGCCGCCGGTGGCGGGAAGTTCAATGTCTGGTGCAGGTTTGTCCAGCACGCTGGTGATGTTCGGTTACTGACAGTTGCGGTTGTGAATCGTGTTTCTATCTTGGCGTAAATTGTTGCACAGTGCAATACCCCGAATTTCAATACCCGGCATTTCAATATCCCGCATTTAATACCGGTTTATCAGGCTGCCGCGCGCGGTGCAATGGTCGCAAGAATGTCTGCGGCAAGGCGATCGATGGCATCGCTGCTGTAAGCGTTCAGATTGAAATGCGCGGCCTGCGGCAAGCGCGGATAGTGATTGACGATGGCGCGGGTGTAGGCCGGATCGTAATGCCTGACCAGCAGTTCTTCCGTCAACTGATCCCAGTTACCGTCGTGCGCCATGTTCTGCCACTGGTTGATGATGTCGCCGCCATGCAGGGCGCGCAGGCAGTCGAGCTGCGCATTGAGCAGCTTGGCGTCGCTGAGGAAATGCACGTATTCATCCTTCAGCAGTGCAACACGCACCGGTATCGGTGCTTCAATCACCACGCAGGCGCTTTGCCACATCGCATCAATCAGTTCCGCCGGCACACGCAGCTTGCCGATCTTGCGGCTTTCCGATTCAACGAATACCGGTTGATCCTGTGATAGATGCTTCAAGGCATGCCAGACGCGGCTTTCAAACATTTTCTGTGCAGGCTGCGGCGCATCGGGCAGATTGCCCAGCACCGAACCGCGATGCGCGGCGAGATCTTCGAGGTCCAGCACCTGCGCGCCCTGTGCCTTGAGTGCGCGCAGTAACTGGCTCTTGCCGGTGCCGGTCATGCCGCACACCACGCGCCAGTCGAAACGCGCGGGCAGTGCAGGCAGTTCTTCGAGGATGGCGCGGCGGTAGGCCTTGTAACCGCCGTCGAGTTGCCCGACCTTCCAGCCGATCTGCGCCAGCACATGCGCCAGCGAACCGCTGCGACCACCGCCACGCCAGCAATACACCAGCGGTTTCCAGTTGCGCGGACGGTCCTGCAGGATGCTGCCGATGTGGCGCGAAATATTCGCGCTGACCAGCGCGGCGCCGATTTTCTTCGCGTCGAACGAGGAGACCTGTTTATAGATCGTGCCGACGCGTTCACGTTCCGCGTTGTTCAGTACCGGCAGATTGATGGCGCCGGGTATGTGGTCTTCGGCGAATTCGCCCTCGGAACGGACGTCGATAATCTCGTCAAACTCATCGAGTTGTGCTACGGTGACCGCGCTCGCCGGGCGGCCCCTTCGGGCTGCGGGCTCCGTGGCGTCAGACATGCTGCGGTTCAATGATGATCGGCGAAGCGTACATGGCGACATTCTAAATCATGAACAACCCCATTGATCCTGCTTCCCTCCGTCTGACCCAGTTTTCCCACGGCGGTGGATGAGGCTGCAAACTGACGCCGGCGTTGCTGAGCGAGGTTTTGGCTAAAACGCCCGCTGCACTTCCGTTCAAGGATCTGCTGGTGGGCACGGAGTCGAGTGACGACGCCGCGGTGTATCGCATCAACGATACGCAGGCGATTGTCGCGACGACGGATTTTTTCATGCCGATCGTTGATGATCCCTTTGATTTCGGCCGCATTGCCGCAACCAACGCGATCTCCGACGTGTATGCCATGGGTGGCAAACCGTTCATGGCGCTGGCCTTGCTCGGTTATCCGATCGGCAAACTGCCGATGGAATCCGTGCAACGCATCATTGCCGGCGGTCATGACGTTTGTGCGCAGGTCGGCATCCCGATTGCCGGCGGTCACTCTATTGACTCACCGGAGCCGATCTACGGCCTGGTCGCACTGGGGCTGGTGCATCCGGATCGTGTCAAGCGCAACGACCGTGCCAAGGCGGGTGACGTGCTGATCCTCGGCAAAGGCCTGGGTGTCGGCATCATGAGCGCGGCAATGAAAAAAGATCAGTTGAGCGACGCCGCCTACCAGCAGATGCTGGAGAGTGCGACCAAACTCAATACACCGGGTGTCGAGCTGGGTGCGATGGATGCCGTGCATGCGCTGACCGATGTCACCGGCTTTGGCCTGCTCGGCCATTTGCTCGAAATCAGCCGCGGCTCCGGTCTGGCGACAGAAATCGAGTGGGCCAAGGTCCCGGTGCTGTCGCTGGCGACACCGCTGGTTGAAGCCGGTTTTGTCACCGGCGCTTCCGATCGCAACTGGGCGAGTTATGGCACGCAGGTCTCGCTGCCTGCGGGCGACAGCAGCAATATGCGCAAGCTATTGACTGACCCGCAGACCAGCGGCGGCTTGCTGGTGGCCTGTGCGCCTGAGGCTGCTGCTGCTGTCCTGGACGTGTTCCGTGCGCAGGGTTTTGCACAGGCGGCGGTGATCGGGCGTCTCGATACCGGCAAGCCCGGCGTCACGATCAAATAGGAAAGTCAAATAGTAAAGTTAAGTAAGTATTTGTTTTATTTGACTTTTATGATTGGAGCCAGGGTTTTCCAGACAGTTTCCAGCATCATCGCCTGCGCTTCTGCCGTCGGGTGCAGGTTGTCCGCCTGAAACAGTTCGCGTTTATCCGCAAATCCCTCCAGCAGGAAGGGCACCAGCGGCACGCGCTTGGCTTTAGCCACTTCGCGGAAAGTTTCACTGAACTTTTCCGTGTATTGCAGGCCGTAGTTCGGTGGAATCTGCATGCCCACGAGTATCACCTGTGATCTGGCGTTGCGCGCGGCATCGATGATGCGCTCGAGATTGCTGCGCATGGCCTTAAGATCGCTGCCGCGCAGACCGTCGTTGGCGCCGAGTGCAACAATCGTAATGGCGG
>CAZHFZ010000120.1:0-3073 GCA_964531455.1 uncultured Bordetella sp.
TCAGCCCGTCGGAATTGAACACCGCCACACAGACCACGGCCGGGAGCTGCTCGTAATGCATCTGCTGATCGCGCGCCGCACTTTGCTCGGCAGTCATCCCGGTGCGCATCAGATACTCGGCCGAAGCCGGCTTGCGCTCAACGGGCTTCAGCCGCGGCGGCACCAGAACCGGCGCCGCACCTTCCAGACCGTGCTGCAAAGCCCGCGAACGCGCATCTTCAATCACCCGGCCGTTCATCTCCCGGTTGGGCATGCCCGCCAGCAGGCCGGCGTAAGCGCGCCATTGCTCCAGATGCGACAGCGTGATCTCACGCCCCGAACTTAATGAAATTTTAATACACCCTCCGATTTGCGCAGAATCCGATCACCAACCCTTGAATCGAATCGCAGAGATACCGCTATCAGTATTAGCAACACCGTTAGTAACATCGACAGACCATCAACCCCTACCCAATTGCAGCAAGCACCTTCTCCAGATGTGCCACTGCATGGGCATGTTTGTCCGCAGGCATCCGGGAGATGTTGTGCAGCTTCCATTTCACCGCCGGAAGTTGGTCCACACCCGGCATGCCCAACAAATCCCAATCGGGTTTGCCACGCTTCACCGACAGCAGGAAACGTTTTTCCCGGTCGCCCAGTTGCCGATGCAATTCGCGGATCATCCTTTCGCGCACATCCTCCAGATCCTCGAGCCGAACCTCACGATTGGCCATTTGGAGAAACTGGCGCTCGTAGAGCATGCGCAACTCTTTGCGCCTGGGTTCGAGCGTATCCGCCATGTTGCCCTTGTGACCGATCAGATAGACCAGCCAGGTACGGAACAGGCCTTCCGAAATGCCCTCGTGATCGAGCAGCACCATCACATCAAACAGATCACGCGGATGCTGCCGGTCCATCGCCGCCATCAGTTTGCCGGCATAAAGGTCATTAAAGTCGAGCACTTGCATCTCGGCGAACGCGATCTGTTGCCTCACCACCGGACGGACTGCCAATTGAAATACCGGCCGCACCGTACCCCGCAACACCGGATTGACCTCGATCTTGACCTGCGTACCGGGACTCCGGACGTTCAGCGTATCGCTCAGCCCCGAACGTTCGTTATCGCCAAGAACCATAGTGTACGAGGGGGAGTAATCCGACAACCGTCCGGCAATCCGTTTCAGCGCCGCATCGATAGCGGGCATGGATGTCTCGCGATCCTCAACCGGCAGATAAGTCAGGTCGATATCAACCGACAACCGCGGCATGTCGCGCACGAAGAAATTGATGGCCGTGCCGCCTTTCAGCGCAAAGCAAGTCTCTTCCGCTACCGCCGGCAGTACATTGATCAGCAACCGCACCTGCGCCCAATAGGGACTGTCAGACGGAATCATCGATATTCTCAGGCAGGGTGATCCGGTACTTCGGATGCAGTTTTCCGCCCCTCACGATGACACGATTGCCCCGGCCCAGATCAAATTCGCCGGCATCCAGATGCTTGAGCCACGGCGGGTTATTGTGCTCGGCCAGCGCAAAAAACAGGCGCTTCACCTTGATGCTCCTGCACTTCAACAGCAGCTGTTTCAGACGATCCGGACTCAAGGTGCGCAGACCCTGCATGATCAGATTCGCGTGCCCCACCGACTCATGCTGCGGCACCTCTTCCAGCAATTCGAGAATGGCCCGCTCGGGCGTGGAGTAGCGTAACGGCCAATCATGATCACCCCAGGCCATCGCCCGCAGTCCCGCCCCCGGTGCGTCATACTCGGCACGGGCCTCTGCCGCATGCGGAATTGAAGACGGCGCCTCCTGATCCGTTGCGCCAAACAACGCGCACCGATGCTGGATAAAGCGATCCTGCAATGGCAGCTTGTCCAGCCACGACGGCAGTCGCGTCGGCGTGTACAGGTGCACCGTCATCACCCCGCTCATCCGCACAAAATGGCCGTAGCCCTGCACCTCCAGCGCCGTCAGCCCACCCACATGCACCGGCAGCTTCAGCAGACCCTGCAGCGAGGCCACCACGTGCTGCCACTTCAGCGGCGTTCCCGGACGGCGATACACCCCGCGCGCAGGTGATACCAGCCAACCGCTCGATACGTAGTGCGCCAGCAATTGCCGGTAATAGCCCTGCGCATCCAGCCATGCCGCAGGCGCCAGCAACCCCGGCGGCAGCTCGTCCTGCAGACGGCTCAGCTTGGATGGGTTTGAATGGTTTGAATTAACTTCGTTATGTCCAGCCATACTGGACTATTTAAATGAAATTCAAACCAAGATCAAGTTTAAAATTTGAAAATAATGTCCAGCCATAATGGACATATCCTGGATGAATAAAACAATTGTGAGCAGACGCTTACAGGATGATAATCAATAACTTATTGTTTTTATTGTATTTATTAAAGCGCCTCTATCCCCTTACCCCTTACTTCAACCCCGCCGCAATCTTGCGAATCTCATCCGCCGAGCGCTCACCCGCCAGCGGCTCGCGCGGCTGCAGATGGCGACCCATCGCCAGCCCGCCGATCAGCACCGGCTCGTAACCGATATCGCGAATCAGATTCGAAGCCGTCGCAATCGCCTGCGCATCATCGCCCGCGATCGGCATGCCGACCTTGCCCGGCTCCTGCCAAGCCGCACCCATGCGCGCCGCACCAATCGCATTGAACGCACGCACGATGCGCGCACCGGGCAACAACTGCGCCGACATCAACCCCGCACCCACCTCACGCGCCTTCACACCCAGCTCGCCATCACGATCGGCAAAAGGATTACAGGTATCGATCACCACCTTGCCCTTCAACAGCGCGCCCAGGTCTTTACCCACCGACGGCAGCGCGTGATAAGGCACCGAAATCAACAGCACATCACCAAAGGCCGCGGCCTCCTTGGACGTGCCCGCGCGCGCACCATGACCCACCGACGCGGCGAGCTTCTTGTCCGCCTCGAGATCCAGCGAAGAGAACATCACCGTATGCCCGGACTTCGCCCAAGTCGTGCCGAGCGCACTCCCCACGCGACCGGAACCGACGATGCCGATCTTGAGCTTGGTGCCGGCGGTGACGGATTGGGCGAAGGCGGGGAGGCTGGCGAGGGC
>CAZHFZ010000121.1:0-2954 GCA_964531455.1 uncultured Bordetella sp.
TGCTGGTGATGAACCATGAATACACCGACGACGGTCTTCTGCACACGGACGGTTTTGCCAACTGGAGCGCAGACAAGGTGCGCAAGGCGCAGAGCGCTCACGGTTGCTCAGTCATCGAGGTGCGTGAGAAGGGCGGGAAATGGGAGGTGGTGCGGCCGTCGCCGTTCGCGCGGCGCATCACGGCGGCGACACCGATGCGCATCGCCGGTCCGGCGGCCGGCAGTGCCTTGATGAAAACCGCGGCCGATGCCACGGGCATGAATGTGCTGGGCACATTCAACAATTGCGCCCACGGCTACACGCCTTGGGGCACTTACCTGACCTGCGAAGAGAATTGGGACACCTATTTCATCAACAGCGGCACTTTGACTGCCGATCACCGGCGCAACGGACTCTCAGCCAAGGGCCGTGGTTATCGCTGGAACGAATTCGATGAGCGATTTGATGCAGGCAAACATCCCAACGAACCGAACCGTCATGGCTGGGTGGTGGAGTTCGATCCGTACAATCCGCAATCGCAGCCGGTGAAACGTACCGCGCTGGGACGCTTCAGCCATGAAGGTGCATGGCCGGCGAAGACTGCCGATGGTCGCCTGGCGATTTACATGGGTGATGACCGCGCGTTTGAATACATTTACAAGTTTGTGTCGCGGGATCGGGTGAATTCCGGTGATCGCAATTCCAACGGCAGCATCCTCGATCATGGCACGCTGTATGTGGCGAAATTCCGTGATGACGGCACGGGCGGCTGGCTGCCGCTGGTGCATGGCCAGGGGCCGCTGACCGTCGCAAACGGATTTGCTGACCAGGCCGATGTGCTGGTGCGTACGCGTGCCGCTGCAGATGCAGTGGGTGCGACCAAGATGGATCGTCCGGAATGGATTGCGGTGCATCCGCAGACCAACGAGGTGTATTGCACGCTGACCAACAACAGCCAGCGCGGCGGCAAGGATCGTGCGGCGCCGGACCGCGCGAATCCGCGCGTCAACAATGTATTTGGCCAGATCATCCGCTGGCGCGAGGCTGGCAATGATCCGGCGGCACAGAATTTTGAGTGGGATCTGTTTGCGATTGCCGGTGATCCGCAGCACGCGGATGCCGCGCGCCACGGCAACATCAAGGGTGACGCTTACGGCAGCCCGGATGGCTTGTGGTTCGATGACAGCGGCCTGTTGTGGATACAGACCGATGTATCGACCAGCGCCATGCACAAGGGGCACTATGAGCGGATGGGCAACAACATGATGCTCGCAGCCGATGTGCGCTCGGGGGTCACAAAGCGATTTCTCACCGGGCCTACCGGTTGCGAAGTTACCGGTGTCGTGATGACGCCGGATGCGAAGACGATGTTCGTGAACATCCAGCATCCCGGAGAGAAGCCGTCCGGGCGTAACGATCCGAAAAATCCCAGATCGTTCAGTTCGTGGCCGGATGGCGCTGCAGGCGGACGTCCGCGGTCGGCGACGGTCGTCATCAAAAAAGACGATGGCTGTGTGATCGGCGCCTGATCCGTTTCAAACTGGACGATTTCGGGTCGCAAGGGCGGCTTGTAATCCTTTTGCAATATTGCGCCGCTATCGTCGCGTATTCACCTGAATCGGTCTATTCCCTTGAATGCTCATCTGACTGCAATTGCGGCAAGCGCGCTGCTGTGTGTAATGACTGCGGGGGTTCATGCCGCAGAAGACTTTCCGAACAAGCCGGTACGCATGGTGATACCACTGGCCCCCGGCGGCGGCAGCGATATTGTCGGCCGCATCGTCGCGCAGGGCTTGACGGAGCACTGGGGCAAGACGGTGGTGGTCGACAATCGGCCCGGCGCGGGCAGCATTGTCGGCACAAGCATTGTTGCTAAAACACCGGGCGATGGTTATACGCTGCTGGTTTCAAGCTCTTCATTTGCGATTTCACCGGCGTTGCACAAAAACAGCGGGTTTGATGCACGCAAGGATTTCACCGGAATCACCATGCTCGCCAGCCAGCCGAGCATGCTGGTGGTCAATGCCAACGTACCGGTGAAGTCACTGAAGGAGCTGATCGCATTGGCGCAGTCTAAACCCGGCTCGCTGAGCTACGGTTCTGCTGGCGTCGGCAGTGCCACGCATCTCGGTACGGAGCTGTTCCTGTATACGGCGAAGCTGAAGGCCCAGCATGTGCCGTACAAGAGCGCGGGTCTGGCGACCACGGCCGTGCTCAATGGCGAGGTGCAGGTGCTGATGACGAACGCGGCCAGCGTGTTGCCGCATATCAATGGCGGCCGTCTGCGCCCGATCGGTGTTACCGCGATGGAGCGGACGGCGCAGGCGCCGGACGTGCCGACGCTGCACGAGTCGGGGCTGCAGGGTTTTGAATATGCGACATGGTATGGCGCCTGGCTGCCTTCAGCGGTGCCGCGCCCGTTGCTGGTCAGGCTGCATGATTCGTTCCAGAAGGCGCTGGCCTTGCCCGTTGTGAACGACCGCCTGGTCAAAACCGGCTTGAAGACCTATCGCATGTCGCAGGTCGAGTTCACGAAGTATGTGGAGCGCGACATGGAGCGCTGGAAAACAGTGATCGAATCCGCAGGCATCAAGGCGGATTGACCGTGTGCCGGACGGGCCTCGAGCGGCAGAACAATGAAATGAGATGAAAAAAGAAGCCGTCAGTGCCCAGTCCGTGAGTCCGCACAAGGGCAAAACCGGTTTTGAGCGGGTGCGGCGGGCCTTTTTTTATTCGATTGACGGGTTGATCGCGGCTTATCGCGGCGAGGATGCGTTTCGCCAGGAAGTCCTGCTGGCGGTGGTGCTGATCCCGCTGGCGCTGCTGTCACCGGTATCGGGGATCGCCAAGGCGCTGCTCGTCGGCAGTGTGCTTCTGGTGCTGGTTGTCGAACTGTTGAATTCGGCGATTGAGGCGGTGACCGATCGCATATCCATTGAAGACCATGTGCTGGCGAAACAGGCCAAGGATATGGG
>CAZHFZ010000122.1:0-2861 GCA_964531455.1 uncultured Bordetella sp.
GGTGCGCACGGCGCACCCTACGATGCTTGGCACGGTTAAACACAAGTTGCGAAGTGATAAGAATCAGACATAACCCGGTTTAGTATCACGCCCAAATCATCTCGGACACAAAATGACTTCCAAACCCACACTGGCTTTGTTACGCGCCCTAGAACAGATCGACCGCATCGTGCTCGGCAAAAGCAATCAGGTGCGTCTGTGTCTGGCTTGCCTGCTGGCACGCGGGCATCTGCTGATCGAGGATGTGCCCGGCGTCGGCAAAACCACGCTGGCGCATGCACTGGCGAGAACGCTTGGACTCGATTTTCACCGCATTCAGTTCACCAGCGACCTGTTGCCGGCGGACATCCTCGGCGCCGCAATCTACGACAAGGACAGCGGCCGCTTTACCTTTCATCCAGGGCCGATTTTCGCGCAAGTGATTCTGGCTGACGAAATCAACCGCGCCAGCCCAAAGGCGCAAAGTGCATTGCTGGAAGCGATGGAGGAAGGCCAGGTCAGCATCGAAGGCGAAACGCGGCCTTTGCCGACGCCGTTCTTCGTCATCGCGACACAGAATCCGAGTGACCAGATTGGCGCTTTTCCGTTGCCGGAATCGCAACTCGACCGTTTTCTGCTGCGCATCCGCCTTGGTTTCCCCGACCACGCGGCGGAACGCGCCTTACTGCGCGGCGAGGATCGACGTGATCTGCTGGCGGCTTTGCCGGAAGCGATCAGCGCCGAGGCTTTTGTCGAACAACAACAGCGCGTGCAACAAGTGCATGTTTCCGATGCGCTACTGGACTACCTGCAAGCGTTGATCGCCGCCAGCCGTTCGGATACCCGTTTCATCGCCGGTCTGTCACCGCGCGCCGGCCTTGGCCTGTTGCACGTCGCACAAGCCTGGGCCTACTTGGATGGACGCGACTTCGTGCAACCGGAAGATGTGCAGGCCGTGTTGCCGGCGCTGACGCCGCATCGGCTGTTTCCATCGGTCGGTCTGACCCAGCCTGACGCCGATTGGGCAGCGCGCATCCTGCTGCAAGTCCCAATACCCTGATTTAGCCGCTGTTGTCACTGTTGTCGCTGTTGAACTTTCCGCCCACACCACAAAAGGAGACTTCGCATGACTGAACATACCCATTTGGATTCCACCCATTTCGATTGCGCTGATTACAACAGCCTGGTTCCGCCACCCCTGCCACATACCCGACGCGGCTTTCTGGTCACCGCCCTCGGTGCCGGCTTCGCACTGGCCGTGCAACCAGTCATGGCGCAAAGCACCATAACCACCGCCAGCGATGGCCTGCTGGTGGGTGAAATTTCCGTGCCGACTGCCGACGGCGCAATGCCCGCTTATCGCGCTCAACCGGCGCAAGGAAGCAACTACCCGGTAATCCTGGTGGTGCAGGAAATTTTCGGCGTGCACGAACACATCAAGGATCTCTGCCGCCGTCTCGCCAAACTCGGCTATCAAGCGATCGCCCCCGAGCTTTTCGCCCGCCAGGGCGACCCGAGCAAATACAGCGCAGTGCCAGACATCGTCAGCAACGTCGTCTCCAAAGTCCCGGACAGCCAGGTGATGCAAGACCTCGACGCCTGCGTGGCCTGGGCCGGCGCAAATGGCGGCGATGCCAAACGCCTCGGCATCACCGGCTTCTGCTGGGGTGGCCGCATCACCTGGCTGTATGCCGCGCACAACCCGGGTGTAAAAGCCGGTGTCGCCTGGTACGGACGGTTGGTTGGCGCCGCCAGTGCGATGACGCCAAAACACCCGATCGATATTGCTGGTGACTTGAAGGGACCGGTGCTCGGCCTCTATGGCGGCCTTGACCAGGGAATTCCACTCGACACGGTAGACAAGATGCAAGCCGCGCTGAAAGCTGCCAGCAGCAAGGCTAGCCAAGCCTCAAACATCCACGTTTACGACAACGCCCCACATGCATTCAATGCCGATTACCGGCCGAGTTATCGCAAGGAAGAAGCCGATGACGGTTGGAAACGCATGCAAGCGTGGTTCAAGCAGAACGGGGTTTGAAGAATCCTTGAAACTTGAAACGCCTCGGTCCGGCTCAGGTTGGCCGGGTTTGGGTCAACTAACTCAAGCCGGACCGGGTTCCTGCAGCAACATGCGCGGCGTTCCTTCGCCGAACAATCGCGTCATGCCGATACGCAAGCGGGCTTCGTCATCGGCAGCCAGCCGGCCCAGTACACCGCGCACCAAACGCTGATCCAACGTAAACAGCTTGAAGCGCACCTTTGAAGGTGCCGGCAAACCCGCCATTTCAAGATCGAGGATCGGGCAATCCAGCGGCCACGCCGCATTCTCCGCGGAAGTAATCATCGCCATCACGGCATGTCCGGCTGGCGCGTTGAAAGCTGCAGCGTCGGATAGCACCAGCGCCGGACGATTCTTGACCGCCTGTCGATCGGTGAACGGGAATGGCACCCGGACCACCTGCCAAGCAGTCAGCGCCAGCTCAGAGTCCAGCATAAGCCACCTCATCCGCCGCACCCGCCCATTCAGAGAGCGTCCCTTCCAGGCCGCGCAGGTATTCCAGATCCAGCGGCTCGACCTTTCTCACCCGAACTTCACCTGAAGGCAGCGTTTCCCAGGCAAGTAAATCACCGGGCTTGACCTTCAGTGCGGCGCGAATTTCCTGCGGAATCGTGGTCTGGCCTTTGCTGGTGATTTTGGCGATGGCATTCATTTTGAAACCCCAAAGTAAGGATTGCATTACATCCTTACCTTAAGTCATTCCATCGAAAATGACAAGCTGGCAGCTTCTAACTTCCATAACATGGACAGTCCGGGAGCGTAGGTCGGGTTAGCGTAAGCGTAACCCGACAATTTCAAGCATCCGTGTCGGGTTACGCGATAA
>CAZHFZ010000123.1:0-2831 GCA_964531455.1 uncultured Bordetella sp.
GCGCCGTCCGGCCGTGTCCGATAAAAGAACACCCATCCCAGCAGCGACGGCGCCAGGCTCAGCAGAAAGAGCACGGTATACGAATCCATGCCCCCGCGGTGCGTCATATCAGTGACTAACGTGAGGATGCCGCCGGCCAGCAACGGGGCGATGCCGGCGATCAACCCGCACCAGGCGGAGTAGATCGCGGTGTAGGCGACGCGCTGCTCTGGTGGCACGATGCCGGTCAGCAGAAGGCGGCCAGCCCCGATGCCCACGGCGTTCCCCGCGATGCCGCCGAGAAATCCCATCAGCGCGACCAGGCTCACGCCCAGGCCGGTGATCCGCCCGGTCGCCAGGAAGGCGCACCAGACGACAGCCAGCGCCAGGTTCATCGTCAACCCCGGCATCAGCACGGTGCGGCTGCCAAACCGGTCGGCCATCCACCCCGCCAGGTAGCAAGCCGCCATGCTGCCGATGCCGACGGCTAGATCCAACCAGATCACCGTCCCAGGGTGAATCCCAACTTTCTCCACCAGCATCAGTGGCATGAAGGCGGCCATCATGCCTCCTCCGAGTGTCAAGCCGGCCGTCCCGATAAGAAAATGCCGGAAATTGCCATCACCCAGCGCGTCCCGGAGTTCCGCGCGATGCGCGTTCGGATCCTCCCGCGGTGGAGCCGGTGCGCCGCCGGGTACGCGAAACAACAGCGTCACACCGATCAATCCGACCAGGCACCCCGCACCTTGCAACCAGAGAAAACGCTCCAGTCCCTGCCCATGGCTGACGAGATATCCGGCAATCGCGATCGCGGCCATGCCGGTCAGCGTACTGACAATGGTATTCACCGCGCTGAATTTGCCGCGCACATAGGCGGGCGTATATTCCTGCGACCAGGGCAAAATCGCGGTTTCGGCAAGGGAGCGAAATAGCGCGAAGGTGAGAATCACCCCGGATAGATACCAGATCGCTGTCATACGCCGCCCGACCGCCAATACCATCGGCAGGAGCAGCAGCAACCCGCCGGTGAGGCTGCGACCGGCATACGCAGCAATGCTGACGCGCTTGGCGCCAATGCGCGCAAGCACCGGTGCGACGAACGGCGCTATCAATCCGCAAAAGGGAAAGATCGACAACAGCGCGCCGATCTGCCCTTTCGGAAGATGCAATGCCTGTAAATAGAGCAGGAAAACTGACCCAAAAAATGTCCAGGCGCAAAAGATCGTCCCGGAGAGCACGCCAAAGCCGATGCTCCACGGGAGGGCGCGAATTTTCTCCTCGTCACCGGATTGCACCGGTGTCAGCGATGTGCGTGTATCTGCCACACTCATCGCGATAATGTGTCCATGGCGACGCTGATCGTCACGCTCCTGATGCAATTCACACGTGACCAGGCGTACCCGAGGGCATCATAGACCAGCAGCAGTTCATTCGGCTGAATTTCCAGTAGTGCCGTATAACCCGTGCTGGCGTGGGCATAGACCGTGGTATGCCCCTCCCAGGTTACACCATCATCCCGACTGAACATGACCTGCACGCCGGCCGTCGGCACGCCGTTGAGCCGACCGTAACTGCACGCAATGACGCCGTTGCGCAGCTTCACCATCTGCGGTCGCACCCCAGTGATGCCTAGCGCTTGCGGCACGCTCCAAGTATGGCCGCCGTCGTGGGAGCGCGACTGATAGAGGGGATTCGGCCCATCGCGGTCCGTGCGCATCACGCAGAGTATGTCGTTGTCTGCGACCTCCAGCAAGGCCGATTCGTTGAAATCGCGCGGTTCCACCGTCGGGTCGGCGATGGTGGCGAGATAGGACCAGGAGGCGCCGTCGTCGGTGGAGGCCATAATGCCCACGCGTGTATACGCATCCCGCGCGAATTTGCCATCGGCGATGCGCAGCAATGTGCCGTCGTGACGCGTCACAAGGTTGCCTTCGAAGGCGAAAGGCGCCAGCGTGCGGCCGGGCGCGATCACCGGGTTCCCGAGTGTGATGGACGGCGGAAAGGTGATCGCCGTGCGGCGCGGGCCGTCCCAGCTGCGCATCCCATCGTCAGATGTATACTCAAATGTATACGGCACGCCATGCTCGTCCAGGAATAACCCCGCCGCGCCACCGAGCATCCCGAGCAAACGCCCATCCGCCAACTGGCCGTAGGGAAACGCCTCCCCATACAGCCGTCCGCTCACGATGGTCTGGCACACCCAGTTGAATCCATCGTCGAGACTCTTCAGGAACGCATGCGGAATACCGCCGGCAAGATTACCGGGCAATTCATCGGGACAGATGGAATAGCCGAGCAGCAATCCGCCGTCCTGCACGCGGAAGAGCATGGTCGGAAACCAGTGATGCCCCTCGGCTTGACTGATCACCCGCGACGGGCTGACGGTGATGCGTAGTGGCGTAGAGGGCTGGTGTTCATTCGTCATGGTCGTCATCTCTTTCTGACTCCGGTAGACAGGTGCATCGCTTCACGCGCGCCTTCAGAACTGGTAAATCTCCGGCGCACTCGGCCAGGTCAGCATCGGCGGGTCCTCGCGCTGCCAGCACAGGATGCGCCGCTTGTCAATCAGTGAAATCGACGTGCGCAAGGTATATTCGATGTAGGCCTGCCGGGGGTGGAATTGATAGCCGTTTTTACACAAGCCTTCGGGGAACGGCGTCGTCAACAGGTGGGCCAGCGCATCGACGGTCACCTCGTGTGGGTTGCCCATGAAGTCACCGAGCATGCGCTCCGCGGTATCGCAGGCGTTCCAGAATGCCACGTCGGGATCTTCGGCAGCATCCCACGGCCGGCCGGAGATGCGCAGGTATTCCTCGCGCAACGCGCGTTGGTGCCGGGCTTGCGGCGACTGT
>CAZHFZ010000124.1:0-2804 GCA_964531455.1 uncultured Bordetella sp.
CACGCATCTGGGGTCCTTCACACCAGAACGCGATGCAGAACAACCTGCGTCGCTTCACCTTGGGCCAGGTTACTGAAGCACTACGCCATGCCGCGGTCATCGACCGTATGGTCAAGGGTCTGGTGCGTGGCGATGCCTGGGATGAATTGTTGCAACTCGCATTGCGGTTCGCACGCAACAATCCGGGAACGGTGAAAGCACAGGCGCCGCGACGCAGCAGCAACGCGGCTTTTGCGGCGCATCCGGCGCTGTTCTAGTTACTTGTTGTTCTAGGTTTTACAACCTCTGCCGGCGTGCGTCCATACGCGCGAATCCAATTCGAATCAGGCCGTGCGCAGCAGCAAAAAGCAGGCCACACAGTTTATGGCTGCTGGACGATGTGCTGCGGATGATCGGCGTGAGTTAAAACTGGAATTTATTTTAGTTTTGTTTTGTTTTTATTTATATTTTTATCAATTAGGTAGGAGGAGAGGTCGACCCCAAAACTTTGGATTTTGTATTAGTAGCACTCCGATCCTTCCGTTCTATACGCGACAATAATCCGATTTTTATCCGCCTCCCAATACACCAAACAACCCTTCCGAACAGGCTCAATCAAAATAAAATTTCCATTCGGGATCTGACTTAATGTTTCCTGCCAACCCACTCCACTTGCATATGAAGTAGGTCGATTCAGAAT
Source organism: uncultured Bordetella sp. (assembly GCA_964531455.1). Lineage (GTDB taxonomy): Bacteria > Pseudomonadota > Gammaproteobacteria > Burkholderiales > SG8-41. The sequence goes on from CAZHFZ010000124.1 coordinate 680, forward strand.
AACTCTTTTGTCCTCAATAGAGCGCCCGATCCAGGAACTAGCATGCTCATCAAGAGAAACAATCTGGGAACGGCATGCCGAAATGATTAGCAACATAACGATACCGAGCAAACGCATCAAAGGTACCGGAATCGATTTCTTCTCCATAACCATCCCCCTTCACAACAATTCCAGCAGCAATTAATCCACCTGATCCGCACTGCTGACCGGGCTCCGCAACCTTGCGGCTTGAAAGCGTCGCCATGACGCAGTCCCTGCACCGGTAGATTGTAGGGTTTCCGCCGCCGTCACGGACACTTGCCGAGCGGCGTCAGCGTCCCGCCGCCTGCTAGAATCCCCCCTATGGATGTCCAGACTTACATGATCACCGTCGGCAAGGCCGCCCGCGCTGCTTCGCGCTCAATGGCGGTCGCCGATACCGGCGCGAAAAACCGTGCGCTGCTGGCCATGGCCGATGCCATCGAGCAGTCGGCGGCGACGCTGCTGCGCGAAAACGCCCGCGACGTCGAAGCCGCCAAATCCAAGGGCCTTGATGCCGCATCCGTCGACCGGCTGACGCTGACATCAAAAACCATCGCCTCCATGGCCGACGGCCTGCGCCAGATCGCCGCGCTGCCGGATCCGATCGGTGAGATCAGCGGACTGAAATACCGCCCGTCCGGCATCCAGGTCGGGCAGATGCGCGTGCCGCTGGGCGTCATCGGCATCATTTACGAATCCCGTCCGAATGTGACGGCGGATGCAGCAGGGCTTTGCCTGAAATCCGGCAATGCCGCGATCCTGCGCGGCGGCTCGGAAGCGCTGCATTCGAATCAGGCCATCGCCGCCTGCGTACAGACCGGATTAAAAGCGGCGGGTCTGCCGGAAACCGCGGTGCAGGTCATCTCGACGGCGGATCGCGCGGCGGTCGGCGAACTGATCACGATGCAGGACTACGTCGATGTCATCGTGCCGCGCGGCGGCAAGGGCCTGATCGAACGGCTGATGCGCGAATCGCGCATCCCGATGATCAAGCACCTTCACGGTGTGTGCCATGTCTATATCGATGACAAAGCGGATTTCGACAAGGCGCTGCGCATCGCTGACAACGCCAAGACCCAGCGCCTCGGTACCTGCAACACCATGGAAACGCTGCTGGTGGCGCGTGACATCGCGGCAAAAATCCTGCCGCCGCTGTGCAAGATCTACGCGGACAAAAAAATCGAACTGCGCGGCGATGACGCGGCGCGTGCGATCGTGTCCGGCATGAAAGCGGCCACTGAAGAGGACTGGCATACCGAATACCTCGATGCGATCCTGTCGGTGCGCATCGTCGATGGGCTGGATGCGGCGATTGATCACATCGCGCGCTACGGCTCGCAGCACACCGACGCCATCGTCACCGAAGACATCACCCGCGCGCGGCGTTTCCTGCGCGAAGTCGATTCGAGTTCGGTGATGGTCAATGCCTCGACGCGTTTCGCCGACGGTTATGAATACGGCCTCGGTGCGGAGATCGGCATTTCCACCGACAAGATCCACGCTCGCGGGCCGGTGGGACTGGAAGGCCTGACTTCACTTAAATACGTCGTGTTCGGCGACGGTCATATCCGCGGCTGAACCAGCAATGCCCTCCGGGGTCAATCATAAGTAATTGATTATAAAAGAGTTTTCACAATGAGCCAAACGGTCGAAGTCAAAGTCCCGGATATCGGTGATTTCAAGAGCATCCCGGTCATCGAAGTGCTGGTGAAACCCGGCGATACCGTGAACAAGGAAGACCCGCTGGTCACGCTGGAGTCCGACAAGGCGACGATGGATATTCCCGCGCCTTCCGCCGGCATTGTCAAAACCATCAGCCTCAAACCCGGTGACAAAGTGTCGATGGGTTCACTGATCCTGACCCTCGAATCCACCGGAGCTGCCGCGCCTGCTGCGCAAACAGCGGCTCCTGCGCCCGCGTCGGCAAAACCGGCAACGCCTGCACCGGCCGCCGCTGCACCCGCAGCCGCGGCGAAGTCCGACATCAAAGCCGACATCCACGCCGAAGTGGTCGTACTCGGCGCTGGCCCCGGCGGCTACACCGCGGCATTCCGCGCCGCCGACCTCGGCAAGAAGGTCGTGCTGATCGAACGTTATCCGACCC
>CAZHFZ010000125.1:0-2765 GCA_964531455.1 uncultured Bordetella sp.
AGCCGAAACTCGGCCCCGGTGTGCGTGAACGCATGCAGTGGACGGCGACAATTACTGCAGGTGATGTTGCCAGAGCGCAAGCCGCGCGTGATGCCATACGCCTGCGAATGGATGAACTACTCAAAGGCAACGCTGTAATCGTACTGCCGACGGTGCCTGACATCGCGCCGCTGCTGAATACCCCGCCGGCGCAACTGGACGATTTCCGCGCTCGGGCGATGAGTCTGCTGTGTATTGCCGGGCATGCCGGGTTGCCGCAGATCACCTTGCCGCTGGCGACGCTGCAAGGCTGCCCGCTGGGCATCTCGTTGATTGCTGCGCGCGGCAACGACGCGATGTTGCTGGCGCTGGCGCGGCAGGTTGCCGGGTGAACGTCGAGACCAATCCCGTGCAGCCTTGACGCCTATACGAATATTCGTATAATCAGCCCATGAAACCGGTCCGGTTCGTCGGCGCGTCGAAAAATGACCTTTCGGCTTTTCCGGCAGCGGCACGCAACCGCACGGGCCATGACCTGTTCATGATCCAGTGCAACAGGCCGCCGGCCGACTGGAAGCCGATGGCCGGCATAGGTTCGGGCGCATGTGAAATCCGGATCAGGGTGGCGGCAGGTGCATATCGGGTGATCTACGTTGCCCGATTTGAAGATGCGGTGTATGTGCTGCATGCCTTCCAGAAAAAGACCCGGAAAACTTCCAAGGGTGATCTGGAACTCGCGAGGCAGCGTTATCGCGAGGCAGAAGCATTTTCCAAAAGGAATTCGACATGGCCAGCAAAGTGACAGCATCGAGCGGCAACATTTTTCTGGATCTCGGGTTTCCTCCGCATGAGGCCGAGGTCATGTTGCTACGCGCACAACTGGCTGAGGTGCTGCGCGGCTGGATGGAGCGTGAGGGATTGACGCAGGCGCAAACCGCGAAACGGCTGGGTATCAGCCAGCCGCGGGTATCGGAAATCACCCGCGGCAAGGTGGAATTGCTGTCGCTGGATTACCTGGTGGGGCTTTGTGCAAAGGCGGGGATTTCGGTGGGTGTGAGGCTGGCTGCGTGAAAAGTGGATTCAATGCTTTCGCAATGAATGCTTTGAGTCTGCTTAACCGAATCGAGTTTAACGTTTAAATCACATCAAAAATTAATGTAATGGTAATGGCGACCCCAAACATTAAAAACGAAGGTACAGGTTGGTGGAGATATGTCGCTGTCGCAGCGATTTTGACCATTCAAGGATGTGCCCCGGCAAAATTGGCACCATTGGAGGACTTGAAAGCAATTCCGGAGGTTCCTGCGGATGCGGCGCACATTTATTTCATGAGGCCAGCCTCGACTGTTGGAGGCAGGGTGTGGCCTGTAATTTTGGTGGACAACCAAAAGCGCGGAATATTGCCCAGTGCCGCTTTCACGATAATTACGGTGCTTCCAGGTGAACGCACGATATCCCTGGAAGACGAGCAAGGCACCATTGGTGAATGGCCGGCACCAGTAATTCTGAACGCAAAGGCCGGACAGAGATATTTTATGAAACTAGAAGTGATTTCGGATATCACAAAAGGCATCGCGATTGTTCCAATGGGTGTCCCATCAGCACCTTTTATGATTTTGCCGACGCAGGATCGACGCATAAGGTCGATGCGCTGGGTTGCTCTCTCAGAGATTGAAGGCATTAAGGAGACGGGGTTTTTGATGTATTCCAGAGTTGAAAAAAGTGGTTTCTGAGAAGAAAAAAATCTATGTTCGGTCAATAGATTGCTCAATCCGTTATTGATACCAGTTGTTCGATGGCTGGTCGAGGCATCTGTATGTTGATCTACATCCACGGATTCAACAGTTCGGCGCTGTCGTTCAAGGCCGGTTTGTTGCGCGACCACATGGCCCGCCTCGGTTTTGCGCAGCAGTACGCCTGTCCGGAATTGCCGCACCGTCCGGCGGCTGCGATGCAGTTGCTGCGTGAGCTGGTGCAGCAGCATAATCCCCGCAGGGTGACGCTGGTGGGTTCCTCGCTGGGCGGTTTTTACGCGACATGGCTGACTGAACATCTCGGCACGCGTACGGTGCTGGTCAATCCTGCCGTGCGGCCGTATGAACTGCTGGCGCCGTATATCGGGACGCAGAAAAATCTTTATACCGGTGCCGGCTATGAGTTCACCCAGACGCATATTGATGAACTGCGTGCGCTCGAAGTGGATTCTGTGACGCCGTCGCATTATCTGCTGATTACGGCGACCGGGGATGAAGTGCTGGACTACCGCGCGGGCGTCGAACGCTATGCCGGCTGCGAGCAAATTATCGTACCCGGCAGTGATCACGGTTTCGGCGACTTTGCTGCCCATATCGACCGGGTCATCTCCTTCTGGCAGGCCGGGCGCGTATAATTCGCGGCCCGATCCGCGCTGCGCGGCAGTTCCGCGCCACTCCCGGTTTCTCCCTACCCGATGAACGTATTTTACGAAGAAGACGGCGAACTCAAGGTCGGCGCGGTGCTTGCCGACAACGACACCTCGCTGCAGGTCGAAGCGCCGCACGGCAAACGTTCCAAGGTCAAGGCTTCGGCGGTGCTGCTGCGCTTTGCATCGCCCGCGCACACCACGTTCATGAGCAGCGCGCAGGCGCAGGCCGACGCCATCGACATCGATTTTCTCTGGCAGTGCTGCGGCGCCGATGAATTCGGCTACGACACGCTGGCCCGCGAATATTACGGCCATGCGCCCGATGCGATGGAGTCAGGCGCCGTCTTGATGCGATTGCATGGCGCACCGATGTACTTTTACA
>CAZHFZ010000126.1:0-2731 GCA_964531455.1 uncultured Bordetella sp.
GGGCTTTCAGCATGCCTGTTGAAACCGGAAATCAGGCCGTTGCAGTGACCGCCCCGATCGCCGCAAACAGGTTGGCCACCGTTTCCCGCGGAATATTTCGGGTGATGAATACAATACGTGTTGAGTGATCTGCGCTGGGCCACTCGTTCAGTTCCACCGGCGGATGGAACAGATGCTGTACGCCCTGCACCACCATCGGCCCCTTGTGCTCGGCCACATTGATCAGGCCTTTGACCCGCAGCATGTCCGAACCGCGCAGTGCGGATAACACTTCCATGGTCTGCGAGAACGAATTCCAGGTCATCGGTTCAGTAAAACGCAGGCAGAACGACTTTACCCGCTCGTCATGGCGATGGTGATCACCATGCTCGTCCGGCTCGCCCATCCAGCGCTCGATGTCTTCGAGCTTGCCTTTCATATTGCGCAAGCCGACGTTGATCAGGAACTCGAGGTCGATTTCGCCATTGACCGCGCGCTTGATCGGCGCCTGAGGATTCAACGCCCGCAGGCGCTCTTCCAGCTTGGCTGTTGCTTCTTCGCCGGCAAGATCAGACTTGGTGATGACAATACGATCTGCCAGCGCCGCCTGTTTCACCGGTTCCTGCATGGTGTCCAGTTGTTCGATGCCGTTGACGGCATCCGCCAGAGTCACCACGCAATCGAGACGGTAATTCGCCAGCAACATGTCATCCGTCATCAGCGTCTGCATTACCGGTGCGGGATCCGCAAGTCCGGTGGTCTCGATGATCACACGGGTAAAGTCGATGATGTCGCCGTTGCGGCGCTTTACATACAGATCACGCAGTGTTTCCTGCAGGTCACCCCGCAGGACGCAGCACAGGCAGCCATTGTTCAGCAGCATCATCTGTTCGGATGACACCTCGACCAGATCGTTGTCGATGGCCTGCTCGCCGAACTCGTTGACGATGACAGCGACCCGATTCATGTCGGGCCGCTTCAACAGCTTGTTGATCAGCGTGGTTTTACCGCTACCGAGGAACCCGGTGATGACGCTGACCGGGAATTTCCCCGAAAGTGCATCCAGCATTGCTTTACGGCTCCGGTTAGATATCCATCTCGAGGATATAGAGGCCGCCGGCGAAACGGTCCACCGTGTAGATCAGGCGGTTCTCGTCAACCCAGACGTCGTTGATCTGGATCGAACCCTTCGGCGACAGTTTCGGCGCGCCCGGCACGTAATAAGCCACTTCCTGTGGCTGGTAGGCATTCGAAATATCGAACGCGCGCACGCCACCGTTAAAGAAAGTGCCGACAATCAGGTTGTCGGAGCGGAAGGAAGCCGGTCCCGGCAGGTTCTCGTGAATGTTGTGGGCGCCGTAACGGCCGCCGCGTTTGACGAAGCTCTCCAGCGGGGGCAGCGGCAACGTCGACATCGGCACCAGATTGGTCTCGGCGCTGGCATTGACGACCCAGCCCAGTTTCGGCCAATCAAGACCATCGTCCTTGGTACATTCGTCGGTCACCAGCAGCATGTCGCGGCTCATCAGCGGCATGACCGTGTGGCAGAAACCGTTGTACGGCGGCGAATAACGCCAGTTGGTGATGACCTTGGGGTTGGCTTTGTCCGATATGTCGAGAATCACGGCACCGCCGTCGAGGTAGGCGACATAGGCGCGGTCCGGACGCTCGGGATAAACCAGGATGTTGTGCGGGCGGTAGCCGCCGTCGAATTTCGGGTGACGCGGGGGCGGCGCTTCCTTGTCGCCCTTGTGCGTGCCGGGGTAGTGCCAGCGGCCCACTTCCACCGGCTTCGACGGATTGCGCACATCGATGATGCGGTAGAACTGGAAATCATTCGGGTGGGTCGGCTCGAAGTCACCCGAGCCCGAGGTCAGATGCACATACTCGCCGTCGACAAACCATACGCAATGCGCGCCGCGCGAGTTCGGGCCCGAGGCGTCGAAGTGCGAAATCAGTTTCGGCTTTTCCGGGGTGCTGATGTCAAAAATATCCATGCCGGCGGGTTTGTCACCGACGGCTTTGGTCTGGTAGGCAACCACCATGATGTCGCCGACCACATCGAGCGAGTTTGAACGCACGCGCTCATGCGGCAGGTCGGTCTGGCAGATCACCTTCGGGTTTTTGACATCAGAGACATCCACTGCGGTGAAGTTCTTCGGCGCGGACTCGTGCGCCAGCCACAGGATGCGGCGACCGTCCTTGGTCACCTGCATATTGATGCCCTCACCGATGCCGCCGAAACCGGCGAGCTCGTTGTGGGAGATCAGCTTCATGTTGCGGGAAATGGTCTGGGCAGCCTGGCCCTGCGGCGACATGGTCGGTTTCATCGGGTCTTTCTCTTGTCTCAAGTTGAAATAAATTCAGGTTGAAATGGATTTCTATTTCTGTTTGCGCTGCTTTTTTACAATGATTACTTGCGCCGCTTTTTTCGTTTTATGCCGGCCATCTGTTCCAGCACTGCACAGACAGCCGCCGTATCCTCCAGCGCACGGCCCTGCGCATAGGCCGCGGCGTAAAACGGTTTTGAAGCTTCAAACAGCGGAACTGGGCAATGCAGGTCCGCGGCGAACTGCTCAATGATATCAATATCTTTCTTGTACACGTCGATTTTCATCGTCGCCTGACTGTAATCGCCCTTGATCATCAGCGGCCCGCGCACCTCGAACATGCGGGAAGTGCCCGCCCCGTCCTTGATCACCTTGTAGAGCAGATTCAGGTCGAGTCCAGATTTCAGACCCATGACCATCGC
>CAZHFZ010000127.1:0-1304 GCA_964531455.1 uncultured Bordetella sp.
TGACGATTTCGCGGCGCATGCCTTCGGGCACCGGCTTTTGCGAGAGGTTTTCCATCGCGGCGATCAGGTATTCACCGCGCATTTCGTCGTAGCGGCGTTCCATCCTTCCAAAGCGGATGTGCGAGAGATTCCGGATCCATTCAAAGTACGACACCGTCACCCCGCCGGCGTTGACCAGCGCATCGGGCAGGATGGTGATGTTGCGTTTGCGCAGGATTTCGTCGGCTTCAAAGGTCAGCGGGCCGTTGGCGGCCTCGACAATGAGTTTGGTGTTGATGCGGCCGGCGTTGTCACCGGTGATCTGCGCTTCCATGGCAGCGGGGATCAGGATGTCGCATTCCATCTCAAGCACGGCGCGGCCGTTTTCGGTGAACTCGGCGCCGGGGAAGCCTTTGATGGTTTTGTGGGTGTTCATGTATTCCCGGATCTGCCGCACCGGCAGGCCGATGGCGTTGATCAGGGCGCCGTCTTTTTCAACAAGGGCGATGATCTTCGCCTGGTCTTCTTCCTGCAGCAGCGTGCCGGTGTGACATCCGACATTGCCCAGCCCCTGCAGCACGATGCGTTTGCCGGCGAGCCCGCCGCTCAAGCCCGCAGCCTTGACGTCATCCGCGTGCCGGAAAAATTCACGCATCACGTAGACCACGCCGCGCCCGGTGGCTTCGGTGCGCCCGGCAATGCCGCCGTGCTGTACCGGTTTGCCGGTCACGCAGGCGGCGTAGTTGAGGTTTTCCGGGTTGAGCTGTTTGTAGGTGTCGGCGATCCACGCCATTTCGCGCTCGCCGGTGCCCATGTCGGGCGCGGGCACATTGGTCGAGGGGCTGATGAAGCCTTTGCGGATGAGTTCGCGCGCGAAGCGGCGGGTGATCAGTTGCATTTCATCGCGGTCGTATTTGGCGGGGTCGATCAGCAGGCCGCCTTTGGAGCCGCCGAAGGGCACATCAACAATCGCGCATTTGTAAGTCATCAGCGCCGCGAGCGCTTCGACTTCATCCTGATTCACCACCGGCGCAAATCGCAGCCCGCCCTTGGCCGGCAGCCGGTGCGAGCTGTGGGTAGCGCGCCAGCCGGTGAAGATTTCGATCTTGCCTTTGATGGGGACAGGGAAGTTGACTTCAATGATGGCCTCACAGGCCTTGATCACGCTGGCAATGCCCGGGTCGAGGTCAAGCGCGGCAAAGGCGCGGTCGGCCATGTGATCGACACTTTTGCTGAAGGATTCGGGCATTTTCGGTTTGGTGGGCATGACGCTTCCTTGGTAGGTATTTGAAGCGGGGTCTTCTGCAGCGGGGTGTTCTGCAGCG
>CAZHFZ010000127.1:1404-2661 GCA_964531455.1 uncultured Bordetella sp.
TTCTGCAGCGGGGTGTTCTGCAGCGTTCATGCGGTGTTCACGCATTGTTCAAGGCATCAGCTTAGCCCTTCCCGGGCGCAGGGGCGCGTGATTTGCATTGCCGTTTGCGCTTGATCAATCCGTGCACCGCCGGCAGCGGGCTGCTAGGGTGACTTTGGTAACATGATGCCGATTTCGCGTGTGCGGCCGTATTTTTTATTGGTTACGGTCCGACATCGCGCTGCAACACCCCCATAAAAATTCCGCAAGATCATCAGGAGGCAAACATGTTTACCCGCTCGCTCGCACTCGGCATTGCGCTCATCGCTGGCGCCGCATCGGCCTCTGCGGCCGACTACCCCACCCGCCCGGTGCGCGTAATCGTCGGTTTCGGGCCCGGCGCGCCGGATACGGTGGCGCGGCTGGTAGCGACGCAGGTCTCCACGCAAATCGGCCAGCAACTGGTGGTGGATAACCGTCCTGGCGCCAACGGCATCATCGGTGCCGATCTGGTGGCGAAGAGTGTGCCCGATGGTTACACGCTGCTGCTGACCTCGGCCTCGTTTGCGACCAATCCCTTTACCCAGAAAAAACTGCCCTACGATGTGCGCCGCGATTTCACGCCGGTGACCAATGTCGCGTCGGGCGGCGGTTATTTCCTGACGGTGCATCCCAAGGTGCCGGCCAACACCGTGCAGGAGCTGATCGCGCTCGGCAAAAATCCGGCCTCGAAGCTGGCCTTCGGTTCCGCCGGCCCCGGCAATACGCTGCATCTGGCGGGTGAGCTTTTCAACGCGCGCACCGGTACGCGCATGGTGCATGTGCCTTACAAAGGCGCGGGCCCGGCGATGACGGCGCTGGTGTCCGGTGAAATCCAGGTGATGTTCGTCACCACACCGCTGGGCATGCCACACATCGAAGCCAAACGCATCCGCCCGCTGGCCTACACCGGCCCCAAACGCGCGGCCTTCATGCCCGATGTGCCCACCATCGCCGAAGCCGGCGCCCCGGGCGCAACGATGGACAACATGAGCTGGTACGGCGTCTTCGGCCCGGCCAAGCTGCCTGCCAAAATCACCGCGCAGTTGCACAAGGAGTTTGCTGCCGCGCTGAAGCTGCCGTTGATTGTCGAGCGGCTGGATAACCTGCGCCTGGTGCCGGTCGGCGATTCACCGAAGGATTTTGCGGCGTTTATGGAAGGCGAGTTGAAGCGCTTTGCGGAGATGGTGAAGCTGTCGGGGTATCAGCCGGAGTGAGCGGGTGCGATGGCGGGAATCA
>CAZHFZ010000128.1:0-2659 GCA_964531455.1 uncultured Bordetella sp.
GCGCGGCGTCATCGCCGACGCCGAGCAGCGTGCGCGGGGTGGCGTGGGTGAAATGATTTTGGATGAGATCGAATTCAGAGGGCATGGCGGTATTGTGCCCTGAACGGAGAGTGGGATGAAGGGCAGCGAGGGCTTGGTCAGGTCAGTTGTTCAAAAACAAATCGACTCCGGTACCTTTGGTTTCTCGAGATCAGCGTTGTTGAAGAGAGCAGTAGCATTACTCATCTCGAATCCCCATCCACAATGAATAACTTTTGCAAGTTATTTTTTATTGTTTTTAAGTCAGGACAAGTAAAGCTAGAATCGTGCGCAGGGCCCGGAGAATCACCTCCAGCCCTGGTATAAGTTACCCACTGAGCCACTATGGCGTGGTCTTTTCGCCTTCGAATAGTCGATTCAGAACGCCAGACCCGAGGACTACCTTCTCGGATATCCTTTATCTTGAACTCCGAATAGGCAGGGGCGTTTAAACTTGCCGACTCCTTACTTGGGACACTAATTTCTCCATCAAGCTTTCCCAAGAACGTTATATCTGCGGACGAGATACGTAATTGCTCAAATATTTTTACCCCCCCATCCTTCGCACACATCTCCCGCACCTGCGCATCCCAATACGCCTTACGCATCTCGTAAAAAATGACCGCTAGCACCAACAGCGTAATCAAGAACACCGGTATCGCCACAAGCCAAGCGAGTGTGCTGAAGCCCCGCTCAAACACCAAAGGTACCGGAGTCGATTTCTTTTTCACGATAGGCTCCGAGGAGTCGATCAGGTTGACGCACGAGCGGAGGTGCATGATTGATTAATCAGTTAAATGGTGATCAAGCGTCGTGATCAGCCGCAGCCCATCCCCAACGGAAGACCGCACGCGTGACGCGTGTCGATTGATGCAAAGCATTTGCCGCAACCCCCGCTGCCGCATACGCACCTGATGTTCTTGTTGTTCAGGGCCCGGCCTTGCGCCATGACCCGCCTGATTGCCTGCCATGTTCGGAATGGCCGGCCCGCCTGTCAAACTTGCCAAAACAGGAAGTTCATAAATTATTTAATATAATCAATAACTTATTTATACTCCCGCAGGCGGCGCGGCAGGGGCTCCGGGGGTTCAGCGCCGCAGCTGATCCGCCATCCAGTCCGCCGTCTGCGTCTGGAACATGTAACGCCGGTTGTTGGCGACATGGTTGCCGCCCTTGACGATCAGCAGCGTGCACGGGCCCGATACTTCGGCGGCGATACGCTCGGCGTTGTGCGGCGCGGTCAGCTTGTCGAGTTCGCCGCCAACCACATAGATCGGACAGGTGATGTTTTTGGCGACGCCTTCAAGTGTCAGCGTCTTCGCGTTCTCGCGCGCCTGCGTCATGTCCTGCGCATGCGAGCGCACGCGGAAAGCTTCGCGCGACAGTTCGTTGCGGGCATCGAAGATTTCCACCCAGCTGTACGGCCCTGACAGCGAGACGCAGGCCTTGATACGCTTCTCGAAGGCCGCACCGCGTGCGGAGTAGTAGCCGCCCAGTGAAACACCCCACAGGCCGATGCGCGCGGCGTCGAGGTCATTGCGGGTGATGACGTAATCAACAACGGCCTTCACCGCGACTTCATAGTCGCCGCGAATGGGAATGTCGTATTCCGCTTCACCCTGCCCCGGGCCGTCGAAGGACAGCGTGGCCATGCCGCGGGCTAGGAAAATGTTTTCGTAGACTTCGAGCTCTTCCTTGGTTGAATCGAGGCCGACGCACATGATCACGAGCGGATGCGGCGCGTTGCCGGCGGGTTTGCGCAGGATGCCGGCGAGCGTTTTGCCCTGATACGGAATCTCCACACGCACGCCCGGGTACGGCAGCAGCGGAAGCGCGAGCTGGCGACATTCGATCACCTTCAGGTGCGCGGCTTTCATCTGCGGGATGTCATGCACGAACATGAACTTGCCGAAGTGGTAGCAGATCGCGGCGCGATTGAAATGTTCGCCCGCCGAGAGTTTGTAGCCGCTGGCCAGCACCTTGTGGCCGATTTCCTCATGTATCGCCGCACGTGCGCCCCATGCCGCACACCACTCGTCCCAGCGCGAAATGCCCGCGGTGACTTCTTCAAAATCGGTCAGCGGCACGCCGCTGGAAACGAAACGCGGTGCCCAATGGTGGATAGCGGTCTCGACGCGTTTATCTTTTTCCGGTTGGCCTGCAGCTTGCATTGTTTTTCCTTGCTGGAGTTTGATCAGGATGATGGATGCTACCAGAGCGCATTCCTGATTCTGCTGCATTTCTGCTGCATATGACCTGCCGCGGTTTTGGTGCAGAATGCATCGCGTTGCCACATCCTGAAGCAGGCCCACACACCATGAATTGCAACTGTTGCAATCTTGCCTCATCCTCGCAGCAGCAATACTCGGCATTCATCCGGTCGATCGGACCGCAAACGGCATGAACCCGGAGATATCCATGAAATGTTTCCTGACCGGCATCCTGCTGCTGGCGACCTGCTGGCAGACGGCCGGCGCAGCAACGCCGCCTTATCCGGTACGACCGATCCGCATGATTGCACCGATTTCCGCGGGCGGCGGCGCCGATGTCGCAGCGCGACTGCTCGCCAAGTCAATGACCGATACGCTGCAGCAGCAAGTCATCATCGACAATCGCCCCGGCGGAGGCAGCGTCATCGGCA
>CAZHFZ010000129.1:0-2501 GCA_964531455.1 uncultured Bordetella sp.
CAGCACCGGGATCTGCAGGCGGCCGATCAGCGCTTTCATCGCATCCGGAATGCGGCTGTCACCCAGGATGTAGTCGAAAACCAGCACGACGATATCCAGGGTCATGGTTTCCATCTGGCCCATCATGCTGGCCGCTTGCGATTTCTTCAGTTCGCGCAGTACGTTGATCTGACCATTGCTGATCAGCTCCGGACTCATGCTGGCCATGCCGAGACCTTCCAGGCGGCCATGCTGAAGTTGGGTCAGTGCCTGCATCACGGCCGGATTGATGGCTTGGCCGATCGCGCGACCGGTTGCGGCGTCAATACTCTGACCAATGAGCTGGCTACTGTTTTGTCCACTATCCTGGCTACTGCCGAGCGGTTGCAGCTGCGCATATCCAGGCATGCCGGGATATGCCATGTTTTCACCACCGGCACGGCCAAAGCTCATCAATTGCTGCAACATGGCGAACATATCCGTGCCGCCGCCGGGAGCCGCGCTGGTTGCCAAATTGGCGGCGGCCAGATCGGGTGAGGCCATGCCGGCGGACGATGCGGCAACCGGAGCTGACGGGATGCGGCTCATGCTGGCCCGGATTGTCGGCAGGATGTTGTGTTCGACCAGATATCGATTGATTTCCTGGTAGGCACCTCGCACTCGGGCCGGGAAGTGCTTGTTGATGCGGGAAACCAGCAATAGTTTGATCTTGACGCTGGTGTCCTGCTCTTTCAAAGCATCCAGCAACGCGGTGCCGATCACATCCGGCCCGAGTGGAATCTGTTCGGTCTTCAGGTCCGCCTGGTTGAGCAGCACACCGATGCGCTTACCCAAACCGAACAACTCTTCGCCACAGGTATTTGCAATGGCATTGGCGATGGTATTGGCCGCCAGCGACTGCTCCAGATCATCCGGCTCAACCAGACTGAGGCTGGACAGATCGAGATTGGACAGCTCACGATTTGGCGACCCATTGAGCTGACGCCGTTTTTCTTCATTGAAATGGCTGAAAAGCTGCTTTTTGAATGATGCCGCTATTGTGGTGTTGTGATCGCGTGCCAATTCCAGGCTGTCCATGTAGAGGCTGTACATTTCCTGCGATGGCATTTTTCCGACCAGTTCAGTCAGTTCGGCGACGATCTTGGTTAACGTTTGCGCAAGGTCGTTTGATAGCTGCGCGGCGATCAGGTCGCGACAACGATCAAGCAATGCAGTTTCAGACATCAATTCATCTCCTGGCAGGCGGGCTGTGCGCAACGCGCGGCAATAGTCTTCCTGTTTCGAAAGTCGATTTTCCAGCATAAACCGGTTTCCTGACAGCAATGCATCAACTGCTTTGTCAAGCCTTGTTAGACGCGACGGCTTGGCCCATCCTCGCGCTCCCTTGCTTGTCCATATGACCCACTCTGATCCTGCTATGTTCAACCCGATCGAAAACCGTATTGCCCAGGAACTCAATGTCCATGCCAACCAGGTCGCCGCCGCTGTGGCTCTGCTGGATGATGGCGCCACCGTGCCATTTGTCTCACGTTACCGCAAGGAAGCCACCGGTGGTCTTGACGATACTCAATTGCGGCATCTGGAAGAACGGCTGGGTTATCTGCGCGAACTGGAAGAACGCCGCGCGGCGGTGATCGCCAGTATCAGCGAGCAGGGCAAACTGACGCCGGAATTGCAGGCCGATATTGCTGCCGCCGAAACCAAGCAGCGGCTGGAAGATCTCTACCTGCCCTACAAGCAGAAGCGTCGCACAAAGGCACAGATTGCGCGCGAGGCCGGCCTCGGTCCGCTGGCTGAAAAACTGCTGGCTGATCCGATGTTGACCCCGGAAGTTGAAGCAGCCGCCTTCCTCAACCCGGATCTAGGCATCGCAGACACCAAGGCCGCACTCGACGGCGCGCGCCAGATTCTGATGGAGCAGTTCTCTGAAGACGCCGCATTGATCGAACGCCTGCGTGGCTATCTGCAGGCCAACGGCCGCGTCGTCTCGCGCCTGATCGAGGGCAAGGAAGCCGAAGGCCAGAAATTCCGTGATTGGTTCGAGTTCGACGAACCCTGGCAAACAATGCCGTCGCATCGTGCGCTGGCGCTTTTCCGCGGCCGCAACGAGGGCGTGTTGTCGGTGGCCATCAAGTTACCGGAGGAACTGGCGGCGGGGGCATCCAACACCGCCAGCAGCCCGTGCGAGGGTCATATCGCGGCGCATTTCAGCCTGCGTGACCAAGGTCGCCCAGGTGACAAATGGATACTCGACACGGTCCGTTGGGCCTGGAAAGTGAAGCTGTCGCTGCATCTGGAACTGGATTTGATGAACGCGCTGTTCGAGCGCGCCGAAACCGAAGCCATTCGCGTTTTTGCCAACAATCTGAAAGACCTGTTGCTGGCCGCGCCGGCCGGCCCGAAGGCGGTGATCGGCCTCGATCCGGGCATCCGCACCGGGGTCAAAGTCGCGGTGGTCGACCGCACTGGCAAGGTGCTGGATACCGCCGTGATCTACCCGCACGAGCCGCGCAACGACTGGA
>CAZHFZ010000130.1:0-2499 GCA_964531455.1 uncultured Bordetella sp.
ACGGCATATCACATACCGGCAAGACCGGCATTCAGGGCAGCCCCGCGCTGGTCACGGAAATCCGCACCTTCATTGCCGAACAACGGCGCCCGGCGACCACTTACTGATTCGGGGTGTATGACCTGCTCACGAAACCGGAACCGCGTTCCAGGACTACACGCCACAGCGGCCCGGCGATTTCTGCTGAGCCAAAAAAGACATTTGGGGGCAACTGGTCAAGGTGGTCGGCAGGAAGACTGACTGACCGGGGCGACCCCGATCAGCTTGGCAATACAGGCATGACTCGCTTGAGATAGCCATCGAACAGCGGCACGGTAAAACTGTTGTCGCCGTGTGACGGACTGTAAATCATGCCCTTGCTGATCAGGGTTGCGCGGGTTGGTGCAACGGTCTGAACTTCCTTTTTCAGAATATGCGCAATGTCTCCGGAGCGATGTGGCCCCACTCCGAGCTCAGCCATCGCGCGCAGATATTTCTTTTCTCCAGGCGTTAACCGGTCGAATCTGACCCTGAAAAAACTGGCATCCAGTTCCGCTATCGCCAGCGCTGTAGCCGCAATAACGTCATCACGTGTAATCGGTGATTGTTTTGCGCAATGCCAGCTGTGTTTCCCCCATTCCTGCAGAAAGTAGGGATAGGCATTCGTCTGCGCAAGTATTTCTTCAAGCGCATCAGCCCCATACTCAATACCTTGCTCTCGCGCCGGCGCCACCAGTGCCTTCTTGGCTTCCTCATTGGTGAGCGGTCCGATCTCCGGATACTCAAACAATCGCTCCGCGTATGACTTGGCTCTGCCAGCACGACCTACCAATTGCGGAAGTCCGGCACCAATCAGGGCGATTGGCAACTGATTCTGTGCGCATCTGTGCAAGGCTGTAATCAGCGAAGCAAACTGTTCTTCCTCAACGTATTGCAACTCGTCTATGAAAAATACGACTGCGGTATGCCTTTCCCTTGCAGCCTGACCAACCGCCACAAAAAGATCAACCAAATCATGTTCGAGATCGCCTGAATCGGCGATACCCGGATCACTACCGAGATCAATTCCGAATTCAATATCCTGATATTTGACCTTCATGGCGCCGACAAAGCCACCAAGAGCCTTAAGTGCTTTTTTGGCCAAATCACCTGCAGCGGCGATTCGGTCCAACTTCAGGAGCGCGGCGCGCAAATACGGAATCAGCAAGGCAGGCAAGGAACGTTTTTCCGGGGCTTCCATCATCACCACAATAAATCCCCGGTCCTCGGACTGCCGGGCAATCCGACTCAACAGAACAGTCTTACCTACACCACGCAATCCCACCATCAGCAAACTGCGCGCGGCTAATCCACTCCGAAAACGGTCAAGAGCAATCTCTGCTTTCTCGATGATCTCGTCGCGTCCGGCCAACTCTGGCGGTTGAGTACCTGCGCCAGGCGCATAAGGATTTGTTCGCGGGTCCATATGTATCAAGTTTACTATTAGTTAGTAAAAAATACTAACTTTACGTAACCTCTCTATATATATGAAATAAATTAATTAACTATTTGTTTTAATTGATAATTTTGTGACGTCAATAAATCAGGCTTCCCCAACTGCAGCAGCACACCCAACTCATCGGCAAAGGTCCAACTGCTGGTAATCGCACCCTGATCATCGAAGTTGAGTATCGCGACAGCGTTGACGCCCATGTGAGCGCCGGTCGGCGCAATGCCGCAGAACGGCCCTGTGTGTGTGCCGTTGACGTTGAAACGCACCCACACCTGATTGCCCTCGGCCAGCAGTACATCCAGGCCGTAACAACGCTCGGCAAAGGCTGTGTTCAGATTCATTTCACCGTCGCCATGCGCCTTGCTGAAATCACGCGTGTGTTGAAATCCGAAACGCAGATTGTGATGGCTGGCGGCGAGGCCGTCCTTGGTCTGCGTCGACAGTCGCGTACGCGCGGCGGTGAGTTTGTTGCGGGTCAGCGCAGTCGTTGCCGGCTGCGCTTCCAGCTTTTTGATGAAGGTTGCGGCATCGTCGGTTTGCGGCAACGGCGGCGCAATCAGCTTGCCATCCGATCGCGGCGGCAGTCTGGCGCCGAGCTGACGCAACAATTCCGCCTCGTCCATCATGAACCAGCCTTCAACCATCTGGCCGTTGACGATACGCAGCATCGCGATTTCATAAACATCCACACGTTTACCGGTCGCCGGGATGCCGAAAAAATTACCCGTATGCGTTCCGGTCACCCGGAACAGCAAGCCGACGCGATCACCATCGGCAATCACCTGCTCGATGACATCCACCCGGTCCGGAAACGCCGCGCGCAGATACAACGCCGGATGCGGCCAACCCTGATCACGCGCATTGTTCGCCAGATGCAGGTTGCCGCCGCGCACGCGGTCGTAATTGGCCGCGAGCACTTCCTTCTCGACCTGCGGCATTTCCGGCGTGCCCTGCTTCTGCTTGAAGCGCAGCGCGATTTCGACGTTGCGGGCGAGTTCGCCGGTTCGGTTGGGGTTGGCGTGGTTCAT
>CAZHFZ010000131.1:0-2393 GCA_964531455.1 uncultured Bordetella sp.
GCAATCACCTGCGCCGTCGCATCGGCCAGATTGCGGCACCAGGTCGGCGCGCCGATCTGGTCGGCGACGATCTTCAGTTCCGGCCGCTCGCGCATCAACCGCCGCATGGTGAGCAGAAAATTCGACCCGCGCGCGCCATACACCCAGGAAGTGCGAAAGATCAGATGTTTGCGGCAGTTGGCCAGAATGGCCTGTTCACCGGCCAGTTTGCTGGCGCCATAAACGTTGAGCGGGCCGGTAGCATCGGTTTCGATGCGTGCCTGTTCGCCGCTGCCATCAAATACGTAATCGGTTGAGTAATGCACCAGCAGGGCACCGAGTTTTTCAGCTTCTTCGGCCAGGATGCCGGGGGCAGTTGCATTCAACGCATAAGCGCGCTCGGCCTCGCTCTCGGCTTTATCGACTGCGGTATGCGCCGCCGGGTTAACGATGATGCGCGGCTGGATATCGGCCACCACGCGGCGAATGGCATCGGCATCGGTCAGGTCAAGTTGGCTGGAGTCGAGTGCAACCACCTCACCCAGCGTCGACAAGCTGCGCGCCAGTTCCCAGCCAACCTGGCCGCGGCTGCCGGTAAGCAGGATTTTGCTGCGCAAGCGCATCGGATCAGTCATTCATACACCTCGGCATCTTTCAACATCGCGGCCACCTGATCCTTGCCGGAAAGTTGCGGCTCACCGTTCTGCAACCCCGCCAACGGCCATGCAATGCCGATGTCCGGATCATTCCAGCGCACACCGCGATCCCACTGCGGCGCATACAGCGCAGTGGTCTTGTAGAGAAAGTCGGCAGCTTCCGACAACACCAGAAAGCCATGCCCGAAGCCAGGCGGCACCCACAACATGCGTTTGTTGTCGGCGGACAGTTCATGTCCGGTCCATTGACCGAAACGCGGCGAGCTTTTGCGCAGATCCACCGCCACATCGAACACGCTGCCTGAGACCACGCGCACCAGCTTGCCCTGCGGCTGGTTGAGTTGGTAATGAATGCCGCGCAAAACACCCTGCGCGGAACGGGAATGGTTGTCCTGCACAAAGTCGATGTTCAGTCCCAGATCGGCAAAGGTCTGCCGGTTCCAGCTTTCCAGGAAAAAACCGCGCGCATCGCCGAACACCTTGGGTTCCAGCAACAAGACTTCCGGGAGATTGGTTTCAATAATGTTCATCAGATTACCTGTGCGATCGGTCCAGTTGGCTGGGCAAAGCGGAGCGTGCCCAACGTCTGCGCGCGCAATGTTGGGCACGCTAACGCTTTACCCAACCTACGAATACGCTTGTTCCTTGCTACCTTAAAACACCCGCTCATTCAACATCGCCAGCAAATACTGGCCGTAAGCATTTTTCTTCAGCGGTTCGGCCAGTTTGGCGACCTGTTCGGCATCGATATAACCCTGGCGGTAGGCGATTTCTTCCGGGCAGGCGATCTTCAAGCCTTGACGTTTTTCGATGGTCTGGATGAACAAAGAGGCTTCCAGCAGCGATTCATGTGTACCGGTATCCAGCCAGGCCAGACCGCGCCCCATGATCGAAACATTGAGGGCACTCCATTCCAGGTATTGCCGATTGACGTCGGTGATCTCGAGTTCGCCACGCGGCGACGGTTTCATCGTGCGGGCGATATCGATCACCCGATTGTCGTAAAAATAAAGACCGGTCACGGCGTAATTTGACTTCGGCTGTTTCGGTTTCTCTTCCAGGCTGATCGCCTTGCCGGCGGCGTCGAACTCGACCACACCATAGCGTTCCGGATCGTGAACGCGGTAGGCAAACACCGTCGCACCGTGCTCGCTGGCGTTGGCAGCGCGTAGATCGTGCGCCATTTCGTGGCCGTAGAAAATGTTGTCACCGAGCACCAGCGCCGATGGATTGTTGCCGACAAAATCGGCGCCAATGATAAAGGCCTGCGCCAGGCCATCCGGGCTCGGCTGCACCGCATATTGCAGATTGATGCCCCACTGGCTGCCGTCACCGAGCAGTTGTTCAAATCGCGGCGTGTCCTGTGGCGTCGAGATGATCAGGATGTCGCGAATGCCGGCCAGCATCAGCGTGGTCATCGGGTGATAGATCATCGGCTTGTCGTAGATCGGCAGCAGTTGCTTCGACACGGCCAGGGTGGCCGGATACAGCCGGGTGCCGGAGCCGCCGGCGAGGATGATGCCTTTGCGGTTCATTGCTCACTCCTTGTGGCGTAATTGGTATCAAGCCATTTGCGGTATTCGCCGCTTGCAACATTCTCAACCCAGCCCATGTTGTCGAGATACCACTTCACCGTCTTGCGGATACCCGTTTCAAAAGTTTCAGCCGGTTTCCAGCCCAGCTCGCGGTGGATCTTGGTCGCGTCGATGGCGTAGCGGCGATCGTGGCCGGGGCGGTCCTTGACGTAGGTGATCAGGC
>CAZHFZ010000132.1:0-2352 GCA_964531455.1 uncultured Bordetella sp.
TATCTTCAAGGTGTTGATTATTATCAATACAAACAATGGCCGAAGGAAAAGAAGTGCTTTTTCATCCTGAGCGAACAGATAGCGCGGATTTGCGATGGCAGAAAGAATGCCGCATGAAGGCTTCAGCGCGCGGATTTACACTCATAGAACTGCTGGTGACCATTTCCATAGCAGTGATCCTGCTCACCATTGCGGTACCTTCGTTCAACGAGTTTCTGGTTCGCAATCGGGCCAGCGGGGTGACCAACGAATTGATGACAGCACTGAACCTGGCGCGAAGCGAAGCCGTTCGTCGTGGCCAGCCGGTTTCGGTTTGCAAGAGTTCAAACGGTACAACATGTGCCACATCCGGCGAATGGGACAGCGGCTGGATTGTGTTTGTTAACGAAGATAATGACAGCCCCGCTGTGGTTGACACAGGTGAGGCCATCCTGCAGGTGCGGCAGAACCTGCCCCAGGGTGTAACTGTGCGCCCCAACAATAATTTCACCAACTACATCACCTTCTCCAGAACCGGTCTGGCCAATAACCTGGGCACTTTCGCCATTTGCGTTGGCAGTGATGAATCAACAGCGCGCGCCATTACCGTCATCCGTACGCGTGCCACCGTCGCTACCGACAGCGACGATGCTGACACGATCCCGGAAAAGAGCAGCGGTGACGGCAATCTTGAAAACATCAGCAGCTGCGAGAACCCATGAGCGCATCCATCGTTTCCATGAAAGGCGCCTCATTGATCGAGGTGCTGGTCACCATGGTGATCATCGGCATAGGCCTGCTGGGATTGGCGGGCTTGCAAGTGACCAATATCAAAACTGCCCAGAACGCGTATTACCGCAGCCAGGCCACTTTTTTGGCGCACGACATCCTCGACCGTATGCGGGTAAATCGCGCCGCTGCCGCGGCCTATGTCGTGGCGATCGGCAGCGCAACAGCGGCGGGCAGCAATACGATCGCTGTAGCCGACATCACCGCCTGGAAAACCGCTTTGTCGAATGACTTGCCGGATGGAGAAGGCTCGATTGCCGTCGCCGGCAACCTGGTCACTGTCCGTATCGACTGGGACGATCGCCGTGCTGCCAGCCAGGCTGCCGACCCCTGTTTTGTCAGCGGCAACCGCAGAGCCTGTTTCGTGACCCAGGCGGGGATGTAACCATGCGGAAAAACAATCTCGGCTTTTCCCTTATCGAATTGATGATCAGCATGGCCATCGGCCTTGTTCTGGTTGCGGCGATGATCACCCTCTACGTTTCGCAGCAGAACAGCTATCGTCAACTGGAGGCGCTCTCACGCATGCAAGAGAACGCCCGCTATGCATTCGAAATCATGGGGCATGACATCCGCATGGCGGGCAACTGGACCTGCTACGTTCCAGGTCAGACTGCACCTTCCAACTTCCTCAACACCCCGACCACTGCCTGGTGGCGCAACACTGGCCGCCCATTGTTCGGTGTCGAGGAGGGCGGTACTTTTCCATCGGATTACAGTGCTAATGTCTTGCGCGGCGATACCGTCCTGGTGCTGCGGGCCGATCACGATGCCACACCGGGAATAGTGGGCGGAACCTACGATCTGGGCACAGCCGACATTAGCGTGGCAAACGCCACTTACCTGCAGGGTACCCTGCTCATTCTGACCGACTGCAAAATACAAACAGCGGTATTCCAGAAATCGGGTCCTAGTGGAGCAGCCAGCGGCACCATCGAACATGCGGCGGGCGCCTCTCCCACACCGGGTAATTCCGCCGCAGATTTGTTAGGTGCACTCTCCCCGACCTCAGTCGTTGGGGCCCGGGTCATGCCGCTATTGGCGCAAGCCTATTACCTGCGCAACAGCCCACGCAAATACAGCAACAGTGCGGCCAACATTCCTTCCCTCTATCGTCAGGCGCTCACCACCTCCGGTGGCAACGCCAGCACCACAGCGGAGGAGTTGGTGGATGGCGTGATCGACATGCAGGTGGTCTATGGCGAAGACACCAGCAGTCCGGTGGATCGCGCCATCGACGTCTATCGTGCAGCCAGCAGTGTGGCCAACTGGGCCAACGTGCTCGCCGTGCGAGTGACCCTCACCATGCAATCCACCGAGAACAACATCGCCAGCAGCAACCAGACCTTTACCTATGGCAACGGCGCCACAGTCAGCGACCGGCGTCTGCGCAGGCAATACAGCGCAACTTTCGGCATTCGCGGCCGGCTCCAATAACGGAACCCTCATGCTCAACAGCCCCGCATTCCCGCACAAGCAAAACGGCAGTACGCTGATCATCGGCGTCATCATGCTGATACTAATAACCTTGCTGGTCATTACCGCCGGCCGTGGCATCACCCAGCAGAACATCATGGCCAGCAA
>CAZHFZ010000133.1:0-2303 GCA_964531455.1 uncultured Bordetella sp.
CGACACCGTACGTGAACTTGCGGGGCGTTTTCGCACCGCCAACATTCGTGTGTTTGGTTCCGTATTGCATGGTGATGACTCCGATGACAGCGACCTTGATCTGCTCGTTGATCCGCTTCCGGGCGCTACGCTGTTCGATTTGGGCGGGTTTCAAGTGGAACTCGAAGCCCTGTTGGGTGTTCCTGTCGATCTCCTGACACCGGGCGATCTGCCGGAAAAATTTCGTGCGCGTGTGCTCGCCGAGGCGCGGCCCGTATGAATGAGAACCGGCTTCCCGACTATCTCGATCACATGATCGATGCAGTCCGCCAGGTTTGCGGCTATCTCGAAGGCATGAGCCGGGAAGATTTCCTTGATGACAAGCGCACGCAACAAGCGGTCATCCTGAACATCATCATCCTCGGCGAGGCAGCCACCAAATTACTGAAGGACCATGAACCCTTTCTTGACCGGTATCCGGACGTCCCGTGGCGCAGCATGAAAGGCATGCGTAACCGAATCGCGCATGGCTACTTCGACATCAACCTTGATGTGGTCTGGGAGACAGCACAAACAGCTTTGCCAGCGTTGCTGCTTAAGTTGCCGGCAATCCGCGAGGCGGCTGAGAAGGAAGTAGGGCAGTGAACGCAATGATCGTCGTGAAAATGCTCAACTGGCTAATTGCAGGGCATGTCGGCTGTCTTTCACCCGCATTGATCGTCCGCTCCGGCGGCGATCCGGCATTCGGTTCGGCGGTGCTGACCACGTACACCACCGATTCGATGGGGATCTTCATTTTTCTGGGGTTGGCGACGGTGGGGTTGCTTTGATGTCGGAGTCGGTCAGCACGCGGTTCAGCATCGTCATTCCGCATCGCAATGGCGCCGAGTTGCTGCTCGGGGCGGTCGAAGCGCTCAAGGCATGCTGGGATCCAGCGCGCGACGAGGCGATCGTGGTCGACAACGCCAGCAGCGACGATTCGTTGGCGCTACTGGCTCGGCGGCATCCAGATGTCACTGTGATCCGCAATGTGTGCAACAACGGCTTTGGCCGCGCCTGTAATCAGGGGCTGCAAGCGGCGCGCGGCGAATTCGCGCTGATCCTCAACAACGATGCACGGTTGCCGGCCGGCTCACTGGAAGCTTTCGCCGATTTCTTTGGCCGGCAGGCCAGCGCCGGCCTGCTTGCCGGGCGACTGGTCGGACCGGATGGTCGGCGGCAACGCTCATTCGGCTTTTATCCTGGCTTCGCTTCCGAAACCGGCATCGGCCGGAAACCCAAAGCGATGCTGCCCGTCGCCGACGACCCGTTTCCGGTGGAAACCTTGGTCGGCGCCTGCATGGCGGCGCGCATGGTGGCGGTGCGAAACACCGGCGGTTTCGACGAAGATTTCTTCTTCTACTTCGAGGAAACCGAGTGGTGTCTGCGCTTGCACCGGAAAGGCTGGGGCATCTGGCTGCTACCCGCTGTGAAGGTGTTGTACGGCAAGGGCGAGAGCACGCGGCCGCTGCGCCTGAACGCCCAGCTCGAAATGCTGCGTTCGCGTCTGTTGTATTACCGCAAGGCCTTCCCGTTTCGTATGGCGGCGTTGCTCACTGCCTGGCGTGTGCTGCGCCTGCTGCTTAACACATTTAGCGCCGCGCTCGGCGTGTTGCTGACTGTGGGTTTGGCAGCGGGCGTGCGTCGCAAGGCGGTCGCCTATCTTTCGCAGATGGCCTGGCTGCTGCGCGGGTGTCCGGAAAGCTGGGGTTTGCCCGACAAATGCCAACGCGGGATGCCACCCCGCACCGAAGAGGATTGAGCGCGCATGGAAAAAATTCCCCTTTCGGTATTCATCATTGCCAAGAACGAAGCGGACCGCATTCCGCTGGTCATTCGTGCCGTGCGCGACTGGGTCGATGAAGTCATCGTCATCGATTCCGGCAGCGCGGACGACACGGTGGCGGTTAGCGAAGAGCTCGGCGCGCACGTGCTGTTCAATGCCTGGCGCGGCTACGGTCCGCAAAAAGTGTTTGCCGAGAAGCAATGCCGCAATGCCTGGCTGCTCAACCTGGATGCGGATGAGGAAATCTCGCCACGCCTGGGAGAGGAAATCCGCGCCCTGTTTTCCAACGGAGAGCCATCCCGCGCGGCCTACACGCTGCCGATTCTGCCGCTGTATCCGTTTCAGGTCAGCGGCCATGCCTGGACAGCCTTCCACCATCCGGTTCGCCTGTATCGCAAGGACATGGCCGGTTTCAAGGACGAGCTGGTACATGATACGGTTGTCGTGCATGAAGGCCGAGTCGGGCATCTCAAAGGCATGGTGTTGCATCGTTCGTTCC
>CAZHFZ010000134.1:0-2292 GCA_964531455.1 uncultured Bordetella sp.
GCGCGGTGAATGCCGATGCCGCGACCGAGATTCTTGGCCGGACGCTGAACTGATCACGTTCGTAGTGGTTTGTTGGGCGGTTTTTCAGTAAGGCTGCTGTTTCCCGGACAATAGCGGCCTAGTTTATTTTTTGCGCAGCCCATGTCCCACCACCGCCTCAGCGCCGACACAATGACTCCGCACACCTCGGCCAGCCAGTGGCGTGCCGCCTGGTCGTTGTTCCCTTACGTCTGGCAATACAAGAACCGTGTTCTGATCGCTTTTGGCCTGTTGTTCTGCGCCAAGATCGCCAATGTCTCGGTGCCGCTGGTGCTGAAGGAAATCGTCGATCACCTGGAAAATCCGGATGCATTGAGCCTGGCCGTGCCGTTGATCCTGATCGTGCTGTACGGCCTGCTGCGCTTCGGCAATACCGCGTTCACCGAATTGCGTGATGCGTTGTTTGCGCGCGTCCTGCAACGCGCCATGCGCGGCGTCATCCACGATGTTTTCCAGCATTTGCATGCGCAATCGCTGCGTTTCCACTTGGAACGCCGCACTGGCGGGCTGGCTGTTGATATCGAACGCGGCGCCCGCTCGATTCGCTTTCTGATCAATTTCACGCTGTTCAACATCGGCCCGACACTGCTCGAAATCCTGATGGTGGCCGGCGTGTTGTTCGTCAAATATGACCCCTGGTTTGGTGGCATCACCTTGATGACATTGGTGGTGTACATCACCTACACGGTGTTGATCACCAACTGGCGCATGAAATACCGCCGCGCGATGAACGAAACCGACGCCGCCGCCAATGCACGCGCGGTGGACAGCCTGCTGAATTACGAAACGGTGAAGTATTTCAACAATGAAAAATACGAAGCCGATCGACTGAAAGACGACCTGCGGCGCGCCGAAGATGCTTCGGTACAAAGCGAAATCTCGCTCGCCTGGCTGAATGCCGGCCAGTCATTCATCATCGCCCTCGGCGTCACCGCGATGATGGGTTTGGCGGCGCAGGGCGTCGCGAACAAGACGATGACGCTGGGCGATCTGGTGCTGGTCAACGCGTATCTGATCCAGTTGTTCATCCCGCTCAACTTCCTTGGCACCGTCTACCGCGAGATTCGCAACGCGTTGACCGACATGGAAAAATTGTTCGGCCTGCTGCACAAACCACCGGAAATTACCGATGCCGCCGATGCCCAGCCGCTGCAGGCAAAGCAGGGCGAAGTTCGCTTCGAACAGGTCAGCTTTGCCTATGACCCACGGCGTCCGATTTTGGAAGACGTTAGCTTCACCATTCCAGCCGGTCGCAAGCTGGCCGTGGTGGGCGCCAGCGGGGCGGGGAAATCGACGCTGTCGCGCTTGCTGTTCCGCTTTTACGACGTGAGTACCCAACCGAGCGGCGGCTGCATCCGAGTCGACGGCCAGGACATTCGTCAGGTCACCCAGGCCAGCCTGCGCAAGAGCATCGGCATCGTGCCGCAGGACACCGTGCTGTTCAACGACAGCCTGTATCACAACATCGCCTATGGCCGCCCGGAAGCCAGCCGCGAGGAAGTGCTCGAAGCCGCGCGGGCGGCGCATCTGGATCGCTTCATCGAAGGTTTGCCGGACGGCTATGACACGGTGGTCGGCGAACGCGGCCTGAAGCTCTCAGGCGGCGAAAAACAGCGTGTCGCCATCGCCCGCGCCATCCTGAAAAACCCGCCGATCCTGGTGTTCGACGAAGCCACGTCGTCACTTGATAGCGGCACCGAACAATCGATCCAGAGCGAACTGGCGCGCATTTCGCAAAATCGTACCACGCTGGTCATCGCGCATCGCCTATCCACTGTGGTCGATGCCGATGAAATCCTGGTGCTGGAAAACGGTCGCATCGTCGAACGCGGCAATCACGCCGCGCTGCTCGCCGAGGATGGCAGATACGCCGCGATGTGGCGTTTGCAGCAGCGGGAAGAAACGCAGCCCGCCGAGTAAAAAAAGGTCGTGCGGCCGCAGCGCTCCCTGCCGGGCGTATGCTCCCGCCCGCCGTCAATAAAGAAACTTCCAAGGAAACGCCCATGAGCAACGCAAAAACTCCTGAACTGTTCGACATTCTTCGCGCCGCCTGCGCCCGCCAGTTTGGCTTCAATCCCCGCCGCATCAGCGCCGGCATGCGTTATGTCGGCAAGGAAGGGCATGGCAAAGACGTGGTGCATGTCTTCCGCGATGTCGGCACCCATTCGCAAATCGCGCTGAGGAACACCTTTGCCACTCTGCGCGAAAAGCAGGGCGACAAACCGCATTGGACCGAAGCCGAGAAAGCCCACT
>CAZHFZ010000135.1:0-2242 GCA_964531455.1 uncultured Bordetella sp.
GTTCGTACTTGGGCACGGCCACGCCGTTCTGGCTGCCGAACTCGTGCCAAGTGTCTTTGACTCCGATCAGGATGCTGAGCACGGTCGGCTTGAAGGGTTATAAGGGACAGGTCTTCTATCCTTGTCATACACCTCGTAAATACACAACCTGCTTGATACGTTTGCGACAGAGGATTTCTTACAGATGCTTCGCGGCCACGGCGGCCAGATCGCTGCGCTCGCTGGTGCGCAGCGTGACATGGCCGTGCATGGTCAGTTCTTTGAGACGTTCGGCGGCGTAGGTCAGACCGTTGCTGGAGGCGTCGAGGTAGGGGTTGTCGATCTGGTAGGCGTTGCCGGTAAGGATGACTTTCGTGCCTTCGCCGGCGCGGCTGACCACGGTCTTAACCTCGTGCGGCGTCAGATTCTGCGCTTCGTCGATGATCACGTACTGGCGCGAGATCGAGCGGCCGCGAATATACGTCAGCGCTTCAAGTTCCAGCACGTCGTTGTCGAGCAACTGCTGAATGCGGTCCCGCGCCGAGTATTTGTGGCCTTTGCGTTGCACCGGCGCGGGTATGATCGAGAGCGGCTCGCGCAGCAGGTACGCGAGATTGTCAAAAATCGGCTCCATCCAGTGCGAGAGTTTCTCCTCCTTGGGTCCCGGCAGATAGCCGATGTCCTTGCCCAGCGGAATGATCGGCCGCGAGACCAGGATGCGGTCATAGGCATGCTCGCGCAGCACGAGGTGCAGACCGGCCGCCAGCGCCAGCAGGGTTTTGCCGGTGCCGGCCTGCCCGACCAGGGTGACGATGCTGACACGCGGGTCCATCAGCAGTTCGAACGCCATGCGCTGCTCGCGGTTGCGCGCCTGGATGTTCAGGACGCTGTCGATGCGGCGGTCGATCTCAACCACCTTGCCGTCCGGGCGTACGCGCGCCAGGGCGCGCACGCTGTCATCCTCGGCCGCGACCATTTCGAAGAACATGTTGGGGTAGCCCTGCAAGCGCGCCGTGTCGAGCGCCTCGCCGGCGTAGATGCGGTCGATCATCTCGCGCGGCACCGTGACATCCGCATAGCCGGTGAAAAGTTCGTCGAAATTCACTTTCTCGCGTTCGAAGTCCTGCGATTCGATTCCCAGCGCATCGGCCTTGACCCGGGCGTTGATGTCCTTGGTGACGAAGATCACATGTTCGCCCGTCTGCATGAGCGCGAAAGCCAGGCGGATGATGGCGTTGTCGGCCGTGTCCTGTTCCAGACCGGCCTTGGCGACCGGCGGGGTCACCAGCACGCGCAAGGTGCCACCTTCGGCGACCGGAACGCCGCTGGCGAGCGACCCCTTGGTGCGGAGTTTGTCGAGATTGCGGATTACCTGCCGCGAGTTCCGGCCCAGTTCCGTGGACTGGGTTTTGAAGTTGTCCAACTCCTCGAGCACCGCCATGGGCAGCACCACGTGGTTGTCGGTAAAGGCATCCAGCGCCTGCGCGCTGTGCAGCAGCACGTTCGTGTCGAGCACAAAGGTCTTTTTGCGGCCGGGTGCGCCGTGACCGGCTACGGGCGTGCTGCGGGTGCGGGTTGGCTTGAGTGTGACAGGCGCCGGTTCAGCCATGAGGTTCACTTTCTGAAGCGAGCAAGGTTTATCAGGTTACGGACACGCTTGATGCCATAACTATGCACGCTTTACCGTTCAGGCGCAAGCCTGCCGGCAAGAGTCCTTGATGCCGGATGCTCAGACTCTGGGGCAGGTCATGCGCTATGAGTCCCACCTGGCGCGGCTATTCCGCCGCGACCTGCACGAACTGCAACGACTGCAGGCGGCAAGAAATACATAACTTATTGCAGTGCAAAATATTATGTACGTAGATGTGACAGGCGTATCCGGCATTCCCGATGGATCGTCTTCCCCACACGGTGACTGAAAATGTGTTTTTACAAAACGAACTCCTGCCACCTGAAACCGGCCATGGGCCCCAAACTGCGGCAAAATTCAGACAGGATGAGTCAGGTGACGCGGTTGTTGTCTCACACTGAGACGTTATGGCGCAGTTTCGCCCGGACGTTCACTCGGCATGGAAAACGGTTGTATGGAAATAACACGTTAATAGTAAACGATTTATGTTTTCAATAGCATAGGCTGTGTGTGATTGGCACATGGACTGCTTACAGACACGTGCCCATTTCAGTGTACGGGTATCCATACGAGTGCAACTGTTTGCGGGCGAATGGAGTTTAGTAATGTCAAAAGTTCTGGGAATCGATCTGG
>CAZHFZ010000136.1:0-2236 GCA_964531455.1 uncultured Bordetella sp.
CGACCTGATCCTGGATGTCTTCGATATGGAACGTGCCGCCGTTGGGCTGGCGGCGAATCAAGGCGTTGACGACATTGCCGGTGAGGTTTTCCACCACGTCACGGATGCGAGCGCTGGCCGCCGCCTGGCCACCGTTGACGGCGATGAACGCCTTGGTCAGCGCGATGGCGATCTTGTTCGGCTCAAAAGCGACTACAGCGCCGTTGCGGCGGATGATTTTGTGGTCGGGGTAAGCGGGGGCGGGCGGGAGATCAGAGGTCATCACGTCGTTGATCAGAATGGTGTCAACGGGGGGCTGGAAATCGCTGGAAATCTGCATGGGTGAGTCTCCTTCATGTCTGATGCCGCTATGGATGCGGCATTCTGTGGTGGGTGCTTCGTTTATTAGAAAACACTAAATATAGTGTTTGGCAGTGAAGCGTGGCGCTAATTCTAGTGTTGGAGGCGGGGTCGTCAACTGCTTTTTCTTGCACAGCCTATCCACAGGGTTGTCTACAGGCCGGGTGCCTGGACAGCTTCAACGGCAGGGCCGGACGGGACGTTTTCAGGGGAAGTTATCCACAGGTTGCGGAAAATTGTTGGGTGGAAAAGTGCAGCACATCCGCAAGGGGACGCCGGATTCGTAAGCCGTCAATACGGCAACGACTCTGCTGCCTTTCGTCGGAAGACGCTCATTCGGCGGAAGGCGCTATCGCTTTTCCGCCCTACATTGGCATCAGTCAGGCGCGGTATCATTGCCGCCATTTTTTGCACTGCGCCACTAGGGTCAAACTCGCCATGCGTAATTCCGCTGTACTGCTCATTGCCTGCCCGGACAAGAAGGGACTGGTTGCCGCCATCGCCAATTTCCTGCTGCAACACAACGCCAACATCCTGCATGCGGACCAGCATCAGGACGGCGCCGCCGGTCTGTTTTTGATGCGGGTGGAATGGGCGCTGGAAGGTTTCGAGTTGGGGCTGCACAAGTTCGATGAAGCTTTTGCGCCGATCGCCGAAGCGCATGCCTTGAAGTGGCATCTGTCGCTTTCCAGCGTCAAGCCGCGCATGGCGATCTTCGTTTCCAAGTATGACCACTGCCTGGCCGATCTGCTCTATCGCCACCACGCCGGCGAGCTGTATTGCGATATCCCGCTGATCATCAGCAACCACCCGGACACCCACTGGCTGGCCGAGGCGTACAAGATTCCGTTTCAGCACATCCAGGTCAGCAAGGAAAACAAGCCCGAGGCCGAGGCGCAGCAACGTGCGTTGCTGACGGCACATCACGTCGATTTCATCGTGCTGGCGCGTTACATGCAGGTGTTGTCGCCGGACTTCATGAGTTATTACCCGAATCGCATCATCAACATCCACCATTCATTCCTGCCCGCTTTTCATGGTGCCAAGCCGTATCAGCGCGCTTATGAACGTGGCGTCAAACTGATCGGCGCCACCAGTCATTACGTCACAGAAATACTCGATGATGGCCCGATCATCGAGCAGGATGTGACCCGCATTTCGCATCGCGACGAACTGGATAATCTGGTGCAGAAGGGCGCCGACCTGGAGAAAGTGGTGCTGTCGCGCGCGGTGCGCTGGCATATCGACAACCGCATCCTGGTGTACGGCAACAAGACCGTTGTATTTGATTAAAACAGTGGGGGTGAAACCTTGAAAACCATCCTGATTACCGGCGGCGCGGGCTACATCGGCTCGCATGCCTGCGTCGAATTTCTCAATGCCGGCTATGACATCGTTGTTCTTGATAACCTGTGCAATAGCAGCCCTGAATCGATGAAGCGGGTGCGCGAACTCACCGGTCAGGATTTCCCCTTCATCGAAGGCGATATTCGTGACCGTGCAACGCTGGACAAGCTCTTTCACGAGCACGACATCGATGCGGTGATTCATTTTGCCGGCCTGAAAGCGGTGGGCGAGTCGGTAGAAAAGCCGCTGATGTATTACGACAACAACATCGCCGGCAGCGTGACGCTGTTTGAAGCCATGCAGGCGGCGGGCGTGAAGACCATCGTGTTCAGTTCTTCCGCCACGGTTTACGGTGACCCGGCCAGCGTGCCGATCCGCGAGGATTTCCCGGTTGGAGGCACGACCAACCCCTATGGCACCAGCAAGCTGTTCATCGAGAAAATTCTGCAGGACGTGGCCATTTCTGATTCGAGTTGGCACATCGGGCTGTTGCGTTATTTCAACCCGGTCGGCGCGCACAAGAGCGGCCGCATCGGCGAAGACCCGCGCG
>CAZHFZ010000137.1:0-2235 GCA_964531455.1 uncultured Bordetella sp.
AAGCGGTCGAGGTCACGCATCCGGTCACCATCACCGCCGAGGTGTTCCGTTTTGCACGTGTGTTCACCGGGCTCGAGGTCATCGCGGAGGCCGGCACGCTGATCGGCTGGGACGGTGATCGCGAAGTGCGCACGCCCTATGACGACTGCGTGCTGGTGATGCCGTCGAAGCGGCTCTACCGCGGGCAGACCGCGGTGCGCCTGGGCCGTTTTGTGGATGCGCACTGAATCCGCGCGCTGACGGCGCGGCCCGCTGAAGGCGGCCGCCCCGTCGCACTGCGCGCGGCTATTGCTTGATCCCGGCGCGCTTGATGACTTCAGCCCACTTCAGGTATTCCTTGCGGATGAACTCGGTGAACTGTTCCGGCGTTGTACCGAGCGGCTCCGATCCGAGCGCGGCATAACGCTCAATGACGGCGGTGGACTTTGCGGCTTTCTGCACTTCTTCGCTGAGACGGGTCACAATCTGTTTGGGAATACCGGCAGGGCCGATGATGCCGCCCCAAGTCGTGACTTCGTAGCCGGGCAGCCCGGATTCGGCCACGGTCGGCAGATTGGCAAAGGCCTTGATGCGCTTGGGTCCGGTCACGGCAAGGCCGCGCAGGCGCCCGCTGGTCACATGCGGTGCGAGGCTGCTGGTCGGGTCAAAAATAAACTGCACAAACCCCGACATGGTGTCGACGGTCGCCTGAGCGCCGCCCTTGTACGGCACATGCAGAATGTCGGCCTTGCTGAGCGCCTTGAAATACTCACCCGCGAGATGGCCGACAGTACCGTTACCGGCCGAGCCGAAGGACATCTGGTTGGGGCGTGACTTGGCCAGGGCAATCATTTCCTTGACGTTTTTGACGGGCAAGGTCGGCGACACCGCCAGTAACAACGGCGAGGTGATCGCCTGCGAAATGGCCTGGATTTCCTTCTCGACGTCGTACGGCAGATTGGCCGACATGCTGCGGTTGATCGCGAGCGGGCCGGCGCCGGCGTAGGCGATGGTGTAGCCGTCAGGCGCGGACTTGGCCAGCGCCTGCATGCCGATGGCGCCGCCGGCTCCCGCGCGGTTGTCGACGATGATCTGCTGCCCCAGTTGGGTGGAGAGCTGGGTGCTGAAGATGCGCGCGGAAGAGTCGGTCGCGCTGCCGGCGGCAAAGGGCACGATCAGACGCAGCGCACGGTCGGGATAAGCGGTTTGTGCAAAGGCGGCGGGCACAATCGGGACAAGCAGGCACAGTGCGGTGCATGAACGGATAAACGAAAATTGTTTCATGGCTGGTGGTCCTCGATCCTCGAATCAGTGGGTTGTGAACAGGATGGGGGCACCCTGATGCGACAAACTTTAGCACTTTAATCCGCTGCAATGACTCAAAATCGTTATTGGATTACAGTCATTGCAACAGGCCGCATCTGCCCGGCAAGCGAAATCGTCGCCATCCGTTTTAAAGAGGCGGAACTCGACTTTCCATCTGGCAAGCGGCACCCATTCGAATGTCCAAGACAATGTGGCGAACCCGCCCCAACACGATCAACACTCGACCCTTCAGCCCGCTGGCTGCCGGGGTTTCCCCTGGAATATCCGCATGAACCTCAACAGCGATTTCAAAGCCCGCGTCGTGCAACACGCCGCCGATGCAACATGGACACCCTCGCCCTTGCCCGGTGTCGACCGGCGCATGCTCGATCGCGTCGGCGATGAAGTTGCGCGCGCCACCAGCATCGTGCGTTACGCCGCCGGTTCACGCTTTGATGAACATGTGCATCACGGCGGCGAGGAGATCCTGGTACTCGAAGGTGTGTTCTCGGATGAACACGGGGATTATCCGGCGGGCACTTATCTGCGCAATCCGCCGGGCACCCGCCATGCGCCGTTCTCGCGTGAAGGCTGCACGCTGTTCGTCAAACTCTGGCAGTTCGCAGCGAATGATCTGAAACCGGTGCGCATTGCGACTTCAACGGCCGCGTGGCGGCCCGGTCTGGTGCCGGGCCTGAGCGTGATGCCGCTGCATGAACATGACGGTGTGAGCACGGCACTGGTGCGCTGGGCACCGCAGACGCAATTCAACATGCACACGCACCCCGGTGGTGAAGAGATCCTCGTGCTCGACGGCGTGTTCCGCGATGAAGAGGCCCGCTATCCCGCCGGCACCTGGCTGCGCAATCCGCGCTGGAGCCGCCACACGCCGTTTACCGGAGCAGAGGGTGCGCTGATCTATGTGAAGGTCGGCGCCATCGATGCGCCGTT
>CAZHFZ010000138.1:0-2235 GCA_964531455.1 uncultured Bordetella sp.
GCGGCCATTGAACACCAGCGGCGCCACCACCGGCAACTCGCGCGCGGCGAGCTCTGCGGCGAAATCATGTTCCTCCTGAATCGCCGCACTGCTCCAGCGCTGCGGCCGGTAGAACTTGGCGACCACCGACACGCCGTCCTCCAGCCACACCTGGTAAACACGGTTTTCATAACTGTTCAGCGCCTGCAGCCGGCCGTCGCAGCGCAGGCCACAGCAGGATTCGATGGCGTCGAGAATGGCTTCGGGATTCAGTGCGGCATAGGGTTTCATGGCGCGCACTGTAGCAGTTTCGGGGTTACCGACTGAAAACGACCCGCTTTTTGTCGGTCAGATGAGGCGCAAAGCGCCGTTATCCGCCAGATGGTTTAAGAACAACAGAATTACACACGACGGATGGCGCCGCTCCACGGCTTATCCACCCTACCGCGCTGCCGGATGGATTCACAGTGTGGTTCACATACGGCAGATAGCGCCACTGCGCGCATTATGCGCAAGTTCAGTTTGATCGAAGTGGTGACGTAATGTAGAACACTAGAACCTAGCCCGGTGGCCACCGCATTTGCCGGCCGCCCAAGAGATGAATGTGAAAGTGAAACACGCTTTGTCCACCTGAGGGATGGGTGTTGATTACCATACGAAATCCGTCGTTCTCAATACCCTCTTGTTTTGCCACTTTCTTGGCAAGCATGAACATCTCTGCAAAAAGCTCAGGCGAGGCTTGAAGCATCGTAGGAACCCGCTTCTTTGGAATAATGAGCAGGTGCACTGGGGCTTGAGGATACCTATCTCGAATTACAAAAGCGTTTTCGGACTCCGCGACATAACGCTCTTTTGCAACATCCTCAAATGGGCTTGGCTTTGCGTATAGACCAGCCAAGTCGGCAGCCGTAGTTTGGGCTGACACCGAGCCCGCTAAGATGCTTAGACCGAGAAGTGTTATTGCACGCATATGGCAAAACCGCAGGTACCGGAATCGATTCAAACCGGAGCCAGTTCTGAAACGGCCTTCAACCGGTTACCAATCGCACGCTCCGCAAGCTTGAGATCGTAGGTCGACTGCAGGTTGAGCCAGTACTGCGGCGACTGCGCAAAAGCTCGACCGAACAACAGCGCCATCTCGGCGGTCACCGGCCGGCTCCCTTTGACGATATGCGAGATGCGCATCGCTGAGACTCCCAGCATGCGTGCGAATTCCGCCTGGGAAATTTCACGCTCCTCCAGAACTTCCCGAAGAAATTCGCCTGGATGAATTGCAGGTAGTCCGTTCTTGACCATAAAAGCTCCAATCAATGGTAATCAACGATTTCGACATCGAATGCATCACCGTTCGAAAACCGGAAACAGATTCGCCACTGCTCGTTGATCCGGATGCTCCACTGCCCCTTGCGGTCACCCTTGAGGGGTTCCAACCTGTTTGACGGCGGAGAACGCAGATCGTCGATGCGCGTCGCCGCATGTAGCTGCGTCAGACGCATGATCGCGCGGTTGCGAATTTCGGAAGGCAAGCGCCGGGAACGGCCACCCGCAAAGAATCGTTCAGTCTCGGAATCCGCAAAGGACTGGATCATTCAACCGAGCATAAACATCTTGTTTATAGTCGTCAACCCAGCAACATTACCAGCGGCCAAAGACATAAAAAATACAAATAAAACAATTACTTATATTCTTATGACGGAACCTCAATGCCGCGCCGGTTCCCGCCCCAAGCCCTCCAGCATCCTCCCCGCCACAAACACCGACCCGCCCGGCAAACGCTCCGGCAGCACCTGCTGCAGCACCGTCACCGACGGCACACGACATTCGGCCAGCACCGTCTGAAACAGTTGCGAGACTTCAGCCGCGTCGTCCTGCGGCTGCAGCGGCCAGGCAAAACCTTCGAACAGCGAATCGTCAAACGGCGTGCTGAGGCTCAGCCGCAGTTCTCCGGCGCCGCTGTCGAGTTTGTGCGCCGACAGCACGGCTTCGGGATCGCCGACGGCCATGCGGAATTTACGCAGCGTGTTGCCGAGGAACAGGCTCAGCGCGGCTTCAAGCTGGGCGCGGCGGCCGGCGTGGGCTGCCGTGAGCAAGGGCTGCGGCGGACGCGGCATCGGCAGGATTTCCAGACCGCTCTGTGCGAGCTGGCGCGCGAGCTCCTTGGTCATCGCCATGCCCCAGGTGCCGATATTGGATGCGGATTCGAGGAAGGACGGCAGGTGCTCGGGCGTGATGCCGGCGCCGGTAATGAAACGCAGA
>CAZHFZ010000139.1:0-2230 GCA_964531455.1 uncultured Bordetella sp.
CAAAATCGAAATCGGCCCTGGCGCTGAAAAAGCGCCACGACACCACACCGCTGGAATCAATGAAGTGCTCAACAAAATTGTTCGGTTCGGTCACGGCGTTGCTTTCGAAGGTCGGCCGGGGCAAATCGTTCAGGCCTTCGAAACTGCGGCCCTGCAGCAACTCCGTAAGACTGCGCTCCAGCGCCACCTCAAAACTCGGGTGCGCCCCGAACGAGGCAAACACGCCGCCGGTATGCGGGTTCATCAGGGTGACGCACATGACCGGGAACACGCCACCCATCGAGGCATCCTTCACCAGCACCGGGAAACCCTGCTTTTCCAGGCCCTGAATGCCGGCCAGGATGTCGGGGTATTTCGCGAGCACATCATGCGGCACATCAGGCAGCGCGATTTCACCTTCCAGAATTTCGCGTTTTACCGCCCGCTCGAAGATTTCCGACAGGCATTGCACCTGCGCTTCAGCCAGCGTATTGCCGGCACTCATGCCGTTACTGAGAAACAGGTTGTCGATCAGGTTCGACGGAAAATACACCACCTCGCCGTCCGACTGGCGCAGATACGGCAGCGAACAGATGCCACGCTGCATGTTGCCGGAATTGGTGTCGTACAGATGGGAGCCACGCAGCTCGCCATCGGCGTTGTAAATCCTCAGGCAGTACTCGTCGAGGATTTCCACCGGCAACGCGTCTTCAGCGTCCGGCCTGAACCAGCGTTCGTCCGGGTAATGCACGAACGCCGCGCCGGCGATGTCTCCCCCCCAGAACTGATCGTTGTAAAAATGATTGCAGCTCAGCCGCTCGATAAACTCGCCCAGCGCCGATGCCAACGCACTTTCCTTGCTCGCGCCCTTGCCATTAGAAAAACACATCGGCGAGTGCGCGTCGCGGATATGCAGCGACCACACATGGGGAACCAGATTGCGCCAGGAAGCGATCTCGATCTTCATGCCGAGGTCCGCCAGAACGCCCGACATATTGGCGATGGTTTGCTCCAACGGCAGGTCCTTGCCAGGAATGCATATGCCCGCCCCTGCAAGCGGATTCTGCATCAGCAAGGCCTGCGCATCGGCATCCAGACTCTCCACCTCCTCAATCACAAACTCGGGCCCGGTTTGCACCACCTTTTTAACCGTACAACGGTCGATGGAACGCAAGATGCCCTGGCGATCTTTGGCGGAAATGTCAGCCGGCAACTCAACCTGGATCTTGAAAACCTGCTGGTACCGGTTTTCCGGATCCACAATATTGTTCTGCGACAGGCGGATATTCTCGGTGGGAATATTGCGGGTTTCGCAATACAACTTCACAAAATAAGCCGCACACAGGGCCGATGAGGCCAGAAAGTAATCGAAAGGACCTGGCGCCGAGCCATCGCCCTTGTAGCGGATGGGTTGATCGGAGATGACCGTAAAGTCATCGAACCGGGCTTCAAGACGAAGCTTGTCTAGAAAGTTGACCTTGATTTCCATGCGTGCCTTCCAAAACAGCGGCAAAAATTATTGAGCCGCCATTATCCGGATTTTTGATGAGGAAATTGCCGCCAAACGACATCAACGAATAGAGAGGGACGGGTATTCGGATCCAGCGCTTCACCGAAAAACAACGCTGCGCACTCACACCCACTCACTGCCGGGACACGCCCTAAAACACCACCACACTCCGTATCGATTCCCCGGAATGCATCAGATCAAATCCCTTGTTGATGTCTTCCAGTTTCAGCTTGTGCGTGATCAGGTCGTCGATGTTGATCTTGCCGTCCATGTACCAGTCGACAATCTTTGGCACGTCGCGACGGCCCTTGGCGCCACCGAAAGCCGTGCCTTTCCACACGCGGCCGGTCACCAGCTGGAACGGCCGGGTCTTGATTTCCTGTCCCGCACCTGCAACACCGATGATCACCGACACGCCCCAGCCCTTGTGACAGCACTCCAGTGCCTGGCGCATCACATCGACATTGCCGATGCATTCAAAGCTGTAGTCGGCGCCGCCCTTGGTCAGATTGACCAGATACGGAACGAGGTCGCCGCCGACTTCTTTCGGATTGACGAAGTGGGTCATGCCGAATTTTTCGGCCAGCGGTTTGCGTGCGGGGTTGAGATCAACGCCGACGATCATATTGGCGCCGGCGAGCCGTGCGCCCTGGATCACGTTGAGGCCGATGCCACCCAGGCCGAACACCACGACGTTGGCGCCGGGCTCAACCTTCGCCGTGTTGATCACCGCGCCGATGC
>CAZHFZ010000140.1:0-2221 GCA_964531455.1 uncultured Bordetella sp.
AGGTGGATTTCACCGGCAGCGTCTCGTTGTCCTGCGGGTAGACCGTGCGCGGAATGCCCTTGACCTGGTCAATCTTGTCGCCCGGGAACGGATACACGGTGCGGATGTAGGTTCCGTCGTGGTTGTAAAGTTTGACGAAATCAATGGCATTGCCGCCGTCATAGACGTATACCCCTTCCGGCGCTACCTGGAAGACAGGGGCCTGGCTGCCGTGCCGACGCCGGGGCTCCCAGAACAGATTCTTTTCAAATGAAGGCTTCAGCCCCAGCGACACCCGCACCGAACAGGCATCCTTGTCATTCACGTATTCATTCTGATCGTTCTTGCCATCCCAGATGATGGACTGCTGCAGCGTGCCTTGAGCAAACGGGGCCGGCGCGTTTTCACCGAGCACGCCGCTGGCCAGGTGGCGGATGATCTTGCCCTGGGCGTTTTCAATGGACACGGTCACATCGCAACCGCCCTTGGTGGCAAATGCGATGTTGATCATATCGCCATTCCGGGTGACCTGGGGCTTGGCGGCAAATTCAAAAACGGATTCGCGCTTGATCTTGAATTCATCCAAAGCCGAAGCGGCTTTCGCGGAACCGGCGAAAACAGCCAGCAGCAGAACCCAACCGCATTTTATCATGACAATCCCCGTGATAACCCCATTCATCAAGCCAAACGCGCACTTACCGGATGTCTTTACCTATGGTTGGACAGCACGCGGGATGAAAATGCGCAGCACGCCATTGCTCAAGGCGCTTTCCATCCCACTGTCAAAAACGCTGTCTGCCGGCAACCGGATGCGCCGGCAGGAGACCCCTTTCGCGTTGCCGCGCACATCACGCACCACGGTCTCAATTTTCAGCGATCCCTGGACGCAATCGATCCGGATGTCGTCTTCCTGACGCATGTTCGGCTGACTGAAGGCCACCACATAGCCATGGTCAGTCTGAATCATATCCAGACCTGGCGAGACCGGGACTTTCTCCCACTCCGTGTCGCACACGCCCTGTTCACACCATTGCGGCCTGACGTCGCGCGGCATCGGCAATCCACCCAAGCGAACCGGACGCACCAGAATTGCGGGTTTTGACGCACGCGGATCCGACGCCTGATGATGCGCCACCTCCGGCTCGCGACCTGGAGCCCTCCAGTTGCGATCTGTCGATTCAGGCTGATGGCCGGTCGACTGCGTATCCCTGCCGAAATAGCGGGCATGCCATACCAACACGAGCAACATCAAAACCGCCACGACCAGCAATCCATCAACCCAGATCCAAATACGATGTGTAAAAGTGTTCATCTTGAAAAATAACTAGGGTCCGCACGTCAAATCGTAGCAGAACACATGCCATATGACCAAGCAAAGGCTCTGGGTGGCTTCAATCATCATCATTTGTCTGGGATGCCTAATATCACATACCCGCCGCGACAATATGTCCGTTGATCTGCGTCAATATGTCGCGCTCGCGTTGCCAAAATGGACAATCCGGTGTATTATTTCAAACGGCACACCAACTGCTTATGAGCAACCACATGTTTCGCCACTTGCCAACATCGCGTCGTCATTTGTCACTGACCCTCTGGTCGGTTGTATTCCTGTTTCTTGGCGCCATGGTGGCTGGCGCGATGCTCTGGCAGTTGCACCGTCTCCAGGGGCGTGTGGCGCATGTGACTGCCACGCGTACCGTGCTTGCCCAAGGTGAGAATCTGACCACTTTTCTCGCAGGTCTGCAGGGTTTGGCGCATACAAACCTGACCGCAGCGCAGTGGCACCTTTTCAACACCTTGGTGGAAGGCCTGCATGCCGCGCAGAATGAACTCCAATATGTCTCGGTGACACGCGATGGCGAGACGCTTTTCCATCGTCAGACCAGTGGTCTGGCCGCGGCCTCGCCGCCTGATTTGCGGCGCTCTGCGCAACCGATGCCGGTGAGTATCTCGAGCGGCAACCTGGAACTGGGTGGACGCGCCGTTCCGGTCATGATTTTCCGCCGCGACATCCCCCAGCAGGACGGCAGCACCGTCTCGGTCGAACTGGGCTTGCAGCGCTCCGTTGTGGTGGGCGCCGAGGAAAACGCGGCACAGGCCATCCGTGCGCTTTTCCGTTTTTCGGTGCTCATCGTGACCGCGGCGTTCGGTCTCTGCCTGCTGCTGTTCGTCTGGGTGGTCCGACGTGACCGGCAGCGCGAGGCGCATGCACGGCAGGAGGAGCATCTGGCTTTCTCGGGCG
>CAZHFZ010000141.1:0-2158 GCA_964531455.1 uncultured Bordetella sp.
CGGAGGGGCTCGTTTACTTCGGGCAGTTTCTGGCGACGCTGCGCGCTTAGCCACCATAGCCGGAATAAGCGGCCGCAGTCCGCGTTTTTACAACCCCGCACCGGCCGCAGCCGGCGCCCCGCTCACTTCAACTGCAAGTCAGCTCGCACACCGGCGTGGTCCGAGGGGTAGAGCGCCGGGGCGTCGGGGCTGCCCTGATTGAAGCAGACGCTGCTGCCGGCAACCGACAGCGCATCATCGACCCAGATGTAGTCGATGCAGCGGTCCATGCGCGGCCAGTAGGGGTGCGAGGGTTTGCCCGCGATATCGGCGAGCGGCGTGAACGCGGTGTTGGCGGTCTGTGTCGGGCGCAGCCGCGAGGCCATCAGTGCCGCCGAGGGCGAATCCAGCACGGCATTGAAATCTCCGCATACGATGCGGGCGTCCGCTTCGCGGCGGGAGTCCATCCAGGCGAGGAGCTGCTGGGCCTGAAACAGCCGCAGCGAGTCGTCGCCGCGGGACATGTATTGGTGGGTGACGTAGACATCGATGGCCTTGTTGCCGGCCTTGACGCGGGCCACCAGTGCCACCATGTCGCGCGTGCGGTAATCGAGGTTGCCGGTTTCGATGATCGGCAGCCGCGTGAGCAGCGCCTCACCCTCCACCGCCGAGAGGCCGTTTACCCGTGTCTGCTGCACCAGCGCGTAGTCGCGCCCGTGGCGCTCGCGCATGACCTGCTGGATCCAGCGCGCGGTCTGCAGCGGGATGCAGACTTCATTCATCGCAAACAGGTCCGGGTCGATCGCCGCGAGCTCGCTGATGATTAGCTCGCGCCGCTGCTCCCAGCGCTTGTGGTCCTGCTCCATGTTGAGCATCGCTACACGCAGTTTCATCGCCTTGTCCTCCTTGTCAGAACGGCTACACGCCCGACCACAGCACCTTGATGACCAGCGAGAGGCCGCTCAGAACCAGCATCACGCCGATCACCTGCAGGGCCCGCTCGTTGGAGATGCGGTGGTGGATGTGATTGCCGATGTACAAACCCGCTGCCATCGCCGGCACGCTGATGATCAGCACGATGCCGAGCGCCCACTGCAGCAGCAGGCCAGTGAACAGGAAGGTGAGCAGCCGGAATCCGTAATCGAAGAACGCGAAGCCCGAGAACGTCGCCCGCACATTGCGCTTGTCGCCCAGGCGATGGGTCAGGTAGATCATGTAAGGCGTTGCTGCGCCGCTGCCGAACATGCCGCCGAAAAAGCCGCCGGTGAAACCCGCCGGCATAGCCCACCACGGCGACACGGGCTCACCGCCCCCCGGTTTGAGCAGCGTGCGCACCCCGAAAATCACCACCAGCACGCCCAACCCGGTGAGCAGAATTTCCGGGGGCAGGCGCACCAGCAGCAGCGCGCCGGTGACAACACCGATCATCGCCCAAGGGATCAGTCGTTTGACTTCGGTTTTGTTGACGTGCTCGCGATCAATGCGGATCGTCGCCAGCGTGGCAAGGAAATCCAGCACCAGCAGCAACGGCACTGCGAGCTTGAGCGGTACCACATGAGCCATCAGCGGAATCGCGATGGTGGCCGAGCCGAAGCCGGAGACTCCGCGCACGAAAAAAGCAAAAAACACGACCACTCCAACCACGGCTGCTGCCGCCGGACTCAACTCCCCCACGCTGTCTCCTCCCGGTCAGGCCGGATGTCTGCCGCACGACGGCGGCGTATTGGTTTGCGTGAATTATAACGTGGGCCTGCTCGCTTCAGGTCGGAGCACCGCAACCGTTTGTTTTTGAAATACCAAACAAATGTAGGGTCAGGTCTAGCTAAGTAGCATCAGGCTGCTCTTGCGCCGCCGCATCAAGACGGGCCAGTGAGAATCGGTTGGCCTCGTGAACTGGCCCTTTTTGCCCCCGGGCCAGCCGGACCGGACTGTGCTAACTTCCGCACACCGACGCATTTCTTTTTCTCCCGCCATTCGAGCCACCCACACCATGACCGACCCCAACGCCTACACCGTCGAAATCGCCCAGCCCGACATCAGCCCCTATCGCAAGGGCAACACCGGCATCGAATACGCCACCACCATCGACAGCGGCAAGCCCGGCCCGCATGTGATGATCACCGCGCTGGCCCATGGCAATGAAATCTGCGGCGCGATTGTTCTCGACGAGTTGTTCCGC
>CAZHFZ010000142.1:0-2157 GCA_964531455.1 uncultured Bordetella sp.
CGCAGTCGGGGCAGTACTGCGTGCCCAGCTTCACATAAAGCAGGCGCAGGAAATGGTAAATCTCGGTCAGCGTCGCCACCGTGCTGCGGCGGCCGCCGCGGCTGGTGCGCTGCTCAATCGCTACCGTCGGCGGAATGCCGTAGATCGCATCCACTTCCGGCCGTGCCGCCGACTGCACAAACTGGCGCGCATAGGCATTCAGTGATTCGAGATAACGCCGCTGGCCCTCGGCAAAGACGATATCGAAGGCCAGCGTTGATTTCCCGGATCCGGATACGCCGGTAACGACGGTGAACTTGCCGCGGGGGATATCGACGCTGATGTTCTTCAGATTGTGTTCACGCGCGTGGCTGACGCAGATTGAATTTCCATGCAGCGCGACGGCGTGACGGACCTTGGGAATCGCCGGCGGTACACCCAACGATGCGGCGTAATCGCGCATCGCCTTGGCGGTATGCGAGGTCGGGTGCTCCGTCACCTCGTCCGGCGTGCCGGTACAGACGATCATGCCGCCGGCGTCGCCGCCCTCTGGGCCGAGATCAATGATCCAGTCCGAGGCGCGGATCACGTCAAGATTGTGTTCAATGACAATGATCGAATGTCCGGCGATCAGCAGCTTGTGAAAGGCGCCGAGCAGCTTGCGTACGTCGTCGAAATGCAGGCCGGTCGTCGGTTCATCGAACAGGAAGAGCTTGCCCTTGCCGCCCAATGCATTACGTCCCGTATTTGCAGCCTCGGCCAGAAAGCCAGCGAGTTTCAGCCGCTGTGCTTCGCCGCCGGACAGCGTCGGCACCGGCTGGCCCAGTTTCAGGTAATCGAGGCCGACATCGACCAGCGGTTGCAGCGCCCGCGCGATATCGGGTGCGTGATTGAAAAACGCCAGCGCATCGGCGATGGTCAGTTCCAATACATCGGCAATCGATTTGCCGCCAATGGTGATTTCCAGCACTTCCGCGCGGTAACGCCGGCCGTCGCAGTCCGGGCAGCGCAGGTAGACGTCGGAGAGGAACTGCATCTCGACATGTTCGAAACCGTTGCCGCTGCAGGTCGGGCAGCGCCCGGTGCCGGAATTGAAGCTGAAGGTGCCTGCGGTATACCCGCGCGACTGCGCCAGCGGCGCCGATGCGTAGCGGCTGCGGATGGTGTCGAAGGCGCCGACATAACTTGCGGGGTTTGAACGCGTGGTGCGGCCGATCGACG
The DNA here is from genome assembly GCA_964531455.1 of uncultured Bordetella sp. Taxonomy (GTDB): domain Bacteria; phylum Pseudomonadota; class Gammaproteobacteria; order Burkholderiales; family SG8-41. The sequence continues at coordinate 1,201 of CAZHFZ010000142.1, forward strand.
ATTGGTCGACCATCACCACGTCGCTGATCTGGTCAACACCGTAAATACTGTCATGTTTGCCCGGCGCTTCCGTCGGCTGGCCCAGCGCCTTGCGCAATGCCGCGTATAACACGTCCTGCACCAGCGTGGATTTGCCCGAACCCGAAACGCCGGTGACGCAGACCAGCCGGTCCAGCGGGAAATCGGCATCGACCATTTTCAGGTTATGTTCGCTGGCGCCGCGGATACGGATATACGGCGATTTTGGCGCCGGCGCTTTGACCACGCGCGGTTCCGACGCATGCAGTTCACCGGCCAGATAACGCCCGGTGACCGAGGTCTTGCTGTCCATCAGCCGTGCCGGCGTATCAAAGGCGACGATTTCACCGCCTTTGGAGCCCGGCCCCGGTCCGATGTCGAGCAGGCGATCGGCGGCGAGCATCACCTGCGGATCATGTTCAACCACCACCAGAGAATTGCCGGCGTCGCGCAGCTTGTGCATGACGCCGATGACACGGCCCATGTCGTGCGGATGCAGGCCGATGGACGGTTCATCGAGCACGAACAGCGTATTTACCAGCGAGGTACCCAGCGCAGTGGTCAGGTTGATCCGCTGTACTTCGCCGCCGGAGAGTGTGCGTGACTGCCGGTCGAGGGTCAGGTAACCGAGGCCGACCTGATTCAGATAGGCGAGCCGCGTGCGGATTTCACCGAGCAGCATTTCGGTGGCTTCATCCAGCGGCGCCGGCAGTGTCAGTGCATCAAAAAGTGTTTTCGTGCGCTCCATCGGCAGCAGCATCACGTCATGCACGGTCAGACCGGGCAGTTTCTGCAGTTGTTCATCACTGAAGCTCACGCCATGCGGCTTGTACCGCGTTCGGCGGTGTTCACCCTGACCCAGCGCGGCCTCGGCGTTTTCCGCCGAGCCGATGCGCCACAGCAGCGCATCGGTTTTCAGGCGCGCACCGCCGCAGGTGG
>CAZHFZ010000143.1:0-2150 GCA_964531455.1 uncultured Bordetella sp.
AACGCGGGCTACAATCAGCGCCTTCCCGGATCAAAGCGGACCGCCCCCATGAAAATCACTGCCGTCACCACCTTCGTCACTTCCATGCCGATGATCATTGCCGGCGACACGCCGATGGTCGGCGGCCGTCCGCGCACCGCGATTGAAACCCTGCTCGTGCGCGTCGATACCGACGCCGGCATCAGTGGCTGGGGCGAAGCCTTCGGCCACCGCGTATGGCCGGTGACCCGCACCGCAATCGACCGCATGATTGCGCCGCTGTGCATCGGTCGTGATCCGACCGCGATCAGTGCGCTGATGCATGATCTTGCGCACACCCTGCACGGCGCCGGCCGCAGTGGTCCGGCGATGTATGGCATGTCGGCCATCGACATCGCGCTGTGGGACATCGCCGGCAAAATCGCCAACCGGCCGCTGTACCAGTTGCTCGGCGGCAGCCCGCGCACCGAACTGCCTGCTTATGCCAGCCTGCTGCGCTACGGCAAGGCTGAAGCACTGGAACCGCGCATTGCCGAAGCGCTGGGCCGCGGCTACAAGCTGATCAAGATCCATGAAATCGATCCCGCCATCATCCGCGCCGCACGCCGTGCCTGCGGCGACGGCGTACCGCTGATGGTCGACTGCAGCACACCGTGGACGCCGCTGCAGGCCGTGGCGATGTGCGATGAACTGTACGAACTTGATCTCGAATTCCTTGAAGAACCGGTATGGCCGCCGGAAGACCACGCCGGCCTCGCCCGGGTCCGCGCCGAGGGCGGCATTCCCGTCGCTGCCGGTGAAAACGTCGGCACAGTCAATGAATTTCACCGCCTGTTCGAACGCGGCTCGCTGGATGTCGCGCAACCCAGCGTCACCAAAGTCGGCGGCGTCACCGAAATGCAGAAAGTGTTCGCGCTGGCGGAAGCCCACGGCGTGCGCGTGGTGCCGCATTCGGCCTACTTCGGCCCGGGACTGCTGGCCTCGATCCATGTCTGCGCGGCACAGGCGCAGCAACCCTGGGTGGAGCGCTTCTACTGCGATTTCGCCGAAAACCCGCTGGGCGACGCCATCAATCCGAAAAACGGACGCTTCACGATCCCGCAGGGCCCAGGCCTCGGTGTTGATCCCGATCCGGTGCTGCTGAAAAAATTCGCCATCGAATCCTGACCCAGGCGCCGGCAACTGCCGGTGCAATCCACGGCGTTCCGCGTGGTGCACATGCATTACGCGAAATCCGCTACGCTCTGGCCAAGCTGAATGCACTGCCCGGCTTCATCACCGAAGCCGGATAAAACAACAATACATCCGCAAAAAAGGAAGAGGACCATGACCCCGTTCATCCGCATTTCCGCGCTGCTGCTGTGCACTGCCATCGCGCCTGCCGCTGCCGCAACAAGTCATGAAGACAAATACCTCGATGCCAACGGCGTCAAGATCCGCTACATCGACGCCGGCAAGGGTGAAGCCATCGTCCTGCTCCATGGCGGCACGTCACGACTGGAGAGCTGGGTCACCCCCGGCGTCGTCGACAACCTGTCAAAAGACTTCCGTGTCATTGCCTTTGATGCGCGCGGCCACGGCAAAAGCGACTCGCCACGCGAACCTGCCGCTTACGGACGCCAGCAGGCGCTGGATGTCGTGCGCATACTGGATGCGCTGAAAATCCAGCGCGCACACGTCATCGGATTTTCACTGGGCAGCAGCACCGTCGCGCAACTGCTGACGCTGCACCCGGAACGTTTCCTCACCGCGGTGCAGGTCGCGGGCGCGGGTCGCACACCCGCCGAAGCCAATGACCCGCGCATCGAAACCGAGGCCTCGGAAATCGCCCGTGACTGCATCAGCCGCAGCCGCCTGATGCGCCAGGCCCCCGCCGGCATGAAGCCCACTGAAGAAGAAATCCAGCAGCGCATGATCACCTGCCGCGCCGACAAAACTTTCGATCAACTCGCCACGGCGGCATCCCTGCGTGGCTACAAGGATCAGGCCGTCACGGCCGAACAGATGGCCGCGGTAAAAGTGCCAACCATGGGCATCGTCGGCACACTCGACCACACGCTTAAAGCCATGCAGAACCTGAAACAAATCCGCCCCGACATGAAACTGGTGCTGCTCGACGGCATATCACATACCGGCAAGACCGGCATTCAGGGCAGCCCCGCGCTGGTCAC
>CAZHFZ010000144.1:0-2006 GCA_964531455.1 uncultured Bordetella sp.
TTGAAGATGCCTTCGTTATCGGCACGATTTGGATAGTATTGACACAGTAAAACTAAGCAAACGCTGATTAATTCGTCATTCCCCCGCAGGAAGGAATCCAGTCACTTGATCCAACTGGATTCCCGCCCCAATCATCCATCTCCCACCGCCTGGAACAGCTGCGGTGTTGTTATTCGAAACCTATACCGGGCAGGTGGAACAGGATTGGTGCGCATCCACCGCAGTCGCCTCCACCAAACTCCATCGCGACTGAGGCCACCAACCAGCAGGTCGTCAGGCTGGTGTGTCTTGCTTCCCACGCAACAGCCGCAAGCCCAGCTTGCGCACCTCATCGAGGAACAGCACGCTGGCCGCCACCAGCGCAGCCTTGAGCCAATCCGACAAGCGCAAATCCGTGGTGCCAAAGATGTTTTGTGCCGGCCCCCAGTGCACTACCAAAACCTGCATCAGCAGCACGCCAGCCAGGGCCAGCCAGAGTTTTCCATTCTGCAAGAAGTGCGCATTGAAGGCGCTGCCATGCTCGTTGCGGGCATTGAACACGTTGAAGAACTGGAACAGCACGAAGGTGGTGAAAGCCAGCGTCAACGCATAAACCCGGCCTTGCTCGACAAGCGCATGCTGGAACAGCAGCAGCGTACCGAACATCATCGTGACGCCATACAGGGTCAGGCGGCCGAGGCGTTTCAGGGTCAGGATTTCAGCCGCTTGCTGGCGCGGCGTATCGCGCATGATGCCGTCGCGCGCCGGCTCGACACCCAGCGTCATCGCCGGCGGACCATCCATGATGATGTTGATCCAGAGCAGTTGTATCGCGGTGAACGGCGCCGGCATGCCGGTCAACGTTGCACCGAGCACGGTCAGGATGGCGCCGATGTTGGTGGAGAGCTGGAAGCGGACGAATTTGACGATGTTGTCGTACACCACGCGGCCCTCTTCGACGGCGCGCACGATGGTGGCGAAGTTGTCGTCGGTGAGCACCATGCTGGCCGCCTCGCGGGTGACGGCGGTGCCGGTGACGCCCATGGCGATGCCGATATCGGCGGCTTTCAACGCCGGCGCGTCGTTGACCCCATCCCCGGTCATCGCGACGACATGGCCGTCGGCTTTCAGGGCCTTGACGATGCGCACCTTGTGGGACGGCGAAACCCGCGCAAACACGCTTATGGTATTGATCCGGGCAGCCAGGCCGGCATCGTCGAGCGCATCGAGTTCGGCGCCGCTGACCACTTCGCCGGCACGGCCATCGACCAGGCCCAGCTCGCGGCCGATCGCGGCGGCAGTGGTCTTGTGGTCGCCGGTAATCATCTTGACCGCGATGCCGGCCTGCTGACAAAGCGCAATCGCGGCCGCCGCTTCCGGGCGCGGCGGATCAAGCAGGCCGGCCAGACCGAGGAAGGTCCAGTCACCAACCCAGACATTCAAATCGCCGGCCGGATCGAAATCGCGTGCCGGAATGCACCGCCGTGCCACCGCGATGACGCGCAGGCTTTGCTCGGCCATGCGTTCGACTTCGCTTTCGATGCGCTGTCGCATCGGCGCATCGATTGGTGCCTCAGCCTCACCGGCCAGCCAATGCGTGGCATGCGCCAACAACACGGCGGGCGCGCCCTTGATGCACATTTCGATCTGCTCACCGCTGTGATGAAACGTGGCCATGAACTTGTGCACCGAATCGAACGGAATCTCGGCGATGCGCGGCGCGTGCGCCTGTTCCTTTTCAGGTGACAGGCCACCTTTTTGCGCCAACACCCAAAGCGCGCCTTCGGTCGGATCGCCGATCAACTCCGATTGCCGCACCTGCGAATCGGTGCACAGCGCCATCGGCAGCAGATAGGGACGCGTATCCAGCGTCGCCGGCAGATCGATTTCACCTGCCGCGGCATAGCCTTCGCCGCTGATCCGGAAGGACGCACCAGCAAACCAGCCGGCGCGTGCGGTCATCTGGTTGAGAGTCAACGTGCCTGTTTTGTCGCTGCAGATCACCGTCGTCGAACCCAGGGTTTCGA
>CAZHFZ010000145.1:0-1983 GCA_964531455.1 uncultured Bordetella sp.
CGGTACCGTGGCGCCGTCATCAAGCAGCGCCACGGCGGCAGCAACCTGATTCGGATGCACGTTGAGTTCAGCGGCAATGCGTTTTTCAATGGATATGGGAATGGACATGGACAGGTGAAATCAGTCGACGAAGGTGCGCGAGAATGAGCCATGCCGGCGAGTCGTACAAGGCTTGACAAGATTGCTGTCAGGAATGCATTTTTTGCGGGAAAATCATATCTATACCAGGGGGGAAAAAGCCATAAACCGAGCTTAGCGCCCTGCCAGGAGATGAATTGATGTCTGAAACAGCACTGCTTGATAGTTGTCGCGACAAGATCGCCGCGCAGCTATCGGAAGACCTGGCGCACACACTCAAACGCGTGGTTGCGGAACTGACCGAATTGGTCAGCAAAATGCCTTCGCAAGAAATGTATACGCTCTACATGGACAGCATGGAGTTGGCGCGCGACAAGAGCAGCCCGATTACCACGTCTTTCAAAAAACATCTTTTCAATCGTTTCAACGAGGAAAAACGCCGCCAGCTCAATGGTGCCCCAAGTCGCGAGCAGTCCAATCTCGATCTTTCCAGCCTGAGTCTGGTTGAACCGGATGATCTGGAAGAATCGCTGGCGGCGAATACCATCGCCAATGCTATCGCCAACAGTTGCGGCGAAGAGTTGTTCGGTCTCGGCAAGCGCATCGGTGTGCTGCTAAACCAGGCCGATTTGAAGACGGAACAGATTCCGCTTGGGCCGGATGTGATCGGCACCGCACTGCTGGATGCATTGAAGGAGCAGAACACCAGCGTCAAGATCAAGCTGATGCTGGTCTCGCGTATCAACAAACATTTCCCCGGCAAAGTGCGTGTCGCCTACCAGGAGATCAACCGCTATCTGGTCGAGCACAACATCCTGCCCACGATCCGTGCCAGCATGGCCCGCACGCCTTCCGCAGTGGCAGCAGCAGCATCATTTGCCGCCCCCGCAGCACAGGAAACCGCTCCGACGAATCTGATTGCCGGTGGCAGCGGCGGCCCGATGGTCGGTGGCAGCGGCGGCATGGACATGTTTGCCATGCTGCAGCAGTTGATGTTTGGCCGCGCGGGCGCCGGCATGGCCATTCCCGGCCTGCCCGGTCTTTCACCCATGCAATCCTTGACCGGTGTCCAGGATATCGATGCCGCAACCGGCCAGGCGGTCGGACAAAGCATCAATCCGGCGGTGATGCAGGCGCTGACCCAGCTTCAGCATGGTCGTCTCGAAGGCCTGGGCATGGGCGGCATGAATCCCGAGCAGATCACGAGTGGCCAGATCAATGTGCTGCGCGAACTGAAAAAGTCGCAGGCGGCCGGCATGATGGGTCAGATGGAAACCATGACGCTGGATATCGTCGTGCTGGTTTTCGACTACATCCTGGGTGACAGCCGCATTCCGGATGCGATGAAAGCGCTGATCGGCCGCCTGCAGATTCCAGTGCTGAAGGTCACCATGCTGGATAAATCCTTCTTTTCGCAGAAGACACATCCGGCAAGGCAGTTGCTCGATCTGATGGCTGACGCTGCGCTCGGCTGGGATCCGATTGAAGGCCACGACAGCCCCCTGTACCGGGAAATCGAACAGATCGTGCAACGCATACTCAGCCAATACGAAGATGGCATGGATGTCTTCATCCAGGCACTGCGGGATTTCCAGGCCTTCCTGGCGGAAGAAAAGCAGACCAGCGATCAACTCACCAGCCGTAGCGCCCAGTTCCTGCGCAATCGGGAACAATTCGAAATTGCGCGTGTGGTTGCGCACGATACCGTCTTGGCCTGCCTGCTCGACCATCCGATGCCCGTCGCGATTCGCGACTTTTTGCTCAATCACTGGGAGAAACGGCTTGCCGAACTGCATGTCGCCAAAGGTGAAAGCAGCCCTGACTGGCAGGAAAGTGTCGATACGGTGAATGACCTGCTGTGGAGCCTGACGCCAAAAACCGACAAGGATGAACGCCGCAAACTGA
>CAZHFZ010000146.1:0-1978 GCA_964531455.1 uncultured Bordetella sp.
GGCTGGCGTGAATTCCGCCGCCGGCTCGGTCACAACCTGCATCAGTCGACGCCGTGGGGACGGCGCGCCGGATGTCTGCTGACCTTTGTTGCGGTGGTTGTCGGCTGGGTGCTGTTCCGTGCCCCCGATGTGGATACGGCGCTGAGCATCCTGTGTGCGATGGCCGGTTTTAATGGTCTGGTGTTGCCGGAAGCATGGGCCGCGAAATCCGGCGGTGTTGCCGCAGCGGTGTCTGCGCTGGGCGTCGAATTCGGCGCCACGCCGGCACTGGCGCGGACCGGTGTGCTGAACTGGATCTGGGTATTGTTGCTGGTGGTGTGGCTGGCGCCGAACACGCAGCAGATCATGGCTGCGGCAAAACCCGCGCTGGGTGTTCCGGCCGAAGCCGCATCGCGGATTTGCTGGCGTGTTGCGCCGGTCACGGCTGCGTTGACCGTGGTTCTGGCGCTCGCGGTGATCGTCAATCTCGGCCGGCATTCCGAGTTCCTGTACTTCCAGTTCTGATGAGTCCTCGCGCATACACGGCCTGGGTGATCGGCGGGTGCCTCGCGGTGCTGGCGCCGGTACTGGTACTGAACCTGCTGCTGCTCGCCAACGATTACCGTCATGACAAGAACCGGCTGGCCAGTCAGTGGCAGCAGGAGACCGGCGGAGTAACCTATGCGCCGCCGATCAGCAACAATCGTGCGTTCAAGACGCTGCGGCTGGCCGACCGCTCACCGCAAATCAATGCAGTGGTGTTCGGCTCATCGACGGCGATGTCGATTACCGCAGATGCGTTTCCTGCAGGGGTCAGCGCCTATAATTTCGCACAAAGCGGCAACGGCCTGACCAGCGTGATTGGAGAGGCGGGGGACGTCACCGTTCGCTACGGCGAGCGGGTGCGCTGGCTGGTGATCCCGCTCGATTGGGCGCTGGGTTTTGTGTACGACGGCAGTGAACCGCCCGCGACTGATCTGTCACCGGCCAAGGTTGGCGGGTCTGCAGCACCGCCCTTGATGGCACAGTTACGAGAGGCGCTCAGCCTGCCGCGCATCACCACGCTCGCACTGGCTTTGCGCGATGTGGCGCGCGCAGCGGATCATGGCACTGCAGCCCGGGCGATCTTCTCCGAACCGGCCGGCGCGCCTTATCGTTGCGCCGATGGCCTGATGGCCCGCGATTACGACATCACGTTTCGCGGGCAGTGCGTCGGCTTTCGTGCCGACGGCAGTGCAACCTTCGCCGACCAGAAGCGGATCACGGATGCACTTGCGCCCGGCGTGGTGGCGCAGGCGGCGAGTGCATCCTCGCAATATGCCGCGGCGCTGCAGCGGACCGCCGGGGCACCTGATCCAAAGTTGCTCGGGCATCTGACTGCCTTGCTGCAGCAGGCGCGCGCCAAAGGCATTCAGGTGGTGTTTTTTCTGCCGCCGCTGATCCCGGAACTGGATGCGCGCCTGACGGCGTCTGCGCACAGCGGTGAAAAACTGCGCCGGACCAAGGCGGTGCTTGCGGCGTGGGCGAAACAACAGCAGGTTGTGTTGCTCGATATCGGGCCATCGGAGCAATACGGCTGCGTGCCCGCGGAATTCATCGATGCCCATCACGCCTTGCCCCCTTGCTACCGTAAAATCGTGCCGCGCCTCATTGCGGCGCAACCGGCCAAACCATGACCTCTCTGTCAGGAATTCCCCATGCCCGATGCTGAGCCTGCCGTAAGTACTCAGCGTTCGTGGTGGTTGCTGTTCGCCGCCGCTGCAGCCACTTTTCTGCCGGCGCTGTTTTTTTATTACGTCGGTGAAGAAGCCATCTTTCCGAAGTCGGCGCTGGAGATGTGGTACTACGGCGAACCGGTCCGGCGCATGTTGTTTGGCGTCGATCTGCAGCACAACCCTCTGTTTACCTGGCTGATCATTCCGCTGTCCATGCTGTTTGGCTGGGATTCGATGCTTCCTGTTACTCGGGCCATCACCATTGCTGCGACGGTGGGCAGCGG
>CAZHFZ010000147.1:0-1973 GCA_964531455.1 uncultured Bordetella sp.
GATTCCTTCATCAGCCGCTGGCAATCTGCCGGCGGTTCCGAGCGTGCCAACTACCAGCTTTTCATTACCGAGCTGTGCGAATTACTGGCGCTGCCGAAGCCCGAACCGGCACAGGCCGACGCACGCGATAACGCCTACGTCTTCGAACGCCGCGTCGTTTTCAAACACGGGGATGGTTCCAGTTCTAATGGTTTCATCGACTGCTATCGCCGCGCTTGCTACATTCTCGAAGCCAAGCAAACCAATTTTGCCAAAAGCATCGGCAAAGTGTTCGACGACGCTTTACTACGCGCCCGCGCCCAGGCCGAAAATTATGCCCGTGCGCTGCCGGCTGACGAAGGCCGCCCGCCATTCTTGATCGTCGTTGATGTTGGCAACGTCATCGAGCTATATGCCGAATTCAGCCGTACCGGTGCCACTTACACGCCATTCCCCGATCCGCGTTCGCACCGCATTCGCCTCGCCGACCTGCGCGACGAGAAACTCCGCGCACGCCTGCGTGCCGTTTGGCTTGATCCGCTCAGCCTTGATCCTGCCACCGCCTCGGCCCGCGTCACGCGCGGTATTGCCGATCAACTCGCCATCATCGCCAAATCGCTGGAAACGCAGCACACGCCTGAGATCGTCGCCGGCTTTCTCACCCGCTGTCTGTTTAGTATGTTCGCAGAAGATGTCGGGTTGATTCCACACCGTTCCTTCATGCAACTACTTGATAGTGTGGCGAATTCACCTGAGCAGTTTCAACCGATGGTCGCCACCCTCTGGGGTGAGATGGATCGCGGCGGCTTCTCGGTTATCCTGCGTAAAACCCTGCCGCGCATTAACGGCAAGCTGTTTAAGGACACCACGGCGCTGTCGCTGACGCGCGCGCAAATTAATCTACTGCAACTCGCCGCCCAAGCCGAGTGGACGCAGGTCGAGCCGGCCATTTTCGGCACGCTACTAACGCGCTCACTAGATCCCGCTGAACGACACAGCCTCGGCGCTGAATACACACCGCGCCCCTATGTCGAGCGCTTAGTGCTGCCTACTGTCATTGAACCGCTGCGTGCCGAGTGGGACAACGTCAAAGCCGCTGTGCTGCTGCTGGCTAATACCGGCAAACTCAGTGAAGCGGGAGAACAACTACACCTCTTCCATCATCATCTGTGCCAAATTAAAGTGCTCGACCCGGCTTGCGGCACCGCTAACTTTCTCTACGTCACCCTCGAACATCTGAAACGTCTTGAAGGCGAAGTACTCGACCTGCTCGACCAACTCGGCGACACCCAAGCTCGACTGGAAACCGCTGGGCTAACGGTGGACCCGCACCAATTTCTCGGCCTCGAACTCAACCCGCGTGCCGCCGCCATCGCCGAATTAGTGCTGTGGATCGGTTACCTGCAATGGCATTACCGCACGCGCGGCAACGTGCAACCGCCCGAACCGGTGCTGCGTGATTTCAAGAATATTGAATGCCGCGATGCAGTGCTGACCGCGGAAGGTAAGCCGGCGGAATGGCCGCAGGCGGATTATGTGGTGGGGAATCCGCCGTTTATTGGTGCCGCCACCATGCGTGCAGCCTTAGGCGATAACTACGTCGATACCCTGCGCGCAGCGTGGAAAGAGGTGCCCGACTCAGCCGATTTGGTCATGTTCTGGTGGCATAAGGCGGCGGCGCTGGTCACGGCGGGCAAGCTGAAACGCTTTGGCTTTATCACTACCAATAGCCTACGGCAGACCTTTAACCGCCGCGTACTGGAAAAACATCTCGGCCAATTGCATCTGACCTTTGCCATTGCCGACCATCCGTGGGTCGATGGGGGAGACGGCGCGGCCGTGCGCATTGCGATGACCGTTGCTGTACCGGGAATGGGTGAGGGGCGTTTGCTGATGGTGACCGATGAACAGGCCGAGGGGGGCGAAGGGTTGGAGGTTAAGTTGAGCGAGCAATGCGGCTTGATTCATGCTGATTTGAGCGTGGGGGCGAATGT
>CAZHFZ010000148.1:0-1493 GCA_964531455.1 uncultured Bordetella sp.
AGGGCGGTTTTGCTCTTTCGGAGGTTGCTTTCCCTCTCCCCCGGCCCCTCCCCCGCTTGCGGGGGAGGGGAGAAAGGCGAGGACATTGCGATTTAGTTTCGTCGCGGCATCAACACGGTGTAATCCAGGTCAAGCACGACATTGGGGTGATATTTGCCTCCGACTTTGGCTTCGCTCAATTCGGCCGGCGTCAGGTTCTTCATGCCCAGCATGCGCAGGCGCAGCGCGCCCAGGTCGTCGCGGCCGGGCAGTTCCCATTTGTCCAGCACTTCCGTACGCGCATACAAGGTGTCACCGGCGAAAGTCGGGTTGCAGTGCGTGCCGGCGTTGATGGCGGCGATCAGCAGGGCGTTTTCCAGACCTTCGTAACTCAGCGCGCGACACACGGAAATGACGTGGCCGCCGTAGACCAGACGCTGCCCAAAGGCCGATTCGCGCATCAGATGGGCGTCAAAATGCAGCCTTGCCGGGTTCTGGTACAGACGCGTGGCAAAGGTGTGGTCGGACTCGTCCAGCGTCATCCCGGCAGGATGGTCGATGCACTCGCCCGCCTGGTAGTCGTCCCACAGCCATTGGCCGCCGGTCAGGCGGGTTTCGAATTCACGGCAGTCGAGAAAATCCGGGATCGTCAGCCGCTCCGGTTTTACCTGCGCGGTTGTTTCCGGAATCACCACGGTCGGCGCCGGACGTGCGCGGTCGCGTTTCTTGACCATTACCCAGCGGATCCAGGTCAGCACTTCCTCGTCGTTCTGGTTCACCGCCGTCGAGCGCACCCAAACCACGCCGCTGTCGCCACTGCTGTTTTCCTTCAGACCGATTACTGTCGATTCGGCGGCGAGGCTGTCGCCGACATAAACCGGAGCGAGAAAGCGAACATCGGCGTAACCCAGGTTGGCGACGGCATTCAACGAAATATCAGCCACGGTTTTGCCGAATGCCAGGTGAAACACCAGCATTTCATCCAGCGGCCGCGCCGGAAAACCCAGCGCGTGCGCCACCGGCGCAGCGCAACCGATGACATGGCGCGAACCGGTCAACGCCAGATACAACGTAATGTCGCCCTCGCCAACGGTGCGTGGCGTGGCATGCACGAAGGTGCGGCCGAGGTAGAAATCTTCGAAGAAATTACCGGTGCTGGCTTTGCTCATGGTGGGCCTCCTGTGATGCGTTATACGTCGCGATTTGTGCGATGTTGGGCACGCTTCGCTTTGCCCAACCTACGCTGCCCGCGCCGGGGTGACGGTGTTGGATAGGTTTTCCGTCTCCATCTTCTCGATCATGGCGTGAATCATCAAGGTGCGGCGCGCCGCTTCGACATGCAGATTCTCCACCAGACGGCCATCCACGACCGTCACGCCACGGCCATCGGCATTGGCTTCGGCGAATGCCGCGATGATCTTGCGGGCGCGATCGACGCTGGGCGCATGCGGTGTGAAGGCGTCGTTGGCATATTGGATCTGCAACGGGTGGATCACCGTCTTGCCGTCAAAGCC
>CAZHFZ010000148.1:1503-1933 GCA_964531455.1 uncultured Bordetella sp.
CGCGCGCCATGCGGCAGGCGTACTCGAAGGTGGTCATGTCTTTCATGTCGAGATAGACGCCATCAACAATGGGCAGACCGTGCGCCCGCGCCGCCAGCAGGCAATGCGACATGCTGTAAAGAATCGGCAAACGGTCCGGCGTGATGCGCGCATGCAGTTCGTTGGTGAGGTCGGACGTGCCCATCACCAGACAGCGGATGCGCTCGCTGCTGCCGGCGATTTCCTCGGCGCGCAGCACCGCCAGCGGGGTTTCCAGCATCACCATGATCGGCAGATGCGCGCCGCCGGCGGCATCCAGTGCGTCCAGCGCGGCGAGCACATCGGCGCGACTCTGGATGCGCGGAAACAGGATCGCATCCGGCTTCAAGGGCGCGATCGCGGTGAGGTCGTCCAGACCCCAGGCGGAATCGTGCCGGTTGACCCGCACCAC
>CAZHFZ010000149.1:0-1915 GCA_964531455.1 uncultured Bordetella sp.
AAACCGTGGCGGAAGAACTGAACACGATAGTCTTGACGCCCGCCGCCTGCATGGCTTCAAACAAGGTGACGCTGCCGGCAATGTTGTTGTCGTAATACATCAGCGGTTTTTCCACCGACTCACCCACTGCTTTCAGGCCGGCAAAATGGATGACTGCGTCGATGTCGTGCTCGTGAAACAGCTTGTCCAGCGTTGCACGGTCGCGAATATCACCTTCGATAAAAGGAAAATCCTGGCCGGTGAGTTCACGCACCCGTTTCATCGATTCCGGGCTGCTGTTGCACAGGTTATCAAGAACAACAATGTCGTAGCCGGCACTGAGGAATTCGACGCAGGCGTGTGAGCCGATGTAGCCGGCGCCGCCGGTGATCAGGATGGTTTTCAAGGTTTTCTCCCCACGGTATTAATCAAATACAACGGTCTTGTTGCCATACACCAATATGCGGTTGTCGATATGCCAGCGCACCGCGCGCGACAACACCACTTTCTCCAGGTCAGCCCCCTTTTGCACCAGATTATCGAGTTCGTCGCGATGCGAGATGCGGGTCACGTCCTGTTCGATGATCGGGCCATCATCCAGCACTTCTGTGACGTAATGGCTGGTGGCACCGATCAGTTTGACGCCACGTTCATAAGCGCGCTGATACGGCTTGGCGCCGTGGAAAGCGGGCAGGAATGAATGGTGGATGTTGATGATGCGATTCGGGTAATAACTCATGAAGTCCGGCGACAACACCTGCATGTAACGCGCCAGCACGATGAAATCGACGTGATGTGCCGTCAGCAACGCACGTTGCTGCGCCTCGGCCTCGGGCTTGTTTTCCTTGCTGACCTGGATGTGCTGAAACGGAATCTTGTACGCCTCGGCCAGCCAGTGGGTGTCCGGGTGGTTGCTGATGATCAGCGGGATATCGCAATACAGCTCGCCGGCGTGGTGGCGATAGAGCAGATCGGCCAGGCAGTGGTCATACTTGGAAACGAAGATCGCCATGCGCGGCTTGACGCTGGAAAGCGACAGATGCCACTTCAAGGCATGCGCTTCGGCGATCGGCGCAAAAGCTTCATCGAACTTGTGCAGCCCCAACTCGAAACCTTCCAGCGCCCACTCCACCCGCATCAAGAACAGGCCGGCGGTACCGTCCTGATGCTGATCGGCATGCAGGATATTGGCGTTGTGTTGCAGCAGGAAATTGGCGATAGCAGCAACCAGCCCCTTCTTGTCTGGGCAGGCAATAAGCAGTACAGCGGAATTACGCATGGCGAGTTTGACCCAAGTGGCGCAGTGCAAAAAATGGCCGCAATGATACCGCGCCTGACTGACCAGATTAGTGAAGCGGTGCTGAGCGGAATTCGCTGCACTTTTCCACGCAGCGATTTCCTGCAGCCTGTGGATAACTCGACCGGAAAGCGCCCCGGGCAGCCCTGCTGTTGAAGCAGTCGAGGCATGCCGCCTGTAGACAACCCTGTGGATATTCTGTGCATAAAAAAGCAGTTGACGGCAACGACCTCAACACTAGAATTAGCGTCGCTCATTACCTGAAAACACTAGATTTAGTGTTTTCTAATAAACGAAGCACCCACCACAGAATGCCGCACGAGTCCCACCAAACGGCAGCCGGCATCAGACATGAAGGAGACGCCCCAATGCAGATTTCCACCGATTTCCAGACCCCCGCCAACACTATCCTGATCACTGATGTACTGGCGCCGGATACCCCCGCCGCGCCCGCCTACCCCGACCACAAGATCATCCGCCGCAACGGCGCTGTGGTCGCCTTCGAGCCGAACAAGATCGCCATTGCCCTGACCAAGGCGTTCATCGCCGTCAACGGCGGCCAGGCGGCGGCCAGCGCGCGCATCCGCGACGTGGTGGAAAACCTCACCGGCAATGTCGTCAACGCGTTGATTCGTCGCC
>CAZHFZ010000150.1:0-1908 GCA_964531455.1 uncultured Bordetella sp.
TTGAATATGCGCGCAATGTCGCCGGCATGAGCGGCGCCCATTCGACCGAATTCGAGCCGGCTACGCCGTACCCGGTGATCGGACTGATTACCGAATGGCTGACCGCTGACGGCCATTTCGAGCGGCGCGATGAAAACTCCGATCTTGGCGGTTCGATGCGTCTTGGTGGCCAGGTCTGCAAGCTGGATGCCGGTTCTCTGGCGCATGCCATTTATGGCAAGGACGAGATTGTCGAGCGGCATCGGCATCGTTTTGAAGTCAACAACGCATTGCGTGCGCAGTTGGAAAACGCTGGATTGCGGGTTTCCGGTCGCGCGCCGGGAACTGATCTGTGTGAAATGGTCGAACTGCCACAGGATGTGCATCCATGGTTTGTCGCGTGTCAGTTTCACCCTGAATTCACCTCCAACCCGCGCGACGGTCATCCTTTATTCAAAGCCTTTGTCTCTGCGGCGCTGGTTCACCAGGAAGGAAAAACATCATGAAACTGTGCGGATTCGAAGTCGGGCTGGATCAGCCCCTGTTTCTGATTGCCGGGCCGTGTGTTATCGAATCCGAACAGATGGCGATGGATACCGCCGGAAAGTTGAAGGAAATCTGCGCCGCCGCAGGCGTCAATTTCATCTACAAGTCGTCGTATGACAAAGCCAATCGTTCCTCCGGAAAGTCATTCCGCGGCCTTGGCATGGATGAAGGCCTGCGCATCCTGGCCGAAGTGAAGAAGCAGATCGGCGTGCCGGTGATCACCGACATCCACAGCATCGACGAGATTCCTGCCGTCAGCGCGGTCGCCGATGTGCTGCAAACCCCTGCTTTCCTCTGTCGCCAGACCGATTTCATCCAGGCGGTTGCGGCTTCCGGCCGTCCGGTGAATATCAAGAAAGGGCAGTTTCTCGCCCCGGGTGACATGAAGAACGTGGTCAATAAGGCCAAGGATGCCAATGGGGGTGCAGACAGCATCATGGTGTGCGAGCGTGGCGTTTCGTTCGGTTACAACACCTTGATTTCCGATATGCGGGGTTTGGCGATCATGCGTGAAACCGGGTGTCCGGTCGTTTTCGATGCCACCCACTCGGTGCAGCAGCCGGGCGGGCAGGGCGATCGTTCCGGTGGCCAGCGCGAATTCGTGCCGGTACTGGCGCGCGCGGCGGTGGCGGTGGGTATTGCCGGCTTGTTTGCCGAAACGCATCCGGACCCGGCCAACGCCATGTCGGATGGCCCGAATGCTTGGCCGCTGCATTTGATGCAAGAATTGCTGGAAACACTCAGGGATATTGATGCCCTGGTGAAACAAAAGGGCTTTATCGAAGCCCGGATTTGAGTAGAACCCTAAATACGCGCCCGTTGCTTACCCCTGTGACGAACTCTGCGCGCCTTCATAAAAAGGAAATTATATGAGTGCCATCGTTGACGTAATCGCCCGTGAAATCCTCGATTCTCGCGGCAATCCGACCATTGAAGCCGATGTGCTTCTCGAATCCGGCGTGCTCGGCCGTGCCGCTGTGCCGTCCGGCGCCTCCACCGGCAGCCGCGAAGCCATCGAACTGCGTGATGGCGACAAGTCGCGCTATGGTGGTAAAGGCGTACTGCAAGCTGTGGAAAACGTGAATACCGAAATTGCCGAGGCGATCCTCGGCCTTGATGTCGAAGAACAACATCTGATCGACCAGACCTTGATCGACCTCGACGGCACTGAAAACAAGGCTCGCCTGGGCGCCAATGCCATCCTGGCTGTTTCCCTGGCCTGCGCGCGTGCCGCCGCTGAAGAAGCCGGTTTGCCGCTTTACCGTTACCTGGGCGGTGCCGGTCCGATGCAGTTGCCAGTGCCGATGATGAACATCGTCAACGGTGGCGCGCATGCCGACAACAACGTCGACATCCAGGAATTCATGATCATCCCGGTCGGCA
>CAZHFZ010000151.1:0-1830 GCA_964531455.1 uncultured Bordetella sp.
ACACGCTGATCGACGGGCATCTGGATTACCGGCGTGGCAATCACCACGGATAGTTCCGTAGGCATGTAGGTTGGGCAAAGCGCAGCGTGCCCAACCTACGGGCCATAAACTATTAGAAAATCAGGGAGACCCGCCATGCTTAACCAGCCCGCGCTTTTCGAGACTCATGCCATCCGCCGCGTTTATGACGAGAAAGCCGAAACCTGGTGGTTTTCGGTGGTGGATATCATGCAAGTGCTCACCCAGCAGCCGGACTATCAGGCAGCGAGAAATTATTGGAAGGTGCTGAAAAACCGCTTGGCCAAGGAGGGCAGTCAGTCGGTGACAGATTGTCACCGACTGAAATTGCCTGCCGCCGACGGCAAGCACTATCTCACCGATGTCGCCACTGCCGAGACCCTGCTGCGTCTGGTGCAGTCCGTGCCCAGCCCCAAGGCCGAGCCGATCAAGCTGTGGCTGGCGAAGGTGGGTTACGAGCGCATGCAGGAAATGAGCGACCCCGCGCTGTCGTCGCTTCTTGCCAGCCGACACGGCAGGCCCACACTTTGGCGCGATCAACCAAGGAATCAAGGTTGAACCGACCCGAATCCATCGCTTCGGACCAGTCCGTGCGCGTGCTCTCGATCATCCCGCCGATGACCCAGCTCAACACGCCGTATCCATCGACGGCGTATCTGACTGGTTTTCTGCGTTCACGCGGCATCGACGCGGTGCAGGAAGACCTGGCGCTGGCGCTGGTGTTGCGGTTGTTTTCGCCGGAGGGTTTGCGGGCGATTCGGACTTGCATCGATGCGTTGCCGGAGTCCAAGCGGACGCCGCAGATCAAGTCCTTTGATGCTCAGTTCGAGCGTTATCTCGCCACCATCACGCCCGCTGTCGCCTTCCTGCAAGGCCGCGACCCGAGCATCGGGCATCGCATCGCCGGGCGGCATTTCTTGCCTGAAGGCGCGCGCTTCGCATCGCTTGATGTGTATGAAGATGAAGACGGCGGCGATCCGCTGGCCTGGGCGTTTGGCGCGCTGGGCGTGCAGGATCGGGCGCGTCATTTCGCCACGCTGTATCTGAACGATGTCGCCGATGTCTTGCGCGAGGCGGTTGATCCGCGCTTTGAGTTCGTGCGTTACGCCGAATCGCTGGCGCAAAGCCAGCCGACCTTCGAGCCGCTGGCGGATGCGCTGGCCGCACCGCTGAATCTGGTCGATCAGACGCTGTGCGAACTGACGCTGGCGACCATCGCAAAGCACGCACCGGCCGTCGTGCTGCTGTCGGTGCCCTTCCCAGGCAACGTCTATGCCGCGTTCCGCATCGCCCAGGCGATCAAGGACGCGCAGCCGAACGTCGTCACCGTGCTAGGCGGCGGTTTTGTCAACACGGAATTGCGTGAGTTGAGCGAGCCGCGCGTGTTTGATTATTTCGACTATGTCTGCCTTGACGACGGCGAGCGTCCGTTGCTGGCACTGCTGGAACATCTGCGCGGCGAACGTGGTGAGGAACGGCTGGTGCGGACGTTTGTGCGTAACCCCCCGATTTGTCATCGCGCTTCGCCCGACTTTTCCGGCGAAGGCCGGAATCCAGAAACAGCAACGCACTGGACACCGGCCTGCGCCGGTGTGACGGAGGATGTTGAACGGGCTTCGGGTGAAGTCCGCTACATCGCTTTCCCAGAACCCGACATTCCGTTCGCCGAAGTCGGCACACCGACCTGGGACGGCCTGCCGCTGGACCAGTATCTGTCGGTGCTCGACATGCTTAATCCGATGCACCGGCTCTGGTCCGACGGGCGCTGGAACAAGCTGACCGTGGCGCATGGCTGCTACTGGAAGAAGTGCA
>CAZHFZ010000152.1:0-1797 GCA_964531455.1 uncultured Bordetella sp.
CAGCACGCCATCGACGTAGCTGCGCTCATGCGCACGGGCAATCTGCTCGCGGCTTGCCGGCACGGGATCAACGATCCGGATAGGCAAGTCCTGCTCGATCCAGTCGGCCGCCACGAATTCCGGTTTGCGCGGACTGGGCGAAGTGGTTTCCGGATTGGAGAGCTGCTTCGGGGAGAAATAGACATCAATGCATTCCACAGTGGCCTCGGTTTCCATGTTTCCTGGTGAGGCACACAGTTTCCGGATGGGTGCGACGGAATGCGTCGTCCACAAAATGCGATCTGGCTCTGGAGCTTAAAAACGTGCGACGCAATTTGTCGTATGTCTGCGGATAATGGACCCGTCATCACCGATTCCCTGACCTGCAACTGCGTCAGAACCACCAGGAAAACCGCATGCGTTCATTCTCCAAATCCAAACTCATGGCCTTGCGCCAGTGCCCCAAACGCTTGTGGCTGGAAGTCCATCGACCTGACTTGCGCGCAGACTCCGCCGCGACCGAGGCGAGCTTCCAGATTGGTTACCAGGTGGGCGACATCGCCCAGAAAATCTATGACCCCGAGGGGCGCGGTGCGCTGATCGATGTACAGAACGAAGGCTTCGAGCAGGCATTTGCCCGCAGCGCGGCATTGCTTCAAACCTCGCAGCCCATCTTTGAAGCG
Organism: uncultured Bordetella sp.; assembly: GCA_964531455.1. Classification (GTDB taxonomy): domain Bacteria; phylum Pseudomonadota; class Gammaproteobacteria; order Burkholderiales; family SG8-41. The sequence goes on from CAZHFZ010000152.1 coordinate 663, forward strand.
GGCTTCTCCGCTGGCGGCGCGCTGGCTTTTTCTGATGTGATGCTGCCCGAGCAAAAAAACGGCAAGCAGGTCTGGCGCATGGTGGAAGTCAAATCGGCCACCAGCGTAAAGCCGTATCACCGCGATGACGTGGCGGTGCAAGCCTTCATCGCCCAAACCGCTGGCGTGGCGCTGGAATCCATTGCGCTGGCGCACATTGATAGTTCGTGGGTGTATCCCGGCGATGAAGACTACCGGGGCCTGCTGAAAGAAAACGACCTCACGGCGGAAGCCTTCGCCCGCACCGAGGAAGTCCAGGGCTGGATTGCTCAGGCGCAAAGCATCGTCGCCGAAGCCGCCGAACCGGTCATGGCCATCGGCATGCATTGCGACAAGCCGTATGAATGCGGTTTTTACGACTATTGCAGCCGCGACGAGCCGAAGCCGGAATACCCGGTTTACTGGCTGCCCCGCATTTCCGCCACCAAGATCCAGAACCTTGCCGCGCAGGGCGTGGACGATCTAAGCGACGTGCCCGACGACCTGCTCAACGACATGCAACAGCGGGTCAAACAGCACACCCTGGCCAACACGGTGTACTTCGATGCCTCAGGTGCCGCCGCAGACTTGGCCGCCCACAGCCTGCCCGCCTATTTCCTCGACTTCGAAACCATCCAGTTTGCTGTGCCAATCTGGAAAGGCACCCGGCCGTATCAGCAGATTACGTTCCAGTTCAGCCTGCACACGCTGGCCGCCTCCGGTCAGCTTGAACACACCGGCTTCCTTGATCTCTCAGGCAACAATCCGTCCGAACCCTTCGCGCATGCGCTGATCGCTGCGTGTGGCGAGCACGGGCCGGTGTATGTCTACAACGCCAGTTTCGAGACCGCGCGCATTCGCGAACTGGCCGTGCGATACCCGGAATTGAGCGAACCCTTGCTTGCCATCAACGCGCGCGTGGTCGATCTGCTGCCCATTGCCCGGTCGCGTTACTACCACCCCAGCCAGCATGGCAGTTGGAGCATTAAAAAGGTGTTACCCGCTGTGGTGCCGGAACTGCGCTACGACGCCCTCGACGGCGTGCAGGATGGCGGCATGGCCATGGAAGCCTTTCTGGAAGCCATTCATCCCGGCACCCGCGCCGAACGCAAAGCCG
>CAZHFZ010000153.1:0-1775 GCA_964531455.1 uncultured Bordetella sp.
CTGCGGCGCCGTGTTCGACACCGTGGGCGGCGAAGTCGCGAAAAACGCCTTCAAGGTGCTCAAGCGCGGTGGTCGCGCGGCTTTCATCAACGGCCCGGCACCGACGCCGCCTTATGAGGACATGGCCTCGCTCAAGCCCGACGCCACGCGCAAGCGCACGCACCTGGATCGCATCGTGCAGCTCGTGACTTCAGGTGCGGTGAAGCTGCCGCAGATCACCACCTATGCGCTGACGGATGCGCAGGCGGCGCACAGGGTGAGCGAGGGCAGGCATTTGCGGGGGAAGTTGGTGTTCAGGGTGCGCGATTAAAATTTCAATAAAAACAGATAGATACGCTAATCCAGATGTGAATGTGCGCTAACACAGCGTGCTTGAAAGTTCATCATTAATGAACTATAGTTCATCATAAGTGAACTAAAGCAAAGTCCAGGGATGAGCCAACTTGGTGATGTTCTGTTTACCGAGACCCAGCGCAAACTGCTGAGCCTGCTCTATGGGCGGCCGGACCGGAGCTACTACCTCAAGGAGCTGTTGCGACTGACGGGAATGGGGGTCGCCACCATCAAGCGCGAGCTCGACCGGATGCGGGCGGCGGGCATCCTGCGCATGAACCGGATCGGCAACCAGCATCACTACCAGGCCGATCCGCAGTGCCCGATCCACGGCGAGCTGCTGACCATCGTCAGAAAAACCCTGGGTTTCTCCGAAGCAATCCGCGACGCATTGGCGCCGCTGGCGGACAAGATTGCATGGGCCTTTGTGTTCGGCTCCGCGGCGGGCGGCACCGAGAGCACGGGCAGTGATATCGACCTGATGATCATCGGCGAGGCGGAGTATGCTGCAGTGGCCAACGCGCTCTACCCCGTCCAGGAGGCGCTGGGGCGCGAGATCAACCCGAAGATTTACCGCCGCGATGAGTGGCGCGGCCTGCTGAACTCAAAGGATGCATTTGCCGCCGGCGTGATGGCCAGGCCGCGGCTGGACGTGATGGGGAGCGGCGATGAGTCTCGATAACCTCGTCGGCATCAGCCTGGACCGGGTGACGCCGGATGCAGTCGCCATCGGCCGCCTGCTGGCGGCAGCCCGACGCAACCTTGCCGACACACAAGTCGCCGCGATCAGCGCCGAAAACCGCTTCGACGCCGCCTACAAAGCCATCATGCAACTGGCCAACGCGGCACTGCAGGCGAATGGCTACCGCACACTGACCAGCAAGCCCGGCCACCACATGACCATGATCCAGACGCTCGGGCAGACTGTCGGCCTCGCGCGCGAGACCATCATTACACTCGACACCCTGCGCAAGCAGCGCAACGTGGCGGATTATTCCGGCGATATCGTGCCGCCCGCTGCGGTGGAGGCCTGCGTCGCGCAGGCGCAGGCTTTGCAACAGGAAGTCATCCGGTGGTTGAAGCAACACAAACCGGAACTACTGGAGCAATAACGGATGACACGCGGCGGATACGGCTATGTGCGACCGGCAGGAAGCAGTCCCGGCGCGCGGGTCATCACCACCTGCAGCGCGGCCAACGCCGACTATGTGAAGAGCCTGGGTGCGGATCAGGTGATTGATTACAACAAGGAAGATTTCACGAAAGTGGTGAAGGACTGCGACGCCGTATTCGACACCGTGGGCGGCGAAGTCGCGAAAAACGCCTTCAAGGTCATGCGCCCCGGCGGCCGCGCGGCCTTCATCAACGGCCCGGCACCGACACCGCCGAGCCCGGACTTTGCATCACTGAAACCCGACGCCACCCGGAAGCGCGCCCACCTC
>CAZHFZ010000154.1:0-1700 GCA_964531455.1 uncultured Bordetella sp.
TTCTTTTTCCAGCGCGATCACCGCGGCAACGTGCATCGCGGTCGGGAAGGTGTCGTTCGACGACTGGCCCTTGTTGACGTCGTCGTTCTCATGCACGAGGCGCGCGGCGCCGCGTTTGCCGCCGAGGATTTCGGAGGCGCGGTTCGCCAGCACTTCGTTGACGTTCATATTGGTCTGCGTGCCGGAGCCGGTCTGCCACACCACCAGCGGGAAATGATCATTCCACTGGCCGGTCAGCGCTTCGTCGGCGGCCTTGACGATGGCGCCGCCTTTTTTCTTGTCGAGCACGCCCAGCGCCATATTGGTCAGCGCAGCGGCCTTTTTCACCAGCACCTGCGCGTGCACCACCGGCATCGGCATGGTCTCGCCGGGGAAATGGAAGTGGTGCAGGCTGCGCTGCGTCTGCGCGCCCCACAGCATGTTGTCGGGCACGTCGATCTCGCCCATCGTGTCGTTTTCGATGCGGAATTTGGCCATGACTTCAGTCTCTTAAATTAATTAATAAAAACAATAACTTATTAACATTCCGGGCCTTGTCGCTGCCCCTCACCCCAACCCTCTCCCCGCTATGCGGGGCGAGGGAGAAATTCTAATTGCCCATCGCACCACGTTTTGCTGCGCTCAAATCAGCGGTTTCTGTTCACCGCGCTGCGCGCCGGCATCCACCACCGCGAGTGCGGTCATGTTGACGATGCGGCGCACGGTCGATGACGGCGTGATGATGTGCACGGGCTTGGCGGCACCGAGCAGCATCGGGCCGATGGTGATGCCGTCGCCGGCTGCGCTCTTCAGCAGATTGAATGAGATGTTCGCGGCGTCGAGGTTGGGCATCACCAGCAGGTTCGCCGCGCCCTTCAGCCGGTTGTCGGGCAGTGCGCGCAAACGGATGTCTTCGGACAGTGCCATGTCGCCCTGCATCTCGCCTTCAACTTCGAGTGTCGGGTCGAGCTGCATTACCAGCTCCAGCGCGCGGCGCATTTTCTGCGCAGTGGCGCTGTCGCTGCCGCCGAAGCTGGAGTGCGACAGCATCGCGGCTTTCGGTATCACGCCAAAGCGGCGGATCTCTTCTGCGGCAAGGATTGTCGATTCAGCGATCTGCTCGGCGGTCGGATCAAAAGTAACGTAGGTGTCGCAGATGAACACCGTGCCCTTGGGCAACAGCAGCGTGTTCATCGCCGAATAATGGTTCACACCGGGCCGGCGGCCGATCACCTGGTCAATCAACCGCAGGTGGCGGCCGTACTGGCCGAGGACGCCGCAGAGCATGGCGTCGGCATCCCCCATGTGCAGCATCATCGCGCCGATCAGCGTCGGCCGGCGGCGCATGTCGAGCTTGGCCAGCTCGGCGGAAATGCCCTTGCGTTTGGTGAGGCGGTGGTATTCGGTCCAGTAATCGCGGTAACGCGGATCGTTGTTGGGATCGATGACCACGTAATGCTTGTCGCGCTGCAGCCGCAGCCCGAGGCGCTCGATGCGCGTCTCGATGACGTTCGGGCGGCCGATCAGGAACGGACGCGCGAGGCCTTCATCAACCACCTGCTGCGCGGCGCGCAGGAAACGTTCTTCCTCGCCTTCGGCATACACCACGCGCTTCGGTGATTTTTTTGCCGCAGCGAAAACCGAACGCATGATGTGGCCCGACTGGTAAACAAAGCGGTTGAGGCGATCTTTGTACGCGTCGAAATCGGTGATCGGCCGCG
>CAZHFZ010000155.1:0-1695 GCA_964531455.1 uncultured Bordetella sp.
CGCCAGATGAACACGCATCATGTTTCCTCCTTTGACTTTGTTATGGATAACGACGAAGGATCTTATACCGAATTCGCTAATACCGAATTTGCAAATACTTGAGATGGTTCTGCAAGAACGACCCCGGTGTTCATGCGTCATCCAATGCCTTGATTTGCCCCAGCCTGAGTGCCAGCAGCTTTACGCGTTCCGCCAGGGATTCGTCGGGAAACACCATGCCGGGCAAGGCATCCATAAAGCGCGGCATGTCCAAAAGCAAGCGGCATTGCGCCGCCAGATACTGCCGCAACTCAGCCCCTGCTTCCGTGATTTCAGAGACCAGTTCCGGCCTTCCGTCCACCACATTGACGATGTCCTCCAGATCATGGCTACCCAGCAGATCACCCCGACCCCGATCGGCAAACGCCTCGAATTTTGTAGCGAGAAAGGCGGGAGCGCTGATCAGTCGGATGACCAACCCGCTCGGCAATGTCACTTCCCGGGCTGTTTGCATCGCCAGCGGATACCAGCGATTGGCAAAGCCGAGTACGCCCGGATCCATCGGCATCAGATCCACTTCGAGGTTTTCGTAACGCCAGCGGCAAATGGGGGCATCCTGCGCCAGATCCCGCTTGAAACCGAGCCGGGCAAACTGAACTTCCAGCGCGTGATACCCGCTCAGCGCCTCCACTCGCGCCACCAGATCCACATCGAAAGTGACTCGCGTCGGCGCAGCAGCCGGATCGGTCAACAACAAATCCACCGCGCAGCCACCGACAAACACCAACTGCTCACGCAACGCACCGAGCGCACCCGCAACCAGTTCAAGCTTGGCTACATTCGGATGCCGCGCCCTCATCGGAAATAGGGCTCCAGCAGCTTTTGCGCGGCCTCACGTTCGCGAGCCTGGCCACTGCGAATCGCATCAAACAGCGCGAGCACGGCGTACAAGCGCGAGTCGCGGAGAGCCGCATCGGCCGCGGAAGGATAAAGCGGGGCCAGACTCAGTCCGCGCGCCGTGCCACTGGCATGGGGCCACACCGGCACCGGATCGCTTGAAGGCGCAATCACAGCGTTCAGGGGCGCAGCGCCATAAGCCGTGGGAACACCGCGCGCGAGCGTGCCCCACACCGGCGCAAACGCGTACTTCGCGCCATGCAGCACAAATTCCTGCAACTGCGGTTTCAGCAGCACGGGCCGGCGCGCCTCAAACATGACCAAGCGCGCCGTGGCCGCACGCTTGAGCGCACCATGCACCGCCGAGATGGCCAGGCCGGTCTGCTCCGCCAGTTCCGCATACCCCGCGCTGGCGTCCTCGCGGCTCAGCAGCGCCAGCAATACATACAGGTCTTGCGGCTTCAGCGACACCTGCCGGTTACTTATTTTAGGCATATTCTCAATTCGAGAATTACGAATATCCTTATAATACAATTAATTAAAAATATTAATCAAGCTTTATTCTTATTTCTTGAATTAAGAAAATAGCGTTGGCCGGCCTCTGCCATGAAGCAGCACCCCGCCCTACCAACACCACTCCGTGGCCAACGTTTCCCAATCGAGCGCCTGAATATGCGCCAGCACCCCGGCATCCACCGGCAACGCAAAATCATCCTGAAACCAGATCAGCGTCAGCGACGACATCGGCTCGGCATCCGGCTTGGTCAGCCCGTCGGAATTGAACACCGCCACACAGACCACGGCCGGGAGCTGCTCGTA
>CAZHFZ010000156.1:0-1596 GCA_964531455.1 uncultured Bordetella sp.
CCCTTTTCCAGAGGCAGGTTGCGGGCCGACGGAAATGTCAGCTGGGCTCCATTCTCGCCCACCACCAGCGCCTCGCCAAATACCCCCTCCTCAAATTTCTTGTCCCCCTGAACCGCAGGGTCGTTTTCGCCGTCGGCCTTGTCCGCAAGTGCATGGAGCGCCTTGCGGAACCAGAAGAAATAGAGCGTGCTCGAGATGAGAATGCCCACCACCGCCTTCCACCCGAAGTGCTCGAACATGAAGGGCGTGTCCCAGCCCCATTTCCCGGCCACCATGAGAACCGGAGGCGCGGCAAAATGGGTCAAGGTGCCGCCCACCGAAATGTTCACAAACAGCAGGCCGAGCGTTCCATAGGCAAGCCCGGCCGGTGGATGAAAACGGAAAAACTTCCGGGCTAACAGCAACGCGCCGATCGTCATGGCGGCAGGCTCGGTGATGAACGAACCCAGAACCGGCGCAATGACCAGCACGCTGAGCCACCAGGCGCCGGGGGTGCCCTTGCCGAGCGCTGCGGCCCTGGACATCAGCAATTCCGCAAAGCGCAAAACCGGCCGGCTTGCCGCAATGGCCATGATGATCACCACGAAGATCGGCTCGGTGAACACCCGGTCCTTGCCAACGTAGAGAACGAAATCAGCCCACGAATGATAATAGATCGCGACCGCAGCCAATCCCAGAACCCATAGGCCGAACACCGCTTCCACCTCGCCTAAAAAATGCAGCAGCGTCACCTTGAAGGACACTTCCGGCACTCCGTCGGGATGCGCATCATCGCGACAACCGCGTATGCGCAGCGCCAGCGCATGCTCAAGCTCGTATTTGCGGGCGAGCTTGACGAACCAGCCGACGGCAAAGGTGTGCAGGATCGCCAGCAAAAAAACGACCGATGCTGCGACATTGAAGGGTTCCGCAGCCGCGCGGACCCGCAGGGTTTCCATCAGGCTGCCCGCAGTGGTCGGATAGTTTTCCAACGGCAGCGGAAACACCGCATGCTGCACGCGTCCGCCGCCTAGCTGCGGGTATGCGGGCGGATGATCGTTACTGACCGCCGCCAAACCAGCCGATGGCAGCAACAACATAATGGTCAGCAAATGGAAAACTCGCGTCATCAGGATCGGTCGCGACGATGCTGACTGAAAGAACCAAGCGTGGCAAGTGGAGATCCCGACACTGGAGATCATCCTGACAGCGGCGATCTTGACAGCGGGACATATGCCCATGATTGACGCTGTCATTCAAATTTCCTGCGATACGCCAGCGGGCTGATACCGACCACTTGTTTGAACTGCCGTGAAAACGCCGATTGGTCGGTGTAGCCGCAGGCGAGGGCGATGCGGACGATCGGTTCGTCGCTGCCGGTGAGGCGCTTGCAGGCAGCGTCGATGCGTACTTTGACGAGATATTGGCCGGCCGTGACGTGGAACAGCGCGCGGATGCGCTGGTCGAACTGATAGACCGACAGGCCGGCCATTTCCGCGAGTGCGGGGAGGCGCAGTGGTTCGTCGAAGTGGCGGTGGATGTGGTCGGTTGCGGCGGACATGGCGGCGAAGTCGCCGTCCACGGCACCAGGTGCGTGGAGGTCGCGGGAAATACCAC
>CAZHFZ010000157.1:0-1517 GCA_964531455.1 uncultured Bordetella sp.
CTTGACGATCTCGGTATTGAGCCTTGCCACGATGGCCGGCGAAGTTCCCGCCGGCGCGTAAAACCCGTACCAGTTTTCAGCAACGATGTCGGGGAAACCGAGTTCGGCCACTGTCGGCAGATCCGGCATTACCGAGGAACGTTTTGCGCTGGTCACCGCCAGCGGGCGGATGCGGCCTGCCTGCATATGAGGGAACATGGCCAGCATGGTCTCGAAAGCCAGTGAAATCTGCCCGCCGGCCAGCGCCGCGATCACCGGTCCACCGCCCTTGAACGGCACGTGTACAAGATCGATACCGGCCTGGCGTTTGAACAGCTCACCGGTCAGATGAAATACCGTGCCGTTGCCCGCGGATCCGAAATTGAGTTCTCAGGGTCGCGACTTCGCCAGCGCAATGAGTTCCTTGACCGATTTGACCGGGACCGAAGGATGTGCGGCCAGCACAATCGTGGCCGAAGCGGCCAGCGTAATGGATGAAAACTGCTTCACCGTGTCGTAAGGCAATTTAGGATAGATGCTGGGATTGATGACGTGGCTGGTTGGCACCATCAGCAGGGTATACCCGTCCGGTGCGGCCTTGGCCACAACATCGGTACCAATGGTGCCGCCGGCACCGGCCCGGTTGTCGACCACCACCTGCTGCCCAAGACTGTTGCCGAGATTCTGTGCCACCACACGACCGATGATGTCTGTGCCGCCTCCGGGTGGAAAGGGCACGACCAGCCGTACCGATCGATCGGGATAACCCTGCGCAATCCCGAAGCCGCAAACTGCAAAAGACCATCCGATAACAATGACCGCCTGAAAGAATGAGAATGTGTATTTCATGGTGCGCTCCTGGTTGCGTGATTCGGCTCCACCCACTCACATCCCCGCTGGGCAGACACCCCGCAGCAAGCCCGGAGCGCCGCCGTCGAGGCATCAGTTTTGGCATACCAGACACCGCAAACCGGATAGGGGCACCGTCCCCAGAAAGCAACATTCAAGCCAATTGCCCGGCCGCTGTTGCTGGACGACGCAGTGAAACAGCTGCGCGCGATGATCAACGACGGCGCACTGGCTCCGGGCAGCCGCATTCCCGAGCGCGCACTGTCGAACATCCCGGCATCTCGCGCATCGACAAACGAAGCTTCTTCCTGACAATTACGACGTCGGCGCAAAAATTCTTGATTAATTACTCATTGGAAGCATCGAATGGGGGCAATCGAAATGGCCCTGAAAAAAACAATTAAACCCAGAGGGCTTAGTCGATGGTTTCGTTCCGCAGGCACTTTACTTTTAATACAGATCAAATGCGGAAAATCACCCGTAAAACAGGCTGACGCTGCCTAGGCCTCGCCCGCCAACACTTCGGCCACATGCAGCACCCGGGTTTTCTGATCGCCGCGCCGCCGTAGCCGTCCTTCAATATTGAGCATGCAGCCGAGATCGCCGAGTACGACGGCATCCGCACCGCTCGCAGTGATCATCTCGCATTTGCGTTCAGCGATATGCGAAGAGATCTCGCCGAACTTCAG